>CAZIPA010000021.1:0-31504 GCA_964541085.1 uncultured Oscillospiraceae bacterium | reverse complement strand
CTCGATCATTGCCGTGTCCGCCTTGCGCAGACTCAGCTCATAGCCGCGCACTGTGACCTCCATGGGGTCGCCCAGAGGCGCTACCTTGCGGACATAAACCTCCACGCCCTTGGTGATGCCCATGTCCATAATGCGGCGTTTCACGGGGCCGTCGCCGTGGAGCTTGACGACCTTGACGGTCTGGCCGATGCCGGCTTCACGCAGTGTCTTCATTGTTGACCTCTCCTTTATCTCAAATTTTTTATCAGATCATGATTTTGCGGGCCATTTCTTCGCTGATGGCCACACGGGTCTCCTTGACCCGCACGATGACATTCCCGCCCATGGCGGCAACCACGGTGGCAGAGCCGCCGGAAACAAAGCCCATATCCTCCAGATGCTTTTTCATTTCCGGGCTGCCGCCCACCTTACGGATGATATTTTCTTCGCCGATGACGGCAAGCGCAAGGGGCATCATATCCTGACTCCTTTCTGACTCCCGGCCTTTCCGGGAAAGCCGGGTGGTATTTGCAGTTAAATCTCTTTAACATTCAGGCTGAAACAATGGTTAAGCTCCCTTAACCGTCCGCAGTTTAACATATCTAATTCCCGTTGTCAAGAGGGAAAGGAAAGTTTTTTTTGCGACTTGCAATTTTTGGCCGACTGTGATAACCTGAAGTTATATCGTCTGCCCCCGGGCGGCGAATACCCTGAAGAAAGCCGGTGAAGACTGTATGAAGATATTACGGGCTGCGGAGGATTATCTGGAGGCCATGCTGATGCTCCAGGAAAAGCACGGCTATATCCGCTCCATTGACATTGCGGAGTCGCTGGGCGTGACCAAACCCAGCGTGACCTACACCACCAAGCGGCTGCGGGAAAACGGCTATATCACCATGGACAAAAACGGCCTGATTACCCTGACGGAAAGCGGCCGGGCCATCGCCGGAAAAATGCTGGACCGGCATCATACCCTGACGCGGTTTCTGGTGGCGCTGGGCGTGGATGAAACCACGGCAGAGCAGGATGCCTGCAAAATGGAGCACGACATCAGCCAGCAGACCTATGATGCCATCTGTGCTCACGCCCGGAAAAATCTCTGATTTTTTGCAAATTTTCGTTTTTTTCCACGCAACCACTTGAAATGAGAACATCTGTTTGTTATATTGTTTTCAGATATCTCTTATTTAATTGTAAAGGCTTCCGCCCCACATCCCCTGCGGAAGCCTGAGCCCCAGGGGAGGCGCATTTATGCTGACCATTACAAGCCGGGAAAATCCGCAGATCAAGGAGGTCTGCGGGCTTTTGAGTTCCTCCAGACAGCGCAGGACCCAGGGCCTGTTTGTTTGTGAGGGCTTTACACTGCTGGAAGAGGCACTGCGCTCCGGGAGAGCGCCGGTAAGCGTGTTCTGTCTGGAGAGCCGTCTGGAGCGGCTGCCCGCCCTGCCCTGTCCCGTGCGTGCGGTGACGGAGAGTGTGCTGCGCAAGCTCAGCGATGTGCCCACCCCACAGGGCGTGGTGTTTACCCTGCCCATTCCCCGGCCCCGGGAGCAGCTTTCCGGGCAGCGCTTTCTGGCGTTGGATCAGCTGCGGGATCCTGGCAATCTGGGTACGATCCTGCGCACTGCCGATGCGTTCGGTCTGGACGGCGTGATTCTGCTGGGAGACTGTGTGGATCCCTACAGTCCCAAGGTGGTGCGATCTGCCATGGGAAGCCTGTTCCGGGTTCCTCTCTATACCATGACGGCGCAGCAGCTGCAAGCGCAGCTGAGGGAGCAGAACATCCCCAGCTATGCCGCGCTGCTGGACAGCCAGAGTCAGCCGGTGACACGGCTGGATCTTCATCGCAGCTGCGTGATCGTGGGCAATGAGGCCCACGGTGTCGCCCCGGAAACGGCGGCCGGCTGTACAGGAAGCGTCATCATACCCATTCAGAGCGCGGAATCTCTGAACGCCGGCGTGGCCGCCGGAATCCTGATGTGGGAGATGAGCAAATGAACGGTATCATGGAACTCCAATTCTGGCTGTGGCTGCGTGAGGTCATCGGCGCGACAAACCGCCAGTGCAAGGAGCTGCTGGAGTGGAAAGGCTCACCCACCGTACTGATGCAGCTGGGAGCCCGGGAAATGCTGTCCCTGCTGGATATGCCGCCGGATATGATGACGCCGCTGGAGGCACGGGATATGCGAAAGCCCCAGGAGATTCTGAAGCGCTGCGAGGCCCTTTCCGTGCGCCCACTGCCCCTTTGGAGCCCGGAATATCCCCAGCGGCTGCGGGACATTTCCGACCCGCCCGCGGTGCTGTATGTCCGGGGCACACTGCCCGATCTGAACACCCTGCCATCCTTTGCGGTGGTAGGCCCACGAAACGCCACGGCCTACGGTCTGCTCCATGCGGAACGGCTGGCCTTTCAACTGAGCCGCAGCGGTGCCTGTGTGATTTCCGGCATGGCCATCGGCGTGGATACGGCGGCCCATCGAGGGGCGCTGGCCGGCGGAATGCCTACCGTTGCCGTATTCGGCACAGCCATTGACCGCTGCTATCCCGCAAGTAACCGTCCACTGCTGGAGGAAATTTTGAAAACCGGCGCGGCCGTCAGCGAATATTATCCCGGCAGGGCCAGCAAGCCCTACTGCTTTCCTCAGCGAAACCGCATTATCAGCGGTCTGAGTCTGGGTGTTGTGGTGACAGAGGCCGCCAAGGGCTCCGGCTCACTGATTACCGCTGGAAGCGCGGTGGATCAGGGCAGAGAGGTCTTTGCCATTCCCGGAATGCTGGGAATCCCCTCCGGCGAGGGCAGCAACGATCTTCTGGCCGATGGCGGAAAGCTGGTGCGGGACGCACGGGATATGCTGGCACCCTTTCAGGATGATTTTCACTTTCGCCCGCTGACGGAGGAGGAGCTGGCCTATCTGCCCGCTCGGGCCGAAGCGCCGGAAATCCCGGCATCGCCGCCTGCGAAAAAGGCTCCCGCCCCCAAACGGGCCGCTCATATACCAAAGGCCCCAAAGCCCGCCCCGGCCCCAAAGCCGCCGGTCATGCCGGAAACACCCCCGCCCGCCCCGGCAGCGCCGGAAAGGGAAGGGCTGAAGCCCGAGGAAAAGGCCGTGCTGGCGGCGCTGGATCATGCCATGACACCGGATGAGCTCAGCCGGTGCAGCGGCTTTCCGGTGTATCAGCTGCTGGCAAAGCTGACCCTGCTGGAGCTGGCAGGCTATGTGCGCCAGCTGCCCGGCCACCGTTTCGAACGCATCTGAAATCGTTTATTTCGTAATATTGGAGGAAATACATGGCAAAGCTTCTTATTGTGGAGTCCCCGGCCAAGGCCAAAACCATCACCCGCTATCTGGGAGACGGCTTTCAGGTAAAGGCATCCATGGGACATCTTCGTGACCTGCCCAAAAAAGAGCTGGGCGTGGATGTGGAGCACAATTTTCAGACCACCTATATCCCCATCGAGGGAAAGGACAAAATCATTCATGACCTCTATTCTGCCGCCCAGCAGGCCGATCTGGTCTATCTGGCAACCGACCCTGACCGGGAGGGCGAGGCCATTTCCTGGCATTTGCAGCAGCTGCTGGAGCTGGATCCGGAAAAGAGCCAGCGTGTCACCTTTAACGAAATCACCAAATCCGCAGTGACGGAGGCCATCCGTCATCCCCGGGCCATTGATATGGATCTGGTGGATGCCCAGCAGGCCCGGCGCATTCTGGATCGGATCGTGGGCTACAAGCTGTCCCCCTTCCTGTGGCGCAAGGTGCGCACCGGACTTTCTGCCGGCCGTGTCCAGAGCGTCGTCACCCGGATGGTGGTGGATCGGGAACGGGAGATTCGTGCCTTTCAGCCGGTGGAATACTGGAGCATTGATGTGGTTCTGCGTCAGAACGAGCGGGACTTTACCGCCCATTTCTTCGGCACGGAGGAGGGCAAGCTGGAGCTGCCGGATGAGGCTGCCACGAAACAGGTGCTGTCTGCCATTGACGGCGGCAGCTATCTGGTGAAGGGTGTGAAAAACGCCCGGAAAAAGCGTCAGCCCGCGCCGCCCTTTACCACCTCCACTTTGCAGCAGGAGGCATCCCGCAAGCTGGGCATGACGGCCAAGCGCACCATGGCGGTGGCGCAGGAGCTGTATGAAGGCGTGGAGCTGGAGGGTCAGGGCCATACCGGTCTGATAACCTATATGCGTACCGACTCTCTGCGGATCGCGGCGGAGGCTTCTGCCGCAGCCCGGAGCTATATTGCCCAGCGCTATGGCGAGGCCTATCAGCCTGCCAAAACCCGGGTGTTCCCCCAGAAAAAATCCGCACAGGATGCCCACGAGGCCATCCGTCCCTCCAATCCCGGACTGGAGCCCGAAAGCGTCCGCCGCAGCCTGACACCGGATCAGTATCGGCTGTACCGGCTGATCTGGGAGCGGTTTATCGCCTGTCAGATGAGCGATGCGCTGCTGGATACCGTGGCGGCGGACATCGTCTGCGAGGGCTATCTGTTCCGTGCCACGGGCCAGAGTGTGGCCTTCCCGGGCTTTCTGGCGCTGTATGAGGAGGGCACCGACGAGCAGAAGGAGGGCGACAGCTCCCCGCTGCCCGGACTTCAGCCGGGAGATACGCCGGAATATCGCTCCATCGACCCCAAACAGCATTTCACCCAGCCCCCGGCCCGCTATACGGAAGCGTCGCTGATTAAGGCTATGGAGGAAAAGGGCGTCGGCCGCCCCTCCACCTATGCGCCTACCATTTCCGTGGTGCTGGATCGGGAATATGTGGCCAAGGAGGGCCGTGCGCTGCGTCCCACCAATCTGGGCGAGGCCGTCACCGACCTGATGATCGACAAGTTCCACGACATTGTGGATGTGCAGTTTACCTCCTCCATGGAGGCCCAGCTGGACGAGGTGGAATCCGGTGAGGTGGACTATCGCAGTCTGCTGGCCCGTTTTTATGAGGGCTTTGCTGCCGAGTTACAGCAGGCGGAAATTGATCTGGACAAAAAGCGCATCAAGGTTCCCGATGAAGAATCCGATGAGGTCTGCGAGCTGTGCGGCCGGAAAATGGTCATCAAAAATGGCCGCTTTGGCAAGTTCCTGGCCTGCCCCGGCTATCCGGAATGCAAGAATACCAAGCCCATCACCCAGGATACCGGCGTACCCTGCCCCAAGTGCGGTGCCCGTCTGCTGAAGAAAAAATCCAAGAGCGGCTATTATTATTACGGCTGTGAGCACAATCCCAACTGCGACTTTATGACCTGGGATTCTCCCACCAAAAAGGTCTGCCCCCAGTGCGGCGGAACCGTGTTCAAGCATTATACCAAGGAAGATAAGCGCTATCTCTGCCACAAGCCGGACTGCGGCTGGTCTGAGCCCATTGCCACCCGGAAAAAGGCTGCTGCCGCAGCGGAGGGGGATGCGCCCAAAAAGACCACCCGTACCCGGAAAAAGGCGGAAACGGCGGAGACTGCGGCGGAAGCCCCCAAGAAGACTGCCGCAAAGAAAACCACCACCCGAAAGACGACAACCAAAAAGGCGGCGGCAGAGGGCACGGAGCCTACCAAAAAGACCACACGCAGAAAAAAGACAGAGACACAGGCAGAAGAAGCCTGAGCCCTTTCCGCAATCGGCAAGGGGATAAGGAGCAAGCATGAAACAGGCCATTGTAGTAGGTGCGGGTCTGGCAGGCTGTGAGGCCGCCTGGCAGCTGGCCCGCCGGGGCGTGGCAGTGACCCTCTGGGAGATGAAGCCCGGAGAGCAGACTCCCGCCCATCATTCAGAGCAGTTTGCGGAGCTGGTGTGTTCCAATTCTCTGCGGGGCGCTGGACTTTCCACAGCGCCGGGACTGCTGAAGGAGGAGCTGCGCCGCTGCGGCAGTCTCATTATGGAGGCGGCAGATGCCACACAGGTTCCGGCTGGCGGTGCGCTGGCGGTGGATCGGGAGGCGTTTTCCGCATTCATCACGGAAAAAATCCGCAGCCACCCCAACATCACCATCCGGCAGGGAAGAGTGGACGAGATCCCCTCCGGCCCCTGCATCATCGCCACCGGCCCGCTCACCGACGGCAAGCTGGCGGAAAATATCGACCTGCTGTTTGGCGGAGAGCCGCTGCATTTTTACGATGCGGCAGCGCCCATTGTCAGCTTTGAAAGCATCGACATGGAGCACGCCTATTTTGCCTCCCGCTATGACAAGGGCACGGCGGATTATATCAACTGTCCCATGAATCGGGAGGAATATCTTGCCTTTGTGGAGCAGCTGAAAACCGCCCGGGAGGCCCCGGTTCACGGCTTTGAGGACAAGGCTGTTTTTGAGGGCTGTATGCCGGTGGAGGTCATGGCCCGCCGGGGAGAGGATACCCTGCGCTATGGCCCCATGAAGCCCGTGGGCCTGAAGGATCCCCGCACCGGTGTCCGCCCCTATGCCGTGGTGCAGCTGCGGGCAGACAATGCGGAAAAAACCGCCTTTAACATCGTGGGCTTCCAGACGCATCTCATGCACCCGGAGCAAAAGCGGGTGTTCGGCATGATCCCCGCCCTGCGGAATGCGGAATATTTCCGCTATGGCTCCATGCACCGCAACAGCTTTATCCGTTCGCCGGGACGGCTGGACCGCTATTATCGGGTGATCGGACGGGAAGAGCTGTTCTTTGCGGGACAGATTACCGGCGTGGAGGGCTATATTGAAAGCACGGCCTCCGGTCTGTGCTGCGGTATGAATCTGGCCCGCCAGCTGGAAGGACAGGAGCCTGTGACTTTCCCCAGAGAAACTGCCATGGGTGCGCTGTCCCTGCACATCAGCGAAAATCCGGAGCAGCGCTTTGACCCCATGAATATCAATTTTGGCATTATCACATCGCTGGAGGTGCGCATCCGCAACAAGCAGGAGCGCTATGCGGCGGTATCGGCCCGGGCGCTGGAGGTTATCGAGACGCTGCGGACACAAATCGAGGAGGGAACGGAAGCATGAAAATCATTCTGGATGCCATGGGCGGCGACAATGCGCCTCAGGCCCCGGTAGAGGGCGCGGTACTGGCGGCGGAAAACTACGGCTGCGACATTCTGCTCACCGGCGACGAAGCCCGTCTGCGGGAGCTGCTGCGGGGCCGTCAGAGCCAGCATATCACCATCGTTCCCACCACAGAGATCATCACCATGGAGGACAAGCCCTCCACCGCCGTGCGGCAGAAAAAGGATTCCAGCATGAGCGTAGGCCTTCGTATGCTGGCAGAGGGTCAGGCCGATGCCATGATCTCCGCCGGTTCCACCGGTGCGCTGCTGACGGGAGCCACACTGGTAACAAAGCGCATTAAGGGCGTTCGCCGGGCGGCGCTGGGAACCATGGTGCCCCAGCAAAACGGCGGCAAGGCCATCCTCATGGATTGCGGCGCCAATTCTGAATGCACGGCGGAATATCTCATGCAGTTTGCGCTGATGGGCTATCTTTATATGAAATGCCAGCAGGGCGTGGAGCGTCCCCGGGTGGCGCTGGTGAATAACGGCACCGAGGAAGGCAAGGGCGACTCCCTCCGGCAGGAGACCTATCAGCTGCTGCGGCAGGCCCACGACCGGGGCCAGATCTGCTTTGTAGGCAATCTGGAGGGCCGGGACATCTTTTCCGGACAGGCAGATGTGCTGGTGTGCGACGGCTTTACCGGCAACATTCTGCTGAAAACCGTGGAGGGCACGGCAGGCTTCTTTATGAAGGAGCTGAAGGACATTTTCTACGCCAACGGCCTGTCCAAGCTGGCGGCGCTGGTGCTGAAGCCCGGTCTCCGGGGCCTGAAGCGCAAGATGGATTACAAGTCCGTGGGCGGCGCGCCGCTGTTCGGCATCTCCAAACCGGTCATCAAGGCCCATGGCTCTTCGGACGGAGAGGCCTTTTGCAGCGCCGTGGAGCAGACCATTCTGTTTGCCCACTGCGGCTTCATTGCACAGGTAGAGGAAAACCTTGCTAAAATCACCGCCGCCGACGAAAAAGAAGAAAAAAATCACTGAAACGCCTTTACAACCGGGAAAGGCTCTGTTATAATCACCACGAATGAAGCCAATGATATTGGAGGAATTGCCGTTATGGTATTTGAAAAGTTGAAAAAACTGATGGCCGATCAATTCAGCATCAGCGAGGATGATATCACCATGGATACCAATTTTGTGGAAGATCTGGATGCAGATTCCATTGATATCATGGAGCTGATGATGGCCGTGGAAGAGACCTTCGATGTGGGCGAAGTGGAGGAAACTGCACTGGAAACGCTCAAGACCGTGGGAGATGTGGTAGGATATATTTCCGACCGCCTGTAAACCCCCTGCGGCAGCGCCCTGCGGAAGCGGGGCTTTTTTCCACTCTGCATTTCATCGCCGCACAAAACGCCACTGAGAAAGGAGAAGCCATGTCTGATTTTGCCCATTGCAATTATACCTTCCGTGACCCGTCTCTGCTGCAAAACGCGCTGGCCCACAGCTCCTATGCCAATGAAAACCGGGAGCGGGGCGTGCGCAGCAACGAGCGTCTGGAGTTTCTGGGAGACAGCGTTTTGGGGCTGATCTGTGCCAGATACATTTTTTCCGAATATAAAAATCTGCCGGAGGGAGAGCTCACCAAGCTGCGGGCAGCCGTGGTGTGTGAGGGCTCTCTGTATGAGTTTGCCTGTCAGATCGACCTGGGTTCCCGTCTGCTGCTGGGCAGAGGTGAGCGGGCCGGCGGCGGCAGCAAACGCCCCTCTGTGCTGGCGGACGCGGTGGAAGCTGTGCTGGCGGCAGTTTATCTGGACGGTGGATATGATGCGGCAGAAGCCTTTATTCTGGATTTCATCCGGCAAAAGGCCGAAAGCGTTATCCGCAGCCATGTGACGCTGGATTACAAGACCACCCTGCAGGAGATTGTGCAGAAAAACCATGAGGAGGTTTTGTCCTACCGGCTGAAGAGCGAAAGCGGCCCCGACCATGACAAGCTGTTTGTGATGGAAGTGCTCATCAATTCCAATGTCATCGCCCAGGGCAGCGGCCACAGCAAAAAGCTGGCGGAGCAGGCGGCAGCACGGGCTGCGCTGGAACTGATGGGAGAATAATGCAAGCTTTGCGGCAGCCTGCCGCAGAGCTTTTTTTGCACTTCGGCGTTTTTGCAAAAGCGATATCTGGATGAAAAAGGACAGAACGGGCACAAAAAAGTAAAAGTCACAATTTGTTCAAAAGTTTTTTTCAGGTTGATTTCAGGTTTTTCATAGAAAATAAAAGTAAAGATTCCCTTGAAAATATATTTGCCGCAAGGTAAAATATAAAATAATAGTAAAGGAGCTACTACTATGAAAAAAATTGCAGTCCTGTGCCTGGCAATGGTGCTTGTGCTGTCCCTGTGCGTTCCTGCGGTAGCACGGTATGACCAGTGCAAGAAATGTGAGAGCGGGTTATTAAGAACGGAAACAACGACTTCACTTTCGCAGGACACCGTACAGTGTACGAAAGACACAAGCAAGCAGGATATGATTTATATCTATAAAACCTACGCAGTTTGCGATAATTGTGGATATTCTTATCTTGCCCATACGGAGTCGAAGGTTATTTGCGGTCATTGAAAGTTGATTGATGCACAATACGGCAGGAGCGTTCTGCTCCCTGCCGTATTTTATCTGGAAAAGCAAATATGGGATTAAGGAGTTCAATTATGAAAAAACGGGCATTATGGCTGCTTCTTTTGTCAGCGTTTCTCCTGCTCCTCCTTTCCGCCTGTGGCAGCAGGGAAATTAAGGTGCTGGATTATGGCGGCACCGGCGAAAATCGGTATCTTGCACAACAGGACAGACCTAAAAACAATGACGGTATCACAGCGGCTGCCCCTTCAGACGGTACGCTATTTTATATTACCAAGCAGTCTTATGAAAATACTTATCCATACCATCCGACCATTCTGGCCAGTCTTGACGGGGAGACGGGAAAGATATTGACCTGGCAAAGTCTGCGAAACGGTCTGGAAGGACTTGCCGAAGCGGAAGATTTTCAGCTGGACAATATTTCTGCCGTTTCCGTGCAGTCGGACGGCAGCGCCGTGCTGGTGATGGAAGCAAAGCGGGGCGAAATCGAGTATGAAGATTTGGCCGCTCTGGTGGAGGCCGCCGAAGCGGGAACCGATCAGGAGGAGATTGAGTGGTTCTGTGAAGTGGCTGCACTGGATGCCGCACATGAGGTGCGCTGGAGTTATCAACTCCCGAATTTTTTTTATGGACAGACTCCGGAGATCCTCTGCGACAACAGCGGCTATACCTATGTGATGGATGGCAGCAGTGTGGGCAGCGATGAACAGCTTCTGGTGCTGGACAGCAGCGGCAATCAGGTCTATTACGAACAAAGCCGTTATCAGCACATGGCGCTGGGGCAGGACGGAATGGTGCTGCTGTTTCGCCTTTCCATGGACAAGACCCAGTGGGAAGTGGTGCTGCCCGATCCGGAAACCTGGAAAATGGAGCTTTTGTGTACCCTGCCCTTGCTTCAGGACGGCGAAGCCACCCAGAGCCATTTTTATACCGGAAACGACTGGTTTGACCTCTATTGTGTGACAGAAATGTCCCTTTACGGTATTGATCTGGGCAAAAACGGAAAAGGCTGCGCCGTCACCCAGATTCTCAGCTGGATGAACTACGGCATTGAGGGCACGGGCATCCAGACCTTTTGCCCCGGCTCGGGAAAGGATTTTGCGGTGCTCAGCTACAGTACGGACTTTGGTGCAGAGCTGACCCGGATGCAGTGGCAAAGCAAGAGCATCGAAGACAGCAGGACAAAGCTCACGCTGGCCTGCCGCCAGCTGCCCAGCACCCTTTCTCAGACCATTCTGCGCTTCAATCGGGAAAGTGAAGACTGTCGGATCGTGGTGCGGGACTATGGCTCTGCCCAGACCACCGGCATTGACCGGCTCACTGTAGACCTGAATGCGGGCAATATGCCGGATATCTTCTATCTGGAGGACATCGACCAGCAGATTTTGATCAACAAGGGCTATCTGGAGGACCTTTGGCCCTATATTGACAGCGATAGCGAATTAAGCCGGGAAACGCTGGTGGAACCGCTGTTTGATGCCATGAGCATCGGCGGCAAGCTCTATACCTTTACAAACGGCTTCAAAATGGAAACAACCTTAGCCATGAAGGCTGTGGTGGGAGACGAGCCTGGCTGGAGCATTGCGGAGTTTCGGGAGCTGGCGGAAAGTATGCCGGAGCTGGATCATCTCGGTGTGCTGTGGTGTACACGGGACGCCCTTCTGGAGCAATGCATTGATCTCTATGCCCAGCAGTTTGTAGATTGGGAAAATGGCACGGCCACCTTTGACAGCCCGGCGTTTATCGAGCTGATGGAATATCTTGCAATGTATCCCACCTCCACCAGCTATTCCGACGATTCCCACTATGGTCTTGCCGAGGGACGGGTGCTGTATTGGAAGATTCGGGACAGCAACCTCAATCTTTACCGTTTCTGGACGACCAGTTACATCCATGTCAGCGATGGGGAAACGGTCATTCGCAAGGGTTACCCCGGCATCCCGGGAAATGGCAGTGCCTTCCAGCTGCAGCTTCAGCTGGCCATCACCTCCACCAGCCAGCAGAAGGAGGCCGCATGGAGCTTTTTGCGCACACTGGTGCAGGAGGAAAATCTGGATGTCACGGACGATGGGCATTCCAAAACCTACAACTGCTTCCCGGCCAACCGGGAGCTGCTGGAGCAGATGATACGGGAATATAACGAGGAGCAGTCCGGGATGCTGGTGGGCGGTGACCCCTGGACACAGGAGGACATCGATGCGCTCTATGAGAGGATCGAAACCACCACCGTGGTTGTCCGTCCGCAGGAAATGATTGCCGGTATTCTCCGGGACGAAATCAACCGCTTCTTCGCCGGCCAGCAGGACGCGCAGACTGCCGCCAAAGCCATCCAAAACCGTGTGCAGCTGTGTTTGGATGAGCAAAAATAAAAAAGTGGAAAAAAGCTTTGACAGCCGGAAAGGTGCATGATACAATAAAAGCAGGAACCACAGCCTTTTTGTGGAAAATACGGCGTTGCTTCTGCACCTTGACAACTGTGGATAGCGTGCGTGGCCTTATGAGATTTAAGGAACGAATGAGGAAATCAACCGGATAAAACTGTGCGGACTGCGGCACCTGCCGCAGTCCATTTTTTCAATGAAGAAAGGAGAACTGTATGAAAAATCAATGGAATCCCCTGCACAAACCCGCTGCCCTGCTGCTGGCCGCCCTGCTCCTTACGCTCTTTTCCGCCTGCGGCCAGCATACAGACAATCCACTTTCCGAAAAAGAAGATTCACCCACTAAAACGGAAAAGGCTATTTTAGACTATGGCAAGCTTGGGGAAAACCATTACAGCGCCGAACATCAGTTTTTTTCAGCGCCATCGGTGATTGATGCCGCACCAGATGGGAAGGGCGGCTTTTATTTTTTGGCCACAAAGCTCATGGAAGATGGCCTCTATTTTTTTAATCAGGAAACCGGAGAAGCGGAACTTGTAGAAAATTTTACAAAAGAAATAGAGCGCCGCAGAGCTTATAGAGAATTCGTGCATCAACTGAAAGGTATCAGCATGGGCGAAGGTGATACCCTGCTGGTGGCAGCCAGAGCTTCCAAAGATTATTATGGTGAACCGGATTACGACCCCTATGCTCTGATTCGAATTGTGAACCTGGACGGAACGCTGAAGCAGGACATTCAGCTGAAGGGCGTAGAATTGTGGTCCCCCTCCATGGCGCAGGATCAGGAGGGATATATTTATATGGCAGATCGGGGTGGCTTTTACAGTTTTAGCCCGGAGGGGGAGCTGACCAGTACACGGGATGTTTCCGGAAGCAGTAAAGTGATCCAGCTGCCCGACGGCAGCGTGGCGCTGATCGTGCCGGATTATGATACAAAGCTTTGGACAGTAAAACGGGTTGACGGAAAAACCGGCGGGTTAACTTCTTTGGGCACAATTACTGACCCCGGCGATCCTTTTCTGATGATTACCGGCTTTTACCCCGGGGCCAATGGCTATGACCTGTTTTACACCACAGACCTTTCTCTCTATGGCTGCCGCCTGTCGGAAAAAAAGGAAGATTGCCGCTATGACTGGATTCTCTCCTGGACAAACTGCGGCGTAGAAGGCACTGCCCTGTGCGCACTCCGTGCGGAAGAGGGGCGGGATTTCACCTGCTTCAGCTCCAGCCTCTCTCTGGGGACGGAGAGCATCCGGCTGCGCTGGCAGGAAACGGATCCCAATGCGGAAAAAACCACCCTGACGCTGGCCTGCCGTCAGCTGTCCACCACCCTGACCCAGACCGTTCTGAAGTTTAACCAGCAAAACACAGATTGTCAGATCGCCGTTGCGGATTATGGCGCAGCCAGTGCGGACGGCGTGGATCATCTCACCACCGATCTGAACGCAGGCAACGCCCCCGACATCTTCTGTATTGACGGAATGGATCAAAATACCCT
This sequence comes from uncultured Oscillospiraceae bacterium, assembly GCA_964541085.1. Lineage (GTDB taxonomy): Bacteria > Bacillota > Clostridia > Oscillospirales > Butyricicoccaceae > UBA4644. The sequence continues at coordinate 18,073 of CAZIPA010000021.1, read as the reverse complement.
GATTCGCCGGGGATTTTTAGAGGATTTGTGGCCATATATCGACAAGGATACGCAGCTAAGCCGGGAAGATTTGGTTCTACCGGTTTTCGATGCGCTGACCACCGATGGAAAATTGTATGCGTTGATGGACAATTTCTGTCTGAAAACCACCATTGGTCTGCCCACTCTGGTGGGAGACGAGCCCGGCTGGACGCTGGACGAGTTCTGGGAAATTTATGAAAACATGGACGACTGCCAGAGCGTGGCCGGCTGGGGTGCCATCGGCGCACGGAAGTCTCTGGTGGATGACATTGTTGGTATATATTCCCAGCTGTTTGTGGATTGGGACACCGGCACGGCCAGCTTTGACAGCCCGGAGTTTGTGAAGCTGCTGGAGCTGGCAGCGCTGCTGCCGGAGGAACGCATTGAACACACAGACGAAACGGAATGCTGGCTGCTGGAGGGACGGCAGGTATATGCGCCCCTGACCCTCATCAGCGCGGATTCGTATTTTTGTGAATGTTACTACTATCTTGCAAACCCAAACGGCACCTATAAGGGCTATCCCGGACTTCCCGGCAGCGGCTGTGCCTTTTATCTGGAAAATCAGCTGGCCATGTTTTCCGGCGGCGAGCATAAGGAGGAGGCGTGGGAGTTTCTGCGGATGGTTTTGCTCCCGGAAAATCAGTCTTACTACCGCCGTGGCGTTGTGACCAATGCCAGCTGGATGCCCACAAATCTGACGGTTTACAATCAGATGCTGGAACAGTCTGCCAGCGATTCCCACAATCCCACCCGCCGTGTCGCGGCCCCCGGCGGCACGATGCCCATCACGCCGTGGACAAAGGAGGATGCTGCGGGCCTGTGGGAGCTGATTGAAAACACCTGCCTTGTCGAGCAGCCCAACACCCTCATCGGCGGTATCCTCCGTGGCGAAATCAACCGCTTCTTCGCCGGCCAGCAGGACGCGCAGACCGCCGCAAAAGCCATACAAAACCGTGTGCAGCTGTGCTTGGATGAGCAGAGCTGAAAGCCGCATTCGCCGCCAAAACTGAAGGGAGGAATCTGAATGAAACGCATCCTTGCCGCATTGCTCGCAGTACTGTTGCTCCTGACCCTTTCCGCCTGCGGCCAATCGAAGAACAACACCAGCTACATCCCGGAGGGGGAAAATCATTACAGAGCCGTCCACAGCATTCCAAGGAACAACATAGGAATTACAACAGCCGAAGCCTCCGATGGAGCGTTTTTTTATATTACCAATGAGATGGTTTTTTGGGGCAAAAAAACCGGCAGAGCAAAGCCCATCTGCTTTGCCTCCATTGACTCGGAAAGTGGAGAGGTTCTGCGCTATCAGGCCCTTTACAATATATTAACAGAATATGCAAAGCCACAAAATGCGGAATGCAATCGGCTGATTGCTGCTAACGCAGACAGCAGCGGAAATTACTCCATGGTGGTGGAATTTGCCCCCACCAATGCCCGGTATCTGACGCAATCTTTGCTTTCCATGGATGCGGACTTTCATGTATCTTGGGAGCTGCCGCTGGATGACATCACAACTTTTATCGACATTCGAAATATCATCCGCGACGATGCAGGCTACACCTATCTGTTGACCGACATGGACGCCCTTCTGGTAGTAGATGCGCAGGGAAATATGGTTTTTGAGGAAAAAGGCAGCTGCCATCACATGACACGGCTTCTGGACGGACGCATTGTTCTGTTCCAGCAAAGCATGGCCGGCGATGTGTGGACGGTATTGCAGCCTGATCTGGAAGCGGGAAAAATGCAAACTCTGTGTACCCTGCCCTGCTTACAGGAGGGCGACCCCAGAAACGGCGGCTTTTACACCGGAAACAGCGAATATGACCTATTCTGTGCCACCGACTTGTCTCTTTATGGCATCAAATTAGGCACAGAAGATAAAGTGGGCACTGCCACGCAGATTCTCAGCTGGATCAACTGCAATGTAGACGGCACAAGCATTTTGGCATTTACTGCCATAGGGGAGCAGAACTTCAGTGTGCTCACCTACAGTGAAGATATGGGGGCCGATCTGGCCTTTTTGGAGTGGCAGGAAGACGACATCGGCACAGAAAAGACCCTCATTACCATCGCCTGCCGCCAGCTGCCCGAGACACTTTCCAGAGCCATTCAAAAGTTTAATCTTCAGCATACCGATTGTCAGGTAATCATCCGGGACTATACCACGGTTTCCACCGACGGCATTGACCGTTTGACTACGGATCTGAATGCGGGAAATATGCCGGACCTGTTCTGCATGGAAGGCGTAAACGAACAGACGCTGGTGAACAAGGGCTATCTGGAGGATTTGTGGCCTTATATTGACAAGGATGAACAGTTAGGAAGAGATGCATTGGTAACGCCGCTGTTTGATGCTATGAGCATTGACAACAAATTGTATACTTTAACCAAAAGCTTCACATTGAAGACCACCTTGGGTCTGAAGGCACTGGCCGGGGAAACCTCGGGCTGGAGCTTTGCGGAGTTTGCACGGCTGGTGAATAACACCCCTGATTTGGAGTGCCTGGGGAATGTTTATTACGACCGGGACTATGCGCTGGAGGACTTTTTGCAGCTGTATTTGGATGATTACATCCATTGGGACACCGGAAAAGCCAGCTTCGACAGTCCGGAATTTATCGAAGCCATGGAGTATCTGGCACTTTATCCGGCGGAAATTGACCGAAATTGGAGCGGCAATCCCGGCCTTTGGGTCACGGAGGGGCAGGAACTGTTTACCTGCTATGAACTGGAAAGTGTCAATGACTATGATCTTGCCATGATTGACCGGGTGAGCCGCAAGGAAAATGCTGTCTGGAAGGGTTATCCCGGGCTTTCCGGCAACGGTGCTGCCTTCCAGCCCCGGCTTCAGTTGGCTATGGCATCCACCAGCAAGAATAAAGAAGCGGCATGGGAATTTCTGCGCACCATGCTGCTGCCGGAGAATCAGGATTTTGACCGTCCGGGTGATGTGGCAACGGTAAAAAGTATGCCCACCAATAAGGCGGTATTTGATGAAATGGTGCAAGCCTATGTTGATCTATGGTCCAATCCGGATTATACCAAGGGCGTTGTCAATCGCTATTATGAAAATGTCACCATTGATCCCTGAACACAGGAGGACATTGACGCATTTTACGCTCTGATCGAGGGCGCCACCGTGGTGGTCCGTCCGCAGGAAACCATCGCCGCCATCCTCCGTGACGAAATCACCCGTTTCTTCGCCGGCCAGCAGGACGCGCAGACTGCCGCAAAAGCCATCCAAAACCGTGTGCAGCTCTGTCTGGATGAGCAGAAATAAAATCCCTGAAAATGCAAAAGAGATGCAGCACACCTGCGCCGGCCAGGGCTGCATCTCTTCTTTTTTGTCCGATTACCGCAGCCCGAGCCGCAGCGTACATTGTGCCGGAACATCACAGGCTGCAAAATACTGCTGCTCCAGCGGAATCCACCGGCTGAAAAACTGCTGCTGCAATTCGGGCGAATTGCGGCGCAAAATGCGCTCCCGCTGCACCTCCGGCGTGACCTCCAGAAATACGGAAAGGTCATAATGCGCCCGCAGGGCCGGATGCATACTATAGGCCCCCTCCACCAGATACAGCGCACCGGGCGAGACCGGCTGGGGCGGTAGCAGCGTGTCCGTCTGACAGTGATAGGCCCGGACGAAGGCGCTCTTTCCCTGCCGCAGCGGCAGCAGAACCTCCTGCAAAAATCGCTCATAATCCACATTTCCCCCGGGCTGGGCCAGACGCTCCGGCGTGCGCTGCGCCGGCTGCAAAAAATAATCATCCATGTGCAGCACCGCACAGCCATAATGCCGCTGCAAAAACAGTGCCAGCGTGGTTTTTCCGGCGGCACTGCCCCCATCCATCGCCAGAATCACCGGCTGTTCCGCCTGTGCAAGCTTCCGGTCAATGGCAGAAAACAGCGGCAGCAGCGGAACATATTCCTTGAGAATCAGCCGATAGGCGGGACGATAGGCGTCCCGAAAGGCGGCAGAATGATGACAGGCGGGGAACCCGGCAGAACGCCATTCCGAAACTGCCGCCTGTGCTTCCTCTGCGGAAAAGGGCAGCAAACCCTGTCCGGCCAGCTCCGGCAGCAGTTTCAGCGATTCTTCCAAAGCATCCGTCCCCCGGGGCGCAGGTCTGGCGGAAAGCTGAAACAGCCGCGCCAGCGACCGGGGAGACAGACCCTCCCTCAGCCATTGGAGAGAGACTCGGCTGTATTCTCCCGGCAGCGGTTCCACCAGCGGAAGGACGGTTTCCTCCAACGCCGCGCCTTCCCGCAGAATCCAATCCTCGGCCTGTTCCCCATCCTGCACCGCGTGGGCGCAGCCAAAGGCCCCCTGAAACAGCGCCTTGTACAAATCCCCCAGCTCTGCCCGGGGATATCGCGCCATGGTGTCCGTGAGATAGTCCCGCACCGTTTGTTCCATGCTTTCATCCTCCCTTGTCCGTCTCTCCCCATTATAACCCATTTTCCTCCGGCATACAAGAAAAAATCTCCGGACAGAAAATACGGCATGACGCAGCGTTACATCATGCCGTACAAGGGGGAGAGAGGGTAAAAGCAGCGTTACGCCGCAGTTTTGGGGGCTTTGTGCGGGTTGCCGGTGCGCAGCATCCGTACATTGCGGATGAAATACAGCACAAAGGACAGCAGCATCACGCCAGTACAAAGCATCGCCAATCCGTTGGACAGTCCGGCGGGGATTTTGCCCCACAGCAGGTGGAGCAGCATGGTGGAATAGAGCAGCAGCGTGGTCAGCTTTCCATGCCAGTCGGCGCTGAGCACCGTGCCGGTACGGCGAATCACAATCAGACCCATAATGCCTGTGGTGAGCTCCTTCACCAGCAGCAGCACAAAGGGCACCAGCAAAATGGGGAAACGGGTCAGCAGACAAAACAGCATGGCCAGCTGGGTGAGCTTGTCGGCCACCGGATCCAGAATCTTGCCCAGATCGCTGACCATGTGAAAACGCCGGGCGATAAAGCCGTCACAGGCATCCGTGATTCCGGAAATCAGCAGCACCAGCGCTGTCATCCGGTCATTCTGCTCGCCGCAGTACAGCCAGATCAAAAGGGGGATCAGCAGCAGACGGAACAGCGAAAGCGCGTTGGGAATGGTAACGATCCGCCGACTGCTTTCGTTTTTTTGTGTCATAAAACAGCTCCTTCAAGAGATTTCTTTCCTCTCCAGTGTAGAAAATAATCTGCAACGGAACCTCAAGCCAGCTTCAACCGCCGTTGATGCAGGGTGAAAAAAGTGTAAACTCCGGAAAACAAAAATCCGGCACCCGTCTGGGTGCCGGAAAGAAGATCGGAAAGGGAATATGGCTTACTTTTCCAGCTGCTTGCTGGCCGCAGCCATTTCCTCGAAGATGCCCTTCTGGGTCTTGGAGACAACTGCCTTGATGACCAGCAGCGTGGCGATCATCAGAGCAATGGCAATCACCAGGCAGATGATCCAGTTCTGGATCAGACCGGCGATGATGAAGCACACGAAGGACACGATGGCCACCGTGACGGCATAGGGCAGCTGGGTGAACACATGATTCAGATGGAAGCAGTGGGCACCGGCAGAAGCCATGATGGTGGTATCGGAAATGGGAGAGCAGTGGTCGCCCATAACGCCGCCGGCGCAGGCCGCAGCCAGACCGATGGTGCACAGCACGGGCTCCACATCATAATTGAACACGCCGACCACGATGGGGGCCATGATGCCGATGGTGCCCCAGGAGGTACCGGTGGCAAAGCCGATGGCGCAGCCCACGATGAAGATGATGGCGGGCAGGAAGTTTCTCAGCTCACCAACACCGGCCATAGCCGCCTTGACGAACTCGGCAGAGTACATGGCGTTGCGGGTGAAGGAGCACAGCGTCCAAGCGAAGGTCAGGATCAGGATGGGGGCGATCATCTGAATGAAGCCCTTGGGCACAGATTCAAAGCTCTTTTCAAAGTCGATGGAGCCGCGAATCCAGAAGTAAACGAAGGTGAAGATCAGGCCGATCATACCGCCGATGGACAGACCCACGGCTGCATCCGCATCAGAGAAGGAGGAGATGAAGTCGTTGCCGTCGAAGAAGCCGCCGGAATAGATCATGCCAATGATACAGGCGATAATCAGAACCACCACGGGCAGCACCAGATCCAGCACGGAGGACTTGCCCTTCACAGAGGTCTCATAATCGTCAGCGCCTTCAAAGGGACGCTCTTCAGTGGTGAACAGATCGTCCTTGACCTGGGCGTTGTACTCATGCTTCAGCATGGGGCCATAGTCCAGATTCAGCAGAGAGGTGACAATAATCATCACCAGCGTCAGCAGGCAGTAATAATTGTAGGGGATCTGCTTGATGAACATTTCAAAGCCGTTGACATTGGGAGAGGTGACATAGCCGGAAACGGCAGCAGCCCAGGAGGAGATGGGGGCGATCATACAAACGGGAGCCGCAGTGGCGTCGATGATGTAGGCCAGCTTGGCGCGGGAGATCTTGTGGATCTCAGTGACGGGACGCATAACAGCACCCACGGTCAGGCAGTTGAAATAGTCATCCACGAAGATCAGAACACCCAGCAGCATGGTCATCAGCTGTGCGCCGCAGCGGGTCTTGACGGAATGCTTTGCCCAGCGGCCAAAAGCCTCGGAGCCGCCCGCCTTGTTCATCAGGTCCACCATGATGCCAAGCACCACCAGGAAGACGATGATACCCATGTCATAGCTGTCGGCCAGAACGGAGATGATACCGTAGTTGGAGCCAACCAGCTCGACCAGCGTATTCCAGGGGTGGAACTGGGTGTAGAGCAGCGCACCCACCAGACATCCGAAGAACAGAGAGGAATACACCTCTTTGCTGATCAGCGCCAGCACAATGGCCACAATGGGGGGAAGCAGAGACCAGAAAGTGGCAGCAAAAGGAGTGTTGGTCTCAACCATTTCGCCGTCAATTTCCAGAACGGGGTTCGGGGTGTCCTTAAAGGACAGTCCCAGGACGATGAGCAGCACAATGATCGCAGCAACGGCGATCAGATAGGCTGTCTTTGCGCGTTTTGTTTTCACTGAGGATCCGCTCCTTTGTTCAAAATATGTTTAGATTATAACAGACTGTTCATATTTTGTAAACAACTTTTCAGGCAATTTCAGAAAGAATTTTCTCCTATCCTCAAAAACGGTGGCGAGAAAACAGAAAAAGTGCACAGCCGAAGCTGTGCACCGTGTAACAGGCTTGTGATGAAAGCCACAAACTTTGGCCTTTACAGGGCTTTGAAGGCACGGACAGCCTCTTCCACCGGCGATGCGCCGAACACGGCAGAGCCAGCCACCAGCACATCCGCACCGGCGCAGATGGCCTGAGAAGCGTTGCTCAGGTTGATGCCGCCGTCGATCTCCAGCAAAAAGGACAGGCCCTCTTTTTCCCGCTGCTGCCGCAAAAGCTCCAGCTTGGGCAGGGCGGAGGGCATGAATTTCTGCCCGCCAAAGCCGGGCTCCACACTCATTACCAGCACCATATCACACAGGGGAAGGTAGGGGAAAACCGCCTCCGCCGGGGTGTTGGGCTTGATGGTCAGAGCAGCCTTGCAGCCCAGCTCGTGAATATGCTTCAGCATGGCGGCCATATCGCCCTCGGCCTCCACATGAATATTCAGCAGATCGGCCCCGGCTTTGGCAAAGGCATCCAGATACCGTTCCGGCTGAGAGATCATCAGATGCACATCCAGAAAGCCTCCGGTGGCCTTCCGCAGACTTTTCACCACCGGAACACCGATGGAAATGTTAGGCACAAAATGTCCGTCCATCACATCCACATGGAGCCAGTCGGCTCCGGCCTGCAAAACCGTTTCCACATCCCGCTGGAGATTGGCAAAGTCAGCGGACAGAATCGAGGGGGCCAGCATGGGCATAAAGCATCCTTCTTTCGTCAGAAATTATCGTATCTTCAGTATACCCTGCCGCCGCCCGTTTGTAAAGGCAAAAGGGGAGATTTCTCAATACAGCTCATTCAGCGGCAGCTGACGGACCCAGCAGCCCCCTTCATTTTCCAGAAACAGCCACAGGGTGCGGCCCTGCACGCTCCAGCCGGAGGCCAGCGTGGGCGCGATGCCGGTGGTTCCCTGCCGCAAAAGTACACCTGTGGTATCTGTCAGTGCAAAGCTGCCGTCCTCATACAAAAGCGCAAGCAGTCCTTCCACCGGCTCATCCACCGAACGCAGCGCCTGTCCGGAAAGGAAAAAATCGCTTTTTGTCCCGTCATACAGGGAGACCACCTGCATCTGCGTTCCCGAAACGCTCACGGCGCAGGTGCGCAAAAACCGCAGACCCTCCGGCTGCCGCTGCTGGACATAGCGGGGCAGATTCATAAAAACATCCGTGACTGTGCCGCTGTCCGGCGCGTATCGCTGGCAAAAGCTGTGGGCGCTGTCGCCGTCCTCCGTGGAAAACAGCAGAAGATCCTCTCCCATCCAGCGTCCGGTGGGAGAAGTGCCCGCGCAGAAATCCGTCAACTCCACAGTCTGCTGTCCGTCAGAATAATATATATTTTCCAGTGTGGAAAAAACGCAGCCCTCCAGCGTGGGCGATAGCTCCAGCGAAAGAATCTCATAGGGCTCCAGCGCCGCCGGAAACAGCCATTCCGCAGTATTCTTCGTCAGATGGCACAGGGCATAGCAGGCCACATCCAGCCGTGCGTCCGGCGCAAACAGCTGAAAGAGCACGGTATCGGTGTTTCCGTCGATGCTTTCAGCGGCGCAGCGAAGGGCTTCCAGCTCGGGCTGACAGAGCAGCAGCGGACTGCCGTCTCCCGCCCGGCACCAGTCAAAGGCAAGGGAAAGGGTCTGCCCCTGCCATTCCAGCGATGCGGAAAACTGCTGCACCGCAAGGGGCGCACCGGCCTGTCCCTGACGGAAGGCATGAGCCACGCCGTCTTTCCACAGCGCACCGCTGCGGAAGCGATACCCCTCCGGCAGAGCATACAGCGTCCCCGGCACATCAGAAGCGGCTTCTTCCGCATCTTCCGGCAGGACAGCATCGGAAAGGGGAACGCTCACCGGCAGAAGCTCCGCCGTCTCCGGCAGCACAGCCGCAGGAATGCTGGCAGAAGGCACATCCTCCGTCGCCGGACGAAACACAGGCAGCAGACACAGGACACACACCAACGCCGCCAACGGCACCCACATCCAACGCTTCATAACGAGCCCTCCCCAGAAAATACTTCATTTCTATTTTATCGCAAATTGGGGGGGGCGTCAAGAGCTTCACCTTGCCAAAATGCCGTTTTCCGTCTCCACCAGCAGCAGCAGATTTTCCATCTGGCCGGTGTGAGCGTTCACATCATAAATAATGTGTGTCCCCTCCGGAGTTAAACAAATCAGTTCCCGGCACAGCACCTCTCCATAGCCGGAGGAGGGAATATACACCAGCCGCTCCGCACTGAGCTTCAGCCCCGGCGCGATTGCGGCCCGGGCATCCTCGGAGGAAAGGGAAGGGGAAGGCGCATTGCGGCTGTGATGATTCATGGCGTAGCCCAGCCCTTCAAACCGCACCACCGAGCCGTCGTCCAGCGCCACGCCCACCTTTACCAGATCGGGATAGCAGATCACCCCGTCGCTGACACAGGCCAGATTCACCGTCACCACGCCTTCCTCCGTGAGGGAATAGCTGGGCTGCATCCGGGGAAGCCCCAGCTGACGCACATAGGCCAGGGCAATCTCTCCGGCCTCCGAAGGTTCCAGCGCTGCCGTGCCGATCTGCCGCACATCCGTCAGCGTCAGAAGCAGTCCGCCCTGCCGGGAAATGCACACCGTCCGGGTGCCGCTCCGGTAAAAATCCCCGGGCAGCTGTCCCTGAGAGGTGTAAAGCAGCTCCACATCCGCCGTCCCCAGCACATCCGCCGCCCGTGCCCGGGTTTCCTCCGGAGTACATTGCGCCAGCCCCTCCAGCGCCAGCGGCGTTCGCTGGGCCACATGATCGGAATAGGGGCCGTCATAGATCAGGGACGCATATTCCGGCAGGGATTCATCCGTCTGCCGCAGCTGCCCGGAAAGTCCGTCCTCTCCTTCAGAAGAAAGCGCCTCCAGTACCGAAAGGGAAAGGGCCCCGATATCCGCCTGCTGGGTCAGGCTGTCCGCACTGCGCAAAATCGCCTCCGCCTGAGCCGAAAGCGAGCCCAGCGTCTCCCATTCCTCTCCGGTACGGCTGCCATCCGTCCCGCCCCGCAGGAGATAATAGGCATAATCCCCCGTCTGCGCCAGATATTTTTCCAGACGCTCCCGGGGCTGGGTGCTCAGAGGCAGCGAGGACAGCGCCATAGCCGCCTGCTGACTGCTGCTCCAGATATCCGCCGCCAGTGTCTGCCGCAGAGCGCCCTCCGGCAGATAGCCCACCTTTTTCAGTGCGGTATCCATGCGGGAAAGCTGTTGGGTAAATGCCGCCAGCTGCCCTTCGTTCCGGGTCTGCAAATAGCGGGCGCAGCGAGCTGCCTGCCTTGCGTAACAGATCGTGCTGACGCACAAAAGGGCGGACAGTGCCAGACCGAAGCAGGCCAGCCGCCGCCAGATGCTTTGCTTCATGAAAACGCCTCCTTTTCCGATAGTATCCGGAAAAAGGAAAAAAATATGCGTCCCGCAGCCGCCTTCGCCCGTTGCGTTTTGCCGGAGCATTTGCTATAATGCAGAAAAAAGGAAGAACAGGAGGAATCGGAAGATGAAGGAAAAACCCATGCGTGTGCTGAGCATCGGCGCACATCCCGATGATGCGGATACCAGTGCGGGCGGTCTGCTGAGCAAGCTTCAGCGAAAGGGCTGGGAGGTGCGTCTGCTTTCCGTTACCGACGGCAGCGCCGGAACCTGGGATGTGGAGCAGGGAGGACAGCCGCTGGCCCAGCGCCGCAGACAGGAGGCCGCCGCCTCGGGTGAGCGCTTTGGCGGACAGTATGATGTGCTGGATTATCCCGACGGACGGCTGACAGTGACGGTGGAGGCTCGGGAAGAACTCATCCGCTACATTCGCCGCTATGACCCCGATCTGATTATCACCAACCGTCTGAACGACTATCATGCCGACCATCGGAACACGGCCCAGCTGGTGCAGGATGCTGCCTATCTGCTCACCGTGCCCTGCATCTGCCCGGATACGCCCTGTATGCGGCATATGCCCGTGGTGCTCTTCTGGCATGACAGCTTTCAAAAGCCCTATCCCCTCCAGCCGGATGTGCTGGTTCCGGTGGATGAGGAGGGTCTGGAGGCCGTGTGGCGCTCTGCCGCCTGCCATGTGAGCCAGTATTTTGACTGGCTTTGCTGGCCGGATCATATGGAAAAGACCCGCTGGCCCCGGGCGCAGCAGGAACAGGATCTGGCTGAACGCTTCCGTCGGATGTACACCCGTCACAGGCAGAATTACGATGCCGTTTTGCGGGAACGCTTCGGTGATGCCGCGGAGAGCATCCGCTATGTGGAGGCTTATGAAATCAGCGAATACGGCGAAGAGCTGACCCCTGAACTGCGGGAACTGCTGGAGCACTGAGCCGCTTCACCGCAATCTAACACAATATAATAAAAAGAGCGCCTGCTTCCGCAAAGGGAAGGGGCGCTTTTTGTATCACAATGCAGCTGTTGGCTCAGAACACCGGCGGTGTGACCCGATCCAGAAACTGCTCCATGGTCCAGGCCCGGGGCGTGACGATCTCCAGCTTCAGCTCGGGCCGCTTTGCCACAAACTCTGCCAGCATGGCCTTCAGATTGGGGCCGGACAGCACATAATTGTCCACGATCTCCTGCCGGGAAGCCCCCAGCCTTTGCAGCAGCAGGGCCGACACCACACCGGTGCGGTCCTTGCCTGCGTTGCAGAAATACAGGGCGTTGGAGGGCGCATTCCACAGCAGCCGGAGAATCTCACCCAGCCGGTCATCCACCATGGCCAGATAGCTCTCCGGCACATCTGCAAAGCAATGGGGGACAATATCTCCGGTGGACACCGGCAGATGATGATAGGAAAACCGGGCATCCTGCTCCAGCGGACAGGGCCGGGAAGCACATTCCTGCGGCGAACGGAGATCCACCACCGTGGTGACCTGATGGGCCAGCAGGAAATGGATATCTTCCTCAGTGGGATGATCGGGCACATCGCTGCGGACAAAGCGGAAAGAGCCCTCCCGCAGCAGACGGGTGTTCAGCGTGCTTTGCAAAAGGCTTGCCATACGCTCACTCCTTCAGCAGACCGGCCAGCTGATTTACATCCCCCGCACCCATGAGCAGCACCAGATCACCGGGCTGCACCAGCGCCTCCAGCCGGGACACCACATCGTCAAAATCCGAAGCAGCCTCTGCCTGGGGAATGCGCTTTGCCAGATCCTCCGAGGAAATGCCGTAGGTGTTGATCTCCCGGGCGGCAAAAATGGGACAGAGGATCACATGATCCGCATGGGACAGCGCCCCGGCAAAGGCATCCAGCAGCGATACCGTGCGGGAATAGGTGTGGGGCTGAAAGACGCAAATCACCCGGTTAGGATGCAGGGAACGGGCAGTTTTCAGCGTGACCTCGATCTCGCTGGGATGATGGGCATAATCGTCCAGAATCTTCGCCCCGTGCCATTCCTTCCGCAGCTCAAACCGGCGGCCCACACCGTGATAATCGCCGATGCCCCGGGCAAAGGCCTCCGGGTCAGCACCCAGCTCCCAGGCAGCAGCGGCAGCAGCCAGCGCGTCAATGAGATTGTGCTTGCCGGGAACGCTCAGCGCCAGACGGCAGAAGGGCTTGCCAAAGGCCGTCACCTGACAGCGGTACAGACCGTTTTCCAGCTCCACCTGTTCGCCGCGAATGTCACAGCCTTCCGACAGGCCAAAGGTAATGATCCGGCGGTCAATGCCCTCTACCGCCCGACGGCTGTTTTCGTCGTCGCCGTTGATAATCACCGTGCCATCCTCCGGCGTCAGCAGGGCAAAGCGCCGGAAGGACTGCATGATTTCCTCCAGTCCGGAGAAAAAGTCCAGATGATCCCGGTCGATGTTCAGAATCACCGCCACCGAGGGATGGAAGGACAAAAAGGAGTTCCGATATTCACAGGCTTCCGCCACAAAAAGATCGCTGTGTCCGATGCGCAGCGTACCGCCGATGGAGGGAAGCTCACCGCCTACCATCACCGTGGGATCCAGTGCGGCAGACTCCGCAAAGGTGGCGATCATCGCCGTGGTAGAGGTTTTTCCGTGGGTGCCCGCAACACAGACCACCCGGCGGTAGTGGGTCATAATCATCCCCCAGGCCTCCGCCCGGGACAGCACGGGAATCCCCGCCGCTCTTGCCGCCGCAAGCTCCGGATTGTTTTCCGGAATGGCAGCCGTGCGGATCACCAGACCGGCCCCCTCCACATTGCGGGGATCATGGCCCAGCGTTACGGGAATGCCCTCCTCCCGCAGCTGCTGAAGATAGGGGGAAGCATCCCGGTCACTGCCCCGGACATGAGCTCCCATATGCTTGAGCATCCGGGCCAGCGCCCGCATGGAAACGCCGCCGATGCCGATCAGGTGTACGGGGCGCTGCGTGGTAATATACGCTTCAAATTGCTGTTCGTTCATACTATGCCTTCCCAGAGCCGCAGGCTCTTATCCGCAATCCCCGACAGGCTCTGCCGGGGTGTTAAGAAAATCTTAATGTATCAATTCAGTTTATCACAGTTTGCCCAGTTTGGAAAGAGTTTTTTGCACCGAAGGCAAAGTTCTTTCATAGAATGCTGCGAAAGAGGTGGTGATTGTTTGAAGGAAGCATGGAATTTCGCAGTTCTGCGGGGCGACAGACGGCAGAATCTGCTGTGTGACCTGCTGCGGGCGGATGGACATTCTGCCTGTCTGCTGCCGGAGCCCGAGCGATGGAAGCAGGAAAATCTGCCGCCGCCGGGGACATTTCTCCTTGCGGCCAAAGCGGACGAAGCCCTGCGCCGAGCCTCGGAGGAGGCGGGTCTGCGTCTGCTGGAATATGGAAGCCTGCCGGCCTTTCAGCGGGAAAACGGCTGTATCACGGCGGAAAATGCCCTTCAGGTGGCCATGAAGCACCGTCTGCGCACCCTGCGGGGCAGTGACGCACTGGTCATCGGCTGGGGCAATATCGGCAGCCCCCTGTTTGCGCTGCTGTCTGCGCTGGGAGCGGAAACCGCCGTGGCGGTGCGCCGGGAGGAACAGCTTTCCCAGCTGCGGGAGCAGGGCATCTCCGCGTTTCTCAGCACCCGGCTGGAGGAGGAAGTCGAGCGGTACGACCTGATTTTCAATACTGCGCCGACGCTGATCTTTTCCGGTGCGGTGCTGCGTCAGCTGCGTCCCGGGGCGCTGCTTATCGACCTGGCCTCCCGTCCCGGCGGCGTGGATTGGGAGAGCGCGCAGCAGCTGGGCATCAAGGCCGTACAGGCGCTGGCGCTGCCGGGCAGCCTGACGCCGGTATCCGGCGCCATTGCCATCCGCAATGCAGTATATGCTCTGTGTGAGGAGGAATCATCATGAAGGATCAAAAGATCGGCATCGCCCTGACGGGCTCGTTCTGCACCTTTTCTCAGGTGCTTCCCGTGATTCGCCAGCTGGCAAAATACAACACCGTCACGGCGATTCTGTCCTATGCGGCGGCAGAGACCGATACCCGGTTTTATCGGGCGGAGGAGCTGCTGCGGGAGCTGGAGCAGCTGACCGGCAGACCGCCCCTGCGCACCCTGCCCGAGGCAGAGCAGGTAGGCCCGGGAAAGCTCTTCGATGTGCTGCTGGTGGCCCCCTGTACCGGCAACACGCTGGCAAAGCTCCACTGCGGCATCACCGACACACCGGTGCTGATGGCTGTCAAGGCTCAGCTGCGCAACGGCAGACCGGTGGTGCTGGCTCTGTCCACCAACGATGCGCTGGGTGCCGGAGCAAAAAATATCGGCGGCCTGCTCAACCGCCGGGATCTCTATTTTGTGCCCTTCAGTCAGGATGACCCGGAAAAAAAGCCCCGCTCCATGGCAGCCAATTTTGGCCTGTGCGAGGCGGCGCTGGACGCGGCTCTGGCGGGAAAACAGCTTCAGCCCATCATTCTCTGAGGGCAGAAAGGGTTTACATCCGGCAAAAACCTGCTATAATGGAGACAATAGCAAAGACTCAGCAAAGAGAAAAAGAAAGGACTGTTGTTATGAACCTGAGTACTGCCTGTGTCCATAAGGCCCGGGAGCTGCCGGAAGGCTTTGTCTACATTGACGAGCTGATTGAGGACTGCATCATTGACGCGAAATATGCCGGTACGGACAACTTTATGGGCCGTCCCGCAGACGGCTATGAGCAGCCGCTGGTGGTGATGGCGAAGGAAGTGGCTGATGGCTGCGTCAAGGCGGCAGAGATTCTGCGGAAGCAGGGCTATCTCATGAAATTCTTTGATGCCTATCGTCCTCAGCGGGCGGTGGATGATTTCTGCCGCTGGGGTGAGGATTTGGAGGATGTGCGCCGCAAGCCCATCCAGTATCCCAATCTGGAAAAGGCCCGGATGTTCGATGAGGGCTACATTGCCCGCCGTTCCGGACACACCCGCGCCAAGGCAGTGGATCTGACCATCGTGGATGCAAAAACCCATCAGGAGCTGGATATGGGCTCCATCTTCGATTTCATGGATCCCCGCAGCTGGCCCGACAGCGATCAGGTCACGCCGGAGCAGCGGAAAAACCGTTACATCCTCCGGGATGCCATGCTGGAAGCGGGCTTTGAACCCTATGAGTGCGAATGGTGGCATTTCAGCGTGAATCCCGAGCCCTATCCGGATACCTATTTCGATTTTCCCATCCGGTAAGCATTACAGAATATTCAAAAGCATTCCCAAAATGCAAACAGAAGCGGCAGAGGCGAAAGTGCCTTCTGCCGCTTTTTGTATCCCTTTTTACATCACCGGCGGCGCAACGCCCTCGGGAAAACCGGAACCCATATCCGGCCGCCAGTGAAGAATGCTCTCAGTAAAGTCCGTCAGCGCCCTCAGATAGCCCCGGCTGTCCAGCAGATAGCTGATGCCATGTCCCGCCCCGGGGACAATCAGCAGCCGCTTGTTTTCGGCGGCACAGTGACGGAAGTTTTCCCGGCTCATTTCACAGGGCACAAACCGATCGTCACCGCCGTGAATCAGCAGCACCGGCAGAGAACACTGCTCCAGCGCCGCCCGGGGGCTGGCCTCCTCCGGGTCAAATCTACCAAACAGCCCTGCGCCCAGCCGCAGCAGCCCATACACGGGAAAGCAGGGCAGGCCCCTGTCCCGGATCACCTTGCGCAGAATGTCCGAGGGAGCGCTGTAGCCGCAGTCTGCCACAATGCCCACCACCTGCCGGGGCAGAGGCAGCGCCGCCGCCATCAGCACCGTAGCCGCACCCATGGACATCCCATAGAGGAAAATGGAACAGTCCGGCCCGAACCGCTCTGCGGCATATTCCGCCCAGCAAAGACAGTCAAAGCGCTCCTTCACGCCAAAGGTGAGACAGCTTCCCTCGCTTTCGCCGTGGGCCCGCTGATCCACCAGCAAAATGTGAAAGCCGCCATGGATAGCCGCCTGCAAGCCGCCGCAAAAATCCCGTTCCGCACTGCTGCGATAGCCGTGAAACATGATCTGAACCGGTGCGCCCGGCGCTCCTGCATAATATTTCCCGTGCAGCCGCAGCCCCTCCCGTGAGACCGTCCAGATGTCCTCATAGGGCAGCGCCACCGCCGCCTGCAACATCTGGGAAGAAAGCTCCGCAAAGGGGGCATATTGCTCCGAAGCGGGCAGAGGAAGCAGCTTTCCCCGCTCCCGGGGTGAAACAAAAAATGCCATGCGCCAGCAGACATACGCACCGGCAAAAATTAGCAGAATCACAGCCGCCACCATCCAGAGCCACAGCATAAAAGACCTCCTTCCGCCCTCCGGTGAGAGACGATTTGCTGCCATTATAGCAAGCCCCTGCGAAAATTGCAAGGAAAACAGTTCAAAAATGCCGCCGCCAAAGCCATCCAGAACCGTGTGCAGCTCTGTTTGGATGAACAAAAGTAAAAAAGTTTCTGAAAAAAGAATTTTTTCGGGAAAAAGTATTGACAAATACAAAACAACTGGTTACGATATAAATAGGATATCCTAAATGGCAAAATCACAGAAGCTTATCAACAAATGAAGAACAACAAGGAGGTACACCTATGAAAAAATTTGTCTGTTTGACCCTCATGATTGTCCTCGTGCTGGCGCTGTGTATGCCTGTTGCGGCACGGTATGTACATTGCCGTTTCTGCGAGGATGGAAAAATCACAACGAGAACTCAGAGAACAAAAATCGGAACTGTACCATGTGAGATTGATGAATCCATGACTGACTATGTCTATCGGGTAGTTGAGGAAAAGTTTTGCGACAGTTGCGGTTATGTAGAAGATGTGGACGAATATGAGGAGACTTATTGTCGGCACTAATTCTTGATTTCGCAAGGGGGGAGGAGTATTTTGCTCTTTCCCCTTGCTTTTATTCATATAATAAGTGGTGGATAAGAGGTGGATAAAATGAAAAAACGAATCTTACTTTTAATTTCTGCTCTGTTTTTATGCGCTTTTTCCGCCTGTGGAACAGCAAACACGAATCAAAGCTACATCCCAGAGGGCGAAAATCATTACAGTGCAGTGCATTCTATCCCCAGATATAGCAAAGCGCTCGAATATGCCGAGACATCTGCGGAAAATGTTCTGTATATCACCCATGAAGCAACCGGTGCAAACAGCGTGCTCTTTGGCACCGTGTCAACGAGATTGGTGGGCGTTGATATCAAAAGCGGCGAAGTTTTGCGCTATCAATCCTTCTATACCAGATTGTCGGAATATGCCTCCGAACGCAAACTGAAAGCCAGAGCATTTTATGGCGTGGCGGCGGACAGCAGCGGGAATGTTTCTGTGGTGGCGTGTTTCTCCAACCCTATGGACGGATTCCCGATTTGCTGTATGCTCTCTCTGGATATCAACGGCAATGTGCTCTGGGAGATGAGCATGAGTGATGATATCCAATATTATCAGGTTCAGGATATGCTCCGCACCGATGATGGCTGGACATATCTGCTGTCCGGCAGCGGGGAACTGAT
>CAZIPA010000020.1:0-33192 GCA_964541085.1 uncultured Oscillospiraceae bacterium | reverse complement strand
GAGCAGGCTGCCTCCTGCCAGAAGGTGCTGGGCGGCTTTGCCAACATCTGCTATGAGTACGCCACCAAGCGTTATCGCTCCAACTGCATCAACTGGGGTATCGTGCCCTTCACCATGGACAAGGACATTCCCTTTGATTATGAGGACGGTGACTGGCTGTACATCCCCGGCATCCGTCAGGCCATTCTGGACGGCAAGGAAGAGCTCACCGCCCAGGTCATCACCAAGGATGGCCAGGTGAAGGAGCTGCCCCTGCAGTGCAAGGGCCTCACTGCCGATGAAAAGCTCATCGTCACCGAAGGCTGCCTGATGAATTACTATGCGGCCGGTTACGGCAAGGCATAACCCTTCCCGCAAAAATTCTCCGTCCCTGCGGCAGAATCTCCGGTGCGCCGTACACACGGTACTGTCACACCGTTGATTCTTTGCCGGCCCGGGCCTTTTTGCGGGAACCCGCAAAAATCCTCCGCTCCTGCGACAGGAATCCCATTGCGGCAAACAGGATACTGTGATACCGGTGACCTCCTGCCGGGGCGGGCCTTTGCGAGAACCCACAATGCTCTCCGCTCCTGCGGCAGAATCCCCGGCCACGGCCCACGCTGTGACACCGGCGATTCTGCTGCGGAACGATCCGATTTTGAAAAATAAAACAAAAGGAGTTTACTCTCATGGCAAAAATTCAGATGAAAACGCCGCTGGTCGAGATGGACGGCGACGAGATGACCCGAATCCTCTGGCAGATGATTAAGGACAAGCTGATCCTGCCCTATGTTGACCTGAAGACCGAATATTACGATCTGGGTCTGCTGAACCGCAACGCCACCAAGGATCAGGTTACCATTGATGCCGCCAACGCCAACAAGAAGTACGGCGTGGGTGTCAAGTGCGCCACCATCACCCCCAACAAGCAGCGCATGGAAGAGTATCCCCAGCTGACCGAAATGTGGAAGAGCCCCAACGGCACCATCCGTTCCATTCTGGACGGCACCGTTTTCCGCACCCCCATCTGCATCCCCGCTATCAAGCCCGTGGTGAAGAATTGTGAACAGCCCATCACCATCGCCCGTCATGCCTACGGTGATGTTTACAAATCTGTGGATATGTACACCACCGAACCCGGCACCTGCACCATGACCTTCAAGGGCGCCGAGACCGGCGAAGAGAAGAACCTGACGGTCCAGAAGGTGGACGGCCCCGCTGTCTGGCAGGGCGCACACAACAAGGAAAAGTCCATCCGTTCCTTCGCCCGCAGCTGCTTCCAGTATGCCATTGATACCAAGCAGGATCTGTGGTTCTCCACCAAGGACACCATCGCCAAGGTCTATGACGGCGAGTTCAAGAAGGTCTTTGAGGAAGAGTTTGAAAAGGGCGGCTACAAGGAGCAGTTTGAGAAGCTGGGCATCACCTACTTCTACACCCTGATCGACGATGCCGTGGCCCGCGTGATCCGCTCCAAGGGCGGCTATATCTGGGCCTGCAAGAACTATGACGGCGATGTGATGAGCGACATGGTCTCCACCGCTTTCGGTTCTCTGGCAATGATGACCTCCGTGCTGGTTTCTCCCGACGGCAACTATGAGTATGAAGCTGCCCACGGCACCGTGACCAAGCACTATTACAAGCACCTGAAGGGCGAGAAGACCTCCACCAACTCCATGGCTACCATCTTTGCCTGGTCCGGCGCCTTCAAAAAGCGCGGTGAGCTGGATGAGCTGCCCGAGCTGGTTGCCTTCGGCGAGAAGCTGGAAGAGGCCTGCTTCGAGACCCTGAACGCCGGCATCATGACCAAGGACCTGGTGGGTCTGGTGGAGCCCGGCTTTGAGGCTCATGCCGTCAACAGCGAAGAGTTCCTGGATGCCATCGCAGAGCGTCTGGCTGCCAAGCTGGCCTGATCTGACGAAAGACACATTTCCCACATAAAAGCATAAAAATGCCCCGGATACCGATGCATCGTCGGCTGTCCGGGGCCTTTTGCAGTCAAAAATGCCCGGCCATAGGCCGGTGCTCGTAAGACCGCAAAACGGAATTCTTTTGCAAAAATCCGTTTTGCTTGCTGCCTCACAGTTGGACTCAGCAAGCAGGGCAGGTTGGTACCCACTCATGCGAAGCTTGCCCGGCTCCCAAACCCTTTCACAATTTCAGAGAAATCGGCTGCGCACCGTTGGTGCTGTTTTTTATGAAAGCCGTGATATGGCAATCACGCTTTTTCGCAGTTTTCCTGTTTGGTGCTTTCCTTACCCCCGGCAGTTGGGAAAATTCCCTCCATGGCCATAGTGCGAAGATAGGTGCTGAGATTGTCCGTTCCGAACTGGGCCATTCGCTGCTTGATGGCAGCAAGCTCGTTTTCATCTACAAAAAATTTGACCTGTATCGGTCGCTTGCGGTTTGCGGTGTTTGGCATAGGTGTCACCTCTCCGACCTTTGGATATGCTCTCTGATCGCCGCTTCGTGCTCTTTACAGTAAGCATAGCTATTCCGCATAAAATCTGTGATATTTTGGCTCTGATACATAGCATCCAATGTATCTAAAATCAGCTTGCCATCTACTATCATATCAAAGAAATAGGGGTAGATGCACCCACCGTTCTCTCTTGGAAAATAGGGGTTAATGGAGCTGAGCCGCTCATCCTTCATTATGGACTCGACTACCATTTCACTCAAAATCCATTTGAGCGAGGGGCGTTCATATTCATCGTAGCTGTCTTGGAATAATTGATTCCATACATGAAACCAAATAAAATGAATGATCTCATGTATTCCACCACCGATTGCGCCTCTTGCACTGTTCAAATAGAATGTGTCATAGCGGTGCTCTTTCAAAAAGCGAGGTTCAACAGGATTGATACTCAAATAGCACTGTATGTCATTAAACATATTCTCACAATCCATGCCGAAAGCATCCGACAAAGCGGCGGTGATCTGTGGTTTGCAAGCGTCCCAATGGCGAGCATATAAAGCCACCTTTTCATTGATCGTATCTTCCAACTCCTTATAAACTGCTCGCATTGTGCGTTCGATATAGTTTTTTCTTTCGGCAAACGGCAAGCTTGTAGCGTAGGCTTTATCAAGCTGCGGATAGAAATGGTATAACGGTTCAGACCAGAAAGCGGATTCATCTTCAGCCTGAAAGTCTATGATTCGCTGAATCATATAGTCAACACCGGGATTTATAAATGTTACTTCCAACCACTACACCTCCAACTCATACAATGCCGTTGACCGGCCATTGGGATGATTGATAATATCCACAATTTTATACTCAGTAACCGCCTTGAGATACGCCTCCGGGTCACCGTTCAGCACAAGGTCAGCATACGCCAGCGGATCGTTGCATACCAGATAGTCCAGCTCTGACCGCTGATACATATTGTCGGCAACTTCGTTTTCCACGGCAGTGCAGTGAATGAAAATCATACTGCCATCGGTGAATTTCAGCTTCACGCAACCGCTGTCCATGTTGACCGCACAGGACAATACCTTTTCCAGTAGCCATATCTTCGTCCGTGCTGGTGCGTACACACATTGTAGCATAGCTTTGATATGCTTATCAACCCGGAAACGCACAAAAACAGGCGACACACAACCAAAGTTGAATGTCGCCTGGTTTGTTGTCCAATCCTGTTTGCAGTTGCCGATTTCGTAATTCTTTCAAATTACTGTCTTATCAGCATACAGCATAGGCCGGGCACTTGCGCTTTTCAGGAAAAATCAGTGGGTCTCGTTGTACTTCTTGATGCCCAGAGCCAGCAGATCCATGGCACGCTCCAGCTTGTCCTGCTTCAGAACATAGGCAATACGGATCTCGTTCTTGCCCTTGCCGGGAGTGGCGTACATGGGCGCGCCGGGAGCGAACATCACGGTGTCGCCGTTGTCATCAAACTCTTCCAGCAGCCACTTCTGGAAGTTGTCGGCATCGTCTACGGGCAGAGCAGCCATCAGATAGAAGGCGCCCTTGGGGCAATCGAACACAACGCCGGGGATCTCGTTCAGCTTGGCAACCACGGTGTCACGGCGGCGCTTGTACTCGTCACGGACAGCGGCAAAGTACTCGGGGCCGACATCGTACAGAGCGGCAGAAGCCACCTGATCCAGCGTGGCAACGCACAGACGGCACTGGCAATACTTCATGGCATGGCCCAGCAGTTCATGGTTGCGGGTCAGGATGCAGCCAACACGGGCACCGCAGGCAGAGAAACGCTTGGAAACGGTGTCGATGACAACCACATTGTCAGCAGCGTCAGCGAACTGACCCATGGACTGCAGGGGCTCACCGCCGTAAACGAACTCACGGTAAGCTTCGTCGCCGATGATGAACAGATTGTGCTCCTTGGCGATGTCGCACATCATGCGCATCTCTTCGGGAGTCAGCACAACGCCGGTGGGGTTGCCGGGGTTGGTAACCATGATGGCACGGGTATGCTCGTTGATCTCAGCCTCGATCTTGGCCCGGTCAGCATAGCGATAGCCTTCCTCAGGGCAGGTGGGGATGGGATGGATGGAAGCGCCGCAGGTGCGGACCATGGTGTTGTAGTTGGGATAGAAGGGCTCGGGGATCAGGATCTCATCGCCGTCGTCCAGAATGCACTGCAAAACGATGGACAGAGCCTCGGAGCCGCCGGTGGTGATCAGGATCTCGCTCTTGTCAAAGTGCATATCCAGATTGTCATAATACTTCTGGATGGCATCAATGAGCACGGGCATACCGGGGGAAGCGGCATACTCCAGAACGGGCTGGCTGAAGTTCTTGACAGCGTCAAAGAACTGCTGGGGGGTTTCCACATCGGGCTGGCCGATGTTCAGATGATAGATCTTCTTGCCCTTAGCCTCGGCAGCCACCGCATAGGGGTGGAACTTACGCATGGGGGAAAGGCCGCATTTTTCGATCTTGCTGGAGAATTTCATTTGCAAGCACCTCTCTATTATTGTGTTTTCCAGATCAGAAGCGATTGTTCCGGGGCAACCGGAAAAGACCACGGTCTGCCCGCAGAAGCTGTGCGCCCCTCCGGATGGGAGCAAGCATAACACAGCACTTTTATTTTATGACAGAAACGCCCGTCTGTCAACAGCTAACCGGCGGGAAATCGGAAGAAAGCTTGAAAATGGTGGGGAAAGAAACGCTTGTTTACAATTTGGTGATGCAATCGCCGGGGCTTTTGCTTATAATAGGAACCAGAAAGCAACGCAGATTTCAAAGGAAGGAGCTGCATATTTATGGAAAAAACCATTCTGATCGTGGAAGACGACAGCAATATTCGTGAGCTGCTGCATCTTTATCTGGAGCAGGAGGGCTATCATATCGAAATGGCGCAGGACGGCGCAGAGGGTTTGCGCACCTTCAAGCGGGTGCATCCCGATCTTGTGCTGCTGGATCTGATGATGCCTGTCATGGACGGCACCCAGATGATCCGTGAGCTGCGCACCTTTTCCAAAACGCCGGTGATCGTGCTGACGGCCAAGGGCGAGGTGCTGGACAAGGTGACGCTGCTGGAACTGGGCGCGGATGATTATATCACCAAGCCCTTTGAAATGCGGGAAGTCATTGCCCGTGTGCGTGCGGTGCTGCGCCGGATGGACAAGGGCGGCGGCGCGCAAAAGCTGGTGTTCGACAATCTGATTATCGACAAGCAATCCTACAATATCACCGTCAGGGGCAAGAAAATGGAGATCCCGCCCAAAGAGATCGAGCTGCTGTATTTTCTGGCCAGCTCTCCCAACCGGGTGTTCACCCGGGCACAGCTGCTGGACGATGTGTGGGGCTTTGACTATTTCGGCGATACCCGCACGGTGGATGTCCATGTAAAGCGTCTGCGGGAAAAGCTGCAAGGAGTTTCCGAGCAGTGGGAGATCAGCACGGTGTGGGGCGTAGGCTACAAGTTTGAGCTTCAGGAGGGCGCGACCCATCAGACACTTTCGGAATAATCCGGGAGAAAGGGAGGCTTTGCGGTGAACAGCCTGTTTGTTCGGAACTTTGTGATCTATGCGCTGGTGATCTGTCTGGGCTTTGGCATTCTGGGCAGCACCTTTGTCTATCGGGTGAACCGTTTCGCCATGGAAGAAAAGCAGGTGCAGCTCAGCGACGCGTCCGACCGGGCGGTGCAGAGCACCTCCACCTATTTTGAACTGGAGGACAGCGCCGACTGGAAGGACAAATTCAACAGCAGCTACCGGGTCTCCATGCACATGATTGCCAAGGACTGCGACGGTACGCTGCTGGTGGGCGACGCAGAGGGCTTTCTGCTGTTTATCGCCACCCGGGACGGCTGCTACAGCCAGCTGGACAACGGTCTGCGGATCCCGCCGGAGGCCATGAGCAGTCTGCTGCGGGATGGCAGCTATTCCCAGAGCTCCAATTTCTATGGCTTTCTGTCCGATACCAATTATGTCATGGGCCGCACCGTCAGCGTCAACGGGGAAGTCGCTGGCGCGGTGTTCACCTGCGTACCGGCCCAATCCACAGAGCAGCTGTTTCTCAACCTGTCCCGGGTGTTCATTCTGATGACGCTGGCTGTGCTGCTGCTGACGCTGCTGGCCACCATCATGGTAACGCACAGCACCGTGCGGCCGCTGCGGGAGATTGCTTCCGCCGCCAGAAAGTTTGCGCAGGGAGATTTCACCGCCCGTGCCAAGCTGCCCAAGCGGCAGGACGAGCTTTATGATATGACCATCGCCTTCAACCGTATGGCCGATGCCATGCAGAATACCGAAGAAACCCGCCGGAGCCTGATCGCCAGCGTTTCCCACGATCTGCGGACACCCATGACCACCATTGCGGGCTTTGTGGACGGCATTCTGGACGGCACCATCAAGCCGGAAAAGCAGGAATATTATCTGCGCATCATCTCCGACGAGGTCAAGCGTCTGTCCCGTCTGGCCAACAGTCTGCTTACCATGTCCCGACTGGAAAGCGGCGGCGAGGACAAAACCGTCTTTGATTCCAGCGAAATGGTGCGCCGGATCATCATCGGCTTTGAGCAGCAGCTGAAGAGCAAGCGCATCCAGCTGGAGCTGGACATCCCCGAAAGTCTGCCCATCAAGGCAGAGCACGACAGCTTTTTTCAGGCGGTCTATAATCTGGTAGACAATGCGGTGAAGTTTACGCCGGAGGACGGCAGCATCACCATCTATCTGGAGGAAAAAACCGGCAAGCTGCAATTCAACATTGTCAACACCGGCAGCGATATTCCCAAGGAAAAGCAAAAGCACATCTTCGACCGATTTTATAAGGGCGATACCTCCCGCAACCGCAACAGCACCGGCTCCGGTCTGGGCCTGTACATCACACGGACGGTGATCCAGCGGCACGGCGGAGATATTTATGTTCGCAGCGGCGACGGCAGAACGGAGTTCTGCTTTACCGTTCCGCTGAATCGTTGAGCAAAGGAGCGCATCATGGAGCAGAATGAACATCAGGAACCGCTTTATGAAGAGCCGTTTCCCTATAAAACCTATGATGAGATTCAGCTGGAAAAGCTGCGGCGCATCCGCTTTCGCCAGGGCATGGTCATGCTTGCCGGCGTATTTCTGCTGTTCAGCACGGTAATCGTGGGCATCAGTCTGGTCTGGCGCAGCGCGGTCTATTCCTCTCTCAGCACGGGAGACACCACCCCCGGCACTACCACCGGCCAGCTGAACCAGACCGCCCTTTCCGCCAATCGGAAGGAGTCGCAGCCTTCGCAGACTGAGGTGCGGCAGACGCAGGCGCTGGCCGATGAAGACACCGGCATTTATGTTACCGATGTTTCCAAAGCCGTCAAAAATGCCCGCCCCTTTGTGGTGGGGATTCTGGCGGAAAATTATGCCGAGGACGAGGAAGACCGCACCGGCAGCGGCGTTGTGCTGTCGGAAAACGGCTATATCCTCACGGGCAGCGGCTTTCTGGAGGGCTGCGACAGCATTCATGTGACTCTCAGCAACGGAAAATCCTATGCCGCCTTTATCATGGGCAGTGACGAATGCTCCGGTCTGGCAGTGCTGAAGATCAACGCCCACGGCCTCACGGCCCTGAAGGTGGGCAACTCTGATGCGGTGGAGACCGGACAGGCCGCCATTGCCATGGGTGCGGATGCCGGAGAAACACCGGGCTCTGTCACCTTTGGCATTGTCTCTGGGGTAAACCGGAACCTGCTGGTTTCCGGCGTGCTGTTGGATCTGCTGCAAACCGATGCGGCACTGGATGCGGGAAATAGCGGCGGCGCACTGCTCAACGAGCGGGGCGAGGTCATCGGCATCAACGCCTGCTGGATCAGCATTCACGGCAGAGACAAGCAGGATTTCGTCATCGCCATCAATGATGCCCGTTCCATCGCCTCCGCCCTGATCCAGAACGGACAGGTGGCCGGACGGCCTGTGCTGGGCATTGAGGGCACCGAGATCACTCAGGCGGCAGCCGGGCTGAATCTGCCCCGGGGCATTCTGATTTCCTCGGTGGATGCCGGCAGCGGCGCTGCGCTGGCGGGACTCAAACCGGGAGATGTGATTACCCAGCTGGGCGATACCGTGGTCAAGACCATGGAGGAAGCCTATCTTGCCCGGGAAAAATATCACGCCGGTGACTGGGTCAAGGTGACTTACAGCCGCGCTGGGGCATTGAGCACGGTAAAGGTGCTGCTGGGTGACCAGCTGGAGCACGACGGCACCGGCAATTTCTGACAAGCAAATCAACAATTAAGGCCCGCATTCCGTGTGAATGCGGGCCCTTCTGTTTTCTCTGATATTTATTTTGCCTGCTCCCGATCCCGCAGGATCAGCAGCTTCAGCGCTTCTGCCACCGTCTCCAGCAGCGGCTCCATATCCGGGCAGCGGACATCGTCCAGACCGGCATCCCGCCGCTCCTGATTCCAGATCACATGGAAGGCTGCGCCGGAGCGCACCTTCAGGAAGGAGGACACGGTGAACAGCGTCCCGCTCTCCATCTCCGAGGCCAGCGCACCGCCCTGCTTCCAGGCATTCCACTGATATTGCAGCTTTTGTGCGGTGGGCATGACCTGAGGCCGATGCTGACCATAGAAGGAATCCTTGGCCTGCACCACGCCGGTATGCACCCGACGGCCGGCAGCCACAGCCGCATCATGCAGGGCACAGGTCACAGCAAAATCCGGAACCGCGGGAAACTCCAGCGGCAGATATTCCTGCGAAGTGCCGTCCTGCCGGATTGCGCCGGTGGCAATGACCATATCGCCGCCCTGCACCTTCAGATCAATGCCGCCGCAGGTGCCCAGACGGATCAGCGTATCCGCACCGCATTCCACCAGCTCCTCCACCGCAATGGCCGTGCTGGGGCCGCCGATGCCGGTGGAGCAGACACTGACCTTTTCTCCCAGCAGCGTACCGGTATAGGTGGTAAACTCCCGGTTGGAGGCCACAAACCGGGGATTGTCAAAATAGCGGGCGATCCGCTCACAGCGGCCCGGATCACCGGGCAGAATGACATATCGGCCCACATCGCCCTTTTGCAGCGCAATGTGCATCTGTTTTCCTTCTACAAACATGATCGTTCCTCCTAAGACAATGCCTTGTATGGCTGATAACTCTGTATCTTCATTATACCGGAAAAAACGGGATTTGCAAGGCAAATCCCCGGAATTGCCGCATATAGTGAAAGCAGAAACCGAAAAGGGAGGACATTGTATGCCGCAGGGTATCTATTTGCCGGAGGGCTATGGAAAAACGGCAGAGGGGGAGGAGCTGCTGGAGCGGGCGGTTCATACCGGCCAGCGGGTGGAAGGCATCGCTACCATGTGCGATGAGGGACGGAATCTTCATGTGCGCATGGGCCGGGAAAAGGGAATCATTCCCTATGCCGAGGCCGGATTGGGCGCGGGAGAGGGAAAGCTGCGGGATATTGCCATTCTGTCCCGGGTGGGCAAGCCGGTGTGCTTTCAGGTACTGGGGAAAAAAGACGGCCTCTGGCAGCTGTCCCGCCGGGCCATGCAGGAGGAAGCCCAGCGCTATCTGCTGGAGTATTTGCAGCCGGGAGAGATCATCCGGGCCCGGGTGACCCATCTGGAGCAGTTCGGCGCCTTTGTGGATATGGGCTGCGGTCTGGTTTCCATGATCGGGGTGGAAAATGTCTCCGTATCCCGCATTCGCACCACCGCCCAGCGCTTTCATACCGGACAGGATATTTATGCCGTGGTGCTGCGCTGTGACCGTTCCAACGGGCGGGTGTGGCTGACCCATCGGGAGCTTTTGGGCACCTGGGAGGAAAATGCGGCGCTGCTGCAAACGGGAAGCGCCGTGCGCGGCATCATCCGTGGGGTGGAGAGCTACGGCGTGTTCATCGAGCTGACCCCGAATCTTTCCGGTCTGGCGGAAAGCAGCCGGGAGCTGACGGTGGGAATGGACACCGCCGTTTTCATCAAATCCATCCAGAAAAGCCGCATGAAAATCAAGCTGAGCATTCTGGAGGCGGCCCCGGGCAGCGGCATCCGCTGGATCACACCGGAGGATTATTATCTCCATGAGGGCATTCTCCGACGGTGGCAGTATCAGCCCGCCTGCTGCGCAGACCATTGCATCGAGACGGATTTTTGTCCGGCAGAACAATTTTGATGGAAATTGTTGCAAAATTCACAGAGCTATAGTATAATTCTCCTATCAAGCTGTGGAGGAGAACCCTATGAACGATTTTGGCACACTGATTCTTTATGTTGTGATTACGGCCCTGTCCTTTTTCGTGGCGGTGCCCTGCGTTCTGAACGCCATTTCCATATTCGGCGTACAGAAGAACTTTTCCAGGACCATGATCCAGCTGGGCATTCTGAAGGAGGCGGATTTCAAGGCGCTGCACCCCAAAAAAGCGGCAGCCGGTGTGGTACTGTCCCTGATTCTGCTGGGCGCGCTGGTGAGCTTTTCCCTGCGGTGCGCACCCTTCGGCATTTTCTGTATGCTCTTTGGAATGGCGGCCGGTGTGGCAAAGTATTATAAGATTCTTCAGCTGAACAGCCTGACGGTAAAGCGCTTCCGCAACACCTATCGGGATGTGCTGGACAGCAAAAAATTCAACGCCTATGTGGAGAAAAACTTCTGATGCTTTCGCGCTCTGCGACACGCCGCGCATGGTGATTCGCTATTTCACCCTGGAGGATGCTGCGAATTTGCAGGAGATTCTCGGGGATGCGGAAACCATGGAGCATTGCGAGCCTGCATACGATCCGGAAAAAACGGCGGCCTTTCTGTCCTCCTTCTGCGTGGAGCAAAGGGGCGCAGTGGCGGCGGTTCACCGGGAAAGCGGCAAGGTGATCGGCTATATTCTGCTTCGTGAGCAGGGAGAAGGCGTATACGAAATGGGCTGGTTTTTCAATCGAAGCTTCTGGCGGCAGGGCTATGCTATGGAAGCCTGCAAAGCCGTGATGGACTACGCCTTTCAAAAGCGGAACGCCCACAAAATCTTTGCCGAAACCATCGACACCGTAAAATCCGTGCCGCTGATGAAAAAGCTGGGAATGCAGCCGGAGGGCATTCAGCGGAGTCAGGTGAAGGATCCCCGGGGCAACTGGGCAGACCTGCACCTTTATGGTCTGCTGCAAAAAGAACAGGCATGACCGAAATCATGCCTGCTTCCAAAAATGCAATATTGCTGTCTGACCGGCAGGGAGCCCCGAGGGGTTCTCTGCCTTTTTCGTTTCCTCTACAGCCTCAGCAGCGATTTTTGCCGCCGAACTTGTCCTTCATGCGGAGCTGGCCGTTGAGGATGCGCTTGCGGATGCGCAGATGCTTGGGCGTGACTTCCAGCAGCTCATCATCTGCCAGAAACTCCATGCACTGCTCCAGACTCAGCTGGCGGGGCGGCGTCAGCCGCAGGGCCTCATCCGAACCGGCGGCACGCATATTGGTCAGCTGCTTGCGCTTGCACACATTGACGATGATATCCTCGGCCTTGGGGGTCATGCCGACCACCATGCCCTCGTAAACGGCAACGCCGGGGCCGATGAACAGAGCACCCCGATCCTGGGCATTGAACAGACCGTAGGCCACGCTTTCGCCGGTTTCAAAGGACACCAGCGAGCCGGTGCTGCGGCGGGAGACCTCTCCCTTGAAGGGCGCATAGGAATCAAACACCGAGGCCATAATGCCTTCGCCCTTGGTATCGGTGAGAAATTCGTTGCGATAGCCGAACAGACCCCGGGAGGGCACCAGAAACTCCACCTTCATGCGGCTGCCCACAGGCACCATTTCCAGCATTTCACCCTTGCGGGAGCCGATTTTTTCAATGACAGAGCCCACGCTTTCCTGGGGCACATCCACCACCAGCCGCTCGATGGGCTCGCAGCGAACGCCGTCAATATCCCGATACAGCACACGGGCGGGGGACACGGAAAACTCATAGCCCTCCCGGCGCATGGTCTCAATGAGAATGGACAGATGCATTTCGCCCCGGCCCGCCACATTAAAGCTGTCGGTGGAATCCTCAATCTCGGAAACCCGCAGGGACACATCCTTCAGCGTTTCCCGGAACAGACGCTCCCGCAGCTGACGGGAGGTGACGAATTTGCCGTCCTTGCCTGCATAGGGGCTGTCGTTGACGGAGAAGGTCATTTCGATGGTGGGTGCGGAAATCTTCACAAAGGGCAGCGGCTCCACCTGCGTCGGTTCACAGATGGTATCACCGATGGTGATCTCACCAATGCCGCTGAGAGCGATAATATTGCCTGCGGAGGCGGAGGTCACCGGCGTGCGGTTCAGTCCATCAAAGGTATAAATGGAGACGGCACGGCACTTTTTGCTCACCTGTGCCGGGTCGTGATAGTTGCACACCACGATCTCCTGATTCTGCTTCAGCTCACCCCGCTCGATGCGTCCGATGGCAATGCGGCCCACAAACTCGTTGTAGTCGATGGAGGAAACCAGCATCTGGAAGGGTGCTTCCGTATCCACATCAGGACCGGGAATGTACTCCAGGATAGTGTCAAACAGCGGCTGGAGATCCACACCGGCAGAGTCGGGAGAATAGGAGGCCGTGCCGTTTCTGCCCGAGCAGAACAGCATGGGAGAATCAAACTGATCCTCCGTGGCGTTCAGATCCAGCAGCAGCTCCAGAACCTCGTCCACCACCTCATGGATACGCTGGTCGGGGCGGTCGATCTTGTTGACCACCACAATCACCCGATGACCCAGCTCCAGCGCCTTGCTCAGCACAAAGCGGGTCTGAGGCATGGGGCCTTCCGCCGCATCCACCAGCAGAATGACGCCGTTGACCATCTTCAGAATACGCTCAACCTCGCCGCCAAAGTCCGCATGGCCCGGCGTGTCCACGATGTTGATTTTCGTGCCCTTGTAATGAACGGCGGTATTTTTGGCCAGAATGGTGATGCCCCGTTCCCGCTCCAGATCGTTGGAGTCCATCACACGCTCCACCACAGCCTGATTTTCCCGATAGACGCCGCCCTGCTTCAGCATTTCGTCCACCAGCGTGGTTTTGCCGTGGTCAACATGGGCGATAATGGCGATATTGCGCAGATCATTCCGGATCATAATTCAGCCCCCCAAAAACGGTAAAATATTCGAACAACTTATTTTACTATCATTCCTGCCGCTTGTCAAATAAAATCGCAGGGCTTTCCAAAGAAAAAGGACACTGCCGGAAAACAGTGTCCTGCTGGCGGGGAAAGGGGGTGGGATTACCTGCGGCGGGAGAGATTGCCGCTGCCGCAGCCGGTACAGCCGGAGGCGGGAGGGGTCTGGGCATTGCCGGAGCAGCCGCAGCCGGAGCCGCCGGAGCCTGCGGGCGGCGGGGGCGTCTGGACAAAATCGCTGACCTTGGGCGGGAAAAACTCATCCACCGGGAACTGAAAGTTCTGGAACAGTGCGCAGGGATCATCGGGATTGCCGGCACATTCCTTCTGGGGCATACAGAAATCATAGGCGGGCATCAGCAGCTGAATGCTGCGCTCCAGCTTGATGATGCTGAACTGTCCCAGCGTGGCGAACAGCTGCCGCCCCTCGGAGGAGATCACCAGATCCTCGTCAAAGCAGCTGCAAATATCGGCGGGAATGTCCGATGCGGATGCCGTGCCGGAGCAGCTGTCACAGCAGCTGTCCACCATCTTGCAGCCCAGACACACCGGGTCCACCACCTCCACTACCGCCACCGGCAGATTGGTGCGCTCGATGTTCTGGATGTCCTGGGCGTTGGCGGCATAATCCGAGCTGAAGATTCGGGCGCTGCCCTCACTGCCGAAGAGAACGGTGCGCTTGTCATAGGTAGCCAGACCGTGAATCTGCCGGGGACGGCCCACGCCGGAAAATGCGTCACAGTCCACCCGGTAGAAGTATTTCACATCCACCGTATAAAAGCCCCGGTTGTAGCTGATGGGCTCCACATCAATGTAGGTCCAGAGAAGCTTTGCGCTTTGGGGCTTCACATTGATGGCACTTTCCAGAATGGCCTGAGAGGATGCCGTGAGATACACGCGCAGATCCTGCAGGCATTCCTTGTCACGGCAGGAATCATAGACTTTTCTGGTATGGATGCAAACGGCCTCCCGGGGCGGCGGATTGCCGCGGAGCGGGCCGGGGGAAACTCTTTCAGGCATATGCTAAAACCTCCTGATTAGATTTGAAGAGCATCTTCACTATCAATCTATTCTTCCAAAGGCCGTTTGGTTCCGGCCCGGGGCAGAAGATGGAAATGCAAACTTTTCATGACGGCTGGAAATCGCTTGCAATATCAGGGCCTCTGTGTTAAACTATAAGAATCGAAGTATGTCCAAACGGTCATTTCCATAGGAGGAAACACATGAAATCAACCATTGCAGTGAATCAAACCGTAAGTCAGGTACCGACGCTGGCGCTGCGGGGGATTGCTGTATTTCCCGGTGCGCTGTTCCATTTTGATGTGGGACGGCAAAAATCCATACAGGCCATGGAATACGCCATGGCAAACGGCCAGAAAATCTTTCTGGTGACACAGCGGGACATTGCCGTGGACGATCCGGGCGAGGCGGATCTGTTCGGCATGGGCACCTATTGCAAGGTGCGTCAGATTCTGAAGATTCCCGGCGACAGCATCCGTGTGCTGGTGGAGGGGCAGGATCGGGCCCTGCTGCGGCAGCTGACCCAGACAGAACCCTTCCTGATGGCCGATATCGAGCTGCTGCCGGAGGTGGAGCTATCCCGGGCAACCAAGCGGGATTTTGCCCTGCTGCGGCAGGCGCAGGAGCTGTTCATGGAATATGTGTCCCTGATTCCGCAGATGGCCAGCGATGTGGTCATGCGGGTGATGGGGGCCAGAGATCTGGGCAGCCTTGCCGACTATATCGCCCAGAATACCCAGATGCCCTTTGAGGAAAAGCAGCAGCTGCTGGAAACCCAGGATCCCCGCCGGAGAATGGGCCTGCTGCTCCACTCCCTGACCCGGGAGAATGAAATTCTCCGTCTGGAACAGGATATTCAGGAAAAGGTCAAGGAGTCCATGGACAAGGGCCAGCGGGACTATTATCTGCGGGAGCAGATGAAGGTCATCAGCGAGGAGCTGGGAGAGGGCGAGGACGCTCTTTCCGAGGCCCAGGACTATCTGCAAAAAATCGAAAGCCGCAATCTGCCGGAGGAAGTGCGGGACAAGCTGACCAGGGAAGCCCGCCGTCTGGGCAGAATGCAGCCCACCTCTCCGGAAAGCGGCGTTTCCCGCACCTATCTGGATGTGTGTCTGGATCTGCCCTGGGAAACCCTGCGGAAGGAAAACACCGATCTGGAAAAGGCCCGGGCCATTCTGGACGAGGATCATACCGGTCTGGAAAAGGTGAAGGAGCGCATTCTGGAGTTTTTTGCCGTGAAAAATCTCACCGGCAGCGTCAAGGGACAGATTCTCTGTCTGGCAGGCCCGCCGGGCGTGGGCAAAACCTCCATCGCCCGCTCCATTGCCCGCTGCATGGGTCGGGATTATGCCCGGCTGAGTCTGGGCGGTGTGCGGGACGAGGCAGAGATTCGAGGCCACCGGAAAACCTATATCGGCGCCATGCCCGGCCGTATCATATCGGCGCTGCGGCAGGCGGGCAGCCGGAACTGCCTGATCCTCATCGACGAGATCGACAAGCTGGGCAGCGATTACAAGGGCGACCCGGCTTCCGCACTGCTGGAGGTCTTTGACACGGAGCAGAATACGGCCTTCCGGGATCATTTTGTGGAGCTGCCCTTTGATCTCAGCGATGTGCTGTTTATCACCACCGCCAACGACAAGGGAAGCATTCCCGCACCGCTGCTGGACAGAATGGAGATCATCGACCTGCCCGGCTATACCGATGTGGAAAAGATTCGCATCGCCCGGAAGCATCTTCTGCCCAAGCAGCTGAAAAAACATGGCCTGCGGGCACAGAATGTCCGTCTGGATGAGGATGCGCTGCAAATGCTCATCACCTGCTACACCCGGGAGGCGGGTGTCCGTACGCTGGAGCGGCTGTTGGCAAAGCTCTGCCGCAAGACGGCAAAATATATGACGGAAACGGGAAAGCGTTCCCTGCATTTCACCACGAAAAATCTGGCGGAATATCTGGGTGTGCCCATCATTCCGGCGGAAAAGCCGCTGGAAGCGCCGGAGGCCGGTGTGGTCAACGGTCTTGCCTGGACGGCTGCCGGCGGAGAAATGCTGGAGGTGGAGGCCGCTGCGGTTCCCGGCTCCGGCAAGCTGGAGGTCACAGGCAATCTGGGCGATGTGATGAAGGAATCGGCTCATGCGGCCATCACCTATCTGCGCAGCCGGGCGCAGCAGCTGGGTCTGCCGGAGGATTTCCACGCCAAAAAGGACATTCACATTCACTTCCCCGAGGGCGCGGTGCCCAAGGACGGCCCCTCTGCCGGTATCACCACGGCCACGGCAGTGTATTCTGCCCTGACCGGCAAGCCGGTTCCCAAGGATATCGCCATGACCGGTGAGATCACCCTGCGGGGCAGAGTGCTTCCCATCGGCGGACTGCGGGAAAAATCCATGGCAGCCTATCGCAATCATGCCGCCACCGTGCTGATTCCTGCGGAAAATCAAAAGGATTTGGAAGAGGTTGATCCGCTGGTGAAGGAGCACATCTCCTTTGTGCTGGTGCGGCATATGGATCAGGTGCTGGATACGGTATTCGGTCTGCATCAGGCAGACACGCCGCCCGAGACACGGGAGCCTGCCCCGGAGGTCATCCCGCCGGTACCCCGGCAGCGGAAGCCTTCGGCCATCCGCCAGTAAGGAGCTGACCTATGGATTTCAAAAAGACAGAATTTGTCCGTTCTGCGGCAAAGCCGGGAGATTTTCCCCGGGACGGCCAGCGGCGGGTGGCCTTTGTGGGCCGCTCCAATGTGGGCAAATCCTCTACCCTGAACCGGGTGGTGGGCAAAAAGGGCTTTGCCCGGGTGAGCTCCGTTCCCGGAAAGACGGTGTTCGTCAACCTGTTCCGGGTGGAGGGCAGATACTGGCTGGTAGACCTGCCGGGCTATGGCTATTCCAAAACCTCTCAGGCAGAGCGGGAGCGCTATTCCCGGCTGATCGAGCAGTATTTTGAGGCCGACCGGGAGCAGATCGCCCGCATTTATATGATCGTGGACGCACGGCACAAGCCCACCGCCGACGATATCACCATGGCAGAATGGGTGCGTTATTACGGCAAGCCGCTGACTGTGGTGGCCAACAAGCTGGACAAGCTGAAAAAATCCGAGATCGAGCCCAACCTGGCCCGCATCCGGGAGACTCTGGCGCTGACAGAGCAGGAGACCCTGATCCCCTTTTCTGCGGAAAAGGGCACCAACCGAGATTTATTATGTGCAGATATTCAAAAAGCATTGGAGGAAAACTGACATGAACACCTACTACAGCGACCGCTTTACCATTCGGGAAGACGGCCATCTCTGCCTGGACAATGTGGATCTGGTAGAGGTTGCCAAAGAGTACGGCACGCCGGCCTATGTGATGAGCGAAGGCCAGCTGCGCCAGAACTGCCGGGATTTCACCCAGGCCATGCGCCGCAATTTTGGTGAGCGCTATAAGGTTGCCTACGCCAGCAAGGCGCTGTGCGCCCGTTTCATCTATCCCATCCTTGCCAGCGAGGGCGTTCACGCGGATGTGGTTTCCGGCGGCGAGCTCTATACCGCGCTGAAGGCGGGCTTCAATCCCAAGCATCTGCATTTCCATGGCAACAACAAGACCATGGCCGAGCTGGAAATGGCCGTGGACTGCGGCATCGGCTCTGTGATTATTGATGCCTTTGAAGAGGTGGACCGTCTGGAAAAGGTCTGCGCCGCGCGGGACAAGCGTCAGCGGGTGCTGTTCCGGGTCAAGCCCGGCGTACACGCCGATACCCATGAGTTCATTTCCACCGGCCAGAACGACAGCAAGTTTGGCTTTGGCATTCAGGACGGCGAGGCCATGCGTCTGGCCAGCTATATTCTGGAGCATCCCCATCTGGATTTTGCCGGTATCCATTGCCACATCGGCTCTCAGGTGTTCAGTGTGGACGGCTTTGCCCGGGCTGCCAGAATCATGTTTGACTTCTTCTGCAAGATGGAGAAGGAGCTGAACATCCACATGGACGAAATGATCGTGGGCGGCGGCTTCGGCGTGAAGTATATGCCCGAGGACGAGCCCGGCACCTTCGGCGAAAAGATTGATGCCATGGGCGAAGCCATGCGGGAAGAGTCTGCCAAGCTGGGCCGGGAGATTCCGGAAATCGTCATCGAGCCGGGCCGCAGCACGGTCTGCACTGCCGGCTGCACCCTGTATACCGTGGGCTCCGTGCGGGACATCAAGGATGCCCGGTGCTATGTCTCCGTGGACGGCGGTCTGCCCGACAACCCCCGCTTTGCCCTGTATCAGGCAGCCTATGACGCGGTTGTGGCCAACCGTGCCAATGCGCCCCGGGACAAGGTGCAGACCATTGCCGGACGCTGCTGCGAAAGCGGCGATCTGGTGGCCCGGGATCTGAAGTTCCAGACGGCCAGGGCCGAGGATATCATCTGCGTCTTTGCCACCGGTGCCTACAACTATTCCATGGCCTCCAACTATAACCGTGTGCCCCGTCCGCCCATCCTGCTGATTCATGAGGACGGCAGCGTGGAAACGGTGGTTCGCCGGGAGAGCTATGAGGATCTGATCCGCAACGATATCGTTTAATGCCCGTTTCGTGCAGGGGCCGCAGGCACGGACAGCCACGGCCCCTGCCGATTTTCATCTGCTGCCGGGAGGTGTGATATGAAGGAAGAGGTCACCTTTCATCTGGAGGTCTTTGACGGGCCGCTGGATCTGCTGCTGCACCTGCTTTCCAAAAACAAGGTGGAAATACAGGATATCCCCATTGCGGACATTCTGGAGCAATATCTGGACTATATCCGCCGGATGCAGGAGTTTGATCTGGAGGTAGCCTCGGAGTTCATCACCATGGCAGCCCAGCTGATGTATATCAAATCCAAAATGCTCCTTCCCGTTTATACCGAGGAGCAGCAGGAGGATCCCCGGGCCGGTCTGGTGGAGGCCCTGCTGGAATATCAGCGTATCCGGGAGGCGGGAAGCGCCCTGAGCCTGCGGGGTCAGATCGGCAGCGACCTGTTTATCAAGGGTCAGGAGCCTCTGGAAAAGTGTAAAGGGGATGTACAGTACAGCTATGATTGTACCGTGCTTGTCCGGGCGCTGGAGGGGATTCTTGGCCGGGCGCAGCGGAGAATGCCGCCTCCGGTGGAGGCCTTTCGGGGCATTGTGGGGCATGAGACCGTGCCGGTGGATGACAAGATTCGGGATGTGATCCATCGGTTCGTATCTCAGGAAAAGCTCTCCTTTCGGGAGCTGGCCTTTTCCGCCCGCAGCCGTTCTGAGCTGGTGGCGGTATTTCTGGCGGTGCTGGAGCTTTCCCGCACCCATAAAATTATGATTGAGGAAACAGAGGACGAGGACTGTATGCTGCGTCTGGCCACTGCGGAGGAGCAGGCGCAGGCAGAGGTGCGTCCCACGCAGGAGGAAGCATGACGGATTTGCAGGAACTGGAATGTACGCTGGAAGCGGTGCTGTTCGCCGCCGGAGATTCGGTGAGCGAGGGCAAGCTCTGCGCCGTGCTTCAGATCGACCGGACACAGCTTCAGCAGGCGGCCCAGCGTCTGGCGGACAGCTATGATTATGACCGCCGGGGAATTCGTCTGCTGCATCTGGATGACCGGTATCAGCTGGCCTCCCGGGGGGATTATGCCGCGGCGGTGCGGGCTGTGCTGGAAACACGGAAGCCTCCGGCACTTTCCGCCTCTGCGCTGGAGGTGCTGGCGGTGGTTGCCTACAAGCAGCCGGTCACCCGGGCCTATATCGAGCAGATTCGCGGCGTGGACAGTGCCTATACCGTGGGCAGTCTGGTGGATAAGGGACTGATCGAGGACTGCGGACGGCTGGATGTCCCCGGCAGACCCATCCTTTACCGCACCACGGAAAGCTTCCTCCGCAGTTTTGGCCTGAACTCCGTGAGCCAGCTGCCCGATCTGGAATCCTTCGGCACAGAGGACAGCGGCCAGCTGACCCTGAACGATCTGGCAGAACAGGCCGAACAGGCAGAACAGGCGGCGCAGTCCCTGCCGGAAGAGGAGGGCTGACCCGTTGAAAGCTTTGGGGCTGATTCTGGCAGCACTGCTTCTTTTCCTGCTGCTTCTGCTGCTTTGTCCCGTGCGGGTGCGCATCCGGTATGAGGACGGACTGCGGATCTCTGCCGGGCTGGGCCCGGTGCGCATCCGGCTGTATCCCGGAAGGCCAGGGAAAAAGGAGCCGAAGGAGCAGACAAAAAAGCAAAAAAAGCCGCACCGTGAAAAACCCGGCAAGGCAAAAAAACCGCCCAGACCCAAAGAAAAGCCCTCTCTCTCCATGATTCTGGAGCTGATCCGGCTGGGACTGAAGGCGGTGGGTGCCATGCTGCGGCCACTGTCCGTACCCAGACTGCATCTGGCCATCCGGGTGGGCGGAAGGGATGCCGCCGGAGTGGCGCTGACCTATGGCGAGCTGACGGCGGGAATCTCCATGCTGTATCCCATGGCCCAAAAGAGTCTGCGCATCCGGGATGGTGACATTGCGGTGGATGCGGATTTTTCCGCAGAGCGGATAGAGCTGCGGGGAGATGTGATCCTCTCCGCCTGTCCGCTGCGATATCTCATCGTAGCCTGTCGGGTGCTGGCGGCCTATCTCCGGCTGCGGAAGCAGGAAGAAAAACGCAAACAGGAAATGCAAAAGAAAGGCGGTAATCGCAATGAGCAGCATCAATGAAGCCATGAACATCACCATGGAAAAGCTTCGGGACATGATTGATGTGAACACTGTGGTGGGCAATCCGGTGACAACGCCGGACGGAACCACGCTGATCCCGGTGTCCAAGGTGTCCTTTGGATTTGCCTCCGGCGGCACGGACGGCAACAATCTGCGCTTTGGCGCGGGCAGCGGTGCGGGCGTGTCCATTGTTCCCCTGGCCTTTATCGTGGTCAATCAGGGAAATGTGCGGATGATCTATGTGGAGCCCCCGGCAAACTCGACGCTGGATAAGGCTGTGGACATGATCCCCGGCATTCTGGATCGTTTTAAGAAGGAAAAACCGGAGGAAAAGCCCATTTATTAAGGAATGGGCATAAAATCCCCCGTCTGCCGGTATGTTAGCCATACAGGCAGGTGATTGCGATGAAACGATATCTGTGTCTGCTGCTGGCGGCGATGCTTCTGACGATTCCCATTTGCGGAAAAGGCGGGCCGCCGGAGGTGCAGGCTCAGTGCGCCGTGCTGTATGATGGGCTGACAGGCGACTGTCTCTTTGCCCGGAACGAGACGCTGCGGCGCGGCATGGCCAGCACCACAAAAATCATGACCGGGCTGGTGGCGCTGGAACAGTATGACCCGGAAATGACCGTGGAAATACAGCCGGAATGGTGTGCGGCAGAGGGTTCATCCATGGGACTGAAGCCCGGAGAGCGACTGACTGTGTCCGATCTGCTGTACGGCTTGCTGCTGGAAAGCGGCAACGATGCGGCGGATGCGCTGGCCGGACTGGATGCCGGGGGCACGGAGGGCTTTGTCGCCGGAATGAACGCCCGGGCGGAGGCACTGGGACTGACGGATACCCATTTCTGCAACCCCAGCGGGCTGGATGCGCCGGAGCATTATTCCACGGCGCTGGATCTGGCACGCCTTGCGGCAGCGGCACTGGAGAATGATGCCTTCGCGCGGATCGTCTCCACCCGCAGCATTACGCTGGCGGGCCGTGAGATGACCAACCACAATCGTCTGCTGGGGGAGATCAACGCCTGCGGCATCAAAACCGGCTATACCATGGCCTGCGGCCGCTGTCTGGTCTCGGCCAAGCGGGAGCAGGGACGGTTGCTGATCTGCGTCACGCTGAACGACCGGCAGGACTGGGCCGATCATAAGGCCCTGCTGGAATGGGGCTTTGCCCAGTATCAGACCGTGCCGCTGGTGGGTGCAGGCGACTGCGGCAGCGTACCGCTGTTTTCCGGCGAAAGGAGCAGCTGCCGCCTGTATTGCGCCGAGAACTTTTCCTTTGCGCTGCGGCAGCAGGAGCAGGGGAGACTGCGCCTGACGCTGACCGGGCCCCGACTCTGCTACGGGCCGGTGCGGGCCGGCGACCGCTATGGCAGCCTGCAAGTCCGGCTGGACGGAAGCCTGCTCTGGGAAACGCCGGTATATTATTCGGAAAATATCGCGCCTGCGGAAGCGCCCTGTGGTCTGCGGAGATTGTGGGACACATTGTGCGGGCGCTTTGGGAGAAGAGAGCATTGAAGGAACGACTGCAAAAGCTTTTGTCCGAGGCGGGCATCTGTTCCCGCCGGAAGGCAGAGGAATACATACGGGACGGCAGAGTGAAGGTGAACGGCTTTACAGCTCTGCTGGGAGAAAGCGCGGATCCGGAACAGGACGAGATTCTGCTGGATGATCGTCCTCTGGGTGATGCGCCGGAAACCATCTGCATTATGCTGAACAAGCCCCGGGGCTATGTGACCACCCTTTCGGATGAGGCCGGACGGAAAACCGTGGCCGACCTGATCCGGGATGTGCCCCAGCGGGTCTATCCGGTGGGACGGCTGGATATGCACTCCGAGGGTCTGCTGCTGCTCACCAATGACGGCACACTGGCCCAGCATCTGACCCATCCCTCCCATCAGATTTATAAAGAATATCTGGTGAAGCTTACGCCGGACGAGCCGGGTCTGCCTTCGCCGGAGCTTGCCCTGTCCAGGCCCATCGAGCTGGAGGGTGAGCGGCTGCTGCCGGCCCGGTGTCGGCTGCTGGCCAAAACCGAAAACGGATATGTGATGACCATTGCCATCCGGCAGGGCAAAAATCGCCAGATTCGCCGGATGTGTGCCAAATGCGGCTATACGGTCAACGCTCTGAAGCGGGTAGCGGAGGGCAGGATCCGGCTGGGCGATCTGCCGGTGGGAACCTGGCGCTATCTGACGGAGGAGGAGCTGACCTATCTGCGCACCCTCTGCAATTCCAAAGCATAAAACTGCCCCTGCGTTTTATCAACCAGAATGGAGTGAGCATTATGAAGCGGATCAATGAAGCCCTGACGGAAAAGGCTGCCGGATTTACCAGAGGACAGCGGCTGCTGGCACGGTTTGTAACGGAGCAGTGTGAAAAGGCGGCGTTTATGAGCTCCTTTGACATGGCCTCCGTCACCGGCGTCAGTCAATCCACCGTGATCCGCTTTGCCTCTGCGCTGGGCTATCAGGGCTATGGCGATTTTCAGAACGCCCTTCAGCTGGAGCTGAAATACCGTCTCACTACGCTGGAGGATTTTGAAGGCACCGGCGAAGGCGAATCCGCCGAACGGGAGCTGCTGAATCATATGGCGGCGCAGGATGCCATGAGCATCCGGAAGAGCATCGGCCTGAATCCGCTGGATGCCCTGCACAATCTGTGTACCCGTCTGATGCTCTCCGGCAAGGTGTATCTTTACGGACAGGGCAGCGCCGCCTGTGTGGCGGTCTATCTGGCCTCCTATCTGCGGATCCTGCTGCCCAATGTGTGCTGCATCAACCAGCTGGGACTGGATCCGGTCAGCGCCGCAGCAGCCATTACCGCCGGTGATCTGCTGCTGTGCGTGGCCTTCCCCCAGCATCAGCGGAACACGCTGGAGCTGATCTCCTACGCCCGGGAGCAGGAGGCCTGTGTGGCGGTTATCGGCGAAAGTCACGACTCTCCGGCGGCTCGGGATGCGGAAATCAGTCTGCTGGCAGAATGCGGAGAGCTGGGACTGGGCGGCAGTCTGGCACCGGCCATTTCCCTCTGCGGAATGCTGGTAAGCCTGCTGGCCCGCAGCGATGAAAAGGCCCGGAAAAAGCTGGACACCTTTGCAGCCGCTGCACAATATCAGAGCCGGACGGAGATGTGAGAGCATGGAAATACTGATCGTCGGCGGCGGCGCAGCGGGAATGATGGCTGCCTGTACCGCTGCTGCGGCGGGAGGACGGGTGACGCTGATCGAGCGCAACGCCTTCTGCGGAATGAAAGTGAATATTACCGGCAAGGGCCGCTGCAACCTGACCAACAACTGCACCCGGGACGAGCTTCTGGCCAGCGTGCTGACCAACGGCAGATTCCTTTACAGTGCCTTTGCCGCCATGCCGCCGCAAAGGGTCATGGAATATTTTGAGACGCTGGGCGTACCGCTGAAAACTGAACGGGGCAAGCGGGTGTTCCCGGTGTCAGACCGGGCACGGGACATTTCCGGTGCGTTGCAGCGGCAGATGGACAGGCTGGGTGTGCGGGTGCTTCACGGAAAAGCCGTGGAGATTCTGACGGAAAACGGCGCGGCAGCCGGTGTTCGTCTGGCAGACGGGCGCACCCTTGCGGCTTCCCGGGTGATTCTGGCCACCGGCGGGCGCTCCTATCCCAAAACCGGCTCGGACGGCAGCGGCTATGGGCTGGCGCAGGCGCTGGGGCATACCGTCACGGCCCTGCGGCCCTCGCTGACACCGCTGCTGGCAGCGGGCGACTATCCCCGGCGGCTGGAGGGACTTTCCCTGAAAAATGTGCAGTTCACCGTTGCAAAGCAGGGCAAGCTCCTGTTTTCCGACTTTGGAGAAATGGTATTTACCGCAAAGGGCGTTTCCGGCCCGCTGGTGCTCAGCGCATCGGCCCATCTGGATCGGGGAAAGCATACCTACCCTTATGAAGCGCACATCGACCTGAAGCCCGCTTTGACGGCGGAGGCGCTGGACAAGCGTCTGCTGCGGGACTTTGGCGAAAATCAGAATCGGGATTTTTCCAATGCGTTGTCGGCCCTGCTGCCTGCCAAGCTGATTCCCGTCATGGTGGAAAGCTCCGGCATCCCGCCCCATCAAAAGGTCAACAGCATTACCCGGGGACAGCGGGAGGCGCTGCGGGATCGGATCAAGGCGTTCCCGCTGGAGCTCACCGGCGCGGGCTCCTGGGATGAGGCCGTAGTAACGGCGGGCGGCGTTTCCGTGCGGGAGGTTGACCCGAAAACCATGGAATCCCGCAAGCTTCCCGGACTGTATCTGGCGGGGGAGCTTTTGGATGTGGACGCATATACCGGCGGCTTTAATCTGCAAATCGCCTGGGCCACAGGCTTTGTGGCGGGCAGCGCCGCAGCACAGGAGGGAGAAGCGTAATGATGTATCATGCCATTGCCATTGACGGCCCGGCCGGCGCGGGAAAGAGTACCATTGCCAAAGCGCTGGCCCAGCGGCTGCAATATATTTATATCGACACCGGCGCCATGTATCGCGCCATCGGCCTGTTTGCCCTGCGCTGCGGCGTGGACGGCAGAGACGCACCCAAAGTCATCGCGCTGCTGCCGGAGATCCATCTGGAGCTTTGCTTTCA
Organism: uncultured Oscillospiraceae bacterium; assembly: GCA_964541085.1. Taxonomy (GTDB): domain Bacteria; phylum Bacillota; class Clostridia; order Oscillospirales; family Butyricicoccaceae; genus UBA4644. The sequence goes on along the minus strand of CAZIPA010000020.1, from coordinate 7,400 downwards.
GGAGGGAACGCAGCACATTCTGCTGAACGGAGAGGATGTGTCCCAGGCCATCCGTACTCCTCAGGCATCGGTTTATGCCAGTCAGGTTTCCGCAATTCCGGAGGTGCGGGCCTTTCTGCTGGATTTTCAGCGGAGCTTTGCCCGGCGCAGCCATGTGCTGATGGACGGACGGGATATCGGCACGGTGGTGCTGCCCCATGCGGACTGCAAAATTTTCCTGACGGCCAGCAGCGAGGATCGGGCCCAGCGCCGGTTTGCCGAGCTGCGGGAAAAGGGGGAGACGGCCTCCTATGAACAGATCCTTGCGGCCATCCGGCAGCGGGACGAGCAGGATTCCTCCCGGGCCGCCGCACCCCTGAAGGCAGCCGAGGATGCCGCGCTGGTGGATACCACCGGCTGCACGCTGGAAGAATCCATTGCAAAGGTCTATGCCGTGGTAAAGGAGAAGCTTCATGTTATTTAAGATTGCCTATTATCTGGTGCTGATCTGCCTGTATCCCTTTTATCAATATCGCTTTGAGGGCCGGGAACATCTGCCGGAGGGGGCCTGCGTCCTGTGCGCCAATCACAGCACCAACAGCGATGCGGTGTTTCTGGTGCTGGCCAACGGAAAAAAGGGCGATTATGGCTTTATGGCCAAGGAAGAGCTGTTTCATGTGCCGGTGCTGCGGCACATCATTCGCTGGCTTCATGCCTTCCCGGTAAAGCGGGGCGTAGAAGGCGGCGATATGCACGCCATCAAAACCGGCTTTTCCATTTTGCGTTCCGGTAAAAAGCTGCTGATGTTTCCCGAGGGCACCCGGGTGAAAAACGGTGTCAGTGTCCGCAGCGGCAAGCCGGTGCAGGCCAAGGTGGGTGCGGTGCTGTTTGCCATGCGCAGCGGAACGCCGCTGGTGCCGGTGTACATTTCCGAAGGCCGCAAGCTGTTCCGCCGGAATCTGGTGCGTATCGGAGAGCCCTATTATCCGAAATGCGCTGCGAAAAAGCCCTCTCCGGAGGACTATCAGCAGCTGACCCGGGAACTGATGGAAAAAATCTATGGGCTGAAGCCGGAAGGGAAGCGGGCATGAACATTACGCTGGCAAAATCCGCAGGCTATTGCTTCGGTGTGCGGCGGGCGGTGCAGCTGGCGCTGGACAGCGCAGCGGAAAAAAGCCCCGTCTATGCGGACGGTGCGCTGATCCACAATCGCCACGCCATTGAGGAGCTGCGGCAGCACGGTGTGATTACCGCCCAATCTCCCGAGGACATCCCGGCGGGAGCACGGGTGCTGATCCGGGCCCATGGAGTGCCGCCGGAGGAGCTGGACGCACTGGCTGCCAGAGGCTGTGAGATTCTGGACGCCACCTGTCCCTATGTGGCGAAAATCCACCGCATTGCCCAGACGGAAAGTGAAAAGGGGAACATCGTACTGATCTTCGGCAAGCACGGTCATCCGGAGGTGGTGGGCATTGCGGCCCGCTGCCGCCATCCGGAAATCGTGGAAACAGAGGAAGATCTGAAGATTTTTCTTCAGAAATACGCGGACGCACCCCTTTCCGTGGTCTGTCAGACCACCTTCCGCAAAGAAATTTATGTAAAGTTTGTAAACATCGTAAAAAGTACTTGCCAATCGGTACAAATATTTGATACAATATGCAGAGCGACGGAATTGCGTCAGTCAGAGGCGCAGTCCCTTGCTGTGCGATCTGATTTTGCAGTGGTGATCGGTGATCCCGCCAGCAGCAACTCCCAGAGTCTCTATCAGCTTTGCAAGGCCTACTGCCCGAAGACCCAGTTCGTGCAGGATGCCGGCGAGCTGGAGCTGTCTGGCCTGAAGGAGGCACACCATGCCTTTATCACCGCAGGCGCTTCAACACCGGATCGAATAATTGAGGAGGTAAACAGGATTATGACTGAAGAAATCAAGAACAACGGCGCAGAGAGCTTTGAGGAACTTTTGGAGCAGTCTCTGAAAACTTTACATACAGGAGAAAAGGTGACGGGTGTTGTAACCGCAATCAACACGACGGATGTTACGGTTGACCTTGGTGTCAAGCAGGCCGGCTATATCCCCACTACGGAGCTTTCTGACGACCCCAACTATGTGGTAGCCGATCATATCCATGTGGGCGACGAGGTGGAAGCCTTCGTGGTTCGCGTGAACGATGTGGAAGGCTGGATCATGCTGTCTAAGAAGCGTCTGGATGCCGTGAAGAACTGGGAAGTTCTCGAGGCCGCTGTGGAGAGCAAGGAGCCCATGGAGGGCGTCATCATCGACCAGAATAAGGGCGGTGTTGTGGCTCTGGTGAAGGGCATCCGTGTGTTCATCCCCGCCAGCCAGACCGGTCTGCCCAGAGAGGCTTCTCTGGAGCCCCTGATGAAGACCACCCAGAAGCTGCGCATCACCGAAGTGAATACCCAGCGCCATCGTGTTGTGGGCTCCATCAAGGCTCTGCTGACCGAGTCCCGCAAGGAAGCTCAGGCCAAGATCTGGGAGACTATCGAAGTCGGCATGAAGTATCAGGGCGTTGTCAAGTCCTTCACTTCTTACGGTGCTTTCGTGGATATCGGCGGCGTGGACGGCATGGTTCACATCTCCGAGCTGTCCTGGAATCATGTGAAGCATCCCTCTGATGTGCTGAAGATCGGCCAGGAAGTGGAAGTTTATGTCATCGGCCTGGATCCCGAGAAGAAGAAGATCTCTCTGGGCTATCGCAAGGAAGAGGACAATCCCTGGATCCAGTTCATCACCACCTATCATGTGGACGATGTGGCCCCGGTGAAGGTTGTGAAGTTTATGCCCTTCGGCGCGTTTGCTGAGGTTATGCCCGGCGTGGACGGCCTGATCCACATTTCCCAGATCGCTGACCGCCGCATCGGCAAGCCCGATGAGGTGCTGAAGATCGGCCAGATCGTGGATGCCAAGATCATCGGCATCGACGAAGACAAGAAGAAGATCTCCCTGTCCCTCCGTGCTGTGGAAGCTCCCGCCGCCGTGGAAGAGACCGCCGAATAATTTCCCGCATCAAAAACAAAGGCATGGCCATCGGCCATGCCTTTTTGCTGTCTTTTGCTGTCTGTAAAATCAATATGCAGCGCCCTGTTCCTTTTTCCGCAGCACGATAAAGGCAATCACGCAGATTACCACAGAGACTACCGAGCCGGAGGCCGTGGCCAGACCCATAGGCAGCAGCGTTGTGGGGAACAGCCGGGAGGTCAGATACACGCCGGGGACACGCATCAGTGCGATGGCAAGAATGTTGTGCAGGAAGGAAAGTCCCGACTTTCCCACGGCGCAGAAATAGCCGCTGAAGCAGAAATGAATCCCGGCAAACAGGCAATCCCAGACATACCCACGGAGATATTCTCCGCCCAGACGCACCACCTCTGCGCCCTCTGCGGAGGCTGCATCGGTAAAGAGCGACACCACTGCCTCGGCCTCGAACTGCATGGCAATGGCCACGCTGCACCCGAATCCGGCCGCCAGAAAAATGGCATAGCGCAGCGTGCGGACGGTCCGTTCCGGCTTGCCCGCACCGATATTCTGCGCACCCAGCGCGGAAACGGTGGAGAGCATGGCGGAGGGCACCAGAAACAGAAAGCTGATGATTTTTTCCACAATGCCCACGGCGGCAGAATCATTCAGTCCCCGGTTGTTGGCGATGACGGTAATGAGGATAAATGCGACTTGAACCAGTCCATCCTGAAAGGCCACGGGAATGCCGATGCTCAGCAGGCTCCCCATAACGGGACGATGGGGGCGGAAGTCCGCTTTTGTCAGGGAAATGCCGGTTTTCCGCTTCAGAATCACGGCAAGGGACACAATCACACTGATGGCCTGAGACAGCGTAGTGCCCAGCGCCGCCCCGGCAGGACCCATGTGCAGGGCGCCCATAAACAGATAATCCAGCCCGATGTTGGCGGCACAGGCCACGGCGATGAAATACATGGGGCTTTTGGAGTCGCCCATTCCCCGGAAAATCGAGCTGATAACATTGTAGGCAGTAATGAAGGGAATGCCGATAAAACAGATGGTCAGATAGTCCACCGTCCCGGTCACCGCATCGGCAGGAGTGGAGATCAGCGCAGTGATGGGTCGCACCAGAGCAACCAGAAGAACCGTCAGCACTACCGAGACGGCCATGAAGAGGGTCACGGTGTTGCCGATGCCCCGGGCTGCCCGTTTCCGATCCTCCGCACCGATGGCCTGTCCGATGAAAACCGTCGCGCCCATGGCCAGCCCCACCAGCATCACCGTCAGCATATGCATCACCTGCGATCCGATGGAAACGGCAGTGGTGTCGGACACGGCGCCAAACTGTCCGATGATGTAAAGATCCGCCATCCCGTACAGGGTTTGCAGCAGATAAGAAAGTAAATAGGGCAGCGAAAAAACCAGAATGTTGTGAAATACGCTGCCGCTGGTCAGTTTTTTCTCCATAAGCAAAGCCTCCTTGCTTCCTGAACCCTGCCATTGTACATACAGTAGCTGTTGTAGGGGCAATACAAAAATCCATTCCTTGTGACCGCAGGGAACACTGAAATCAAAAAAGCCTCTTGTCCAATAGACAAAAGGCTTTTTTGTTGGCGGAGAAGGAGAGATTCGAACTCTCGAGACCCTTTTGGGGCCTACGCGATTTCCAGTCGCGCGCGCTCGACCAACTACGCGACTTCTCCAAGTCATTGATCCAGTCAGGGTCGATATAAAATTGTGGGCCATGCCCGAAAGGATGGTGGGCCTTCAGGGACTTGAACCCGGGACCAACCGGTTATGAGCCGGTCGCTCTGACCAACTGAGCTAAAGGCCCTCGTTGATGCCGTATTTCTCACGGCTTTTCTATTATAACGGATTCTCCTGAAAAACACAAGAGTTTTTTTCAATTTTCTCAAAAAATTTTTACGCCCTCTTTTTCCGGTTGACAGGCGGGTAAAAGCCGTCTATGATAGAGGAAATGACTTTAGGGGGATACTTTATGAAAAAGCTGATAGCCGCAATTCTATGCGCCGCAGTGCTCCTGAGCCTGTGCGCCTGCGGAAACATTGCAAACGACCAACCGGAGGAAAATCTGCCCCAGCAGTCGGAGAGCGAGCAGAACCCGCCGGTGCAGAATGAACCGGAAGAGCCCGCGCTGCCTGCTGTAACCGGTGAGCGGGACAGCGTGACCGGCGTATGGCCGGAAATGCAGGCAGCGGAGTTCTGGATCGCGCTGGATGACGCTGCGGAGCAGCTGCGCATGACGGCGGAGGAATGCCGGGCCTATAACGACTCCTTCCGGAACGCACCCAGCACCGGCATTGCGGATCTCAGCCGCTACGGCGCAGAGCTGACTACTGTGCAGGTGATGTCGGCCATGCCCCGGGGCACCCATCCGGAGGGCAACTATTATATCGGAAATCAGCTCATCAAGGAGGAGCAGCGGGAGGAGATTCGCCTCAATTCCAACATGGCCGGGCTGACCAACCATGAGCCCCAGTATGGCTTCCTTCTGCGCAGCACCCAGCTGCGGGGCTTTCCCACCGATCTGCCCCTGTACAGCACTCCCGGAGATGAGGAGTTTGACCAATGCGTGGAGACCAGGGCCAAGTGCTGGGAGCCCTTTGTGCTGCTCCATGTGTCCACAGACGGACTGTGGTATCTGATTCGCACCGGCGATTATACCGCATGGGTGGCTGCCGAGGATACGGCCCTCTGCTCCCGGGAGGAGTGGGATGCCCTGCGGCAGCGGCTGGAGGAGGATTTCCTCGTTGTGACAGCCCCCAGACTGTCTCTGGCGGGCAGCGCCGCCTGTCCGGAGCTGGCAGAAATGACCGTGGAAATGGGCACCAGACTTCCGCTGGAGCCGGAACAGCCGCTGGTAGACAATGCCACTACTGTTCACTGCTGGTCTGTGCTGCTGCCGCAGGCCGATGAAAACGGTCAGCTGACCACCCTTCCGGTGCGCATTCCCGTGAGCGAGGATGCCCATGAGGGATATCTGCCCTATACCGGAGAGACGCTGCTGCGGCAGGCGTTCTGGCTGCTGGGCCAGCGCTACGGCTGGGGCGGTATGTTCAGCGGCTGGGATTGCTCCAGCTTCTGTCAGGATGTGTATCTGACCATGGGCGTGCGTCTGCCCAGAAACAGCGGAGAGCAGAGCCGTTCTCCCGGACGGGTGGACATTTCCGGCCTGTCTGCGGAGGAAAGAACGGCAAAGCTGCTGGAAATGGGCCCCGGTACGCTGGTCACCATGTCGGGCCATCAGACCATGTACATCGGCAATTACGACGGAGAGCCCTATCTGCTTCATGCCACCTATGGCATCTATGACACCGCCGGAAGAATGCAGATTCAGAACGCCGTGGTGGTGTCCTCCGCGCTGGCCTTCCACGGAAATGCCAAATCGCTGCTGAATTGCAGTCATACCTTTGTGCTGCCTGAAAATTAAACGAAAAAATTATTCACGATTCCCATAATCTGTGAAAAACGCCATTGACAACCGGCTCCGGAAATCATATAATAAGTAAAAATACGCTGGTAAAGAATGCTCCGGCGGAGATGGGAGGGCGTCCGGTTGAAACGAAAGAAAAAGCGCATTGGCCTGCTGACGAAGCTGCTGCTGGCCGCCTTTGCCGTATATGCGGTCTGTCAGCTGGTGGATCTCCAGATTCGTATCAATGCCGCCGCTGCGGAGCAGGCACAGCTCCAGACACAGCTGGAGGCACAGAAGCTGGAATGCGCTGAGCTGGAGGATGCCATCCAGAAGGAAGATCATGCGGATTATATTGCAAAACTTGCCCGGGAACGCCTTGGCTATGTGTACCCCGGAGAACAGGTCTTTGTGGATATATCCAGTAAATAGGAGGATACGCCGGAACTATGGATTTGGAAATCGGCAGCGTTTATGAGGGTAAGGTTACGGGAATCACCAAGTTTGGCGCGTTTGTGCAGCTGGCTCCCGGAAAAAGCGGCATGGTTCACATCTCTGAGGTGGCCAATACCTTTGTGGACGACATCAGCAAATATCTGAAGATTGGACAGGAGGTTAAGGTCAAGCTGATCTCCATCGACCAGCAGGGCCGGGTGAATCTGTCCATCAAAAAGGCCCTTCCTCCGCCGCCTCCGGTGGAAAAGCCGGTTCGGCGTGCGCCTGCTGCCCCGGCACCGGCCCCGACGCCCAAGCCCCGGCCCAGCGTCAGCGAGCTGCAATTTGCCCAGGATCAGAGCACACTGCCCCGGGGAGATGACTCCTTCGAGAGCAAGCTCAAGGCATTTATGCAAAGCAGCGAGAGCCGTATGTCGGATCTGAAATCCCAGAGCGACAAGCGCTCCGGCGGCAGAAGAAGAAAATAACCGATCAAAGGAAAAGCATCCGCACAAATGCCGTGCTGCACTTGTCAAGAAAAAGTAGACACTAAAAAAGCAAAACTACACGAAGCCC
>CAZIPA010000019.1:0-36380 GCA_964541085.1 uncultured Oscillospiraceae bacterium | reverse complement strand
AAAAAGTAGACACCCACACTTTTGTGAGTGTCTACTTTCATTTTACAAGTGCAGAGCAAACGCCCCGGCGCTGATTTTTTTTGCGATATTTGATTATTTGCTCAGCTTCAGGCGGAAATCTTCGCCCTCGGCCTGAGAAGACACCTGATAGCCCTGCTTCTGACCGAAGCGGGTGACATTTTCCACGGCGCACTGATTGTCCACCAGAACCTCCAGCGCGGCGGGATTGCTCTTCAGCTCCTTCTGCACCATGAGCACAGGCATGGGGCAGGCATAACCTCTGGCGTCAATCATGCGTCCTTCTCCTTCTGCTGCCTGGCAAAGTGGGTCACGGCGATAACGGCCATCACCACAAGACCCAGAATCACAGCCACCTTACCGGCAGTGCTGATGCCGCCGCGGACGAACTCGCCGGCCTCGCCGGTAGCATCGGGGTTGCCGGCCAGACCAAAGTTATGGGCCAGCGCAGCGCCGGTAAGCATACCAAACACGGTAACGGTGCTGTCGCTGTTGCCCTGGGCAGCCAGAATCAGCTGACGCAGCGGGCAGCCGCCCAGCAGCACGGAGCCCCAGCCCACCAGGACCATGCCCAGCAGGTTCCACAGATGGCTGCTGTGGGCCACGGGCTGCAGCTGGAAGCCCAGCTTGAAGCTGCCGGTGATGAGATTGCCGATGAGGGTGACCACAAAGATGGCCACGAAGCCCCACAGCAGATGGAAATCCTTCAGCATGATGGCATCACGCAGACCGCCCACCATGCACAGACGGGAACGCTGGGCCAGAGCGCCAACCACCAGAGCGATCACCAGTGCGATCCAGAAGGATGCGTGCATGGAGCCGGGGCCGGCTTCAGAGGACTTGAACAGGGTGGGAACCGCCAGCACCAGAACCAGCAGCACCAGCATCACAGAGGGCAGCACCGTGCCTTCCGCCTTGCTCACTTCATAAGTACGCTTCAGGGTAAAGCCCTTCTTCAGGCAGACAATGCCCAGCAGGATGCCCAGCACAAAGCCCACCAGACCGACCAGAGCGTTCAGATCGCCGCCGGCCAGACGGAGCACCATACGCAGGGGGCAGCCCAGGAAAGCCAGAGCGCCAACCACCACAAAGCCGCCCATCACAAAGCGCAGAGCGGGAGAGGAACCGGCACGGGCCTTGAACTCCTTGGTGCCGACAGCCATGAGAAATGCGCCCAGCACCAGACCGATGATCTCAGGACGGACATACTGTACCTTTGCGGCGCTGTGCAGTCCGCAGGCACCGGCGATATCCCGCAGGAAGCAGGCGATACAGAAGCCCATGTTTTTGGGGTTGCCCAGCAGGGTCAGCACAACGGCGGCAATGCCGATGACTGCTCCGGCGATAACAACGCCCCACTTATTCTTTTTCACAATGAATCCTCCTTCGCAAATTTGCTGTTTCATTGAAAATGCTACCTTCAGTATAATTTTACGGGTTTCAAAAGGCAAACGGATTTTCCCGATGACAACGCCGTTCTCATCGTGCAAAGCGATAACAGAAGGGATTTTTACCGCTTCTGAGCTGTGCCGCCGCCGTCACAGCAGCAGCTGATAAAAGCCCTCCACCTCCAGCGTCTCCTGCTCGGCCAGAGCGGAAAGCACCGGCTGATCCTCCGGCAGTGCCCGCCACGCCATGCCGCAATCGGCAGTCAGCTCCCGGGGGACGGGAATCAGACGGCCCGGCAGACCCTGCTCCCGGCACAGCTTTTCCATGGCCATCGCCGCCGCCGTGGTGTGAAAGGTGATGACCAGATACTGCTTTTTTTCTCTCATAATGCCAGCTCCCGGACGGCCGCAATGGCCGCATCGGTCTCCTCCTCCGTATTGTACCAGCCAAAGCTGAAGCGCACCGCCCCCTGCTTCCGTGTGCCCAGCGCCTCATGCAGCCGGGGTGCGCAGTGGGCCCCGGGACGGGTGGCAATGCCATAGTCCGTAGACAGAATATCCGCCGCCTCGCCGGAATCCAGATCACCGATGTTCAGCGCCAGCACCGCCGTGCGCTGACCGGAAAAATCGCCGTAGACCTGCACCCCGGGGATGGCCGTTACACCGGCATAAAATCGCCGCAGCAGGGCCATTTCGTGGGCATGGATGGTATCCAGCCCCGTCTGCTTCAGCCAGACCAGCGCCGCATTCAGCCCGGCAATGCCGTGACCGTTCAGCGTTCCCGCCTCCAGCAGGGTGGGCAGCTGGGCAGGCTGGGTGCGGGAATAGGTCTGCACGCCCGTGCCGCCTACCTTAAAGGGCCGGATGTCCACACCCTCCCGCAGGCAGAGTCCGCCGGTGCCCTGAGGGCCCAGCAGGGATTTATGTCCGGTAAAGCACAGAATATCAATGCCCATGGCCTCCATATCAATGGGCAGCACACCGGCACTCTGGGAGGCATCCACAATCAGCAGCAGGCCGCGCTCCCGGGTCAGCCTTCCGATCCGGCCAAGATCCACGGCATTTCCCGTGAGGTTGGAAGCATGAGTACAGACAATCGCCCGGGTGTCCGGACGGATGAGGGCTGCAAAATCGTCATAATTGATCCGGCCCTGCCGGTCTGCCGGGACAAAGCTCAGGGTGATTTTTCCCTCCGCCTCCAGACGATACAGGGGCCGCAGCACGCTGTTGTGCTCCAGATCGGTGGAGATCACATGGCTGCCCGGCGGGATGGCGCCGGTGATGGCGATGTTCAGGGCCTCGGTGCTGTTGCAGGTAAAGGCCACATGATCCGGGCGGGCACAGTGGAACAGCTCTGCCAGACGGCAGCGGGTATCATAAATCACCCGGGAAGCCGTCAGCGCCTCATCATGAGTGCCCCGGGCGCTGTTGCCCATGGAGCGCATGGCCTCTGCCACCGCCTGAATCACCTCCGGCGGCTTGCGCAGGGTGGTGGCCGCATTATCCAGATAGATCATAGGCTCAGGGCCGGAGGATCCGGTCTGCCGCCGCCATTTTTTCCACAATGGCGTACATATTGGTCACTTCGCCCACGGCCAGCTGTTCCTTCAGGCCATAGTGATTCAGACAGGTGCCGCAGGTGAAAATCTCCACACCCTCCCGGGCCATGGCTTGCAGATCCTCCAGAGCGGGAGAGCCGGTACAGGCCAGCTTTGCGCCGCCGTTGTACAGCAGAACGGTGCGGGGCAGCTGCTCCTGCTGGCTCAGAGCATAGAGAAAGGCCTTCATCAGCGCCTGACCCAGCGCATCATCGCCGCCGCCCATTTTGTCCGAGGAAATCACCGCCACAAGGTTGGGCCGGGCGCAGCTTTCGCACACAATCGGAGGCGTTTCCTCTGTTCCGGGCTGCTGTCCGGCAGAGGTGATGCACACCTGATACCGGCCCTCGCCCAGCTGTTTGCTCACGGCGGTGCAGCCCAGAGAGGCCGCCAGCTTCAGCAGGTTGCTCACTGCCGTTTCATTGTCCACCAGCGTTTCCACCTGTCCGGGGCCGCCCAGCGCCTGCAATGCCTTTTGGGTTTTCACCACGGGAATGGGGCAGGCATCGCCCATTGCATTGACCTGAATCATATCGCTACGCTCCTTTGTCTTCCTGATTTTTCGATGGTTGTACGGTTAGTTCCAGTATAGCAGAATTTTCGGGAATAAACTATAGATTTTCACGCATTTATTATCGTTTTCATCTGTTTTTGCGATAAATCTTTTCTTTCCCTCCGGAAAGCCGGCAGAGAAATTCTTTCTTCGAAGAATTCGATTTGACTTTTCACGGAAAGGCTATTAAAATAAGGGGTAACCTGAAGAAGTGTGCGACGGCTTTTATCGCTTTTTTCGAAAAAAGCCGTCTGGAAAGGAGAGGCGTTTACCCTATGACCGATATCAATCTGCGTCAGCTGGAAATTTTCGTGGCCATTGTGGATTACGGCAGCTTTACTGAGGCGGCCAACCGGCTTTATCTGGCTCAGTCCACGGTGAGCAGCCACATCCGCGCCCTGGAGGAATCTCTCCATGTGGTGCTGTTCCGGCGGAAATCCAAGCGCAATATGGTTCTGACCCCCGACGGAAAACGGGTTTATCAATATGCCAGAGACATTCTTACCAAATGCGCCGCACTGCGGTCGGATGTGATGGGGGATCCTTTGCGGGAGCTTTCCATCGGTGCGTCCACCGTGCCCGCCCAGAGTCTGCTGCCCGGCTATCTGGCGGATTTTGGGGCGGCCTGTCCCGATTGCTGCACCACCCTGCGCTGCGGCGACAGCGGACAGATTCATCAGCTGCTGCTGGAGGGAGACATTCAGCTGGGCTTTGTGGGCTCCTCTGACGACCGGCAGAATCTCAGCTATGAATCCGTGGCGGTGGATCGTCTGGTGATGATTACCCCCAACACGCCGGAATTTGTGTCCCTGCAGCAGCGGGGCGTGCTGGGCCGGGAGCTGCTGCTGAAATATCCCCTGATTTTCCGGGAGCACGGCTCGGGCACCCAGAAGGTCATCGACAATTATATCAGCCGTCTGCGCATGGACGCGGCCCATCAGATGCGGGTGCTGGCCTATGTGTCCGATCCGGCGGTGCTGCAGCAGCTGGTGGCCAACGGTGCGGGGGTGTCCATTCTGTCCTCGCTGGCGGTACACAGTCAGGCAAAGTCCGGACGGGTGCTGCAATTTGAGCTGGACAATCAGCCGCTGGAGCGGAACATTTATATGGCCTGGCGGAAAAAGAGCACCCTCAGTGAGCTGGCCCGCACCTTTGCCGCCATTGTCCGCAATCACGCAGAATTGCACGGCTGAAGCAGGCTGTGATTTTTCGGATGAGGTGAATCGTATGTCCAATCATTCCAAGGAGCTTCCCCTGACGCAGATGACCTCTGCCGCCGGGTGAGCCGCAAAGCTGGGGCCGGGGGCCCTGTCGGAAATTCTTACCAATCTTCCCAACTGTATGGATGCCAATCTGCTGGTGGGCTATGACAGCAGCGACGATGCCTGCGTGTATCAGGTGTCGCCGGAGGTGGCGGTGATCCAGACGGTGGACTTTTTCACGCCCATCGTGGACGATCCCTTCCTCTTCGGTCAAATCGCCGCAGCCAACGCCCTCAGCGATGTCTATGCCATGGGCGGCGTACCAAAGCTGGCCATGAATCTGCTGTGCGTGCCCAACTGCCTTTCCCTGCAAACGGTGCGGGGCATTCTGGAGGGCGGCCACAGCAAGGCGGTGGAGGCCGGCTGTGTCATTGCCGGCGGTCACACCATCCAGGACAACGAGCCGAAATACGGTCTGTGCGTCACGGGCTTTGTCCATCCGGATCGGATTCTGCGCAATGTAGGCGCCCGGCCGGGAGATGTGCTTGTGCTGACCAAGCCGCTGGGTGCGGGCATTCTGACCACGGCCATCAAAGGGGATCTGCTTTCGCCCCAGACCCGGCAGGAGGTTTACGGTCATATGGCCACGCTGAATGCCCGGGCGGGACAGGCGATTTTGCAGGTGCAGCAGGTTCACGCCTGTACCGATGTCACCGGCTTTGGTCTGCTGGGTCACGCCTTTGAGATGACCGGAGCGGGCAGCTGCACCATCCGTCTCCACGGGAGTGCGCTGCCGTTGATGAGCGAGGCCCGGGACATGGCGGAAATGGGTGTGATCCCCTCCGGCGCTTACCGGAATCAGGCCTATGTCAAGCCCCACCTGACCCTGTTGCCCTCGGCGGAGCAGGCGCTGGTGGATATCGCCTCGGATCCCCAGACCTCCGGCGGACTGCTGGTATCCCTTCCGCCCCGGGAGGCAGAGCAGCTGCTGGAGCTGCTGCGGCCCTTTGCGCCCTGGAGCGCCATTGTGGGCGAGGTGCTGCCGCCCCGGAAAACTGCGCTGGAGTTTGACTGACAAGCTGCATAGAACAATGCCTGCGGAGGCACTTTTGCTCTCCGCAGGCTTTTTTGACCGTTTTTTCAGGATAAAAGAAAGGGGATTGCTGCGCAGCATCATATGCGCAGCAATCCCTTTTGATGTTGTCAGCTCTGAATGAATCAGACCAGCTCGATGATGGCCATCTCGGCACCGTCACCACGGCGGGGGCCAATGCGGGTGATCCGCACATAGCCGCCATTGCGGTCGGTATACTTGGGGGCGATTTCGTCAAACAGCTTCTTGACCACATCTTCCTTGGTGATGAAGGTCATGGCAGCGCGCTTGGCATTCAGATCGCCTTTCTTGCCAAGGGTAATCATCTTCTCAGCAAGGGGACGCACCTCTTTTGCGCGGGTAACGGTGGTCTCGATCTTGCCGTTCTCCAGCAGATAGGTGACCATGGCGCGCAGCATGGCGCGGCGATGATCCGTAGGTCTGCCGAGCTTTCGGGTTCCGGGCATTTGTGTTACCTCCTCTTATCGGTACGGTTCCGGGCCGGGCGCTGCGGTGGCAGCGCCGCCCAACCGTTTGGAAATGTTTCAGTTATCGCTCTCTTTGGACAGGGACAGGCCCATATCCGCCATCTTCTTGACGACCTCTTCATAGGACTTGCGTCCCAGATTACGGACCTTCATCATGTCTTCCTCGGTGGTGTTCACCAGGTCCGCCACAGTGTTGATGCCGGCGCGTTTCAGGCAGTTGAAGGACCGCACGGAGAGATCCAGCTCTTCGATGGTCATTTGCAAAACCGTATTCTGGGTAGTCTCGCTCTTCTCCACCACGGTGGCCCGGGAGCTGATCTCGTCGGACAGATCCACAAACAGACTCAGATGGTCCGTGAGGATCTTAGCTGCCAGACTGATGGCATCGCGGGCGGTAATGGTTTTGTCGGTGTAGACCTCCAGGGTCAGCTTGTCATAGTTGGTCATGTTGCCCACGCGGGTGTTTTCCACTACATAATTCACCTTGTGAATGGGGGTGTAGATGGAGTCCACCGGAATCAGACCGATCACGGACTGGGCGGGCTTGTTCTTCTCGGCAGGGACATAGCCCCGGCCATGATTGAAGGTCAGCTCCATGACGAACTTGGCGTCTTCCATCAGCGTAACGATGTGAAGCTCGGGATTGAGAATCTCGATTTCACTGTCGCAGCGGATGTCGCCGGCTGTGACCTCGCCGGCACCCATGGCCTCAATGGTGACGACCTTTTCGCCCGTGCAGTGCAGCCGGGCAATGATGCCCTTTACATTCAGGACGATCTCGGTCACATCCTCCTTCACGCCGGGGATGGTGGAAAACTCATGCTGCACGCCATCAATCTTGATGGAGGTGGCGGCAGTTCCCGGCAGAGAGGACAGCAGAATGCGGCGCAGGGAGTTACCGAGGGTAGTGCCATATCCGATTTCCAGCGGTTCCACGACGAATTTGCCGTAGGAGCCGTCTTCCAGGGCTTCGACACATTCAATACTGGGTTTTTCAATTGCTATCATTCGTTACCCTCCTATGTTATTGTCACTGCTTCAGCATTGCGGGGTACGATGGAAAGGCGGATTACTTGGAGTACAACTCGACGATGAGCTGCTCCTCCACCTGCAGATCGACCTCACCGCGCTCGGGCAGGTTGACGATGGTGGCGACGCCCTTGTTCTTGTCCACGCTGAGCCAGTTCAGTGCGGGACGGGAAGCATTCGCCTCCAGAACGCCCTTGAGCTTGTCAGAGCTCATGCTCTTTTCGCAGATGGCAACAACATCACCGGGCTTGCACAGATAAGAGGGGATGTTGACGGCCTTGCCGTTGACGGTAAAGTGGCCGTGGGACACCAGCTGACGGGCCTCGGGACGGCTCATAGCGAAGCCGGCACGGTAGACCACATTGTCCAGACGGGATTCCAGCAGCTTCAGCAGGTTTTCACCGGTCTTGCCCTGCATCTTCTCAGCCAGCTCAAAGTAATGATAGAACTGACCTTCCAGCAGACCGTAATAACGCTTTGCCTTCTGCTTTTCCCGCAGCTGGGAGCCATACTCACTCATCTTCTTGCGGCCCTGGCCGTGCTGGCCGGGGGCATAGGAGCGGCGAGCGATGGCGCACTTATCGGTATAGCATCTGTCGCCCTTCAGGAAGAGCTTGTCGCCCTCTCTGCGGCAGATGCGGCATACTGCTTCTGTATATCTTGCCATGTTCCGTTTCCTCCTGTTAGACTCTTCTTCTCTTGGGCGGACGGCATCCGTTGTGGGGGATGGGCGTCACATCCTTGATGCTGACGACTTCCAGACCGGCAGCCTGAAGCGCGCGGATGGCAGCTTCACGGCCGGCGCCGGGGCCCCGGACATAGACCTCAACGGTCTTCAGGCCATGCTCCATGGCAGCCTTGGAAGCCGTTTCGGCAGCGGTCTGGGCGGCAAAGGGAGTGGACTTTCTGCTTCCGCGGAAGCCCAGTCCGCCTGCGGAGGCCCAGGAGATCGCGTTGCCCTTCAGGTCGGTAATGGTGACGATGGTATTATTGAAGGAAGAGCGGATATGAACCTGGCCCTTTTCAATATTCTTGCGCTCGCGGCGCTTGGTACGGACTGCGCCCTTCTTGGCGGTTTGTGCCTTAGCCATAATGCTTCTCCTTCCTTACTTTTTCTTGTTGGCGATGGTCTTCTTGGGACCCTTGCGGGTGCGGGCGTTGGTCTTGGAACGCTGACCGCGCACAGGCAGACCCTTGCGATGCCGCAGGCCGCGGTAGGAGCCAATTTCAACCAGACGCTTGATATTCAGAGCCACATCGCGGCGCAGATCGCCCTCGACAACATATTCATGCTCGATGGCTTCACGCAGCTTGGCGGTCTCATCCTCGGTCAGATCCTTCACGCGGGTGTCAGGATTGACGCCAGTCTTCTTCAGGATATCGTTGCTGAGTTTCCGGCCGATTCCGTAGATATAGGTCAGGCCGATTTCCACGCGCTTTTCGCGGGGAAGGTCAACACCGGCAATACGAGCCATTTAATTTACCTCCTGTGTTCTTTTAGCCCTGCTTCTGCTTATGCTTGGGATTCTCGCAGATGACCATGACGCGGCCTTTTCTGCGGATAATCTTGCACTTCTCGCAGATGGGTTTTACGGACGGTTTTACTTTCATGGTAAAGTTCCTCCTTAACTTCTGCTTGTTTGCTTGTTATTTGGAGCGCCAGGTGATCCTGCCTTTTTCCAGATCGTAGGGCGACATCTGAACGGTCACCCGGTCTCCGGGCAGGATTTTAATGAAATTCATGCGAAGCTTTCCGGAAATGTGGGCGTTGATGGTATGTCCGCCCTTGATTTCCACCTTGAACATCGCATTGGGCAGCGCCTCTATAACGGTACCTTCGACTTCGATCATGTCTTCTTTCGCCATACAAGTTGCCTCCTCGGTTTATGCATGCCTGCCGTCTTTGTCGGCGGTCAGGATGATCGGTTCCTCTTTGGTGATGAGGACAGTGTTTTCGTAATGCGCCGACAGACTTCCGTCCGCCGTCTTCACGGTCCAGCCGTCTGAGAGCTGCCGCACCTGCCAGGTTCCCACATTCACCATGGGTTCGATGGCGATGGTCATCCCTGCAACCAGCCGGGGGCCGTGGCCGCGCCTGCCGGGGGCAAGGTAGTTGGGAACCTCCGGCTCCTCGTGCAGCTCGCTGCCGACGCCGTGTCCGACATATTCCCGCACCTGATAAAAGCCGTTTTCCACAGTATACGCCTCTATCGCCTGCGAAATATCGGAAATTCTGTAGCCCTCCCGGGCGTACTTGATGCCCTCATAGAAGCTCTGCCGGGTCACCTGGATGAGCTTCTGCGTGCTTTCCGGAATGGCTCCTGCAGCATAAGTAGCCGCGCAGTCACCATGGTAGCCCATATAAAGCGCACCCACATCAATCTTGACAATGTCTCCCTCGCGAATCTTTCTGCTGCCTGGAATGCCATGAATGACTTCGTCGTTCACGGAACAGCAGATGCTCGCGGGGAAGCCGCCGTAGTGCAGGAAGGACGGCTTTGCACCGTATCCTGTGATCACCTTATGGGCTACATGGTCAAGCTCCCGGGTTGTGATGCCCGGCGCGACAAGCTCGCCGCAGGCCCGTCTGGCCAGCTCAGCGATTTGTCCCGCCTCCTTCATGAGTTGGATCTCATGAGGGGATTTTACTTTTATCATAAGGCCAGCCCCAGCTTTCGAAAGATCCGCTGCCGAATCTCTTCCACGGCACCCACACCTTCCACCGCCAGGAGCTTGCCCATGGCTTCGTAATGGTGTTTCACCGGCTCGGTCTGATCATGATAAATTTCCAGACGCTGGAGCACCACCTGAGGGTCGTCGTCGTGGCGGATGCCCAGCTTTTCCCCACATTTATCGCAGATGCCTTCCACCCGGGGCGGATTATGCTCCATGTGGTAGGTGCTGCCGCACTTGGGGCAGGTGCGGCGGCCGGCCATACGCTTGACGATGGCCTCATCCGGGACCTCCAGCGATACCACAGCCTCCGGCGGCGCAAAGGTATCCAGTGCTTCCGCCTGGGCCACCGTGCGGGGAAAGCCGTCAAAGATGACGCCCCGGTCACAGTCGTGGCTTTCCAGCTTTTCCCGGACCAGCGCAATAATGAGCTCGTCGGGAACCAGCCGTCCGCTGGTCATATATTCCCGGACCTGCTGGCCCAGGGGCGTGCCCTGCGCCACGGCCTCACGCAGAAGGTTACCCGTGGAGATCACGGGCACCTTCAGCGCGGCTTGAATGAACTCTGCTTGTGTGCCTTTCCCTGCTCCGGGGGCGCCCAGCAAAATCAGCTTCATACAGCGGCCTTCCCTCTTATTCCAGGAAGCCCTTGTAATGACGCATCATCATTTCGCCTTCGATGGCGCGGGCAGTTTCCAGAGCCACACCGACCATAATCAGGGTAGAAGTACCGCCGATTGCCAGACCGCCCAGGCTCTCGATGTTGGAGAGGATCAGGGGCAGACCGGCCAGGATGGCCAGGAAGATGGCACCCATCATGGTGATCTTGTTCAGCACCTTGGCGATGAAGTCAGAGGTGGGCTTGCCCGGACGGAAGCCGGGGATGAAGCCGCCGTTCTTCTTCAGGTTATTCGCCACCTCAATGGGATTGAACTGGATGGCGGAATAGAAGTACGCAAAGGCGAAGATCAACAGAACATAGATGATAATATAAACGGGAGCGCCCTGGCTGAACCAGCCGCCGGAGCCGTCGGGATGCACCATGTTGTACCAGAAGCCCGACTGGGGATTGGTAAAGCTCACGATGGTGCCCGGGACACCGCAGATGGTGGAGGCAAAGATGACGGGCATAACGCCGGCCATATTCACCTTCATGGGCAGGTTGGAGCTCTGGCCGCCATACTGCTTCCGGCCCACCACGCGCTTGGCGTACTGGACGGGGATGCGGCGCTCGGCATCGGTGATATACACGATGAAGGCCACGATGGCAAGGCACAGAATCACAACGATGATGGCAGCCCACCACTGCATATTGAACACAGCGGTAATGGCGTTAAAGCCCTGAGACACAATGCCTACCAGCAGGATCATGGAGATACCGTTGCCGATACCCTTTTCGGTGATCTGGTCGCCCAGCCACATGGTGAACATGGAGCCCGCGACAAAGGTGCACACGATGACGATGGATGCCCAGGCGTCAGTACGGGTCAGAACGCCCTGATACTGGGTGAGCATGATGCGGTAGGTGATGGCCATGATAACAGACAGGGCCAGAGTGGTGATGCGGGTGATGCGCTGGAGCTTCTTCCGGCCCTCTTCGCCCTCTTCCTTCGCCATCCGCTCCAGAGCCGGAATGGCAAACTGAAGCAGCTGGATAATGATGGAGCTGTTAATGTAGGGATAGATGCTCAGCGCAAAGATGGAAGCCGTTGCAAGACCGCCGCCGGAGAGCACATTGAAGTAGCTCAGCAGGCTGCCGGTGGTTTGCAGCTGGAAGGATTCGCTCAGCAGAGCGCTGTCCACGAAGGGGACATAGATCGCATGACCGAAGCGATAGACAACAATAGCGAAGAGCACGAAGATGAGCTTTTTACGCAGCTCCGGGATCTTCCATGCGTTTCTGATGGTCTGGATCACTTCAGATCACCTCCGCCTTTCCTCCCGCGGCTTCGATCTTTTCTTTTGCGGCGGCAGTGATACCGGCGGCCTTGACCACCAGCTTCTTCTGCAGTTCGCCGTTGCCCAGAATGCGGATGCCGTCGTACTTCTTGGCGACCATGCCCTTGGCCAGCAGGGTCTCGAAGGTGACTTCGGTGCCGTCTTCCAGAGCGTTCAGCTTGCTCACATTGATGGCGGCGTAGCTCTTGGCGAAGTTGTTATGGAAGCCACGCTTGGGCAGGCGACGGGTGAGGGGCATCTGGCCGCCTTCAAAGCCGGGACGGACACCGCCGCCGGACCGGGCCCACTGACCCTTGTGTCCGCGGCCGGCAGTCTTGCCGTTGCCGGAGCCGATGCCGCGGCCCTTGCGCTTGCCAATGGTGGTGCTACCGGCAGCGGGCTGTAAATCGTGCAGTTTCATATTCCGGTAACCTCCTTAGTTCATTTCTTCAACACGGATCAGATAGTTGATCTGGTTGATCTTGCCGCGGGTCATCTCGTTGTCGGGCTGAACGGTGGTGTCACCGATCTTGGTCAGGCCCAGAGAGATGGCCGTGGCGATGTGCTTCTTGAAGCGGCCGTTCAGGCTCTTCACCAGAGTGATTTTATAAGTCTTCATGGTGTGTCCTCCTTACAGCTCGCTGACATCTTTGCCGCGGACCACAGCCACCTGCTGCGCATCGCGCAGGGACTTCAGACCCTCCATGGTGGCAGAAACCACATTCTGGGGGTTGTTGGAGCGCAGGCACTTGGTACGGATATCACGGATGCCGGCCATTTCCACCACGGCACGGACAGAGCCGCCGGCGATAACGCCGGTACCGGGGGCAGCGGGCTTCAGCAGCACGCGGCCAGCGCCGAACTTACCGATGACTTCGTGGGGAATGGTGGTGCCGGTGAGAGAAATCTGAACCAGATTCTTCTTGGCGTCTTCGATGCCCTTGCGGATGGCGTCGGGGACTTCAGAGGACTTGCCCAGGCCGAACCCAACGATACCGTTGCCATTGCCAACCACCACGAGAGCAGAGAACTTCATGACGCGGCCGCCCTTGACGGTCTTGCTGACACGGTTCAGGGCTACGACCTTCTCACTGAGCTCGAGGGTATTGGCGTCGATCAATTTAGCCATAGTCTATGTCCTCCCTTAAAACTTCAGTCCGCCTTCGCGGGCGGCTTCTGCCAGAGCTTCCACACGGCCATGATAGAGATAGCCGCCGCGGTCAAAGACCACTTCTTCGATGCCCTTGGCTTTTGCGCGTTCGGCGATCAGGGCGCCGACCTTTTTGGCAGCTTCCACATTGCCGCCGTACATGCCGAAGTCCTTCTCGTTGCTGGCGGCGGAAGCGAGCGTCACGCCGGCCACATCGTCGATGACCTGTGCATAAATGTTCTTTGCGCTGCGGAATACATCCAGACGGGGCCGCTGGGCGGTGCCGGAGATGTGGGCGCGCACTCTCTTGTGTCTCTTGAGTCTCTGAGCATTGGAATCAAACTTTTTAACCATTGAAGCGCACCTCCCTTATTTCTTCTTGGCGCCGGTCTTGCCCTCTTTACGGCGGACAAACTCACCAGCATAGCGGATACCCTTGCCCTTGTAAGGCTCGGGGGGTCTCTTTTCGCGGACCTCGGCAGCGAACTGGCCGACGATCTGCTTGTCGATACCCTGGATGATAATCTTGTTGGGGGCGGGAACTTCGATGGTGATGCCGGGCTTCTCGGGCATGATGACCTGATGAGAATAACCGATGTTCATCACCAGCTTGTCGCCATCCTTGGCAACACGGTAACCAACGCCCTGAACCTCCAGCTCCTTCTTGTAGCCCTCGGTCACGCCCACGATCATGTTGTGCAGCAGGGTGCGGGTCAGGCCGTGCAGAGACTTGTGGAGTTTGTCCTCAGAGGGACGCTTGACATGGATGACATTGCCTTCCTGCTCCAGGATCATATCAGGGTGCAGAACCTGCGTGGTCTCACCCTTGGGGCCCTTTACAGTCACCTTATTGGCGCCTTCGATCTTGACTTCAACGCCGGCGGGAACGGTAATGGGCATTCTGCCGATTCGAGACATAGCTTCTTACCTCCTCTTACCAAATGAAAGCCAGGACTTCGCCGCCAACATGCAGCTCACGCGCTTTCTTGTCGGTCATAATGCCCTTGCTGGTGGAAATGATGGCGATGCCCAGGCCCTTCAGAACACGGGGCAGCTCATCGGCACCGGCATAAACCCGCAGACCGGGCTTGCTGACACGGCGCAGGCCGGAGATGGCCTTTTCCTTGTTGGCATTGTACTTCAGCGTGATCTTGATGGTGCCCTGGACACCCTCTTCGACCACTTCGAAGGCCTTGATATAGCCTTCATCCAGCAGGATCTGGGCGATTGCCTTTTTCATGCCGGAGGCCGGAACTTCCACGGTGGCGTGGCGAGCAGAACCGGCGTTGCGGATACGGGTCAGCATATCCGCGATGGGGTCTGTGATGTGCATTTGTTCTTCCTCCTTGTAGAAGTTAGGGAGCGGCTTGTTTTTGCGGTGTTTCAACCGCGGGAGACGGCCCGTCGTGTCCGATTGGCCGGCTGCCGGAGTTTGATTGCGCCGCAGCTCTCCCCACTATTCTTTCAGCGCCTCCGCGCTGTTGGGAAACTTGTTGTTTGCGCGCCTGCTTGCAGACGCTTTGGAGCCCGGATGTGCTCCGCTTGTCGGGATTCCCGAGGGGAAGGATGTCTTTAAGCACCATTCCCATTGGAAATCACAGGATTCCGGGTAGAAGTGTGCATCACGCACTCTTCCGTTGGAAGCCTCAGGATTTCTGAGGAAAATCGCGGTCAGGCAAGGATTGGCGGAACCGGCAGTACGAGTGTACGGCGGTTCCGGCAATCTGAAGCATGAGCGCAAATTTACCAGGAAGCCTTCCGGACGCCGGGGATCTGGCCCTTGTAAGCCAGCTCACGGAAGCAGATACGGCAAACGCCGAAATCGCGCAGATAAGCGTGGGGTCTGCCGCAGATCTTGCAGCGGTTGTAATTCCGGGTGGAGAACTTGCCGCCGCGCTGCTGCTTGAGAATCATAGATTTCTTAGCCATACTTTACCCCCTTACTTAGAAAACGGAGCGCCCAGCAGGGTGAGCAGCTCACGGGCTTCCTCATCCGTGGTGGCGGTGGTGGTGAACACGATGTCCATGCCGCGAATCTTGTCGATCTTATCGTAGTCGATCTCAGGGAAGATCAGCTGCTCCTTGACGCCCATGGCATAGTTGCCGCGACCGTCAAAGCCGTTGGGATTGATGCCGCGGAAGTCACGGACACGGGGCAGAGCGATGGAGAACAGACGGTCCACAAACTCCCACATACGCTCGCCGCGCAGGGTGACCTTGGCGCCGATGTTCATGCCTTCACGGAGTTTGAAGTTTGCAACGCTCTTGCGGGCCTTGGTGACCACGGGCTTCTGGCCGGTGATCTTGGTCAGGTCAGCCACAACGGCGTCGATGACCTTGGCATTGTCGCGGGCTTCGCCGCAGCCGCAGTTCACGGTGATCTTCTCCAGCTTGGGGATCTGCATGACGCTCTGATACTCGAACTTCTTCATCAGAGCGGGAGCGACCTCCTCAGTATATTTGACCTTCAGACGGGGGATGTAACCTTCCGGCTTGGCAGGTCCCTGGACTTTCTTTTCCTTAGCCATGTTTTACTTCCTCCTGTCCTTAGATTTCCGCGCCGCACTTCTTGCAGACGGTCACTTTCTTGCCGTCAGCAATCTTGTGGGCGGGGCGAGTGGGTTTGCCGCACTTGGGGCACACGCGCATGACCTTGCAGGCGCGGATGGGGGTTTCTCTCTCGACGATGCCGCCGGTCTCGCCCTGCTTGCGGGGCTTCTGATGATGGGCGGTAATGGCAACGCCTTCCACGAGGACGGTGCCCTTTTTGGGAGATGCAGAGATGATCTTGCCCTGCTTGCCCTTATCCTTGCCGGAAAGTACCACCACGGTGTCGCCGGTCTTCACATGCAATGTGTTCATAAATCAGCGTCCTCCTTACAGTACTTCGGGAGCCAGGGAGAGGATCTTGGTGTAGTCTCTCTCACGCAGCTCACGGGCAACCGGTCCAAAGATACGGGTGCCCTGGGGGGTCTTGTCGTCCTTGATGATGACGGCGGCGTTCTCATCGAAACGCACATAGCTGCCGTCGTTGCGGCGCAGGCCCTTGCGGGTACGGACGATTACGGCCTTGACCACATCGCCCTTCTTCACCTGACCGCCGGGAGCGGCCTTGCGCACAGAGGCGACGACCACATCACCGATGTTGCCGTATCTGCGGGTGGAGCCGCCCAGGACACGGATGCACTTGAGTTCTTTTGCGCCGGTATTGTCAGCCACGCGCAGATAAGTTTCAGCTTGTACCATGACGGTCCCTCCTTATTTCGCTTTTTCGATGATCTCAACGACGCGCCATCTCTTGTCGCGGGACAGGGGACGGGTCTCCATCACGCGGACCTTATCGCCCACGCCGCACTCGTTGTTTTCATCGTGTGCCTTGAGTTTGTAGGTAGTCTTAACAGTCTTCTTGTACAGCGGATGCTGGACTCTGTCCTCGATCGCAACCACGACGGTCTTGTCCATCTTGTCGGAAACGACCATGCCAACCCTCGTTTTGCGGAAAGCTCTTTCGCTCATCGTTTATTCCTCCTTACCGCTTACTTGGCGGCGAGCTCAAGCTCGCGCAGCACAGTCTTGACCCGGGCGATGTCATGCTTCACATCAGCGATGCGGCCGGGGTTTTCCAGCTGATTGGTGGCGTGCTGAAGACGCAGGTTGAACAGGTCCTTCTTCAGCTCCAGCAGCTTCGCATTCAGCTGCTCCTGAGACATCTCACGAACTTCTTTGATCTTCATTACGCTTCACCACCATTCTCGGTCACGGCATCTTCGCGCTTGACAATCTTGCACTTGACAGGCAACTTGTAGCTGGCGAGACGCAGGGCTTCTCTTGCGGCTTCTTCACCGACGCCGGCGATTTCGAACATGACGCGGCCGGGCTTGACCACGGCCACCCAGTATTCGGGGGAACCTTTACCGGAACCCATGCGGGTTTCGGCTGGCTTTTCCGTCACGGGCTTATCGGGGAAGATCTTGATCCAGACCTGACCGCCACGCTTGGTATAACGGGTCATGGCAACACGGGCTGCCTCGATCTGGTTGCTGGTGATCCAGGCGGGCTCGGTGGCCGCCAGACCAAACTCACCGTAGTTGACCACATTGCCGCGGGTGGCTTTGCCCTTCATGCGGCCACGCTGGACTCTACGGTATTTGACTCTCTTAGGCATTAACATTAGTTTGCTCCTCCTTCCGTCTTGGGAGCCTCAGCGGGGGCAGCCGCAGGAGCGGCGGGCCGCTGATAGGGACGGCCCTGGGGACCCCGGGGGCCCGCAGAGAACTGCTTGCGCTCGCCAAAGCGGCCGCCATCGCGGCGCTCACGGCGCTCGCCGCCTTCACGGCGGTCACGGCGATCCCGACGATCGCCATCACGGCGGTCACGGCGGTCACGGCGGGGGGCTTCCACGGGAGTGGAGCGGGGGCCGCCGGTGAGGACTTCGCCCTTGTACAGCCAGACCTTCACGCCGATGCGGCCATAGGTGGTCTTTGCCTCAGCAAAGCCATAGTCGATATCGGCACGGAGGGTCTGCAGGGGAATGGTGCCCTCGTGATAATGCTCAACGCCGGCGATTTCGCGTCCGCCCAGACGGCCGGCGCAGTTGCACTTGATGCCCTTGGCGCCCAGCTTCATGGCGCGCTGCATGGCCATCTTCATGGCACGGCGATGAGAGATACGCTTTTCGATCTGCGCGGCGATGTTCTCAGCCACCAGCTGCGCATTCAGATCGGGAGAGCGGACTTCCACGATGGAGATGGCCACAGGCTTGCCGATCATCTTGGAGACGGTTTCCTGGAGCTTCTCGATCTCAGCGCCGCCCTTGCCGACGATCATGCCGGGCTTGGCGCAGTGGATAAAGATGCGGACCTTGGCGCTGTCGCGCTCGATCTCGATGCGGGGGATACCAGCCTGATACAGGTTGGTCTTCAGATAATTGCGGATCTTGTTGTCCTCCACCAGCAGGTCGCCGACGAGTTCGTCTTTGGCAAACCAACGGGAGTCCCATCCATTGATAACGCCCACGCGCAGGCCGTGGGGATTGACTTTCTGGCCCATAGTTTCCCTCCTGACTTATTCTTTCTCGGCGAGAACCATGTTGATGTGGCAGGTTCTCTTTTTAATGCCGGCAGCACCGCCGCGTGCCCGGGGCATCATTCTCTTGAGAATGGGGCCGGGGCAGCAGTAAACCTGTGCCACATACAGCTTTTCGGGATCCATTTCGAAGTTGTTCTCCGCATTGGCGGCGCAGCTCTTCAGCAGCTTCATCAGCGGCTCGCAGGCGGCCTTGCGGGTGTTCATCAGAATGGCGGCTGCGGTGGCGACATCCTTGCCGCGGATCAGATCGCAGACGATCTTCACCTTGCGGGGAGACATGCGAACGAACTTGACAGATGCTTTCGCTTCCATGTTGACTTTACCTCCCCTTATTTACCGGTCTTGCTGCCAGCGTGACCACGGAAGGTCCGCGTGGGAGCAAACTCGCCCAGCTTGTGTCCGACCATATCCTCGGTGATGTACACGGGGATATGCTTTCTGCCGTCATGGACGGCGATGGTGTGGCCCACGAACTCCGGGAAAATGGTGGAGGCGCGGGACCAGGTCTTCAGGACCTTCTTTTCACCAGCTTCATTCAGCTGATGGACCCTTTTCAGCAGCTCGGGAGCCACAAAGGGGCCCTTTTTAACACTTCTGCCCATTAGATTGTGCTCCTTTCAATTATTTACCGTTACGACGCTTGACGATCTGCTTGTCGGTACGATGATTCTTCTTGCGGGTCTTGTAACCCAGAGCGGGCTTGCCCCAGGGGGTCACAGGGCCGCTGCGGCCAATGGGGGCTTTGCCCTCGCCGCCGCCGTGGGGGTGATCGCAGGGGTTCATGACGGAGCCGCGCACGGTGGGACGAACGCCCATGTGACGGGTCTTACCGGCCTTACCGCGATTCACATTGCTCTGATCAATGTTGCCAACCTGACCGATGGTGGCACGGCAGCCCATCTTGATGTAACGGACTTCGCCGGAGGGCAGACGCACCTGAGCGGAAGCGCCTTCCTTGGCCATCAGCTGTGCGGCGCCGCCCGCAGTGCGGACCAGCTGGCCGCCGCGGCCGGGGATCAGCTCGATGTTGTGGATCATGGTGCCCAGGGGGATATTGGCGATAGGCAGGCAGTTGCCGGGCTTGATGTCGGCGCCCTCGCCGGAAACGATCACATCGCCCACATTCAGACCGTGGGGGGCCAGAATGTAACGCTTTTCGCCGTCCTCATACTGCACCAGCGCGATATGAGCGGTACGGTTGGGATCGTACTCGATGGTCAGCACGGTAGCGGGCATATCCAGCTTCTCGCGCTTGAAGTCGATGATACGGTATTTCTGCTTGTTGCCGCCGCCGTGATGACGGACGGTGATGCGGCCATAGCTGTTGCGGCCGGCATTCTTCTTCAGCGGCTCCAGCAGGCTCTTCTCAGGCTTGACCTTGCTCAGTCCACGGTAATCCGTCACCGTCATCTGACGGCGGGAGGGAGTCGTGGGCTTAAAGGTTTTGATCGCCATAGGTGATTCACTCCTTATTCTGGTTTCGTTTTGCGCCGCAGGCTATGTGCGGCATACTTTCGGCAGCGTCTGTTGCGCTGCGCGATCGGAAGCGCCGGTTGGGCGCTCTCGTCTGAACTCGGCTCTGTGCCGATTAGACCATGCCTTCGAACAGCTCGATGGTCTTGGAATCTTCCGTCAGACGGATGATCGCTTTTTTCCGCTCGGGCTTGCGGCCCATGCGGCCGGTGCGGCCACGGGTGGTCTTGCCAACCATATGGATGGTGTTGACGCTGAGGACCTTCACGCCGAAGATCTGCTCGATGGCCTTGCGGATCTCAACCTTGTTGGCATCCACGGCAACCTCGAAGACATACTTCTTGTCGCCAACGGCTTCCATGGACTTTTCGGTGATCACCGGGCGCTTGATGATATCGTAAGCGGTTTTCATTTGGCGTATACCTCCTGGATCTTTTCCACAGCGGCCTTGTCAAAGACCAGCTTGTCGGCCTTCAGGATGTCGTAGACGCAGAACACGCCGGAGAAGGTGGTCTGAACACCGGGGATGTTGCGGGCGGAGAGCACCACATTCTTTTCCACCTGGTTGGTCATAACCAGAGCCTTGCCGTCGGCGCCGACGGCCTTCAGGAACTGCACCATGCTGCGGGTCTTGACTTCGCTGAGGGCGATGTTGTCCACAACGATCAGGTCGCCGGCGGCAGTCTTGGCGCTGAGGGCGCTGCGAATGGCCAGCTGCTTGGTCTTGCGGTTCAGGCTGTAGCCGTAATCACGGGGCTTGGGGCCCAGAGCGATACCGCCGTGCGTCCACTGGGGAGCGCGGGTAGAGCCCTGACGGGCGCAGCCGGAGCCCTTCTGACGACGGGGCTTTCTGCCGCCGCCGGAGACCTCGGCGCGGGTCAGCGTGCTCTGGGTGCCGTGACGCTGATTGGCCAGATAGCACTTCACATCAGCGTGAACAACAGCCATGTTGGGCTCGATGCCGAATACGCTGTCATTGAGTTCGATCTCACCGACGATCTTGCCGGTCATATCCACTACATTAGTCTTAGGCATTGTATTTCCTCCTCCCCATTAGCTTCTTGCAGAGGCCTTCTGCGGATTGCGTCCGGAAGCCTTCTGCGGGTTCTTGCTGATGCCGGCGTCAGCCTGCTTGACCTTGATGTTCTTGACGGTGTTCTTGATGAAGACCACAGAACCCTTGGGGCCGGGGACGGCGCCGCGGATGGCGATCATATTGGCCTCGGCGTCCACCTTCACCACTTCCAGGTTCTGAACAGTGACCTGCTCAGCGCCCAGGTGACCGGCCATCTTCTTGCCGGGCATGACGCGGGAAGGATCGGTGTTGGCGCCCATGGAACCGATGGAACGGTGTACGGGGCCCACGCCGTGGGTGTGGCACTGCACATGGGCGTTCCAGCGCTTGACCACGCCGGCATAGCCCTTGCCCTTGCTGGTGCCGATGACATCAATCTTGTCACCTGCGGCAAAGACATCCGCCTTGACCACATCGCCCACATTCATTTCGGCGGCCTTTTCCAGACGGAACTCCTTCAGGTACTTCTTGGCGGTCACGCCGGCCTTTTCAAAGTGGCCCTTGGAAGGCTTGTTCACCTTCCGGTCCGCCAGGTCTTCAAAGCCCAGCTGGACGGATGCGTAACCGTCGTTTTCCACAGTTTTCTTCTGCACCACGGTGCAGGGGCCGGCCTCGATGACGGTAACGGGGATCACATTGCCCTTCTCGTCAAAGATCTGTGTCATGCCGACTTTCTTTCCGATGATTGCTTTCTGCACGATATTTCCTCCTTGCAGTTAGTGGTTGGTCAGTAGTACGGAGCAGTAACGGTACTCCGCCTTCGCTTCTCAACATAACCTGCTTCTTGCGAAGCAAGGGTGCTGACTTGAAATGACGCGGGGGTTTAGAGCTTGATCTCGATCTCCACGCCGGCGGGGAGGTCCAGGTTCATCAGGGCTTCCACGGTCTTCTGGGCGGGATTCTTGATGTCGATCAGGCGCTTGTGGGTGCGGCGCTCAAACTGCTCACGGCTGTCTTTATACTTATGGACGGCCCGCAGGATGGTGACCACCTTTTTGTCGGTGGGCAGGGGGATGGGTCCGGAAACCTCGGCGCCGGTGCGCTTGGCGGTCTCCACGATCTTGGCGGCGGCCTGGTCGATGATGGTGTGGTCATAGGCCTTCAGCCGAATCCGCATGTTCTGCATTTCTGCCATGGTTTGGTTCTCCTTTGTTCATACAATGTTTTGCTCGTGAGATGGGGTGACATTGTACGGCCGAAAGCCCGCCACGCATCCGTGCGTATCGCCCAGTTCCCATAAAGAGAACCGGCGATTACACATCAGTCCGGCGTAAAGGCGCAAATTGGTTCCCACCGGGCTTTCCGGTCTGCGACCGGGAGTTCCGCAGCTTGCGGGGAACTTTTACGCTTGTTCAGCATTCCTATTGTCTTGCCGCAAGGGCATGACCTCCGTTCCGGCCTGCCTGTGAAGCAGGACGATAGGAACGCAGCTTTCTGTGCCGCCCGATTGTCGGACTTACTCCACCGAAGTTACCCGCCTGCGGCGGCAATCTCCGGCTTCATCGCAGCCTGTATCACGACATACAGGCATAGTACGCCCTTTCAGGCGCTCTACCATCATATCAGCCTCCGGCAGGATTGTCAAGGGGTTTTCGCCGGTTTTTTCCGGAAATTTGCGATTTTCCCACGGAATTTCAGCAAACAAATGTTTGCTTTTTTCGAACCTTTGTGCTATGATAAAAATAATCATACCATGCAGAGGTGCTTTTCATGAATCAACTGACTCCCATGCGCCAGCGCATTCTGGATTTTGTCACGGACTTTTCCCGCCGCAACGGCTATCCGCCCACGGTGCGGGAGATCTGCGACGCGGTGGGGCTGCGCTCTCCCTCCACCGTACACAGCCATCTGAAGATTTTGCAGGAGGGCGGCTTTCTGGAAAAGAGTGACCGGAAGACCCGGGCCCTTTCCGTGAAAAATCCCGGCGTTTCGGCCTTCCGCAGCGTTCCCATTCTGGGCACGGTCACGGCCGGTCTGCCCATTCTGGCCCAGGAGGATACGCTGGGCTTTGTTCCCTATGACGGGCCGGAGCAGGGGGAGATGTTCGCCTTGCAGGTGCGGGGCGAAAGTATGGTAGGCGCAGGCATTCTGGACGGGGATATCGTTCTGGTGCGGCGGCAGAATACCGCGCTGTCCGGGCAGATCGTGGTGGCTCTGCTGGAGGATGAGGCCACGGTCAAGCGGCTGCGGCTGGCCCGGGACGGGGTGTGGCTGCTGCCGGAAAACCCCGCCTTTGATCCCATCGACGGCAGCGGCTGCCAGATCCTCGGTCTGGTAGTGTCGCTGTATCGCCCCCGGGTATGACCGGGCGGCTGCTGGACGAGCCTCTGTCCGTTCTGTCCGGCGTGGGCCCCCGCCGTTTGCAGCAGCTGCACGACCGGGGTCTGTTTTCGCTGGGCGATCTGCTGTCGGATTTTCCCCGGGATTATGAGGACAGACGGCAGTTTTCCGCCATTGCGCAGCTGGAGGCCGGCAAAGCCGTGTGCATCCGGGCCTCGGTTGCCGAAGCCTATCCCGAAGCACTCTCCCGGGGCGGACGCTCCTTTTCCCGGTTTCGGGTGACGGACGGCACCGGGGTGCTGACGCTGACCTTTTTTCATCAGCCCTATCTCCGTCTCCGGGCGGGGGAGGACTATATTTTCTACGGCAAGCCGGAATGGCAGCCCAACGGCCGGCTGGGGCTGGTGAATCCCAGCTATGAGCGGGCCGACGGCAGCGCAAAGCTGGCGGGACAGCTTTTGCCCATTTATGCCCGGCCGGGAGAGCTGAGCCAGAATCAGCTGCGGGGCTGGATGCGGGATGCGCTGGAGCGGGTCTCCGGCAGTCTCACCGAGCCGCTGCCCCGGGAGCTGCTGGAAAAATACCGTCTCTGTTCGCCGGAGGAGGCTTTGCGGGGCAT
The DNA here is from genome assembly GCA_964541085.1 of uncultured Oscillospiraceae bacterium. Classification (GTDB taxonomy): domain Bacteria; phylum Bacillota; class Clostridia; order Oscillospirales; family Butyricicoccaceae; genus UBA4644. The sequence goes on along the minus strand of CAZIPA010000019.1, from coordinate 12,715 downwards.
TCATTTTCCCCGGACGCCGGAGGATGTGCGTCAGGCCCGGCGGCGGCTGATTTTTGAAGAGCTGCTGCTGTTCTCTCTCTCGGGGCAGCTGCTGAAGCAGCAGGCCACGGCCCGGCCCGGCGCGCTGCTGCAATTTTTCGATCCGGAGGCGCTCTTCCGGACACTTCCCTATGCGCCTACCGGTGCCCAGCGGCGGGCGGTGACAGAATGCTTTGCCGATCTCTGCTCCGGACGGCGGATGAACCGTCTGCTGCAGGGCGATGTGGGCTCGGGCAAAACGCTGGTAGCGGCGGCCTGTGCCTGGCTGGCCTGTCAAAATCACCGGCAGGCGGTGATTATGGCTCCCACGGAGCTGCTGGCCCGACAGCATCAGCAGACGCTGGCCCAGCTGCTGGAGCCCTTTTCCATACCGGTACGGCTGCTGTGCGGCACCACCCCGCCGGCAGAACGCCGCAGTCTGCTGGAGCAGGCAGAGCGGGGCGAGCCCATGGTGCTGTGCGGTACCCATGCGCTGATTCAGTCCAATGTAGCCCTGCCTCATGCCGCTTTGATGGTGGTGGACGAGCAGCATCGCTTTGGTGTGCGGCAGCGGGCCGCACTGGGAGAAAAGGCCCCCGAGGCCCATCTGCTGGCCATGTCCGCCACGCCCATTCCCCGGACGCTGACCTTAATATTATACGGTGATCTGGATGTGTCTCTGCTGGACGAGCTTCCGCCGGGACGCACACCGGTGTTTACCCGTGCCGTGGATGCCCGCCGCCGGGAGGGACTTTTTTCCTTTGTGCAGGAGCAGGTGCGGCAGGGGGGACAGGTTTATATCGTCTGTCCCGCCATTCAGGAGCAGTCTGCCGACGGACGGCCCCGGCAGTCGGTGATCGCCTATGCGGAGCAGCTGCGCCGGGAGCTGCCCGGTGTGAACATTGCCATTCTTCACGGCCAGCTGAGCTCCGGCGAAAAGGACGCGGTCATGTCCGATTTTCTGCAAAAAAAGACGCAGGTGCTGGTATGTACCACGGTGGTGGAGGTGGGCGTGAATGTGCCCAACGCCACGGTGATGATCGTGGAGGATGCCGACCGGTTCGGTCTCAGCCAGCTGCACCAGCTGCGGGGCCGTGTGGGCCGGGGAACACGGTCCAGCTATTGCTTTCTGATGCACGACGGCAGCAGTCCCGAGGCCGAGGCCCGGCTGTCCGTGCTCAGTCAGACCACCGACGGCTTTGCCATCGCCGAGGCCGATTTGCGGCAGCGGGGGCCGGGAGACTTTTTCGGCAGCCGCCAGCACGGACTTCCCGCCTTTCGGCTGGCAGACCCGGTGACCAATCAGAATATTCTGGAGGTGGCCCGGCAATGCGCGCAGGTGCTGCTGGCACAGGATCCCACGCTGGAGCGCTGGCCCCAGCTGCGGCAGGCCGTCCGGCGTACCACGGAAGCGTCTCTGGCCGCATCTCTCAATTGACAGGAGGAACAATCATATGAAGCTGTATCTGGTTCGCCACGGACAGTCCGAGGGCAACCTGAAGGATCTGTGGTATGGCCGCAACGATCTGCCGCTGACACCGCTGGGCCGGGAACAGGCGGCACAGGTGGGGGAAAAGCTGCGGGACATTCCGCTGGCCGCCGCCTATATCAGTCCTTTGCGGCGGGCCGCTGACACCGCCGCCATTGCGCTGGCGGGACGGGAGGACATTCCCCGGGTGATGATGCCCGATTTGATGGAGCAGGACATGGGCGAGCTGGAGACGCTTTCCGTGGCGGAGATTCGTCAGCAGAATCCGGACTATCTGGCGCAGCTGCTGTCCAACTGGGTTCATGTTCCCCCCACCGGCGGCGAGCCCTTTGATACCGGCGTTGCGCCCCGGGTGGCCCGGGCGCTGGAGGCCATCATCGCAAAGGGAGAGGACTGCGTCATTTTCGCCCACAACGGGCCGCTGTGCTTTGCCATGACCTATCTGCTGAAGCTGCCTCTGGAGAGCGCCCCCCGGTTTTATTTCCGCCAGGGCTGCTATACGCTGGTGCAGCTGGACTGCGCCTGGACCGACCAGCAGGGCACGGTTTTGCAGGGCTTTAACCTCTGAACACAGGCTTTTTACCCGGGAAGGCTCTCTTTCCCGGGTTTTTGCTGCTTTCCGCCGGTTGCCTCTTGTAAACGCCGGAAAAGCTTGGTATAATAATCTGTAAATCCAAAATCTGAATGTGATGGAGGGGAAAACCGTGAAAGAGAAATTTTATATCACAACGCCCATCTATTATCCCAGCGCCAAGCTGCATATCGGCCACAGCTACTGCACCGTGGCCACCGATGTGATCGCCCGCTACAAGCGGCTTCAGGGCTATGATGTGATGTTTTTGACCGGCACCGACGAGCACGGCCAGAAGATCGAGCACAAGGCCGCCGAGGCCGGCTGTACGCCCAAGGAGTTTGTGGATCAGATCGTGGAGGGCCCCCGGGGTGTGCTGGATCTGTGGAAGCTGATGAACATTTCCAACGACCGCTTTATCCGCACCACCGATGATTATCATGTGGAATCCGTGCAGAAAATCTTCCGCCGGATGTATGACAAGGGCGATATCTACAAGGGCAAGTATCAGGGCAAATATTGCCGGGACTGTGAAGCCTTCTGGACGGAGACGCAGCTGAAGGACGGCAAATGCCCCGACTGCGGCCGGGAGGTGATGGACGCCGAGGAGGAGGCTTATTTCTTCCGTCTGTCCAAATATGCCGAGCCCGTGCGCCGTCTGCTGGAGGATACCGATTTTCTGGAGCCCCGCAGCCGTGTCAACGAGATGGTGAACAATTTCATCAAGCCCGGTCTGGAGGATCTGTGCGTGTCCCGCACCAGCTTTACCTGGGGCGTGCCGGTGGATTTTGACCCCGGCCATGTGGTCTATGTGTGGATCGACGCTCTGAGCAACTATATCACCGCGCTGGGCTATGACAACGGAAAATACAGCGATTATGACCGCTTCTGGCCCGCCGATGTCCACATCGTGGGCAAGGAGATCGTCCGCTTCCATTCCATCATCTGGCCCGCCATGCTCATGAGCATGGAGCTGCCTCTGCCCAAAAAGGTCTTTGGTCACGGCTGGCTGCTGATGGACGGCGGCAAAATGTCCAAGTCCAAGGGCAATGTGGTGGATCCCTATGTGCTGGCGGAAAAGTTTGGCGTGGATGCCCTGCGGTTTTTCCTGATGCGCACCTTCCCCTTCGGCTCCGACGGCAATTTCTCCAACGAGGCCCTCATCAACACCATCAATGTGGATCTGGCCAATGTGCTGGGCAATCTGGTGAGCCGCACCACCGCCATGGTGGGCAAATATTTCGGCGGCAGTCTGCCCGAGGGCTGCGGCAAGCCTGTGGACGAGCAGCCCTGGGATGCCCAGCTGAAGGAGGCCGCCTGCGGTCTGCGGGATAAATATCAGGCCCAGATGGATGCCTATGCCCCCCACAAGGCGCTGGACGAGGTGTTCCGTGTCATCGACCGGGCCAACAAGTATATCGACGAAAACGCCCCCTGGGTGCTGGCCAAGGATCTGGAAGCCAACGGCCCCCGGCTGGCTCATGTGCTGTACAATCTGCTGGAGGTCACCCGCATCTGCGGCATTCTGCTGACCCCCTTCATGCCCGAGAGCATGGACAGGCTGTTTGCCCAGATCGGCACCTGCCCCTGCTGCCGCAGCTGGGAAAGCGCCGCTGTCTGGGGCAGCCGCAGCGAAACCGTCCCCACCACCAAGGGCGACAATCTGTTCCCCCGCATTGATCCCGAGGCCGCTCTGGCCGAGCTGGAGCAGATCGCCGAGGAAGCCCGGAAGGAAGCCCTGCCTCCGCTGGAGGTGGAGCCGCAGCTGACGGAAAAGGTGGACTTTGACACCTTCTGCAAGAGCGATTTCCGTGCCGTGAAGGTGAAGGAATGCACCGCCGTGAAAAAGTCTGACAAGCTGCTGCGGTTTATTCTGGACGACGGCACCGGCAGGGATCGGCAGATTCTCTCCGGCATTCACAAATATTATGAGCCGGAACAGCTGGTGGGCAAGACGCTGCTGGCCATTGTCAATCTGCCGCCCCGGAAGATGATGGGACAGGAGAGCTGCGGTATGCTGATCTCCGCCGTCCACAAAGAAAAGGGCGAGGAAAAGCTGCATCTGGTGATGCTGGATGACGCCATCCCCGCCGGCGCGAAGATGTGCTGACGCGGGACTGATACAGGGCCGGCCCATGGCCGGCCTTTGTTTATGATATCCTCTTCGAAGATGAAATCGGCTTGCGGGCGTGAGGTTTTCGGGCTTGGCTCTCCCTCTGGGAGAGCTGGCGGCGTAGCCGTCTGAGAGGGTTGCTGAGACAAACGAACCTTCAGAATAAGTGTGCAATGATTTTATAGCACAAACATCCCCTGCCGGGGGCGGTACTTTCGTGTGGCCGAAAGTACCCAAAGGCCAGCGGGAGGGGTGTTGCGATACCCCCCTTCGACCGCAGGCGTTTCTGCGGAAACGCCGTAGCAGCACCGCATGGCGGGCTGCGTGCGGTCTGACGGGGAAACCAGTTTCCCCGTAAACCTCTTCCGGCCTCCCGGCGGGGACGAAGACTTTCACCCCTAACGCCCGCTCAGTCGCCGCGGGGCTTCCCTCTGAACAGGCTGGACGCAGTTACAACCCTTCCGGTTTTGCTGCGCTCAACCACCTCCCCTTGCACAGGGGAGGCTCTGGCGGGGCGATTGCGCTTTCGCAAATATCCAAGGCTCCCTTGTGTAAAGGGAGCTGGCGGCGAAGCCGACTGAGGGATTGTTCTCCCGTCCCACGGCCCTCTCAGTCGGCACTCCGTGCCGCCAGCTCTCCCAGAGGGAGAGTCAGGCCCGAAAACCAAGCGCCGCAAGGCGCATCCCCGCTGCGCCGCAGCCGATATCACCACGCCAACGGCGTGATCTTTGGAGGTGTTTTATGGAACTGTTTGATACCCATGCTCATTATGATGACGAGCGCTTTGACAGCGATCGGGACGCACTGCTTTTCTCCATGGGCGAAAGCGGTGTCCGGCTGATTCTGAATCCCGGCTGCGATCTGGAGACCTCCCGCAAAGCCGTGGCGCTGGCGGAGCAGTATCCCTTTGTCTATGCCGCCGTGGGCTTTCATCCGGGCAACTGTCACGGTTTTGATGCCGCCCGGGACATCCCCGCTCTGCGGGAGCTGGCAAAGCACCCCAAGGTGGTGGCGCTGGGCGAAATGGGGCTGGATTATTACTGGGACAGCAATCCGCCCCGGGACTTTCAGCAGCAGGTCTTCCGGGCGCAGCTGGAGCTTTCTCTGGAGCTTTCCCTGCCGGTGATTATCCACGACCGGGAAGCCCACGGCGATACGCTGGCGGTGCTGGCGGACTATCCTGCCGTGCATGGCGTGTTTCACTGCTTCAGCGGCAGCGCGGAAATGGCAAGGGAGCTGGCAGCGAAGGGCTGGTATCTGGGCTTTGACGGGCCTGTGACCTATAAAAATGCCCGGCGCAATCTGGAGGCTGCGGCGGCCATCCCGCTGGATCGGCTGGTGCTGGAGACGGATTCTCCCTACCTCACCCCCGTTCCCCACCGGGGCCAGCGCAACAGTTCCCGCAATCTGCATCTGATTGCGGAAAAGCTGGCAGAGGTGCTGGAGCTGGAGCCGGAGACGCTGGCAGCGCAATGTATGGAAAACGGCCGACGGCTGTTCGGTCTGAAATAACAAAGGAGGCTACCATGGATCTGGAATATGGCGCGCCGCTGCGGCCCTGGCGGCGGGAAGAGACCCGGCGGTTTCTGGCCGGGGCCGGGCTGGATTTTGACCCGGGCGTGGAATATACGGTAAATGTGCTGGAAAATGATGAGATCATCGCCTCCGGTTCGCTGGAGGGGAACATCTGCAAATGTATCGCCGTGGCGGAAAGTCATCAGGGCGAGGGCCTGACGGCTACCGTCCTCACCCAGCTGCGGCAGGAAGCCTTTCGCCGGGGCGCACGGCATCTGTTTCTCTATACCAAGCCGAAAAACCGGCGGATGTTTCAGGATCTGAGCTTTTATCCCGTGGCGGAGACGGCGGACACGCTGCTCATGGAAAATGTCCGGGACGGCTGCAAAAAATTCGTGGCCGGATTGGAATCCCCGCCCTGCGACGGCGTGATCGGCGCCATTGTTGCCAACTGCAACCCCTTCACCCTGGGCCACCGGTATCTGGTGGAGCGGGCAGCAGCGGAATGTGACCTGCTGCATCTGTTCATTCTGTCCGAGGAAAAGAGCCTGTTTCCCGCAGCCGACCGGCTGGCGCTGGCCCGGGCAGGCACAGAGGATCTTGCCAATGTGGTGGTGCATCCCACGGGGGACTATCTCATCTCCGCCGCCACCTTTCCCACCTATTTTATCAAGGATAAGGAGCGCATCCCGGAGATTCGCTGCGGGCTGGATCTGGAGATTTTCTCCGGCTGGTTTGCCCCGGCGCTGGGCATCACCCGGCGGTTTGTGGGCACAGAGCCGCTGTCGCCGGTGACGGATGCCTACAATCAACAGCTGCTGGCACAGCTGCCGCAAAGGGGCATTCAGGTGACGCTGATCCCCCGAAAGGAGCTGGACGGCGCACCCATTTCCGCCTCCCGGGTGCGGGCGCTGCTGGAGGAGGGCAGGCTGGAGGAGCTTCGTCCGCTGGTGCCTGAAACCACCTTTGCCTATCTGAAGGCCCGGACAAACGCATAAAAAAGAACCGTCACGGGGCAGCCTGCCCGTTCGTGACGGTTTTTCTGTTATGTAGGATGGCTTTACACTCCCGCACCGGCTTTGGCACAGGCATCCAGCAGACACTGGCATTTTTTCGCGCCGATATAGCCCCGGTCTCCGCACAGAGGACAGTCGGGCCTGTCCAGCAGCCAGTCCTCCGGCTTGCCCAGCTTTTCCAGCAGCTGGGCCTGTCGGGTCTGATAGCCCCGATATTCCGCCTCCAGCGCCGCCCGGTCTTCGCCGGTGGCCCGCACCTTTCGGGACGCGCACAGCCGCAGAGCCGTCTCGTTTTCCGCAAACTCCGGACATTCCTCCCGCAGGGCTTCCCGCCGGGACAGCAGCTGGGCCTGTCGGGCCTGACGCTTTTCCTGCATCCGCCGCAGCACCATGGTCTCCACGCTCTCCCGGACGGCAGGGGCAGATGCGTGAGACGATGCAGGCTCCCGCTTTTCCCGCTCCACATCCGCCGGTGTCTGAAAGCCACGGGCGTGCCAGTCGGACAAAATCTTGTTCAGATAGGGCCAGCTCAGCCGTCCCGCGCCCACCAGCGTCCGGTCATAGGCCAGCTTCAGCAGGTCATCAGAAATGCCCCATTCCGTCCATTTGTCAATATACCGCTGCTCGGTTTCGCCGGGCTGCCGGTCCCGCACCTGAAACAGTGCCAGCACCTTTGCCCCCCGGGTAGCCCGCTCCCGCTGCCGCTGCAAATAGGCGGAAGCCCGCTCGTAGGTGTTCAGCTCCAGATCGTACCAGTGATACGCCTGTTTTTCCAGCGACTGGGCAGACAGCCGTCCCCGGCTGGAGCAATCACTGATGAGCAGCGTCAGCACGCTTTCCGGCAGATTCAGGGTGTCCCGCACATTCAGCAGCGTTTCCAGCTCCCGGCGGTTCAGAATGCGGCCCAGCTCGCCCTCCAGATAGGAGCACAGACCGTCAAAGGCTGCGTCTCCCGTGCGGGCCTGTGCCAGCTCGGCGGCAAAATAGGTTCCCTCTGCCCGCACCGGCGGGGCCATCCTGCGGCGGGAGACCAGTCCCCACACCAGCAGCAGCTGTCCGGCCTTTTCCAGCCGTTCCGGGGAAAGGCCCAGCTTTTTTTCCGCCATGGCAAGGGTGCCCCCCTCTTCCTGAAGGGTAGCCAGATAGGCATAGAGCAGGGCGGCATCTCCGTCCCGCAGCTGTACCAGCGTGTCCATGGCCTCCCGGCCTTCCCGGCAGATATGCAGCTTTTGCTCCTCCATAGGGCGCCCTCCCTTCTCTCCGGCGATTCTTTCTGTATTATATCAAAAATACTTTTGTCCGTAAAGGCAAAAAGGGATGGAAATTTTCCGTGAACACTGCTATACTGAGAGTGGTATGTTATGCGGGGACTTCTCCGCGAAAATTTGTGATATGATTCAGGATATGATTCAGGAAAGGAAGGATGCTGCAAATGGCACAGTTCCCTGCGGCCCGACTGCCCGAAACGGCGGGGGCCTATTCCCGGGAAATTCTCTCCTGCACCACAGAACAGCTGCTGGCGCTGTCTCTGGCGGAGGCAGGGGGAGAGCTGCTTCCCGAGCTTCGACAGGATGCACTGTCGGAAAAAACGGCGGGAGCGCCGCTGGTACTGATTCTGGGGCCCTATGCCGCCATTTCACCGGATACCTGGAAGCGGCTGGTTGCCCAGCCGGAACGGGCGGTGCTTACCTCCGGCAGACTGCCGCTGGCTTTTTACGGCCCGGCGGAGGAGGTGCTTGCCCTGTCTCCCCAGACGCTGCCCGAGGGGTGGCCTGTGGTGCAGTGTGAAATGGGCGAAAGTCTGGCGGCAGACAGCGCCGAGGGTGCCTATGCCGTTCAGGAGCAGCTGCGCCGCCGGATCAATTTCGGCTGGATGCAGAAGGGGGTCTTTCTCGCAGATCCCAACACCACCCACATTTCTCCCAACGCAGCGCTGGAGCCCGGCTGCACAATTCTGCCCGGCTGTCTCATCTATGGCACCAGCACTGTGGCGGAGGGCGCAGTCATCGGCCCCAACACCCTGCTGCGGGATGCCCATATCGGCCGGGACTGCAAGGTGAACGCCTCACAGGTGAACGAAAGCACCGTGGGCGCAGGCACCACCGTAGGCCCCTTTGCCTATATCCGTCCCGGCTGTACCATCGGGGAAAAGGCCCGCATCGGCGATTTTGTGGAGCTGAAAAATTCCACCGTCGGCGACGGCACCAAGGTCTCTCACCTCACCTATATCGGCGACAGCGATCTGGGCAGCCGGATCAATGTGGGCTGCGGCGTGGTGACGGTGAACTATGACGGCAAGAAAAAATACCGCACCACCGTGGAGGACGGCAGCTTTGTGGGCTGCAATGTGAATCTGGTCTCTCCGGTGCGCATCGGCAAAGGCTCCTATCTGGCGGCCGGCGGCACAATTACCGAGGATGTGCCCGAGGATGCGCTGGTTATCGCCCGCAGCCGTCAGACCGTCAAGCCCGGCTGGGCCAGAAAGCGCCGGGAAGAGGGCAAGCTCTGAGCCCCGGCAACGCCTTATTCGTGTTCCCATTTTATTTTTATATCAACAATATTCAGGGGGTAAACGACCATGACTTCTTACAGCAACAAGATCAAGCTCTTTGCGGGCAACTCCAATCCCGCGCTGGCCAAAGCCATTGCCGACAAGCTGGGACTGCCGCTGGGCGACTGTGTCTGCAAGACCTTTGCCGACGGAGAAATCTCCGTTTCCATCAACGAGACCGTCCGCGGCTGTGATGTGTTCGTCATCCAGTCCACCTGCAAGCCCGTGAACGACAACTTCATGGAGCTGCTCATTATGATTGATGCCTTCCGTCGGGCCTCCGCCGGTCGTATCACCGCTGTCATGCCCTATTTCGGCTATGCCCGTCAGGACCGCAAGGCCAAGCCCCGGGATCCCATCTCTGCCAAGCTGTGCGCCGAGATGCTGGAGGCCGCCGGTGCCAACCGTGTGCTGACCATGGATCTCCATGCCAGCCAGATTCAGGGCTTCTTCAACATTCCGCTGGATAATCTGCTGGGCACCCGGATCCTGTCTCAGTATTTCTTCGATCAGGTGGGCAGCGCCAACCCGGATTATGTGGTGGTTTCTCCCGATCTGGGCTCTGTCACCCGTGCCCGCAAGTTTACCGACAAGCTGGATCTGCCGCTGGCCATCGTGGACAAGCGCCGTCCCAAGCCCAATGTGTCCGAGGTCATGAACATCATCGGTGATGTGAAGGACAAGCGGGTTCTGCTGGTGGACGATATGGTGGATACCGCCGGAACCCTGTGCAACGGTGCCAAGGCCCTCATCGAGCGGGGCGGCGCGAAGGAAGTCATCGCCTGCGCCACCCACGGCGTTCTGTCCGGCCCGGCCATCGAGCGGCTGGAGGGCAGCGTGATTTCTCAGCTGGTGCTGCTGGATACCATTCCCGTGGAAGGGGAAAAGGCCATCGCCAAGATCAAAACCCTGTCTGTGGCCGATCTGTTCGCCGAGTCCATCCGCCGCATCCACGCGGAAGAGGCTCTGTCCGATCTGTATAACTAAAAGGGAGTTTTCACTATTTTCAGAAGAAAGAAAACCACCGCGCCCCTCCGTCCCGACTGGATCATCTGCGGTCTGGGCAATCCCGGGGCGAAATATGAAATGACCCGGCACAATGTGGGCTTTTGCGCCATTGATCTGCTGGCGGAAAAGGCGGGTCTGGGGCGGCTGCGTCAGACCCGCTGCCGGGCGCTGTATGGGCAATGTACTCTGGCGGGACAGCAGGTGCTGCTGGTGAAGCCCCAGACCTATATGAACCTTTCCGGCGAGGCGGTGCGGGATCTGCTGGAGCAGTGTCAGGTCAAGCCGGAGCGGCTGCTGGTGATCTATGACGATGCCGATCTGCCTGCCGGGCGGCTGCGCATCCGCAAGAGCGGCTCTGCCGGAACCCACAACGGAATGCGGAGCATTCTCTATCAGATTCAGAGTGACCAGTTCCCCCGGATCCGTGTGGGGCTGGGCAAGGCCGACCGGGAGCATGGAGAGGATATGGCGGACTTTGTCCTGTCCCCCATGGACAGTCTCACCTGGAAGGCCGTGCAGGCCGTCCCCGACGCTGTCTGCGACCTGCTGGAGCACGGCGTTGACCACGCCATGCAGGAGTTTAATAAATTTCAGGCGGAATAAACTGGCGTGGTCAACCTTCGCCGCCCAGTGGCGGCGTCATGCCGCAGGGCGGCGCAGAACTGCGCCAACCGAGGCGGTTAAATTGGAAGGGGCCCCCGGAAAATCAAAGATTTTGTGGGGAACCCACGCCATGCAGGAGTTTAACAAGTTTCAGGCTGAGTAGGTTGTGCCCTCTCGCCTCCCTCTGACGAAGGAGCCAGGAGTGTGTGCCTCTGAGCAATCGGGACGCTGTTCCAACCCTTCCGTCAAAACCTGCGGTTTTGCCACCTCCCCTTACACCGGGGAGGCTTTGGTGGTACGACTGCGCTTCCGGCCTTATCCAAAGGCTCCCTTGTGTAAAGGGAACTGGCGGCGCAGCCGCCTGAGGGATTGTACTCTCGTCCCCCGTCCCTCACGCCCGCAGGCGCTTCACGCACGAAGTGTGCTTCACTTTTCACTTATCACTTCTTTTATCCCCGCAGAAAATATCACCGCCGCAAGGCGATATCATTAGAAAGGAGCTTCATTTATGCTTTTCATCAAAAACGGACAGATCAAGACCATGACCGGTGCGGAATATGCCTGCGGCTGTGTGCTGGTGGACGACGACGGCAAAATCCTCTCCGTGGGCGAAGGGCTGGAGGCCCCCGCCGGGGCGCAGGTGATTGATGCCGGCGGCCGTCTGGTCACCCCCGGCTGTGTGGAGGCCCATTGCCATGTGGGTCTGGACAATGAAGGCATGGGCTGGGAAGGTCACGACTATAATGAGATCGTGGATCCCCTCACCCCCCAGATGCGGGCCATTGATTCCATCAATCCGCTGGACGAAGGTCTGCGCAATGCTCTGAAGGGCGGCGTGACCACCGCCTGCACCGGCCCGGGCAGCGCCAATGTGGTGGGCGGCACCTTTGCTGCCATCAAGCTGGCGGGCTGCCGTGTGGACAAAATGATCGTCAAGGAGCCGCTGGCCATGAAATGCGCCTTTGGTGAAAATCCCAAGCGCTGCTATGGACAGATGGGCAAAAAGGCACCCATGACCCGTATGGGCGTGGCGGCCCTGCTGCGGGAGCTGCTGTTCAAAACCCGCCGGTATATGGAGGATCAGGATGCCGGAAAAAATCCTCCCTTTGACATGAAGCTGGAGGCTATGGTGCCCGTGCTGCGGGGTGAGCTGCCCCTGAAGGTTCATGCCCATCGCCACGATGACATTCTCACTGCCGTGCGCATCGCCAAAGAATTTGGTGTGAAAATCACGCTGGATCATTGCACCGACGGTGCGCTCATCGCCGGTGAGCTGGCGGAGGAAGGCTTCCCCGCCTTTGTGGGCCCCACCTTTGGCGGCAAGAGCAAGATCGAGCTGCTGAACAAGAGCTTTGAAACCCCCAAGGCCCTGTATGATGCCGGAGTGGAGATTGCCATCATCACCGACGCGCCGGTGATTCCTCTGTCGGCTCTGCCCATGTGCGCGGGTCTGGCTGTCAACTCCGGTCTGCCCATGGAGGAAGGCTGGAAGGCCATTACCATCAATCCGGCACGGCTGACCGGCATTGGTGATCGGGTCGGCTCGCTGGAGCCCGGCAAGGATGGCGATATTGTCATCTGGACGGCAGATCCCCTCACCACCATCGGCGGCGAAGCCTGGATGACTGTGGTCAATGGCCAGGTTGTCTATTCCGCAGAGTAATTTTCATTCGCATTATTACCTATCGTTTCAAAAATCGGCCCATATTTGCCTACACCCCGTTCCAACCCGGAACGGGGCAATGGGCGTTGCATTCCCCATAAAACAAGTTTTATGGGGGCCCCTTCAAATTCAACCGCCTCGGTCGCCCCGCTTCCGGGGCTTCCTGCG
>CAZIPA010000018.1:0-37009 GCA_964541085.1 uncultured Oscillospiraceae bacterium | reverse complement strand
AAAAAGTAGACACCCACACTTTTGTGAGTGTCTACTTTCATTTTACAAGTGCAGAAGCAAATTACTTCCACGGGCTTTTCATTGTCAGGCAGAACACATTGGAGAACCAAAAGAGTTCGTACCTGTTTGTTTTGGTGGAGGCGAGGGGAATCGAACCCCTGTCCGAAAATCCATCCACAGATTTTTCTCCGAGCGCAGACGGTTATTTACATTCCCTCAAGTCGGCGGCAGCCGTCAGCCTTCGACTCTCAGTAGCTTCATAATGCATGGCACGGGCAAAGCTTACCGTACGCACGGACGCCACTGATCCACGCCTTTATCCGGGCCGTGGCCCTCCCGGTAAAGACGGCAGCCTTAATCAGGCCGCGTAAGACAAATTAGAGTTGTCGTTTGTTTTAAGGTTTGCTCGTTTTATAGAGGTCGGGCGCCTCTGCTCGCTGAATCTGCCTCAGAATCCCCGTCGAAACCTTTACGCCCCCTTATACTGTCGCACCGGTCAGCGCCGCTCCTTCATGGCACGCTCCATCTCCCGGGAAGCGTCTCTTCGCGCCAGATCGTCCCGCTTGTCATGGAGCTTTTTACCGCGGCACAGTCCCAGCTCCAGCTTGACCCGGGAGCCCTTGAAATACAGGCTCAGAGGAATCAGGCTGTAACCGTCCCGCTTCACATAGCCAAAGAGCTTGAGGATCTCACGCCGGTGCATCAGCAGCTTACGCTTGCGCATGGGATCCCGGTTGAAAATATTTCCCTGCTCGTAGGGAGAAATATGCATTCCGTTGACGAACAGCTCTCCATTGTCCACCGAGCAATAGCTGTCCTTCAGATTCACCGCCCCGGCCCGCAGGCTCTTCACCTCGGTGCCCGCCAGAGAAATGCCGCATTCGTAGGTTTCCTCCACGAAATAATCGTGCCGCGCCTTTCGGTTGACGGTGATCTGTTTGATTTTTTCTTTTTCCAAAGGGCGGCCCTCCTTTCCCTGTTGCCTCTATCATACGGCAAAGCGGGCCAAAGGTCAAGTTACATCTTCATTACATCGCACGACAGGATTCGACAGCAACAAAAGCGGCGGGACAACGCCCGCCGCTCTTGCTTTATGGAGCAATTTTGAAAGCTTATTTCTCCACGGGGCCCATTTTCAGAGCCTTCTTGGGACAGGACTGGATGCACACGCCGCACTTGACGCAGGTATCCCGGTCGATCTCCCAGGTCTTGGTGGCACGGTCCACGGTGATGGCACCGGCGGGGCACTTTTTGGCGCACAGGGTGCAGAACACGCAGTCCTCGCCGCAGACAACGCCTTCCTCGGCGGGCTCCTGGAAGCTCAGCGCCTTCTTGGGGCACTTGCTTACGCACATACCGCACTGGACGCACTTCTCGTGATCCACCTTCCAGGTCTTGGTGGCACGGTCCACGGTGATGGCGCCCTCGGGGCAGACCTTGGCGCACAGGGTGCAGTGAACGCAATCGTCACCGCAGGTCAGCTGGCCCTTGACGGTCTTCTTCACACGGGAGCCCACCACCAGCAGGTCATGGATGTCGGTGGCTACCATATGATAGTCGCCGGTCATCTGGATGGCCTTGGTAGAACAGAAATCGGAACAGGTGCCGCAGAAGGTGCAGGAGGTCAGATCGAAGGTATAGGTGATCTTCTGGCCGCCCTCCACATCCTCAAAGACACGGGTAATGGCCTCGGGAGAGCACACCTTGATGCACATACCGCAGTTGACGCACTTTTCCGGATCATAGGAAATGCGGCCGCGGTAGCCGGGCTTGGCTTCCACATTCTGCACCTTGTTGGGATATTCCACGGTGCTGGGCTTGGAGAAGAGGTTTGTCAGAGCTTCTTTCAAAAACGGAAAGTTCATTTGTTCATTGCCTCCCTCTTCTGCTTCAGAATCTGTGCGGCCTTATACAGACCCTCGATCACGGCCTCGGGCTTGGGAGTGCAGCCGGCCACGGCCACATCCACATCCACATACTTGTCCAGCGGAGCCTCTACAGAATAGCTGCCCTTGAACACATTGCCGGAACGGGGGCAGGAGCCCATGGACACCACGCATTTGGGCTCGGGTACCTGCTCCAGCGTGCGGAGCAGACGCTCCTTGGACTGGCTGGTGATGGGGCCGGTGACCACCACGATATCCGCGTGACGGGGGGTGCCGGCCAGCTTGAAGCCAAAGCGCTCCGCATCGTAACGGGGGGTCAGCGCAGCCACCAGCTCGATGTCACAGCCGTTGCAGGAGCCGGTATTGATGTGGTAGATCCACGGAGATTTTGCCATACAGTTGGCGATCAGTTTTTTGAACATATCGCTGCCTCCTTACAGACCAAACCAAACCAGCACCAGACTGACAGCAGCCAGACCGGTGACGAAGGTCCAGTAGAATTTGAACAGATGCTCGATCTTCAGACGGGCCGTGACCGCATGGATCAGGGTCATGCACAGCAGCGTCAGAACGATACAGGCCACCACCAGAATCAGCGCATCCAGCGCCACGATGCCGGTGCCCAGTCCGCCCAGGAACAGGCTGGTGAAGAGAGAGGTCATGATGAACATCTTCATGGCGGTGTTCATCTTGAACATACCCAGAGGTGCGCCGCTGTATTCCACCAGCGGGCCTTCGCAGATTTCCGTCTCAGCTTCGGCCACATCGAAGGGCTGGGTGCCCACCTCGGCGGGGATCACCAGCAGCATGGCCAGCGCGGCGGGAATCATGCTCCAGTTGAGCACCAGACTGCCGTTGGCTTCCTGCCAGGCAAAGATATCCTGCAAGGAGAAGCACAGGCTGTCGCCGCCCACCTTTTTGGCTACGGTCAGCAGCACCAGCACCAGCGGCAGCTCATAGGACATCATGGCCACCATCTCACGGGAGATACCGATGCCGGCGAAGGGAGAACCGGAGGCAGAGCCGCCGATAATCAGCGCCACGGCGGGGACGGTCAGCAGGTACAGAATAACGATCAGGTCGGCGTTGCTGCCAAAGGCACTGTAGCCGAACACAGGGATAAACAGGCCCAGCACCGCAAGGCTGACAAAGCCCACGATGGGAGCGGCCCGATAGGCAAAGGGATTGGCCTCCTCGGGGATGATGGTCTTCTTGCCCAGCAGCTTGAAGAAATCATACACCGGCTGGAGGATGGGCGGGCCCACACGCTTCTGCATCCGGGCCAGAACCTTACGGTCGATACCGGCGAGCAAAAGGCCGATGACACAGATAAACAGCAGTCCGGGGAACACCAGTACATGGAACAGCGTCGTCAGAGCAGACAGAATGATATCAATCACTTTTACTCACCTCCTTACAGCACAAAGATGAACATGAACAGCACCACACAGGCTATGGCCGTGACGACCCACAGGGCATAATCGTTGATTACGCCGGTGTGCAGGCCCTCGATGGTCTTGAAATAGCCCTTCCAGTTTTTCCGGAAGCCCCAGAACAGATCGGAGCCGCCAACCTGAGAATAGGTGCTCTTTTCGCCGCCGAAGAAGGTGGCATACTTGCCGTCCACAACCTCCTGCGCATCGGTGCGCATGACCTGACCGGGCTTGGAACCCAGCAGCATGACCACGGCCACAGAGCACAGAACGATGACGAACAGAACCAGCCACATCACGGGATTCCAGATGCTCAGCTCTGCCTGAGGCAGGACGCTCTGGGTGATTCCGGCAGCGGCGGCATAGCCTTCGCCCATCATGGTATCCACATACTTGCTCACATTGAAGGCGGCGTTCACGGCGGGGGTCAGCAGATACTGATTCACCTGCTCATAGCAGACACCGCTGATGAGGCACAGGGCGGACATGATCCACATGGGAAGGCGCATGGAGAAGGGAACTTCCTTGGCGTTGCGGCAGAGGACGGGCGTCTGTCCGAAGAAGACGGCCTGAGCGACCTTGATGAAGGAGGCCAGCGTCATCACAGACACCACCAGCGCCACCAGCGTCACCAGCACATAGCCGATATGGCCGGTGGTCACGGCCTTTTCATAGGCGGCCTGATAGATCATCCACTTGGAGGCAAAGCCGTTGAAGGGGGGCAGACCCGCGATGGAGAAGGCACCCACCAGGAAGCAGATGGTAGTCTTGGGCATACGCTTGCTCAGACCGCCCAGAGCATCTAGATCGGTGGTGCCGGTGGCATAGAACACCGCGCCGGCGGTGAGGAACAGCAGGCCCTTGAACAGGGTGTGGTTCATCACATGGAACAGGCCGCCGGTCAGACCCAGCGCCGTGCCCAGACCCACAGCCGTAATGATGTAGCCGATCTGAGAAATGGAGTGGAAGGCCAGCAGACGCTTGAAGTCGTGCTGGGCCAGAGCCATGGTCACGCCCACAAACATGGTGACGCAGCCGATGATGACCAGCAGGGTCTGCACGGCGGTATCATCCATGGCGTTGAAGAACACATAGAAGGTACGGATCAGGGCATAGACACCGGTCTTGATGACCACGCCGGACAGCATGGCGCTGGCGGGGGCGGGAGCCACCGGGTGAGCGGCAGCCAGCCAGGTGTGCATGGGCACGGCACCGGCCTTCATGCAGAAGCCCAGCACCAGCAGGGCAAAGGCCAGCATCATGGTAGGATCCCAGGGAGCAGTGCGCAGGATGGAGGTCAGCTGCGCCATGTTCAGGGTGTGGCAGCGGGCATAGAGCAGCGCCACGCCGGTGAGGACGCAGGAGGAGCCCATGGACAGCAGCACCAGATACTGGAAGGCCGCCTTCAGGGCACCCTTGGTCCAGTTCAGGAAGGCAACCAGTGCCACCGCGGCGAAGGTCATAATCTCCGTCATGATGAACAGGTTGAACATATCGCCCGTGAGGAACAGACCCAGCAGAGCGCCGGACAGCATCAGGCTCAGGGTGTAGTAATGATCCGTGTGGCCGTAATGCTCCATATAGCGCTTGGCATACACGGTGGACAGGAAGCTCACCAGCACGGCCAGCAGAGCAAAGAACAGACCCAGCTGGTCGATCTCATAGCCGATACCGATGGCATAGCCGTTGACCGGCTCCCAGTTACCCATCCAGTAGGCAATCACTTCGCCGTCAATCAGGACAGGCTTGATGAGGCAGGCAATGAGGCACAGGGCAATGCCGGTGGCAGCCGTAGCCAGCACCCGGCAGAGGGTCTTGCGGCGGGCGCCGAAGATGGCGATCAGGAATGCCGTGAAGAACAGCAGCATGACCGCGACCACGGGAAAGTGAATGTACAGATTGCTCATTTCTCCAGTCCCCCAATCTTGTCAGCGTCCAGAGTGCCGTATCTTTGATACAGCTTGATGACCAGAGACAGTGCCATGGCGTCCACGCAGGCGCCGATAACGATGCTGGTCAGCGTCAGAGCCTGAGGCACCGGATCCACAAAGTACATTCCGGAGACGATCTCAGAGCCGAAAATCGGGGCCGTACCGCCCTCGTTGTAGCCGATGCTCACGATCAGCAGGTTGATGCCGTAGTCCACGACACCCATGCCCAGGACGATTTTAATCAGGTTCTTCTTGCACATGATCGCATACAGTCCCAGAGAAATGAGGATCGCGGAGGCAACATAGTTTACAATCATCATTTGCTTTGTCCTCCTTCTTCGCCTTCCTCATCACTGTTGGCGGCCAGCAGACCCAGCATCAGCATCAGCAGCACGCCGACGCCGGTGAGAACCTTATAGCCTACAGCCCAGCTCATGAAGGTGATGGTACCGGCGGAAAGCAGATCGCCCACAGCGCCGATATCGTAAAAGACATTTTCGCAGAAGCGCAGGCCCAGCACCAGACCGCACACGCCCAGCAGCACATACAGGGCAGCGCCGATGGCCTCGTTCACCCGCAGCACTTCCATATGGATGGCATCGCTGGCGGTTTTGTAGTTGTAGCCCAGATACAGCAGCAGGCAGGCAGAAGCCACGATCACGCCGCCCTGGAAGCCGCCGCCGGGGCTGATGGTGCCGAACAGGATCACATAAATGCCGAAGACGATGGAGAAGGGCAGCAATGCGTCCGCACCGCTCTTCAGGACGATGTTTTTCTCCTGAATTCCGTTTTTCAGTTTCATTTCTGTTCATCCTCCTTCTTGCTGTGCTTGCTGAGGATTACATAGGAGCCGGCCACGGCGGTGAGCAGGATGAAGGATTCACCCAGGGTGTCAAAGCCGCGGTAGTCAAAGACGATGGGGGCCACATCGTTGGCAGCCATGGTCTGCTCCAGGTTGGTGTCGATGATGATGCCGGCGATACCGGTGGGATCGGTATATTCCGGATCGTTCTGATAATCAGAGGGATTTTCCTGCAAATGGCTCACATCGGTCTTGCCGGTGTAGCTGGGCCCCAGAGAATAGGTGTGGGACATTACCACGGTGCAGGTCACAAGAATCACCAGAATGGAGAGAATGCCAATGAGCTTTTTCGCTTTCATTTCTCTTCCTCCTCCTTCTTGGTGGTCTTCTTGATGGCGATGATAAAGATGGCAGTTCCCAGCACTGCGCCCACGGCCGCCTCAGAGATGGCCACATCGGGGGCATGGAGCAAAACGAACTCCAGCGACGCAAATGCGCCGGTGATACCCAGAGCGATCACAGAGGACAGCGGCTTTTCAAAGGCCACGGCCAGCACGGCGGAGACCACCATGCCCAGGACCACCAGAGTATTCAGGGAAAACAGAGCACTCAGCATTCTTCCATATCCTCCCCATACTTGTCACAAACGGTCTTTTTGTCCATCTTCACGCCGTGATGATAGGCACCCTTGGCAATGGCGTGACCGGCAATGGGCGAGGTCAGAATGTAGAACAGGCCCAGAATCAGCAGCTTGATGAACATTTCATAGTTATTCAGATAGGCGATGGAGTAGCAGGCACCGCCGATGATGACACCCAGCACACCCAGCGTGCTGATGTTGGTGCTGGACTGCATACGGCAATAGGCATCGGGCATACGCAGCATACCCACCACGCCCGCAAAGGCGAAGAAGATGCTCAGCGCCATGAAAAAGTCAATTACATATCTCATAGTTTGCCCTCCAGATAACGGGCGACCATGGTGGAGCCCACAAAGCCCAGCACAGCGGTAATCAGGGCGATATCCAGATAGATGCCCCGGCCGGAATACAGGGCGAAGCACACCAGCGCCATGTCGGTCAGAATGTCAATACTGTCTCCGCAAACCGCCCGGTCTGCCACGCTGGGGCCCTTGATGAGCCGGTAGACCAGCAGCAGCGCCAGAACGATAAAGCAGATACCAAACCAAAGCAGCTCGTTCATTCCCAGATCCTCCTTACCCACTTTTCCAGCGTGCCCTTAATGGCGTCGCCGGCTTCCCTGCCATCCTGTGTGGCAACATCAATCCAGTGGATGTAGTAGTACAGCTGACCATCTTCCTCCACGGTGTTCATGGTGATGGTGCCGGGAGTCAGGGTGATGGAATTGGCCAGCATGGACTGGGCATATTCCTCCTTCAGATCCACGGGAACCTTCACGATGCCGGGATTCACAGGCAGCTTGGGATTCAGGGCACGCTTTGCCACATCCCAGTTGGCCTTCAGCAGCTCCCACAGAAACACGGGCAGCACATAGACCAGAAGCTTTGCCAGACGGACGGGATTCCAGAGATAAAACGGGGACTTGTGAATGAAAAACCGGGCCGCAAACAGCGCGGTTCCCACGCAGACAATCACACCTGCGATCAGCACCTGAACGCTGGGTTTGCCTGCGAAAATTTGTGCCAGCTGTCCCGTAATCACCAGCCAGAAGAGATAGCAGATCACGCTGGTGGAAAGGACTGCCGGAATCGTTGCCTTTTTCAAAGGAACGCCTCCCTTTCAAAAAATTTACGAATGAATTTTGCGGCTGATTCTGTCTTTCAGCCAGGAAATGAACGCATCCTCGCCCTCCTGCGTCCGGGTGGAGACACGGAACACCTGCACATGGGCGTTCAGGTCCGCGGCGTTCTTCTCTACCCGCAGGTCGTCGAAGTCAAAATACGGCTTCATGTCGTATTTGTTCAGCACAAGGGCATCGGTGGTGGCGAACATCAGCGGATATTTTTCCACCTTGTCGTCACCCTCGGGGACGCTGAGAATGGCAATGCGAAGATCTTCCCCGATGTTGAACTCCGCAGGACAGACCAGATTGCCGATGTTTTCCACAAACAGCACATCCAGCCCGTCCAGATCAAACATGGACAGCATATGCTGAACAGACATGGCCTCAATATGGCAGGCGCCGTCGGTCTGAAGCTGCACCACGGGAATGCCCATCTTGTCGATTTTGTCCGCATCAATCTGTCCGGCGATATCGCCTTCGATGACACCGATGCGGAACTCTTCCCGCAGCCGCTGAATGATCCGGGTGATGAGGCTGGTTTTGCCTGCGCCGGGGGAGCCCATCACATTCACCAGACAGACCTTTTTCTCTGCCAGCTGTGCCTGCACCTCCCGGCTCACATCCTCGTTCCAGGCCAGAATCTGCTTGACCACACGAATCTCCATTTATTCCGCCTCCAGACTGTCCACATAATATTCCCGGCCGGAAAGAAGCTTCAGCTCCCCGCTGTCACACTGGGGACAGCGAATCTTTTTCCGGTCAATGCCGCCCTCATAGCCGCAGTCACGGCAGCGGACGGTCACGGGAATCTTTTCCACCTTCAGCCGGGCACCCTCGGCGATGCTTCCCTTGCTGACAATATCAAAATAATATTGAATGCACTCGGGAATGACGCCGGAGAGCTCGCCGATCTTCAGGCGGATTTCCAGAATTTTTTTTGCGCCCCCGGCCTGGGCCGCAGGGATCGCCGCTTCCATGATCCCTTCGGTAATGGCCATTTCGTGCATGGTGGCTTACCGGTCCATGCAGGAGAAGCAGGGGTCGATGCTGGCGATGATAAGGCCCGCATCCGCCACGGAGTTGCCCTTGAGCATGGTGGGGATGGTGGGTGCGTTGCGGAAGGTAGGCACATGGATGGACACGCGCTTGTTGGTCTCACCGCCATCGGTGACAACCTTGAAGCACAGCTGGCCACGGGGTGCCTCATGCCGCACCATATATTCGCCGGCGGGAATCTTGGGGATTCTGTTGCCCAGATTCACGGGGCCACGGGGCAGCTTGTCCAGCGCCTGCCGGATGATGGAGATGCTGGAGAAGACCTCCAGAACACGGATCACCACACGGGCAAACACATCGCAGCTATCCCAGACAGCCACATCAAAATCAAAATCGTCATAGCTGCTGTAGGGGGCATCCTTACGCACATCCATAGCCACATTGGAGGCTCTGGCGTGGGGGCCCACAGCGCCGATGCGCAGGGCATCCTCAGTGGTCAGTACACCCACTCCCTGGGTACGCAGGGCCACGGTCTTGTCGTTGAGCAGGATATCCCGCAGACGGGTGATGGATTCCTCCACATTGTCCAGCATATCCCGCAGATCCTGAATCTGCGTGTCGTTGATATCCCGGCGGGAGCCGCCGAAGGTGACGATACCGTAGTTGACACGGTTGCCGGTGAGCTCCTCCAGCATATCCATGATGACCTCGCGCTTATCCCAGGTGTGCATGAACAGACTGTCATGACCGATCAGGTGCAGCGCAATGCCCAGCCACAGATAGTGAGAGTGCAGACGCTCCAGCTCTTCCACGATCACACGCATATACTGTCCGCGCTTGGGAACCTGCACGCCGGCGATCTGCTCCAGACACATGGCGTAGGACAGGGCGTGGGAATGGGAACAGATGCCGCAGACACGCTCCACCAGCGTGATGGTCTGGATGAAGTTCTTCTGCTGGGCCAGCTTTTCAATGCCGCGATGGTTATAGCCGATGAAAACCTCTGCGGACTTGATCTCCTCGCCCTCGGTGTAGAGTCTGGCGTGAACCGGCTCCTCCAGCGCGGGATGATAGGGTCCGATGGGGACGATATAACTCATTTCGCTTCCTCCTTACCTTGCATATTTTCGACCAGTTCCTTCATGGGCGTCACCAGAATGTGGCCCTGATCGTTGAGCATGGTCTCCGGCATGAAGAGCCGCTTGGAGGTATCCACACCCTCAAAGGTGACCTCCATCAGCTCCATGAGCTCCCGCTCCGGCCATTCCGCGCCCAGGTCATAGATTCCCGAGATGGACGGGAGAACGCTCTCGCCATCCACCGTGTAGGACGCAATTCCGCCGTCCACCACATATTCGTAGGAGACATTGGGCTTGCCCTGGTCATTGATAAAGCCGTGGATCATTGCCAGAGCCACGCCCTTCTCCCGCATTGCCTGCGCAGTGGGAACGACCTGATCTCTGGTGATGCTGATTTTTTTGTATTCCTGCATTTTTCCACCTCTCATCAGTGTTTTTATATTTTATATTTTACGCATAGGGAAAACAATGAAAAATAATAGGGATTTTGCTCTTAACAGATTCTGGGCAGCTGCGCTCCCGCCAGCTTGGCTGCGATGCGGGTTCCGCCCAGAGGCGTGCGCACGGCCACTCTTCCGGGGAAGCGATCGTTTACCGTGCCGATGATGGCGGCATTTTCGCCCTCCGGCAGACTGCGCAGCAGCGCCAGCGCCTGTTCTGCCTGCTCCGGTGCCACCACCGCCAGCAGCTTGCCCTCATTGGCGCAGTACAGGGGATCCAGACCGAGAATCTCACAGGCTGCCGTCACCGAGGGCCGCACCGGCAGCGCCTCTTCCTCCAGCAGAATGGAAAGCTCCGTATCCTCCACAAACTCACACAGGGTGGTTGCCACGCCGCCCCGGGTGGGATCCCGCAGCACCCGCAGTCCCTCCAGCCCGTAAAGAGCCGCCGCCAGACGGTGGAGGGGGGCACAGTCGGACTTGAGCTCGCCCTGCACCAGATGGGGATTTCTGGCCAGCATCACTGCCGCGCCGTGATCGCCGACGGTGCCGGACACCAGAACTTTGTCTCCCGGACGAATGGCCCGGGGATGCAGACCGGGTCTGCGGAGAAGGCCGATTCCGGCCGTATTGATATAGATACCGTCGCCCCGGCCCTTTTCCACCACCTTGGTGTCGCCGGTGACGATGGACACGCCTGCCGCCTTCGCCGTCTCCGCCAGAGAGGTCAATATCTCCCGCAGCTCCGATACCGGCAGGCCCTCTTCGATAATCAGCGACAGAGAGAGCCACCGGGGCTCGCCGCCGCTCATTGCCACATCATTGACCGTTCCGCACACAGCCAGCTTGCCGATGTTGCCGCCGGGAAAAAACCGGGGACTTACCACAAAGCTGTCTGTGGAGAACACCAGCTGTTCTCCGCCGGGGAGTACAGCGCCGTCTCCCAGCTGGGCCAATACGGAATTGTCCAGCAGCGGGAGAATGAGATTTTCAATCAGCGCGGAGGTCTTTTTGCCCCCGCTGCCGTAATCCAGCGTAATCAGTTCTTCCATGGGTTTTCTTCCTTCAGTCAAAGCTGATATTTATAGGCTGCGGCACAGGCACCCTCACCGGACACCATACAGGGGCCCACCGGCTCCTCCGGCAGACACACCGTGCCAAACAGCGGACATTGCCGGGGCTCCAGCTTGCCCTGAATCACCTCGCCGCAGCGGCAGGGCAGCTCCATGGGCTTTTGGGAAAAGGTCAGACCAAAGCGTTTTTCCGCATCATAGTCCCCATATTCCCGCCGCAGTCCCAGACCGCTGAGAGGAATCTGTCCCAGTCCCCGCCAGAGATCGTCCCGGGGCTCCAGCACCTGCTCCAGAATGGCCCGGGCCACGGGATTTCCATCGGGCCGCACCGCCTCCGGATAGGCATTTTCCAGCCGGGGCGTTTTCTGCTCCAGCTGGGCCAGCAGCAGGTCAATGGCCAGCAGAATCTCCTCCGGCTCAAAGCCCGCAATCACCGCCGGCATCTGATATTCCTCCGGCAGAAAGCGGAAGCCCGCCTCTCCCAGAACGGTGGCCACATGGCCGGGGCACAGAAAGCCCTTTACCTGAAATTCCGGGTCGGCCATCAGCGCCCGCAGGGCAGGCTCCACCCGCTTCAGCATGGATAATACCGTAAAATTGGGGATGTGCTGTTTTTTCGCCTCCAGCAGCGCCACAGCGGTTCCCGGTGCGGTGGTTTCAAAGCCCGCTCCCAGAAAGACCACCTGCCGCTCCGGCGTTTCCTTTGCCAGCTCCAGCGCGTCCAGGGGAGAATAGACGATCTCCACCCGGGCGCCCAGCGCCTTTCTCCGGTGGAGGTTATCTCCCCGGGCACTGCCCGGCACCCGCATCAGATCGCCGTAGGTACACAGGGTCACCTGCGGCTCCATGGCCAGCTCCAGATAGGCATCAATGACCTCCGGCGGCGTGACGCACACCGGACAGCCCGGCCCGGACAACAGCCGCACCTGCTGCGGCAGCAGCGAACGGATACCGCTTCTGGCGATGGACATGGTATGGGTGCCGCAGACCTCCATCAGCTGCACCGGCCCTGTCTGCCGGGCGTGAATGCGCTCCAGCAGGGCTTCAGCCTTCCTTTGCTGCTTCATAAACCTCCCGCAGAGCCTCCTCTACCTCTCTCGCGGCAGCCAGATCCTGCTCGGCCTGTGCCGGGTCCAGCCGTTCAATGGCAAAGCCCGCATGGACGATCACATAATCGCCCACCTTTGGCTGGGGAATGAAATCCACCCGGATGTTCCGCCGCACACCGTCCCGCTGCCCTACAGCCTGATTGCCGGAAATCTCAACAAGCTCCAGCGGTATGGCCAGACACATTCTGCCCGCTCCTTTCTCCAATGGCCGCCTGCCCGAAGGAGACGCCCTCATCGTTGGCGGAAACCCGGCTGTGATGATACACCGTAAAGCCCGCCGCCCGCAGCAGCGCCGGTATGCGCCGCAGCAAAATCATATTCTGAAAAGTACCGCCGGACAGCACCACACGATCCAGTCCGGTTTCGGCACGAATCTGCTCACACATCTCCAGCGCCATCCGCGCCAGCGTGTTCAAAAAGGCTCCCGCACATTCGCCCGCAGGCTTTCCCGCCCGCACATCCTGACACAGCGCCCGGAGCATGGGACGGAAATCCATCCGCAGCACACCGCCTTCGTCCTCCATCAGCAGGAAGGGATATTCCCGGTCGGAGGGCGCTGCCGCCGTCTCCAGCAGAATGGCACCCTGCCCCTCATAGCTGGCCTCCCTGCGAATGCCCAGCAGAGCGCAAACGCCGTCAAACAGCCGTCCCATGCTGGTACACACGGGACTGTTCAGCCCGTTTTCCAGCAGCGTCCGCACCGTCGCCGCATCGCTCTCCGGGAAGAAATCCTCCGCCTTTTCCGCCGCATCCTCCAGCAGGGAAATGGCCGTGCGCCACAGCTCCTTTGTCACCCGGTCGCCGCCGGGCAGCGGAAAGCGCCGCAGAGAACCCACCCGGCGAAAGCTGGTATAGCCGCCCACGAGAAACTCGCCGCCCCAGATGGTGCCGTCGGTGCCGTAGCCGGTGCCGTCCCAGACGATGCCGATGCAGTCCCCCTCCAGATTGTTGTCCGCCATGCAGGAGGCCATATGGGCCCAGTGATGCTGCACCTGCAACAGGGGAATCTGCTCCTTCAGCGCCCGGCGCTGGGCATATTCCGTGGAAAGATAATCCGGATGGAGATCACAGACGATCTGCCGGGGCCGGATGTCAAACATATGAGAAAAATGGTCGATCTGCTGCTGATAATTTTCCAGCGTCTCCAGATTTTTCAGATCGCCGATGTGCTGGCTCTGAAAGGCATAGCGCCCCTTGGTCAGGGTAAAGCTTGCCTTCTGCTCCGCGCCGCAGGCCAGCAGCATCCCCGCTCCGCCGTTCAGCGTCACAGGAAAGGGGGCATAGCCCCGACTGCGGCGGACGGGATATTCCCTGCCGTCCACCACCCACAGAAGGGAATCGTCGCACCGGGTCTCGATCTCCCGGTTGTGCAGCAGGAACAGATCCGCAATGCCGTGCAGCGCCTCCAGCGCCTGTTCGTTCTGATAGAGGATGGGCAGGTCGGAAAGATTGGCCGAGGTCATAATAAGACTGTCGGGCCCGTCGGTGAGCAGCAGATAATGCAGCGGCGTATAGGGCAGCATCACGCCCACATAATCATTTTCGCTGATGTGGGCAAGGCTCCCCTTCTCCTTCTTTTTCAGCAGGACAATGGGCCGGCGAAAGCTCTCCAGAATGCGCTGTTCCTCCGGCGAAACCTGACAGATCCGCCGGGCAGCCTCCGCATCTCTGCACATGATGGCAAAGGGCTTTTCGTCCCGATGCTTCCGCTGGCGCAGGAGCCGGGCTGTTTCGGGCAGATCGCTGCGGCAGGCCAGATGAATGCCGCCCAGACCCTTGACCGCCACGATTTTCCCCGCTTGCAGCGCCTGCACGGCCCCGGCAATGGGATCGCCCTCCACCGGCTTCCCTTCGCTGTCCAGCAGAAATACCTGCGGCCCGCACTCGGGGCAGCAGTCCGGCTGGGCATGATAGCGCCGGTCGGTGATGGTTTTATATTCCGCCTCACAGGTGGGACACATGGGAAACACGCCCATGGTGGTCTTGCACCGGTCATAGGGGACATCTTTAATAATGGTAAACCGGGGCCCGCAGTTGGTGCAGTTGATGAAGGGATAGCGATAGCGCCGGTCGTTGGGATCAAACAGCTCCCGCAGGCAATCCTCACAGATGCCCACATCCGGGGAGATCAGAGTGTTCCGCTCCTGCATGGCGTGGCTCTGGCGAATCTCAAAGCCCTGATAGCCCGCAAGCTCAGGAAGATAGGTGGTGTGTACCGATTCGATTACCGCCAGCTTGGGCGGCTGGGTTTGCAGCTGGTGGAGAAAGCGCGCGATGGCGTCCTCCTCGCCCTCCAGCTCGATTTCCGCCCCCTCGGAGGTGTTGCGGATCCAGCCGGAAAGGGCTTCGCCGGTAATCAGTTTATGAATGAACGGGCGAAAGCCTACGCCCTGTACAATGCCGTTGACTTGAATGTTTGCGCGAATGACTGCCATGTGAAAAAAGACTCCTGTTCTGAAAATGACCCACTGCGGCCATTTTAAGTACAATCCTATATCATAGGTATCATACCGCATTTCTTTCAAAAGCGCAATGAAAATTTAAGCGTTTGTTCATTTTTTCCTTTTCTTTGCGCTTTTATCGCCAAAACCGCAGAATTTTTTCCCGCTTTGGGTCTTTTTCGCCCTCCGGACAGGCAGAAAAAACCGGCGCGGCGGGAGTCTTCCCTGTCCGCACCGGAAAAATCCGGGGCTGTGTCAGGCCCGATAGGCCGGATCGTCAAAATCCGTCACCCGGCGATTGTCCTTCCGGTCGAACACATACACGGTGTTCTTCTCAAAAAAGGCCAGCCGCATGGCAAAATCCTTGGCCTCGTTAATGTCGTCCGTTTCAAAAAACTGCCGGAAGCCGGGCAGGCCCGGTGTCTGGTCGTCACACATGATCTGAAAACGCATAGGCGTGTACTCCTTATTTATATTACTGTTTTGCTCTTTCTGACTGATAGGGTTGTGGTTGCCAACGAAGCCACAGAATCATTGCTCAATAATTTTGCAGCATTATCATCCCCTGCCGGGGGCGGTACTTTCGTGCGAACGAAAGTACCCAAAGATCGGCAGGAGGGGTGTTGCGAATCCCCCCTTCGACCGCAGGCGTTTCTGTGGAAACGCCGTAGCAGCACCGCATAGCGGGCTGCGTGCGGTCTGACGGGGAAACCAGTTTCCCCGTAAACCTCTTCCGGCCTCCCGGCGGGGACGAAGAGTTCCACCCCTAACGCCCGCTCAGTCGCCGCGGGGCTTCCCTCTGAGCAAGCGGGACGCAGTAAAAGCCCTTCCGTCCCCCGTCTCCCCACGCCCGCAGGCGCATCACGATGCGAAGCATCGCATCACTGCTCGCTCATCACTTTCACACCTGCCGTCCTGCCAGAATGCCGGTGGCCAGATTGTCCTCCACGGCGATCTGTCCGTTGACCAGCACCATCCGCAATCCGCAGTTTTTCTCCAGCGGATGGGTATAATCCGCCCGGTCACCGATGGTCTCCGGGTCAAACAGCACCAGATCGGCGTCCATGCCTTCCCGCAGCAGGCCCTTGCCCTTCAGCTGGTACACGGCGGCGGGGAGAGAGGTCATTTTCCGGATGGCCTCCTCCAGCGTAATCACCTGCTTTTCCCGCACATAGCGGCCCAGCACCCGGGGGAAGGTGGCAAAGGTTCGGGGATGGGCAGGCGCATTGTTTCCATAGGATACGCCGTCTGTGCCGATCATGGTGCGGTGCCAGGCCATCACCCGCTCCACATCCTGCTCACACATGGTATGGAAGATGCCGCTGGTGCCCAGACGGTCGGAAATCAGCAGATCACATTGCAGATCATAGGGGTCGATGCCCTGTTCCCGGGCGATCTCGTTGAGCATCCGTCCTGCATATTCCGGATGACTTTCTGACCAGCCGATCATGGTGTATTGGAAGCGTTCCTCCGGCGTTTTGCTGCCGCAGATGACCGGGCGCAGCTCTTCCCGCCGGGCCGGAGACAGCAGCTCCAGCAGCTTTTCCACGCCCAGGGCGTGCATTTTGTCCGGAATGTTGGTGGAAAGGCCCGTGGCCGAGGCCGTATAGGGATACTGGTCGCAGAACACATCCACGCCCCGCCGGGCTGCCTGCTCCATCAGGGCAAGGGTGGCCGCCGTTTTGTTCCAGTTCATTCTGCCGCCGGTGGCCTTGTGATGGGAGATGACGCAGCGCGCGCCGCTCTGCTCCGCCACCCGCAGCATTTCGTCGGTAGCTTCAATCAGACCGCTGTTTTCGCTGCGCATATGCACGGTAAACAGTCCGCCCCGCTCTGCCGCCACCCGGGCCATGGCCGTCAGCTCCTCCGTGTCCGCATAGCTTCCCGGGGGATAGATCAGGCCGAAGGACAGTCCCTTTGCGCCGCCGTCCATGCATTCCGCCAGCAGCGCCTGCATTTCCTTCAGCTCGGCCTCCGTGGCCTTCCGGCTTTCATAGCCCATGACGCAGGCCCGCAGATTGCCGTGACCCACCAAAAAGGCGCAGTTGGCCCCCAGAGGGGTTTCCTGCAGATAGGCCAGATAATCCGCCATATGTTCCCGGGCCTTCAGCGCACGGTCATTGGCCGGCCGGCCCGTCACCCGGAGACAGTCCTCCAGACGGTCCGGGTTCAGCGGTGCGGGAGATTCTCCGCACATACCGCCCACCAGCGTGGTGATTCCCTGCTCCAGCGCGTTGCGGCAGGCAGGATGGGCCTCCAGCGCCATATCCTGATGGCTGTGGGAATCGATAAAGCCGGGGCTCAGGGCCAGTCCCTTACAGTCCACTTCCCGCAGTGCCCGCAGGGGCAGTCTGCGCCCGATGGCTGCAATCTTTCCCTCCTTCACGGCCACATCGCCATGATAGCAGGGGCCGCCTGTTCCGTCATAAATTGCGGCATCCCGAAAAATGATCTCCGCCTGCATACAATTCGCTCCTTTCCCGCCTTGCGGCTTGTGACGCTATTGTACCTGATTTTCCGCAAAAAAGCAATGTGTGCATAAAGCATTCGGTTTCCTCCCAAACTATGCCGGAGGTGAACCATCATGAAACTGAACCGAAGGGAATATGCCGCCCTGTACCGGCAGGCTGCGCCGTCCTCTCCCTCTCACAAAACCGTCCCCGGCGCTTTTCTGGTGGGCGGATGTATCTGCGCTCTGGGGCAGGGACTGCGGATGCTCTATGAAGAAGGGCTGGGTCTGCCGGAGGCGCTGGCGGGAACGGCGGTATCCTGCTCGCTGATTTTTCTGGGTGTGGCGCTGACGGCGCTGCGGCTGTTTGAAAAGCTGGCCCGGTTTGCCGGGGCGGGGACGCTGGTGCCCATTACCGGCTTTGCCAACTCCATCGCCGCCCCCGCGCTGGAGTTCAAAACCGAGGGCTTTGTGCCGGGAAGCTGTGTCAAAATGTTCTCCATTGCCGGGCCGGTGCTCAGCTTTGGCATCAGCGCCAGCGTGATTTACGGCCTTGTGCTGTGGCTCACAGGAGGCAGCACATGAAGCGCCGGGGAGATACGCTGTTTTTTGACCCGCCGGTGTGGGTGGAAAGCTGCGCTGCCGCAGGCGGAACGCTGGAGGGGGCCGGGCCGCTGGGGCCGCTGTTTGACCATATTCCCCGGGACAACCGCTTCGGCTGCAAAACCTGGGAACAGGCCGAGCAGCGGATGATCCGTCTGACCTGTGACCATGTGCTGGAAAAGGCATCGCTGACCCCGTCTCAGCTGCAATTCGCTCTGGGCGGCGATCTTCTGAATCAGTGCATTTCCACCAGCTTTGCCCTGCGGGGGCTGGGGATCCCCTATCTGGGACTGTACGGCGCCTGCTCCACCATGGCCGAGGGGCTGCTGCTGGGCAGTGCCCTGCTGTCCGGGGGTGCGGGAGAACGGTGTCTCTGTCTGGCCTCCTCCCATTTCTGCACCGCCGAGCGGCAGTATCGCTTTCCGCTGGAAT
Organism: uncultured Oscillospiraceae bacterium; assembly: GCA_964541085.1. GTDB lineage: Bacteria > Bacillota > Clostridia > Oscillospirales > Butyricicoccaceae > UBA4644. Next base: position 18,572 of record CAZIPA010000018.1, on the reverse strand, counting down.
ACGGCGGCCAGCGTCCGCCCACCGCTCAATGGACTGCCACCGCCTGCGGCGGGGTGATTCTGTCTGCCCATCCTCAGAAAATCGCCGTCACTGCCGCCACCGTGGGGCGCATCTATGATCCCGGCGTCACTGACAGCGCCAACATGGGTGCGGCCATGGCCCAGAGCGCCTATGAAACCCTGCGCACCTTTTTTCAGGACAGCGGCCAGCGGCCGGAGGATTTTGACGGCATTTATACCGGCGATCTGGCAGCCATCGGACGGGAGCTGGTGGTGCGGCTGTTCCGGCAGGACGGAGTGGAGCTGGGCAGCCGCTATCAGGATTGCGGGCTGCTGCTGTATCCCCCCGGGCAGGATGTCCACGCCGGGGCCTCCGGCTGCGGCTGCTCGGCGGCGGTGCTGTGCTGCCTGCTGCTGCCAAAGCTGGCCCGGGGAGAGCTGCGGCGCATTCTCTTCTGCGGCACCGGTGCGCTGATGAGCCCGCTTTCCGCCAGTCAGGGAGAAAGCATCCCGGGCATCTGTCATCTTTTGCAGCTGGAGGCGATGGCAGGATGATGCTTTTGAAAGCCTTTCTGGTGGGCGGGACCATCTGCGCCCTCAGCCAGCTGCTCATCGACCGCACCCGTCTGACCCCGGCCCGAATCCTCAGCGGCTATGTGGTGCTGGGAGTGGTGCTGGACGGACTGGGCCTGTGGGGGCCGCTGGTGGAGTTCGCCGGCTGCGGCGCTACCGTACCTCTGCCGGGCTTTGGCTATACCATGGCGGAGGGGGTGCGCCGGGCGGTGGCAGAGCAGGGGCTGCTGGGTGCCTTTACCGGCGGACTGACCGCTGCCGCAGGGGGAATCGCCGCTGCCGTGAGCCTGTCTCTACTGGCGGCGCTGCTGTTTTCCCCGGGCGACCGCACCTGAAACCCCGTTATTTTCCTCAAAAACCGGGCCGGAAGCCGCCGCTTTCGGCCTCTTTTTCCCGTTCGGCTGAAGCCCATTTGGCAGGTTGCACAAATTCAGGGCCTCGTTTTTGTGCAAAACGACGAAGTTCAAATTTACGGATTGCAATTTTTCCGAAACCCCGTAAAATAGAGTTATATCGCTTGTTATATATTGACGAATATTCGGCCCGATTTTTTGTGCTTTTCGTCAATCCGACGAGCCAACAAAGGAGAATGGGAAAAAACATGAGTACTTATCTGATGATCGCTGCGGCAGTGGTCAGCCTCCTGATGGCCTTTGTCCTCTACCGCAAAAATGCCGCCATTTCGGTGGACAATCCCCGGATGCGGGAGATCGCCGGATTCATTCACGAGGGCGCTATGGCCTACCTCAAGCGGCAGTATGTGGTGATGGCCATTTTTGCCGCCGTGATGTTTGTGGTGCTGCTGGTGATTCTCAACTGGCAGACGGCCCTGTGCTTTCTGGTGGGTGCGCTGTTCTCGGTGCTTTCCGGCTTTTTCGGAATGCTCAGCGCCACCAAATCCAATGTGCGCACCGCCCAGAGCGCGAAAAACGGCATTTCTGCCGCGCTGAATGTGGCCTTTTCCGGCGGCGCGGTGCTGGGTCTGTGCGTGGTGGGTCTGGGCTCGCTGGGTCTGGCCCTGCTCTATCTGATCTTTGACGGCAACAATGATATCGTCACCGGCTTTTCGCTGGGTGCTTCCTCCATCGCTCTGTTCGCCCGTGTGGGCGGCGGCATCTATACCAAGGCGGCGGATGTGGGCGCCGATCTGGTGGGCAAGGTGGAGGCCGGCATTCCCGAGGACGATCCCCGGAATCCTGCCGTCATCGGCGACAATGTAGGCGACAATGTGGGTGATGTGGCCGGTATGGGCGCAGACCTGTTTGAATCCTATGTGGGTGCGATTCTGTCCGCCCTGCTGCTGGCGGGCAGCAGCGAATATGTGAGCCTGACCTTTTTGATGGTGGCCTGCGGCATTGTGGCCTCTCTTCTCGGCGTGATTGCCGTCAAGCTCAGCCGTCACGCAGACCCCCACAAGGCCCTGAATCTGGGCACCTATCTGGCCTCCGGACTGATGATTCTGGCCTCCTTCCTGCTGTGCCGTGGGGTGGAAAACGGAATGCACCTGTTCGGCGCTGTGGTGTCCGGCATTGTGGTAGGCGTGGTCATCGGCTTTATCACGGAAATCTACACCTCCGATCATTACAGCTCTGTGCGGCACATTGCCCAGCAGAGTGAAACGGGCGCTGCCACGACCATCCTTTCCGGCTTTGCCGTGGGCCTGCGCTCCACGGCCCTGCCCATTCTGCTGATTGCCGCGGCCGTGGTCATCAGCGCCAATCTGGCGGGACTGTTCGGCGTGGCGCTGGCTGCCGTAGGTATGCTGGCCACCGTGGGCATCACCATCTCCGTGGACGCTTATGGCCCGGTGGCGGACAATGCCGGCGGCATCGCTGCCATGAGTAAAATGCCCGAGGAAATTCGGGAAATTACCGACAGTCTGGACAGCGTGGGCAACACCACCGCTGCCATCGGCAAGGGCTTTTCCATTGGCTCCGCCGCTTTGACGGCGCTGGCCCTGTTCAACAGCTTTGCCCAGAAGATCCAGCTGAAGAGCATCAATATGCTGGATGCCAGGGTGATCGCCGGTGTGTTCATCGGCGGTATGCTCACCTTCCTGTTCTGCGCTCTCACCACCGAATCCGTCTCCCGGGCGGCCCAGAAGATGATCGAAGAGGTTCGCCGTCAGTTCCGGGCGGACGCCGGGATTCTGGCCGGAACCTCCAAGCCGGATTATGCCCGATGCGTGGACATTTCCACCCGTGCGGCTCTGCGGGAAATGATTCTCCCCGGCGTGATTGCCATTGTGGCTCCCCTGCTCACCGGTCTGCTGCTGGGTGCAGAGGCGCTGGCCGGTCTGCTGGTAGGCGGCACTGTGGTCGGCGTGCCCATGGCCATTATGATGTCCAACGCAGGCGGCGCCTGGGACAACGCCAAAAAATACATTGAAAGCGGCGAACACGGCGGCAAGGGCTCCGAAGCCCACAAGGCTGCCGTCACCGGCGACACGGTAGGCGACCCCTTCAAGGATACCTCCGGCCCGTCGCTGAACATTCTCATCAAGCTGATGAGCATTGTGGCGCTGATCTTCGTGCCGCTGTTCCTCTGATCTTGCAGTCTCCTCCCCCTTCTGGGCCGTCTCAGACGGCCATGGGCGGTGCCTTCGGGCATCGCCCATTTCTATTTGAAACAGAAAACCCCCCGGGACGGTGCCAGCGCTGGCATTTCCGTTCCGGGGGATATTTATTTTTGCGGTTTCAGCGCTCAGCGCTTGACCTCTTCCATGACAAAGGCTTCCACGATGTCGCCCACCTTGATATCGTTGAAGCGGTCAAAGCTCATGCCGCACTCAAAGCCGGAGGCCACCTCACGGGCGTCGTCCTTAAAGCGCTTCAGGCTGGCCAGATCGCCCTCATAAATCACGATGCTGTCCCGCACGATGCGCACCTTTTCGTTGCGCTGCATCTTGCCGTCCTTCACATAGCAGCCGGCAATGGTGCCCACGCCGCTGACCTTGAAGGTCTCACGAATCTCCGCATGGCCCAGCACCACTTCTTTATAGGTGGGAGCCAGCATACCGCGCATGGCCTGCTCGATTTCCTCCAGGCAGTCGTAGATGACACGGTACAGACGCACATCCACCTTGGCCCGCTCGGCCTCTTCCGGCACACCCGCCTCGGGACGCACATTGAAGCCCACGATAATCGCGCCGGAAGCCTCGGCCAGCATCACATCGCTGTTGTTGATGCCGCCTACGGCGTTGTGGATGACCTTCACCCGCACCTCGTCGTTGGAGAGCTTTTCCAGAGACGCCTTTACCGCCTCGGCAGAGCCCTTCACATCGGCCTTGACGATGATGTTCAGATCCTTCACGCTGCCCTGCTCGATGGAGGAGAAGAGATTTTCCAGCGTGACCTTCTGCACGGCAGCCGCCTGCTTTTCCTTTTCCTCAAACTTGCGCTTTTCCGCCAGCGTCCGGGCCATGCGCTCATCCTCAACGGCATAGAACACATCGCCTGCGCCGGGAACCTCGGCCAGACCCACGATCTCCACGGGGACAGAGGGGCCGGCGGCTTCCATGCGGCGGCCCTTTTCATCGTTCATAGCACGGACACGGCCCACGGCAGTTCCGGCAATGACGATATCACCGGCGTGCAGCGTACCGTTCTGGATGAGCACGGTGGCCACCGGGCCACGGCCTCTGTCCAGCTTTGCCTCGATGACGGTGCCCTTGGCCAGACGGTTGGGGTTGGCCTTCAGCTCCAGCATATCCGCCGTCAGCAGCACCATCTCCAGCAGATTGTCGATACCCTCATGCTTCAGGGCGGAAATGGGGCAGACGATGGTTTCACCGCCCCACTCCTCCGGCACCAGACCGTGCTCCGTCAGCTGCTGGAGCACCCGGTCGGGGTTGGCATTGTGCTTGTCGATCTTGTTCACGGCCACGATCAGCGGAACGCCCGCCGCCTTGGCATGGTTGATGGCCTCCACGGTCTGGGGCATGATGCCGTCGTCCGCCGCCACCACCAGAATGGCCACATCCGTCACCTGCGCGCCACGGGCACGCATGGAGGTAAAGGCCGCATGGCCGGGGGTATCCAGGAAGGTGATGTCCCGGCCGTTGAGCTTCACCCGGTAAGCGCCGATATGCTGGGTAATGCCGCCGGCCTCACCGGCAGCCACATGAGCGTTGCGGATGGCGTCCAGCAGAGAGGTCTTGCCGTGGTCAACATGGCCCATGACCACCACCACGGGGGCCCGGGGGGTCAGATCGGCGTCCTGATCCTCATGCTCGTCAAACAGACGCTCTTCGATGGTGACCACAACCTCCTTCTCCGGCACGGCACCCAGCTCCATAGCCACCAGAGAAGCGGTATCATAATCCACATTCTGAGAAACATTGGCCATCACGCCCAGCTTCATCAGCTGCTTGATGACCTCGGCAGCGGTCTTTTTCAGACGCAGCGCCAGCTCGCCCACGGCGATTTCCTCGGGGATGAGCACCTTCAGAGGCGCCTTTTTGATCTGGGCCTGCTGCTCCAGACGGCGCATCTTTTCCTGCTCCTCCTGTCGGCGCTTGTTGCCGAACTGGGGACGGCGCTGATCCTTCTTCACCAGCTTCTGCTTGTTCTGGCTCTGGTTAAAGCGGCCGGCCTGCTGGGGCACCAGCGTATCCAGACGCTCGTCATATTTGGCGATATTCACGCTGCTGCCCCGGGTATCCACATAGTGCCGCTTGGCACCGGCGTTCTGCTGAGGCTGCTCCGGCTGCACGGCCTTTTCCTCCGTGCGGGCAGGGGGCGTATATTGCAGCGTCTGTCCCTGAGGACGGGCCTTGGCCTGCTGGCGGGGCTTTTCCGGCTGCTTTGCCGGCTGCTTTTCCTGCGGCTTGGCGGGCTGCTTTGCCGGCTGCTTTGCAGGCTCCTGCCGGGGCTGGCTGCGGCGGATGAGATCCTCCTTGGCCTTTTCCTCTGCACGGATGCGGGCAGCGGCCTCCTCCTGCTGCTTGCGGATGCGATCCTCGGCGGCCTGTTTCCGCTGCTCGGCGGCCTGTGCCGCAGAAGCCCGAATCTCGGACAGACTGCCCACCTGATGCTTCTGGGTGAGATAGTCTATCACCATACCCACCTCCTGAGCGGTAATGCTCTGAGAGGGCTTGTAGGTCTTGCCCATGGCGGAGAGTGCTGCGCAAAGGTCCTTGCCCTGCAGGTCAAAATCCTTTGCCAGCTCCGAAATCTTGTACTTGTTATTTGTCATAGCTCAGTTCCCCCTTTTCCGGTCCTGCGCGGTTTTCGTTTCACAACTGCGGCTGTTTTTTCGCCGCTCTGCGGTTTTGTCGGCTGTTTTCCCACGGATTTTTCCGATGTACGGCGGGCCCTGGCTGCGATGCGTCCAGCGGCTCCGCTTTTCGCTCCCGGCGGCAATGTGCCGGGCGGCGCTTTTTTCTGTTCCTTTTTGGCCTTGCGCTTCTTTTCCCGCTGAAGCCGTTCCTCCAGCGCCGGGATCTCTGCCTCCAGCCCCAGCTTTTTGCACAGGGACAGGGCAAAGCCCGTATCCAGAATGGCCAGTGCGGCACATTCTCCGCAGCCCAGCGCCTGACCCAGCTGACGCTTTTCGCCGTCCAGCGTAATCAGCGGCACCTGACGCAGGGCCTGCGCATTGCGGATGCCGTCCGCGGTATTGCGGGAAGCATCCTTCGCCAGACAGAGCAGTCTGGCCTTGCCAGTGCGGGCAGCGTCAAAGGCATCCTCCGCACCCAGCGCCAGCGCACCTGCCCGGCGCATCAGGCCCAGAAAGCCCAACACTTCCTCTGTCATTCTGCTCCCTCCCCGATCTGCGCCCGAAGGGCCTCATAAATTTCCGGTGTGATCTCCGTTTCCAGCGCACGGTTCAGCGCACGGCTTTTCACGGCCTTTTCCAGACAGGCCGCATTGGGGCAGAGGTAAGCGCCTCTTCCCGGCACCTTGCCCCGGCGGTCATAGACCACGGTTCCCTCCGGTGTGCGCACCACACGGGCCAGACTGGGCTTTTCCCGGTGTTCCCGACAGGCCACACACTGACGGATAGGTATTTTTTTCGGCATAAAGACACCTCCAGATACGACGATCTCTCACCTGCTGTGCAGGCGTTCCGGCACAGCGCAGCTCTCCGGACGACTCAGTTTTCTCCTTCTGCCGGAGCCGTGCCGGGACGGATATCAATGCGATAGCCCGTGAGCTTTGCCGCCAGACGGGCATTCTGTCCTTCCTTGCCGATGGCCAGAGACAGCTGATCCTCCGGCACGATGACCGTGCAGGATTTTCCGTCCTCCTGCATCTGCACCGACAGCACATCGGCGGGAGACAGGGCCTCCGCCACAAACTGCACCGGATCCTCGCTGTATTTGATAATGTCGATTTTTTCGCCCTTCAGTTCTTTGACAACGGCTGCCACACGGCCGCCCTTGGGGCCCACGCAGGCGCCGATGGGATCCACATTTTCATCGGTGGAGGTGACGGCGATCTTGGTGCGGCTGCCCGCCTCCCGGGCCATGGATTTGACGGAGACAATGCCCTCGGCGATCTCCGGAACCTCCAGCTCAAACAGGCACTTTACCAGACCGGGATGGGTGCGGGACAGGACGATCTGGGGGCCCTTGCCGTTCCGGCGCACCTCCACCACATACACCCGCACATGGTCGCCCTCGTGGAGAACTTCTCCCGCCAGCTGCTCCTGCTGGGAGAGGGTCGCCTCGGTATGCTGCCGCTGTCCGCCCAGCTCCAGCAACGCAGAGCCGTAGCGGGGGTCGATACGGGTGACAACACCCGTGAGAATTTCATGCTCCTTGGAGGCATATTCGTCGGCGATCATGCCACGCTCCGCCTCACGGATGCCCTGAATGATGACCTGCTTTGCCGTAGAGGTGGCAATGCGGCCAAAGTCCCGGGGCTTCACATCCAGACGCACCTCGTCGCCGGGCTGAGGATCGGGAGAATATTTCTTCGCTTCCTCCACAGACAGCTCCACGGCGGGATTCTGCACCTCTTCCACCACGGTTTTGACGGCGTGCATCTGAATCTCGCCGGTCTCTTCATCAATATGGACAAACACATTGTCCAGCGCTGCGCCCTGAGGGTCCCGCTTGTACAGGGCCTTGTAGGCGGCAACCAGCGCCTGACCAATGCGATCCAGCATATAATCCTTCCGGATGCCCTTTTCCTTTTCCAGATCCTCCAGGGCTTTAATCATTTCGCTTGCCATGTTTCTTCCTCTCTTTCCGCCGCGGAGGGCGGCGAATCTATCATCAAATTTATTTTACGAACATCCTTCCCGGCTCAGAAGGCAAAATACAGCCGGGCCTGTGCCACGGCGGCACGGGGGATTTCCCGGTTTTCGCCGGAAACCGTCAGGGTCAGCTGACTCCCGTCAAAGGAAGCCAGCGTTCCCGTCAGCTCCCGCACACCATCCAGCGGACGGTAAAAGTGCAGGGTGATTTCCCGTCCCAGCGCCCACTGAAAATGCTCCGGCCGGCTCAAAGGCCGCTCCAGCCCGGCGGAGGACACCGTCAGGGTATAGGCGGGCAGACTGTCAAACTCCGGCGCGTCCAGCAGCGGATCCAGCGCCCGGGAAACCGTTTCGCAGTTGTCCATATCCACGCCCTCCTCCCGGTCGATATACACCGTCAGGATATGCTGCCTTCCTTCCTTTTCAAAGGTCACATCCCAGAGGGACACACCGGCCTGTTCACACAGGGGCAGCACCAGCTGCGTCACCCGGCGCACGACTTCTTTCTGTGTCATACTTCCGCCTTTCAAATTCTCAACAAAGAAGAGTGAGCCGAAGCTCACTCTTCCTCTCCACCATACTACTTACAAGCTGATTATACCACACATTCCCCCGCTTTGCAAGGGCCATTCCGGAAAATATCGGGAAAAAAGCAAAGATTTTCTGCCCTGCTTCCGCCCGTGCGGGGTGCTTTTGTCCGCTCAGAGATAAGCGTTCAGCTCGTCCAGCGACAGCTCAAAGGTGCATTCCGCGCCGCTGGCGTCTGTGGCGGTAATCATCAGCATATCGCAGTCATCGTAAATTTCATAGCCCTGAAAGGTGCAGCCGCTGCCCTCCAGAAAGCGCCGGGAAATTTCGATCAGCTGCTTTGCCGTATACTCCGAGCCTCGATAGCTCAATGCGATCCATGCCATAAAACGGTTCCCTCCCTGTGGTTTTCGAGGGTATTATAACGCCTTTTTCCCGTTCCCGCAAGGGGGCGCGGGAAGATTTCCTCATTCCATCTGCCGGGAGAAAAACAGGGCTGCCGCCTGTAACAGCCGGGTCTCCCCTTCGCCCAGCGGAGTATTTCCCTCCAGCAGGGCCACACAGCCGCACACATCGCCCCCTGCGGCCAGAGGTACCAGCAGTGCCCCCCCCGCCCCGGAAACCCCCTGGGTCACAGGCACCGGCGGCACGGGCTTTTGCACCTGTCGGGTGCGCAGCAGCGACTCCAGCCCGGGAGACAGCGGCCGGTTTTCCAGCTCCTTTCGACGGGGGCCCGCCGCTGCAACGATGCCGTCCCGGTCACAGATCACCGCAGGCCGCCCGCTGGTGCGGAACAGCGCTTCGCAAAGATCGGCAGCCATAGCGCTCTGCTCTCCCGCCGGAGAATATTTGCGGAAAATCACGCTGCCCCCCGCCTCCGTGAAAATCTCCATGGGCTCGCCCTCCCGGATACGCATGGTGCGGCGAATCTCCTTGGGGATAACCACCCGGCCAAGGTCGTCTGATTGTGTCAATCAGGTGCAAAAAATTTTTGTGAAGCCCCAGAAAGCCTTGAAATATAAGGGTTTTTCGGCTTTCGGAGCTTCTAACACCTGTCCTACTCATTGAGTCATTTTAGGACAAAAATCGACATTTTACTTCAAGGATTTGAGCCAGCCGTTTCCGACTGGCTCTTATTCATGCAGTAGCGAACAGATCATCGAACTTCCAGATAATTTCGATATTCTGGTTGTCTGTAACATTGATTCGCTCAACGGCATCGTACATCAATTCTTTCAGAGCTTCGTCATTCATGGAGCTTGTACGCTCGACGAGTGCCTGTTCCTGTTTTGCCAGATTTTCCTTTCTGAGATATTCTTCATACTCAGCTTCGGTCTCGGCAATCAGTTCTTTTACTTCTGCAATACGCTTCTCACGTTCCGCTCGGAGGTTGATGAAGTCCTCTTTGGTAATGCGTCCTTCACGGTAATCCAGATAGCTTTGCACTTTCTGGTTATCACTACCTTCAAGTTCGACGGTAAGGGCTTTTAATCGCTGTCTGAGCAAGGTTCCCTCGGAAATGGTGTTCTGGGTCTTAGCGACAGATTCGACCGTCATAACGGCAATCTGACCCTTTAGAGAAGCAAGAACAACTTCCTCAATATCTGTCCTGTCCCATCTGACTGATTTACACAGTTCTTCGTCCGTATCCCAATAAGGGGTTACACAATAGAAGTGGACATCGGTTCCAAAGGTTCTCTGGAGCTTGCGACCACAATGAGCGCAGTAGAATGGAAATGAGTTTTCTTTGTTCTTCTTGGTGTGGGGTCTGACCTTACGCAAAGCTGCCTGTGCCGCTTCAAATTCTTCCATCGTCACAATGGCTTCGTGGGCATTTTCGTGGTAAATCCATTCTTCCTTGGGAACTCTACGCTGAGACTTCGCACGGATCACCATGCTTTCACGGGTGTGGTTTACCATGCAGCCGGTGTACTTAATATTCTTCAACATATCCAGTATCCGGTTGTGCGTCCACATACACTTAGAAGGATTATCTTTTCTTCGGGCAACACCTTTGTACTGCTGCGGAGTAGGGATACCTTTAGCATTTAGCTCTCTGGCAACCTGACTGGTGGATTTACCTGCGATAACATCGGTGAAAATCCTGCGTACAATCGGTGCAGTTTCAGGGTCAATAACCATCTGGTGCTTGTTTTTCGGAGAAACCTTGTAGCCATAAGTACAGCAGGTAATATACCCACCATTACGCTGTTTGGTTCTCATGGCTGACTTGACCTTCTTGGAAAGGTCTTTACTGTAGTAATCATAAATCAGATTACGAAAGGCAATGTCCATACCGGCTGTGTTGCCAAGATACTTCTCGCTGTCGTAGTGGTCGTTAATAGAAATCATTCTGACACCAAGGAACGGAAAGATGTGTTCCAAGTAATCACCGACCTCCAGATAGTCACGACCAAAACGGGAAAGGTCTTTAACAATCACGATATGGATTTCACCAGCACGAACAAGGTCTATCATTCTCTGAAAGTCCGGTCGCTCAAAATTAGTGCCACTAAAGCCATCATCACAGAACTCCATCTGCGGCAGACTGGCAAGGTAAGGGTTCTGCTCAATGTGTCGCTGGATCAGCTGACGCTGTGCGGCGATACTATTGCTTTCGTCCTTTGCCTTGTTGGTTCTTTTATCGACATCTTCCAAAGAAAGACGGAGATAGATACCAATGCACTTCTTCATATTACGCAACCTCCTTCCTGAGAATTTCGATAGTGTCGAAAATAGCCTTGAACTCGTCCATGTGGTTGAACTCAATACTCAAAGAGCTATCCTCGTTCATTTTCATTGATACAATCATCGCATCCACCATTTCGGCAGTAACCTCGGTGGCGTTGTGATACTTCTTTACAAGTTCAGCCCATTTTTTCTCACCACGGAGCTGTTCTTCAAATCTGGTCGTGGTTCCTTCAAACTCTGACAGTTGCTTTTCCAGTCGGTTGATTTCATTCAGAATGACCTCACGAGTCTGTGCGTAGTCCTCGTCGGAGATAAGTCCTTCACGCAGATCTCGGTAGAGACCGCCAAACAAACCTTTCTTATGGTCGAGCTTCTTTTTCAGAGATTTTATTTCATCTTTCTGTCCGTTCTGTTTTGCCATGGCTTTTTTCATAGCCAATAACTGATGCAGACTGCTCTGCATATCTACAAACAGGTCAAGCTGCGCCTTTATTGTAGAAAGAACTGCTTCATCCAAGTCAGCTTTACGCATCTTCTTGGCATTGCAGGCTCTTGTGCCATGCTCTGCATAGGTCGGACACTTAAAAGTGAAGTACACCTTGTCTTTTTTAGTGCTGAAAGAACGAACAAGTTTCATCACAGAGCCGCAGTCGGCACAGGTGAACTTCTTGCCGTAGATGTTCACGGCTTTTGGTAAATGGTCATACTTACCGCTATTAGCCTTGCTTTTTGCGGCGGCAGCATTATTGATCTCCTGAACCTTATCAAACAGTTCCTGTTCGATAATCGGTTCGTGAGTATTCTCAACGATGATCCAGTCCTGCTCCTCGGTACGATGGAAGGAGATACCGGCATACAAACATTGAGATGCCTTTCTCTGAGCCAGATGACCCAGATAAGTAATATCCTTCAGAATTTCAGTAATCATGTGCTTGTTCCAGAGGATAACACGGTCTTTCTGATTGTTATTCGTGACAATGCCACGGTTTGCCTTGTACTGACCCGGAGAAAGAATGCCGCTGTCATTCAGTTTCTTATTGATGCCCATGTAGCTCATACCTTCGCTGCGCCACAGGAAAATCTGCTTGACGATAGGGGCAGTCTCAGGATTGATAATCAGCTGATTCTTATTATTCGGGTCCTTCAGGTATCCGTATTTTTCCCATGCACCAATGAAATCGCCATTTTCCATCTTACTTCTCAGGGCAGAAGATACCTTGCGAGAGATGTCCTTGGCATAGTAGTCATTGATGATGTTGGAAAGAGATACGGAAAGCTGTCCACTTGCTTCTACGGTATCAGTATCAAAATTATCGTTGATGGCAATGAAACGAATCCCGAAGAACGGGCAAATCTTTTCAAGGAACTCACCAGTCTCGATATAGTTACGTCCAAGTCTGGAAAGGTCTTTGACAACGATACAGTCAACCTCTTTTGCCTGAACTGCTTCCATCAGTTTCTGCCATTCAGGACGGTCGAAGTCTGTACCCGTATAGCCGTTGTCGATAAACGTTCCGACCAGTTGAAGATAAGGACGATTGCTCACATAATCGTGGAGCAAAGCCAGCTGATTTTCGATGGAATCAGACTGATTCAAGTTATCTTCACGGGAAAGACGAGCATAAATGGCAGTCTTATGGATAACGGCAAACTGTTCCGTAGCAACGGTCTGTGCCGCTGTTGCTTGCTGACGACGTTTTGATGGTCGTGCCATTTAACTCACCTCCCTTATGAGCGAAATCACCTTCTTAGCAGTGGCTTTCGCTTTTTCTTCCTCCAGGAACTCAATGATTGCCTGAAACTGATCTGCATTATTCAGAAACACATGAACCTGCTTGTCAGCGGTAATTTCAATTCTGTCGATGAAATGAACCACGACTCTGCGATTCAGTTCCTGAATATTTTCATATTCTCTGAACTGTGCAAGCCAACTCTGCTGTTCTGTAAGCCCGGAACTGATTTGATTTTTGTTACCCACCAGACGGGCAATCGCATCTTTAGCTTCCTGAATACCTTTATCGAACTCAGCTTTGAAGATGTTGTACTCCTCACGGGTAATCATCTCAGATTTGAAGTCCTCATACAGATGGGCTTTCATCTGCTTATTGTGTTCGATAATTTCTTCCTGTCTTACGATTTTCGCATTGATGCGTTCCATTTCACGGCGTTCCCAAGAAATGCCGTTCAACTGGCTAAGGGCAGCTTCCAAGTCTAATGCAAGGGCAACCTGCGCTTGAATAACTGCAAGTGCTGCATCACAAACAGCCTGTTCCTTTATGCTGTGAGAATCGCAAGCCTTTTTATCCACCTTGTTGGTGTTGCATACGAAGTACACATACTCTTTTCCTGCGGAACGGGTTCTTTTACGAACCATGGTATTCTGGCAGTCTGCACAGAACACCTTGCCGGAAAACAGATGCACCGAATCATCACCAGATGGACTTCTGGTGTCCTCAAGCATAATTCTCTGAACTGTATCGAAAAGGGCGGGAGGAATAATCGCATCATGTGCGTTCTCCGTTCTCATCCAGTCCGATTCATCTTTTGTGGTTCTGGTTTTTACCTTATGGTTCGGAGTCGTTGTTTTACCCTGAACCAAAGTACCAGTGTACATCTCGTTCTTCAAAATACGATAAATCGCTTTTGCGCCCCAATCTGTCTGTATCTGCTTTTTGAAACCAGACTGATACTTGGAACCACTTAGACGCTTATATTCGTAAGGGGAAGGAACGCCGTCATTATTCAGCTTGTCCGCAATCTGGGCAGGGCTGAAGCCATCCAGTTTCATAGCGAAGATGCTCTGAATAATAGGGGCTACGGTCTGGTCGATGACCAGTTTATTCTTATCTTCCTCGGATCTGCGGTATCCGTAGACCACATGACTTCCAACAAACTCACCGTTTCTTCTCTTAATGTCCAAGTTGGAACGGATTTTGATGGAAATGTCTCTGCTGTAGGAGTCGTTAATCAGGTTCTTGAACGGAAGGATAATTTCGTTGCCTGCCTGATGAGACTGTGCAGAGTCGTAATTGTCGTTGATGGCAATAAAACGGATGCCCAGGGACGGAAAAATCTTCTCGATATACTTACCTGAATCAATATAGTCACGACCGAAACGAGAAAGGTCTTTGACAATGATGCAGTTGATTTTTCTCTGTTTGACCTGTTCCATCATTCGCTGAAAATCAGGACGGTCAAAGTTGGCTCCTGTGTAGCCATCGTCACAAAACTCCTGAACCAAAGTAATTTCAGGATGCTTATTCAAATAATCTTCAATCAGCTTTCGCTGGTTAGCGATACTGTTGCTTTCCTTCTTCTCGCCAGAAGAAGTGTCGCCATCTTCCTTCGATAAACGCAGGTAGATGGCGGCATAGTAAATTTTATCAATAATTTTTTGCATAGTGCGCCACTCCTGTTTGTTAATCGTCCGAAGCGATAGAAAAACAAACCGGAGTTTTCGCATGATTTTGTCCAAGGCTATGGTAACATAGCGGACTGCGAAAATCCAGTTTGTCGCCGCATTAGTATCTCGCCAATTTCTGCCAACGGATTTATCCGTTACATAGAAGCAATCATGTTGATAAAGTTGTCGGTTATCGTGTTCTGCGTATTTGCAAACGACACTCTAACAACCGTGTTGCCTACTTTGAACTGGTAAGGATTTTTAATCTGCTCGATAAAGGACTTGATTCTTTCCTCACTCGGCAAAGAGCGATCAATCTTCACATCTCGAATATCCACCAGCTGTTCAGCTGCTGTCGATTTTGTCGCTTCACTTCTTGTCATCTGCAATCACCACCTTCGATAATAATTCTTGCCAATATCTTCCTTAATTATTCATAGAACCTCATCGGCAAAAGGATAGGCATACCCACCGGAGCAGGTCTGCCCATAGTTTTCACTGACGAGAAGATGTATTCAGATCCAAACTGACAAGCAACGCTCTATTGATACCAAACATTTCTCTGCGGGTAACTCTACCCAGGTATCTTTCAATTCGCTGCTTATCAATGGTTCTGATCTGCTCCAACAGCACCATGGAAGGTCTGCTGAGAGCCGGGTTATCCTTAATCAAATAATGGGTTGGCTGTTTCGTCTTTTTTCTGGTCTTGGCTGTGACGGTCGCCACTACCAAAGTAGGGGCGTGTCTATTGCCGGTATTGTTCTGAATAACAACCACCGGGCGAATACCACCTTGCTCAGAACCGCAAAACGGAGACAGGTCAGCCAAATAAATATCGCCACGGCGATACTCCCAATTCTTGTTCATCACCTACTTGTCCTCCTTTCAACGGGGTATGTAAGAGGGGCAGAATCTGCCCCTTCGTGTTTACTATGTCGTTCCCATATTTGTCCTCGACACCCCTGGGTGACAAAGCCGAAGCCCTGTCGGGAAATCATCAAGACGGTCGGTTGCTGACCGACTCCATAGGAATCTAACCTCCCCGTGGTTCTCACCGGGCTGCCCCCATTGCGTGTTCCCCGTTCCCAGAAAGAGAAAAGGGGCTGTGGCTGGGCAGAAGTATCATTGTGCCTGTTGCTTTCATTGCCGTATCGGGAGCAACCCGATATTTACAAGCCGATAGTTCTCGCTCTTGCCACGAAGGAGGACAGACAAAAGAAAAGTAGGTGACTCTATCTCCTGAGTAGCAGGTCATGGCGTATCGCTGATGTGGCTGATGCTTTCGCACCGACAACAGGAATGTATCTGATGAATGACTTATTCAGTTTTCAAGGAACACACAGCCGTTTTCTTTGGCTGTGTCTAAATTGTACTGGTTTGGCGCTTTAATCGACACTACACCATAGGTAAGGTTCACTATGCCTTGTATGTAAGGTTTTATAGTTCTTCCAACCAAGCGATCAAAAATCGAACCAAAGCACGAACCTTTTCACGCAATGTATCTCTTGACTGTTCTTTCCCTAAGACAAGATAGTCAAGAGATACATCAAAATGCGCTGCAATCTCTACAATCAAATCCATGGAACCTGTGCTAACACCAGTTTCCATTCTGTAGAGATGCGTTGTTGATACATTTATTTTTTCAGCTAACTGCTCTCGTGTAAGTCCATTCGCCTTGCGCAGTTTTTTGATTCGTAATCCAATTTTTGCAGGATCGATATACATACTGTTTCCTCCGATTTCTTGAAATTTTGAAAATGAAAAATTCCAAGGTCGGAGGAGGTGAACGGCACCGATATTCAGGTAAAAAAAGAAAAAGGGAGCAGTCGCCTTTGCTACTGTCTGCAAAAGCGACCGCCCCCTGATGGTTATGCGGACACAAAATAAGAACCCCCGTTGACTACGTTTCTATGGCAAATTTGCTTTTGCCCAGAAACCATAGCCGACGAGGGTTCTATGAAAATTTCAGATTGTTATACGGTTGTTATAATCGCCGGTGCATCCGTCACATGAAAATTTTGGCGGCATTATATGATTGTTATATGACGAAAATCGTGTTATTTGAATGTCGCATGGGTGTTATATGGTTGTTATATGGAGAGTTTTTCATTGCGAAACAGGTTGGAAGGCTCGGTGATCTTTGCCTTTTTCAACGCTTCTACCAATTCATAGTATTCTTCATCGGTCAGAACTCTTTTGGCTGCTTCCAACTGAGTATCCGCCATTTCATCTGCACCGAGATTAAACATGGCGACGATCAGCCAATAATGTGCTTTCACATTGCCCGGTGCAACAGCCAGGGATTGTGCGGCATACTTATGAAGATTCTGGTAGTCCTTGGCATCTTCAAGGGTTTTCAGAAGCTCATTGACAACACCGGTGTATCTCAAATCATAATGAGATGCAGTCAGCATAATCCAATGTTCAGAGTCTGCCGATGCAAGAACTTTCCCTTTATACAAATCTACTGCCTGCTTCAAAATCTCAACTCTTGCCGAAGTAGAGCCGGTCTGCTGTGCTGTATTCCAGAACTTATCAAACAACTGGAGATCAGTCATAATATGCAGGTTCGGATTGAAACGGTATCCGTTTGGAGTTGTTTCAATCAGCTGATACGGTGACACTAAGGCAAACGCTTGACGCAGACGGAATATTAAGGCTCTCAGATTTTTACCCGGATTATCAGACTCAGCTGCTTCTTCAGGCCAAATTGCTTCTGCTATTTCCATCGCAGGAATTGTGACCTTTTTACTCAGCAGCATATATGCCAACAAGCGGCAGCACTTCGGAGACTTCAAATCTCCCTCACGAAGAACGCCGCTGGATGTATAAATCTCAAGATCACCAAACAGATTTATAATGATGTCTGTATCGTGGTTGATGTTCTCTGGAGAGAAAGACATCTTCATGCTTTGCATTAGTTTCTGCTCGTTTACGCAGGCAAGTACCACAAATGCAAGCAACTGAAGCATACTGCTTCGGTTCATATACCGTTGGGGATTGCGAATAACAAGGAATCCTGTTGGGCGAGGTTTTACTGGAACAGCGAGAACAGACTTCGCCATCAATCGCTTATACACAGCATACTCGCCAGGATGCTGTTCTCGAACTCCTTCCATGTTTGGCACAACGATTGGTGAATTGGTGTGCATGGCAGTAACCCATCTATGCAGAAACTCCGCAGATTCAAATTCTTGCAGAAGTTCAAGCGTTTTGTCTTTTTGACTTGGATTATACCAGTGAGTCGGAGTCCAAAATCCCAATTCCAGATCCACTTCAAGAAAACCAATCCAGTCGCCCTGATAAAAGTCAAGGGCGGTTTTCATTACGCTTTCCATGATCCATACCGGGTCATCACTTTCGTGAACGTGCGCTTCCAGTTTGCTCAGAGACTGTTCCAGTTCCTGGGCGTACTGCGTATATGTTTGTTTCTCGACTTCTTCAGCGTTCCGCTGAACAGGCTCGTTCGTTCCTATCAATCTCTTGAGCTTGTTTAACATTGAAATTATCTCCTTTCCCATAAAATGCAAAAAGCCGCCAGACACATATAAATTGGCCTGACAGCTTGGGTTCCAAAAGCATTGCAACTGGCTACCATTTTACAGGCCCTATAGCTTTGCGTCACTGGTTTTCACCAGCTTTGCCCACGCTCTCGGTCAATATACGGTTGTTACTTTACGATTAGTACGAATAACCTTTTTTGTTGACTGGATGATCTCCAAGAACGCCTGAAGTTCAGCAGCATCACAGTCCTCAAGTTCTTCGGCAATCTTTTTGTCATATACCACTTTTACTTCATCCAAGCTGTCATATAACAGCTCATCAACAGAAACAGACAATGCGTTCGCAATCTTAACGATAGTCGGGAGAGCCAACTTGGTTTGCGCCGTTTCTATGTGGCTCAGATGAGCAGAGGTCATTCCTGCACGGAAAGCAAGTTCCGCCTGCTGCCAACCTTTCTTGTTTCGTTCAGCACGAATACGCTGACCGATCATTTTGTAATCAAGCTCATTTACGCCCATCGCTCCGATCACTTGTAAACGCTAATATAAAAGTGAGCCACTTAGCAGGCAAACGCTCATGAATCATTGAGCCACCGGAAAAGATCCCCTATAATAGTCTCAGACTATGTAGGGGGCGAGCAAAGGTGGTTATTACAGTGGAAATTTATAAAC
>CAZIPA010000017.1:0-42960 GCA_964541085.1 uncultured Oscillospiraceae bacterium | reverse complement strand
GAAAAAAGGGCAGACCTTGCGAAATAAATCGCAAAATCTGCCCGTAAAAGCTTGATGATTTAGTTCAAGTCCTGTCCAACACTCTTTTTTAGGGATTGGCATCCAAAATTTTCACACCTGTTTTTGGATACGAAAAAGTCCAGAAACCGTTGCGGTTTCTGGACTTTCGACGCTGGCATCTATTTTGTCAGCACAACATGGTTGCGGAGATGGGATTTGAACCACATGACCTCCGGGTTATGAGCCCGACGAGCTACCGGACTGCTCTACTCCGCATTGATAAGCATACCACAGAGCAGCCCTTCTGTCAAGACCTTTTTTCAAAAAGCCTTCGACAGTCTTTCTCTTTTTTCGCCCGCCGGGGCAATTTGCCGGTTTAGTCCTCCTGCTCCAGCAGGCGCATTCCCGCCACGGCGTTCACCGGCAGAGAGAATGCGATGGCCTGGGCCTTGGTCTTCAGTCCCGCCTGATCCATCACAGCCCGCATGATGGCGGCCTTCTGCTCGCTGCGCACCACGATAAAGACCATTTCCTTTTCGTTCACCAGCGAGGTGCCCAGAAACTTCGCCGCACTGGACGCACCGGTGCCCTTGGCATGGATGACGGTGCCGCCGCCTGCGCCCTGCTCCCGGGCCGCGTCCATAATCTGGTTGCTGTAGCCCTGATTGCCCACCAGCACCAGCAGCTCATACTTGGTATCCTTCAAGGTGGATTCCTCCCCGATCACAAAGTTTTGGCTTTCCGTCAGATAATTCAGCACATTTTTGCCGCCGATACTGCTCAGGGGAACGGTGAAAGCCACGCCCGTTCCCGGCACATCAATGTTCAGCCGCCGCTCCAGTCCCCGCTTGACTTCCTTCCAGGTGATGTCGGTGATAATGGCGAAGATCACGGCCTTTTCCGTGCGCTCCAGTCCAAAGGTCTCCAGCAGCTCGCTTCCGGCGGTACCGGAGCCCACGGTGCTGAAGGTCACATTCACCCCAAAGCTCTCATACAGGGAAATAAACCGTTTGGTGGTGTTGCGGTTGGTGATGGTCACCAGCATATAAAGCTCATTCATGGCAAGCCTCCCTTTCCCGCTTACAGTTCAATAATGGCATCTTCCGCCAGCAGCGCAAAGCTTTCCTCCGGCGTAAGCACCTGCTTCTGGGCCCGCCTGGATTTCAGCTGATAGACCAGTCCCAGAATCTGAATGGTAATCAACGGTGTCATGGCCACCATCGCCACCACGCCAAAGGCATCGGTAACGATATTGCCGCCCACGGCGATACAGGCTCCCTGGGCGAAGGGCAGCAGGAAGGTAGCCGTCATGGGGCCGGAAGCCACTCCACCGGAGTCGAAGGCAATGGCCGTAAAGATTTTCGGCACGAAGAAGGACAGTCCCAGTGCGATTCCATAGCCGGGAATAATCATCCACAGGATGGAAATTCCCGTCAGCACCCGCAGCATGGCCAGACCCACGGACACCGCCACGCCGATGGACAACGCAGCGCCCATGGCAGAGGCGGAAATCGCGCCGTCGGTGATTTCTTCCACCTGCTTGTTCAGCACATACACCGCCGGCTCGGCCTTGACGATAAAGAAGCCGATGAGCATTCCGATGGGAATGATGATCCAGTTATAGGGCAGCGCGGCCATCTGCTGTCCCAGATAATTGCCCGCCGGCATAAAGCCCACATTGGCACCCGTCAGGAACAGCACCAGACCGATATAAGTATAGACCAGACCCACCACGATCTTCCGCAGATTGCGCCAGGGCATTTTCAGAGAGATGACCTGCAAAAGGCCGAAAAAGGCCATAATGGGTGCCAGAGAAATGGCGATCTCCTTGAGATAGGCCGGCAGCTCCTCGCTGAACAGTCGCCACAGCTCCACAGAGTTGGACACATCCGGCAGCACAGGGGCCACATAGTCCGCGGCGGAGGGCTCGTACACGATGCCCAGAATCATCACCGCCAGAATGGGGCCGATGGAGCACAGGGCCACCAGACCAAAGCTGTCGGAGGCTGCGTGCCGGTCGCTTCGGATGGCACAGACACCCACGCCCAGCGCCATGATAAAGGGTACGGTCATGGGGCCGGTGGTCACGCCGCCGGAGTCAAAGGCCACCGCCAGAAAGCTCTCCGGCACAAACAGCGTCAGCAGAAATACCACCGCGTAAAAGCCCACCAGCAGATGGGGCAGCGGAATGCCGAACAGCATACGCAGCAGCGCCACCACCAGAAACAGGCCCACGCCTGCCGCCACGGCATAGATCAGGGTCTGATTGGGGATAGAGGGCACCTGCTGGGCCAGCACCTGCAGATCCGGCTCGGAGATGGTGATGATAAAGCCCAGAATAAAGCCCAGCACCACAATGAGCCACAGCTTGCGGCTGCGGGTGATTTCCGCACCGGTGCGGGTTCCCATGGGAGTCATGGAGGTTTCCGCGCCCAGGGTGAAAAACATGATGCCGAGGATAATCATCACGGCACCCAGCAAAAAGCTCAGCAGAATGCTGGGAGAAATGGGTGCGATGGAAAAGCACAGCACCAGCACGATGCCGATGATGGGGAGCACCGCCTGCATGGCCTCTGTGAGCTTTTCCTTCAGCTTGCGCCAGGGAATGTTCAAAATGATAACCGCCTTTCTTGCTCGGGGATAGGCACCATCCGCTTACAAGGACAGGCAGGAGTCCCACTGCTGCTGCTTGCTCTTGTGAACGGGTGAGGCACTTCTGTTTTATTATAGCATAAAAAATCCAGAAAGAAAACAAACATTGTGAAAATAAAAGCGGGAAAAGCAAAGAAACGGTAAAGACCCTTAAAAATTTCTTATTTTTCCTTTTCCCGGCAGAAAACGATTGCAAAATCCGGGCAAATCGGGTATGCTATCTGGGAACCCTTCCGAGAGGAGCGATGATTTTTGACGGATTTCTGGCGGACAGTCCTCCAGTGCGTTGTGCTTTCCATGGCCCCGGTGGTGGAGCTGCGGGGTGCGCTTCCCTGGGCCATTGCCCACGGGCTGCCGGTGTGGCTGTCCTATTTTCTGTGTGTTTTTTCCAATATGATCCCCGTGCCCTTCATCCTGCTGTTTGTCAAAAAGCTGCTGGACTGGATGAAGACCCGGAAGCATCTGGCAAAATATGCCCTCTGGATCGAGAACCATGCCCAGAAAAAGCTGGATGTCTATTATAAATATAAGCTGCTGGGTCTGTTTGTGCTGGTGGCCATTCCCCTGCCGGGCACAGGCGCATGGACGGGTGCGCTGGTGGCGGCGCTGCTGGGCATCCAGCGGAAGCAGGCCAGTCTGATGATCCTGCTGGGCGTGGCCGCGGCGGGTGCCATTATGCTGGCTGTCAGTCTGGGTGCGGTGGCCGTGCTGGGATAAAAATCAAAAATGCGATTGAAGAATCCTCCTGCCGCGCGGGAGGATTTTTTTTGCGGGGCGAAAGGGATGCCGGCTTTGCCGGTGATGCGATGCTTCGCATCGTGATGCGCCTGCGGGCGTGATGCGCCTGCGGGCGTGAGGGACGGGGGACGAAAGGACAACCCTCTCAGTCACCTGCGGTGACAGCTCTCCCAAAGGGAGAGCCAAGCCGGGAAAACAAAGTGCCGGAAAGCATCGGGCTGTGCCCCGCCTCTGCCCTAATTTTTCCCGGATTGCCGCCGTTTGCGAAAAAATTTTCACAATGTTGTTATCGTTCTTTCCGGAGGGGATTTCTCTTTTTTTCGATAAATAGATATGCTTTTTCCAAATGGAGGCAGAAAAACGATTGACCTTCCCCGGGCAAAATGGTATACTGGAAATAATGACTATAAAACAGAGCCGCCTCACAGGCTCAGGAAAGGCAGGCAGCGAATGTATCGTATTGTAAGAAAAAAAGTTCTCAACCCCACTGTCACCCTGATGGACATCGAAGCGCCCATGGTGGCCCGCAAGGCCCAGCCCGGCCAGTTCATCATTCTGCGTGTGGATGAAGAGGGCGAACGCATCCCCCTGACCATCGCCGGTTATGACCGGGAGCAGGGCACTGTAACCATTATCTATCAGATTGTCGGCGCTACCACCAACAAGCTGAATCACAGGAATGAGGGCGACTTCATTCAGGACTTTGTGGGCCCGCTGGGCCGTGCTACCCATACGGAGGGCCTGAAAAAGGTGGCCGTGGTAGGCGGCGGCGTGGGCTGCGCCATTGCTCTGCCGGTGGCACAGAAGCTCCATGAGCAGGGCTGCGAGGTGCATTCCGTCGTGGGCTTCCGCACGAAAGATCTGGTGATTCTGGAGGACGAGTTCCGCACCTGTTCTCAGCAGCTGAAGCTGATGACCGACGACGGCTCCTACGGCGAAAAGGGTCTGGTGACCAACGCGCTGGAGGAGCTGATTCTGGCGGGCAACCGGTATGACGAGGTGATCGCCATCGGCCCGCTGGTGATGATGAAATTTACCGTGCAGACTGCGCTGAAATACGGCCTGAAGACCGTTGTCTCCATGAATCCCATCATGGTGGACGGCACGGGTATGTGCGGCGGCTGCCGTCTGACCGTGGGCGGCAAGACCCGGTTCGCCTGCGTGGACGGCCCGGAGTTTGACGGTGCACTGGTGGACTTTGACGAATCCATGGCCCGGGGCTCCGTGTATCAGAGCTTTGAGCGCCACGCCTATGAAGAATCCTGCAACCTGTTCCGGAAGGAGGTACAGTAACATGGCCGATATGAAGATGCACCGTCATGAAATGCCCGCGCAGCTGCCCGAGGTGCGCAATCAGAATTTTGATGAGGTCACGCTGGGCTACACCAAAGAGATGGCTATGGAAGAGGCCACCCGCTGCATGGGATGTCCCACCATGCCCTGCCGCAGCGGCTGCCCGGTACAGATCCGCATTCCCGCCTTTGTTACCAAGGTAGCCGCCGGCGAATTTGAAGAGGCTTATCAGATCCTCCACGACACCTCCAGTTTGCCCGCCGTGTGCGGCCGTGTGTGTCCCCAGGAGAATCAGTGTGAAAAATACTGCATCCGCAGCAAGGTGGACGAGCCGGTGGCCATTGGCCGTCTGGAGCGTTTTGTGGCCGACTGGCACAATGCCCACGCCAAGGAAGCCCCGGAAAAGCCCGTGCCCAACGGTCACAAGGTGGCCATTATCGGTTCCGGCCCGGCGGGTCTGACCTGCGCCGGTGATCTGGCAAAGCTGGGCTATTCCGTGACGGTGTTCGAGGCTCTGCACAAGGCCGGCGGCGTGCTGGTCTACGGCATTCCCGAGTTCCGTCTGCCCAAGGCCATCGTCCAGAAGGAAGTGGACGGTCTGAAGGCGCTGGGCGTGGAAATCTGCACCAACACCGTGGTGGGCAAGACCATCACCGTGGACGAGCTCATGGAGGAAATGGGCTTTGAAGCCGTGTTTATCGGCTCCGGCGCCGGCCTGCCCAAGTTTATGGACATTCCCGGCGAAAACCTGAAGGGTGTTTATTCCGCCAACGAATTCCTCACCCGCATCAACCTGATGAAAGCCTACCGTCCCGATTCTGATACGCCCATCCAGCGTGGCCGCAGGGTGGCCGTGGTTGGCGGCGGCAATGTGGCTATGGATGCTGCCCGCTGCGCCAAGCGTCTGGGTGCCGAGGTGACGGTGGTCTATCGCCGTTCCGAAAAGGAGCTTCCCGCCCGCGCGGAGGAAGTGGAGCACGCCAGGGAGGAGGGTGTCATTTTCCGCACCCTCACCAATCCCGTGGAGATTCTGGGCTATGTGAATCCCGAGGATCGCCGGGATCCCAAAAACAACACCGTCTGCGGCATCCGCTGCGAAAAGATGGAGCTGGGTGAGCCCGATGAGCGGGGCCGCCGCCGTCCCATCGCCGTTCCCGACAGCCTGTTTGATCTGGAGATGGACTGCGTGATTATGGCGCTGGGCACCAGCCCCAACCCCCTGATCAAGGATACCACTGCCGGTCTGGAGGTCAACAAGCACGGCGGCATCATCGTCAACGAGGATGCCCTCACCAGCCGTCAGGGTGTGTATGCCGGCGGAGATGCCGTCACCGGCGCTGCCACCGTGATTCTGGCCATGGGCGCGGGCAAGCAGGGCGCAGCCTCCATCCACGCCTATCTCAGCGGCAAATAAGCAGTTTGATTCCCTGGAAGGGGCCGTTTCACGGCCCCTTTTTTCTTTTGTGTTTCCCCGCTTTTGTGCTTGCAATAGGGCGGCAGAAGCGGTATACTTAAATTATCATATTATGCCCTTCGGCGGGAGAAGTCCGTGGTTCCCCCGTCCGGAGGCTCCGAAGTCGATTTTGCAACAAAAACGAGGAGGAAAAACTATGCGAACGAAAGGGAGAAAGCTGCTTTCGCTTCTGCTGGCGCTGTCTATGGTAGTTTCCATGCTGCCCATGACAGCTCTGGCCGGTGGAAGCAGCGAACCGGAGGTTTATACCAGGGTAACCTCTGCCGATGGGCTGACCACAGGTCAGTACCTTCTGGTGACGGATACCGGTTATGCCCCCGGCGTTCTGGACGGCACCTGGGTCTCCGCGATTCAGCCGGTCGTGCAGGATGACGCAATCACCAACCCCACCGAGGGCGTATGGACGCTGACCGTTGACGGCGCGCTGGCGCAGCTGACGGACGCAAACGGCGTATCCATTGCACCCAAGGGCGGCAACAACAACGGCATTCAGTCCGGCAGCTACAGCTGGGCAGTGTCCTTTGCCGATGGCAAATTCACCTTTGCCGGTACCGGCGATGACACGGTAATGCTCGCCAGCAATGCAGCGCAGAGCAACAAATTCCGCGCCTACAAAAACGGCACCATCAGCGGAAATGCAGGCGGCTATCTCTGTGCCTTTACCCTGTACAAGCTGGAAGCGGCCACCGCGCCCGCACGGGAAAGCGGCATTGTCACAGAGCTTTCCGCCCTGCAGGACGGCGATAAGGTTGTGGTGTTCAACCCGACCAGCGCCAAGGCTCTGTCCACCACCTATAGCGGCTATTACAACAGCGGCTCGGATGTGACGCTCACGGACGGCGTTCTCACCTATGCCGAAACGGATGTATGGACGCTGGGCATCAACGAGGACGGCACTTATTCCTTTGCTTCCTCGGATGGCAAGCTCTCCATGGACACCAATTACACCAGTATGCCCATCGGCAAGGCAAACGACAGCTGGACGCTGACCGCAGCCGATGCAGAGGCCGCAACCTTCTACATCGAAAATGCGGGCCGGGCCGGCTATGTGGTGCAGTATCAGAGCTCCTACGGTACCTGGAGTGCCTACAATAACAACACGACCCAGGATTCCTTCCGGCAGCAGCTCTATCTGGTCATCGAGGACGGCGAAGCGCCTGTTGACCCGGTTGACCCGGTTGACCCGGTTGATCCGGTTGACCCCGTGGATCCCGTGGAACCCGCGGGCAGCGTTTACACCCTGACGGACAGCATTGCCGAGGGCGATACGGTGCTGCTGTACAACGCGGCCAGCGGCACGGTTCTGACCTCCGTCCCCAGTGGCTACAAGCTGGCTGCTCTGACAGTCACTCCCGCCGAAGATGTCATCACCACCGATGACACCACGGCTCCCTGGGTCGTTGGTAAGGATGCAGACGGCAACTACACCTTCACTCAGGGCGACAAGGTTCTGGGCATGGTGCAGAGCGGCAGCTATGTGAATCTCAGCACCAATGCCTCCGATGGCTACACCCTCTGGTCGCTGGATCACAGTGTGACGGACAAGGTGTTCTATGTGCTGAACACCAAAATGCCCGCCAGCACATACGGCTTCTACTACATCGAATACTATGGCGGCTATACGGCCTATGCCTCCAGCAGCCCCAGTGATGGGCAGTTCGGCATCAGCTTCTACAAGCTGAACACCCCCGATGAGCCCACCCCCGCCATCAACACCATTGCGGAAGCTCTGGCCGGTGAAAACGGCACGGAGTTCACCGTCAAGGGCGTTGTCACGCTGGTGGACGGCCAGAATTACTATTTGCAGGATGCCACCGGCGGTATCTGTCTGCGCCTGAGCACAGGCACCACGGAGATCGCGCTGGGCGACACCGTCATCGGCAAGGGCACAAAGACGGTGTACAACGGTCTGCCCCAGCTGGGCAGCGGCACCTTTGATGCCTCCGAGGGTCTGACCCTCAGCGCCAAGGGCACCACCATCGGTGCGCTGACCACTGCCGACATCTGCACCTATGTCAAGCTCACCGGCGTGGAAGTCACCGAGGTTTATGACAAGGACGGCACCTACCCCCAGCCCAACATCACCGTCACCGACGGCGAAAACAGCATTCAGCTGTACAAGGCCGTCATCGGCAAGACCGACGGTGCCTGGGATTATCAGGTTGGCGACAAGCTGGATATCACCGCCGCAGTCTCCTATTATCAGAAGAACAACACCGGCGACGGCAAGTTCCAGCTGCGCAACACCGTGGCCAGCGAGGTTCAGCCCCATAAGGAAGTCAAGCTGGGCAAGCTCACCTCTGCAAGCGAGCTCACCGACGGCACCTATGTGATGGTGGTCTCCACCGGCTATGCGCCGCTGGTTTATGACAATGGCTGGCTGTCCACCGCCCAGCCGGTGATCTCCGGCGATCAGGTGACGGCCTCTCAGGGCGCTGTGTGGACGCTGAAGGTCACGGGCAACACCGTTACCCTCACCGACAAAAACGGCGTTTCCATCGCTCCCAAGGGCGGAAACAACAACGGCCTCAATACCGCTGAGTATGACTGGGAATGGAGCTTTGACGCAGCCACCCAGACCTTCCGCTTCAAGGGCACTGGCAGCGACACCGTGACGCTGGCCAGCAACAATACCACCACCGGCAATTATCCCGGCAATCATCGCTTCCGCGGCTATAAGAACACCACCGTTTCCAGCCAGGGCTATCCCGCCGATTTCACCCTGTACCGTGTGGATCCCTCTGCCGCTGAAGATCCCGTTCTGCCCGGGGCCGGTCTGCCGGAAGCAGGTTCGCAGGTGGTCATCTACAACCAGAACGCCGGCGCTGTGCTGGGTCTGGAAAATGGCACCAGCTCCCTGAACAAGGCGCTGGCCACCGTCACCGATGGCGTGGCCACCGAGATCGAAAACGGCGGCGTGGTCTTCACCGTGGAAACGAACGGCGAATACTATCGCTTCAAGAACGACACCTATGGCTATCTGTGCTCCAACGGCACGGGCAACAATGCCTTCTACAGCAGGGACTTCTCCGGAGAGGGCGTTTCTGCCGAGGATGCCGACTGGAAGGTGCGCACCTGCTCCGGCGGTGTGGGCGGATTTGAGCTGGAAAGCCGTACCGCCAAGTTCAACGGTATGTACAGCCAGTGGCTGGAATACTATGCCGACAGCTTCAAGACCTATTCCATGTATAATGTCACCGACTACACCATCTATTCCTTCTTCTTCTATCCCGTGGGGGATGGCGTGAAGCTGGAAAACGGCGTAGTCAACGACCCGAAGGTGGTCTTCACCTCCGCTGATACCGCCATGAAGGGACAGGATTACACCCTGACCTTCTATCTGGACGATATCAACCCCATCGCCGACGAAAACATCCGGGTCAAGGATTTCAACGGCAATATCTTTGACCTCGAGGCCACGGTGGACGGCTATTCTGCCCGCATCCCCGCCTCCTATCTGGTCGGTGACTCCATCATCTTTGTGGTTGAAATCGAGGACGACGGCGGGAATGCCGCCTATTCCGGCAACCTCTCCGTTACCATCGTGGACGAGCCCAGCATCGGCGCTGTCACGCCCGCTGCCAACAGCCAGACCGGCGAAAACAAGCGTCCTGTGATCTCCGCGGAGATTTTCAACGCGGGCGAAAATCCCACGCTGGTTATGACCGTGAACGGCAATCCCGTGGAGGCTGTCTATGCAGACGGCAAGCTCACCTATACTCCCGCCGCGGATATGGCAGACGGCCGCACCAATGTGACCGTTACCGTCACCCGTGCCGACGGCAAGACCGTCAGCAAGAGCTGGAGCTTTACGCTGGGCAAGACGCAGTATCAGCTGTACTTCGGCCAGCTGCACTCCCACACCCAGTATTCCGACGGCTCCGGCACGCTGGAGTCCGCGCTGAGCTATCTGGAAAATCTGCCCGCCAGCGCCAATGTGCAGTTTGTGGCCTTTACTGACCACTCCAACTATTTCGACGGCAGCAAGGCCGGCGGCACCGCCAACCCCGAGGGTGCGCTGTATGATATGAGCCTCGCTTCCTCCGCCAGCCAGAATCTGTGGAAGAGCTATAACGACGCCGTTGCCGCCTTCAATGAGAAGAACGCAGGCTCCATGGTGGCTCTGGCCGGCTTCGAAATGACCTGGAGCGGCGGCCCCGGCCATATCAACACCTTCAACACCCCCGGCATTGTCTCCCGCAACAACACCACCCTGAACAACAAGACCGCTGACGCAGGCATGAAGGCCTATTACGCCCTGCTGAGCCAGACGGAGGGTGCGGATTCCATCAGCCAGTTCAACCATCCCGGCACCACCTTCGGCAACTTCTCCGACTTTGCCTATTGGGATGCCCTCATCGACTCCCGTATGTACATGGTAGAAGTGGGCAACGGCGAAGGCCAGATCGGCGCAGGCGGCTATTATCCCAGCTATGAGCAGTATATCATGGCGCTGGATAAGGGCTGGCATGTAGCTCCCACCAACAACCAGGACAACCACAAGGGCAAGTGGGGCAACGCCAACGATGCCCGTGATGTCATCCTCACCGACAACTTCACCGAGGAAGGCATTTATGACGCCATCCGTGATCTGCGGATGTACGCCACCGAGGACAAGAACCTGCAAATCACCTATACGGTGAACGATCTCCAGCTGGGCTCCATCATTGAAGAAGTCCCGGAGCAGCTGAACTTCCATGTCACCGTTTACGATCCCGACAACAGCGATTCCGTCACCAAAGTGGAGCTGGTTGCCAACTCCGGCAAGATTGCCTACACCTGGGACAATCCCGCTGATCTGGCAGGCGGCGAGCTGTCTGTCACGCTGGATCCCAACTACAGCTACTATTTCGTCCGTGTCACCCAGGGCGACGGCGATCTGGCCGTGACCGCTCCTGTGTGGGTGGGCGAGAGCCTGAAGCTGGGCATCTCCAGTGTGGAATGCGGCACCTCTACCCCCGTTACCGAGGAGCCTCTCACCATCACCACCACCCTGTTCAACAGCGAAAGCGCTGAGGCGACCGTCAAGTCCGTCACCTATACCGCAAACGGTGTGGAGCTGGAAGGCACCAAGAGCGGAGCCACCTCTGTTCCCGCCTCCGGCAGCGCCACGCTGACCTTCACCTATACGCCCACTGTGGCCCGGGTGATGACTGTCACCGCCACGGTTGTGCTGACGCTGGAGGGTGAGGACTACACCTTCTCCATGGATGTGGAGCTGGATGTGCAGGATGCCGGCAAGCTGGTCTACATCGGCATTGACGCTTCCCACTACAACGAATATGTGGCGGGCAATTATGCCGATTCCATGGGCAACTTTGGCAATCTGGCTGCCGAATACGGTGTCCGCACCGTGGAGCTGGAAACCAGCGAAGCCCTGATCGCGGCCTGCGGCAACGACAAGTATGTGGCCCTGCTTCTCACCGCTCCCTCCCGCCGTCTGGCGGCAGCGCAGCAGGATATCAGGGTCTACACCGCCGAGGAGCTGGCTGCCATTCAGGCGTTTAACGCAAATGGCGGCACCGTCATTCTGGCCGGCTGGTCTGACCACTATGAATACTATCCCGAGGCGCTGACCATGA
The DNA here is from genome assembly GCA_964541085.1 of uncultured Oscillospiraceae bacterium. Taxonomy (GTDB): domain Bacteria; phylum Bacillota; class Clostridia; order Oscillospirales; family Butyricicoccaceae; genus UBA4644. Next base: position 31,221 of record CAZIPA010000017.1, on the reverse strand, counting down.
CCCCGGATCAGCACATGGCTGCCACCCAGAACACCGTTCTGGAGGCACTGGGCTCCTCCATCCGCATCAGCGACGACGCCACCTATGACGATGTGCGCTCCAAGGCGGACGGCGTGGATGCCTGGAGACTGTACTTCAACACCTATGGCGAAAACTTCCTCACCGAGGGCGTCGAGGTGGATGCCGAGCATCCCTATGACCGCCTGTATACCGAGGTGTTCAGCCATTACGGCGGCGCTTCCATCTACACGGTGGACGGCACCCTGCCCGCAACCGTTTCTCCCGTGGTCTATGCCCACAGCACCACCTATTCCACGGACACCGACGGTGATGGCCTGGGCGGCGATTCCACGCCCAAGTATGCCTATGCCGAGGGCGATGACCGTCTGCTGGTGATGGCCAGCGAGCAGCTGGAGGGTCAGGGTCTGATCGTTGTCTCCGGTGCGGCCTTCATGTCCAACTTTGAGGTGCAGGCCACCATCGAGGACAGCGGCAGCGAAAAGAACTATTCCAACTACAGAATCTGCGAAAATCTGCTGGCCTATCTGAATCCCGTCACCGTCACTCCCATTGCCGAGGTTCAGGCCGAGAAGGAGGAAGGCGTGAAGTTCACCATCGAGGGCATCGTTACCTCCAACGCCTCCGGCTATGACGCAGACACTGCGTTCTTTGACTGCATCTATGTGCAGGACGAAACCGCCGGTATCAATGCCTTCCCCGTGGCGGGCAACTACAAGCTGGGCGATATCGTCCGCATCACCGGCACCACCTCCTCCTATCAGGGCGAGCGTCAGATCGCTGTGACCTCCATTGAAAAGCTGGGCGAGACCACTCCCGTGGAGCCCGTCTCCGTCACCGCCGATCAGCTGGAGGATCAGGGCTATCTGGGCTCTCTGGTCAAGGTCGAGGGCTCTGCCACCCGGATCGAATATGCCAACGGCCTGATTCAGACCATCATGGTGAAGGATGCCTCCGGCAAGGAAGCCCGCATCTTCATCGACGGCTATATCACCACCGCGCGGGATGTGGAAAATGCCGAGGTTGGCTGCCATGTGGTGGCTGTGGGTCTGGCCTCCTATGACAACACCTTTGTGCTGGAGGACGGCACGCCGGTCTATCAGCGCATCCGTATCCGTGACCGTGCCGATGTGGTCTGCACGGAAGAGGAAAAGCCCGTGCGTCCCGTGAAGCCTGAAGAGCCCACGCCCGCACCCGTTGGCCCCAAGCCCGCGGATCCCGTCAAGCCCGTGGAGCCTGTGACGCCCGTGGAGCCCGAAACGCCCGCTCTGCCCTTCCTGGATGTGAAGGAGGGCGACTGGTTCTACAACGATGTGCGCTATGTGTACGAAAACGGCATTATGAACGGCGTCAGCGATATCCTCTTTGATCCCAATGCGCCGCTGACCCGCTCCATGCTGGTGACCATTCTTTACCGGATGGCTCCCACCCATGAAGTCCCGGCCGAAACCGCCTTTACCTTCACCGATGTGGATGTCAGCGGCTGGTACGGCGAGGCTGTTGTGTGGGCTGTGCGGGCCGGTATCGTCACCGGTTATGATGACGCCACCTTCGGCCCCAACGATCCCGTCACCCAGGAGCAGCTGGCCACCATTCTGTTCCGCTATGCGGTCTACTGCGGCATGGATGCCGTGACGCTGGCAGAGCATCTGGGCGGCTATCCCGATGCCGGTGAGATTTCCGGCTTTGCCATCTCCGCCATGAACTGGGCGGTGGGTCAGGGCCTGCTCAACGGTGCCAACGGTCAGCTGATGCCCAAGGCAGAGGCGAGCCGCGCACAGGTTGCCACCATCATTCACCGCTATCTGGAAGCTCTGAACTTCTGATCCTTTCCCCGCACACTTGCGTCCCGCCGGTGCTCTCTGCCGGCGGGACGACTTTCCCCGGGAGTTTTTCCCAAAGGAGGCACTATGAAACCCCAAACATTTCCGCTGACACGCCGCCGCAGGCTGGAGATCACCATTGCGCTTATCCTGCTGCTGGCGCTGGTGCTCTGGAGCGCTGTGCTGCAATGGACCGATAAAGAACGGAATGCCACCGCCGCCCGCAAGCGCACCTTTGCCGTGGCAAGGGTTGTGGATATCCTGTATGACGACGCGGAGGCCCAGGACTGGACGGAGGGCCGCAGAGTCGGTCAGCAGCAGCTGGAGGTAGAGCTGCTCTCCGGGCCGTGGAAGGGCCTTGTGCTGGAGTGCTCCAACTATCTCAGCGTTTACAGCAACATTGATGCCCGGGAGGGCACACGGATCATCGTCCGGCTGGATGTGGACGATGAAACCCAGCCCTATATCATTTCCGTGCCCAATTATGACCGCACCCCCATGCTGGCGGGACTGCTGCTGATTTTTGCGGCGCTGCTGGTCATCATCGGCGGAAAAAAGGGCGTGATGGCCCTGCTGGGTCTGGTTTATACCCTGCTGAGCCTGTGGCTGATCCTCATTCCCATGGTGCTGCGGGGGGCGGATCCCATTCTCACGGCCATTCTCATTGTGGCGCTGACCACCACAGCCTCCCTGTTTCTGCTCACCGGCTGGAGCAAAAAGACCCTGTGCGCCAGTCTGGGCTGCACCGGCGGCGTGGCTGTGGCCGGACTGTTCGCGGCAGCGGCAGGCGCAGTCTCCCCCTTCAACGGCTTTAACATGACCGAGGCGGAGGATATGGTGCTGCGGGCCTTTGATTACGATCTGCACATCAGCGGACTGTTTGTCAGCGGCATTCTCATTGCATCGCTGGGTGCCGTGATGGATGTGGCCATGTCCATCGCATCCTCCTGCTGGGAGCTGCGGGAGCTGAATCCCCAGCTGTCCCGGGCGGCACTGTTCCGTTCCGGCATGAACATCGGCAGAGATGCCATGGGCACCATGGCCAACACCCTGATTCTGGCCTTCGCAGGCTCGTCGCTGAACACCCTGCTGCTGCTTCAGGTCTATGATTACCCCTTCATCCAGATTTTCAACACCGATGCCATTGCCGAAGAGCTCATCCGCGGCGTGGCCGGTTCCATCGGCATCATCCTCACCGTCCCGCTGGTAGCCGTCCTCAGCTCCCAGCTGATGAAGGCGGGGGAGGACCGCGGAAAGTAACCCTGACCAGGTAAGCCTATAACCCCTATTTCCCCGGCGCAGCATTGCTGCGCCGTTTTCTTTTTCCCAATTTTTGAAGTGTCACAGGTAAAAATACACACGATTTTCTGTACCTTTTCCCTGTATTTTCCTCTCCGGTGCGGAAACAGCGGGGGTTCCGTTTTCTTTTTGGGATTTTATTTGTCGAATTATATGCTTTTCGTGTGATAAAGCATGACGGTTTTCGAGCTTTTATACGCTATGAACAAATAATTTTTGCACATTTTTTCTACTTTTATTTGCTTTTCCGCGGTGATAGTATGGAATTGTAAAAGGGCAGGAATCCTCATTTTTCGTATTCCGCCCTGTTTTACAATAAAAATTTATTGGAGGGAAAAACATGAAAAAGATGGTCTCCATCGTCCTCGCGCTGATGATGCTTCTGGCCCTGACCAGTGCCTGCTCATCCAACGATCAGCCCGCTGCTGACAACCCGCCCCAGAATACTCCACCTGTCAACACGCCTTCGGACAGTGCGGAAAAATGCACGGTTGCGACGGATTCCGACATCGTTGTTCTGCATTATTCCGAAGTAAGCAGTCTCTTCCCGCCCGATCAGACGACAGTTGCCGAGGGTTTCCCCACAGCACTCGTCTATGAATGTCCCCTGAAAACCGATGCCGATGGCAACCTTGTGTGGGTGCTGGCCGAAAGCTGCGATGTCAGCGAGGATATGCTCACCTACACCTTTCATCTGCAGAAGGGCATTTCCTTCTCTGACGGTACGCCCTGGAATGCCGAGGCTATGAAAGCCAACTTTGATATCCGTATTGATCCCAACCACGCCTTCAAGGGTGTCTCCAGCTATACCGGTGTCACCGGCAGCACAGCGCTGGACGAATATACCTGTCAGGTTACGGTGGGAGAGCCCGATGCAGCTTTTCTGACCAAGCTTGCCAACAATGGCTACATGATTTCTCCCAGCCTGATTTACGGCGACGAAAGCACCTGGGGCACCACTATGATCGGTACCGGCCAATACCAGCTCACCGATTACAAGAGCGGCGAATCCATGAGCTTTGCCCTGAATCGGGACTGGTGGGGCTATGATGCCGAGCTTTGCGGCGGAACGGCGCTGGCCGCCTCCAATGTGGGCTTCAACACCATTACCGTACAGCCCGTTTCGGAAGAGGCCACCCGTATCGCCATGCTGATGGCCGGTCAGGCAGATGTGATCCACTCGGTTTCCACCATCAATACGCCCACCATTGAAGGCGCCGGCCTGAAAACCATCACCCGAATCAGCACACTGGTAGGCTATATGAACTTCAACTGCCAGAAGGAATATCTTCAGGATGTGCGTGTGCGTCACGCGCTGGCAATGGCGGTGGATGTGGATGCCATGAACAAGGTGGTTTATGGCGGTGCCAATGTGCGCGCCCGCAGCGTCAGCGCCGATTCCATCAACTATTTCGTGCCCCAGGAGCCCTATGACTACGATCCCGAGGTTGCCCGTGAGCTGCTGAAGGAAGCCGGTTACGGCGACGGTCTGAACCTGATCCTCTGGAGCGAAAACGACAACACCGACATTGCCCGTGCCGAGTTCATTCAGCAGCAGCTGGGTGAGATCGGTGTAACCGTGGAAGTGAAGTGCATGGAGGGCGGCGCTCTGACCTCTGCCTTTGAGGCCGTTCCGCCGGAGGAGCTGGAATGGGATCTGTACATTCGCGGCTATTCTGCCAGTAACGGCGATGCCAGCCTGGCTCTGGGCCGTTTCCATTCTGACAAGTTCTATCCGGTCGGCGCAAACTACGCCTTCTGGTCCAACGCCGAGTTTGATGAATACATCGAAAAGGGCGGCTCCACCATCAATCCCGATGAGCGTCTGGCAGCCTACACCGAGGCACAGCGCATCATCTGGGAAGAGCTTCCTGCCTATCCCCTGCTGATTAACACCTCCCGCGCCGGTATCAGCAACCGGGTGGACGGTGTCAGCTTCAAAAATAACGGCAATGTGGATCTGAGCCAGGCCGTTTATATCGGATAATTTCATCCCACGCCCGAAACAAATCAGAAAAACTGACCATCGGCGTGCAGGAGGCCCGAGTGTCTTCTCGCATCCTGTACGCCGATCTTTTCAAAGGTGAGAATGCATCATGCTAAAGTACTTTATCAAGCGGTTGCTGGGCATTCTGGTAACCACGCTTTTAGTAAGCATCTTCGTATTTGTCCTTGTCCGGCTGATGCCCGGCGACCCGGTTCGCCAGATGGTGGATGATGACGCCACGCTGGAAACCATCAACGCGGTGCGGGCCGAGTACGGTCTGGACAAGCCCATCGTAGAACAGTTTATCGACTGGATCACCGGTATGCTCAAGGGCGATTTTGGCAAATCCTATCGCACCCGTCAGCCCATCGGTGAAGAAATCGGAAAACGCTATCTGAAAACACTGAAGCTGGCTGTGATTGCCGTGGTCTGGAGCACCGCAGTGGGTCTGCTGCTGGGTGTATGGACCGGTGTGCATTCCGGCAAGTGGCAGGACTATTTGGGTGTTACCGCCGCTGTCACCGGCCAGGCCGTGCCCACATTCTGGATCGGACTTCTGCTAATCTTCCTGTTTGGTGTCAAGCTTCAAGTGCTGCCGGTATCCGGTGCGGAGGGATGGAAGTCTCTGGTGCTGCCCAGCTTTACATTGGGGCTGTCCATGGCGGCCGCAGTCACCCGCTTTACCCGCTCGGCCGTGCTGGAATGTCTGAAGGAGGATTATGTGCGCACTGCCCGGGCAAAAGGCCTGAAGGAGCGCATTATCATCTGGCGCCATGTTCTGCGCAACTCGCTGATCTCCGTCATTACGGTTGTAGGCTTGCAGTTCGGCGCTATGCTGGGCGGCGCAGTGATGATCGAAACGGTCTTTTCCTATCCCGGCATTGGATCCTATCTGGTGACCTCCATCGGTCTGCGGGATTATCCGGTGGTACAGGCACTGGTGATTATTCTGGCGCTGAACTTTGTCGTGGTCAATTTCATTGTTGACCTGCTTTATGCGCTGGTAAATCCCGAAATTCGGCTGGAAAGGGGTTGAGCATCCGTGAAAGCCAATGCAAAAAAGCCGGAAGCGGATGAAAAAATCCGCCGTCCCATTCACGACTTCTATCGGAAATTCCGTCGGCAGAAAACCGCCGTTGCAGCGCTGGTCGTTCTGGTGATTCTGGTTTTCATAGCCCTTACCTGCTACGAAATCGCCCCTTACGGCATCAATGAGTATGATTATTCCGTATGTCTTCAGGGCCCTACCGCAGAGCATATCTGCGGAACGGATGAGTTCGGAAGAGATATTTTCAGCCGCATCCTGTGCGGCACCCGCATTTCGCTGAGCATTGCCTTTGGCGCAGTGACGCTGGGAGCCATTCTGGGAAGCCTCATCGGATTGATCTCCGGCTATTATGGCGGCTGGGTGGATGAGGTCATCATGCGGGTGATGGATGTGCTTTACGCCTTTCCCGGATTGATTCTGGCCATTGCCATCGTAGCAGTGCTGGGCCCCGGCCTTTATAATGTGGTGATCGCCATTGTGGTGTTCCGTATCCCCACCTTTGCACGGCTGGTACGGGGCAGTACGCTCCAGCTGAAAAACAGCGTTTATGTGCGGGCCGCACGCTCCATCGGCGCATCCGATCTGCGCATTCTGCTGAAGCATCTGCTGCCCGGCGCTCTGCCCAGCATCATCGTGCAGTATTCCATGTCCATCAGCGGTGCCATCATGACTACGGCCAGTCTGAGCTTTCTGGGTATGGGCGCATCCCCTCCCACGCCGGAATGGGGCCTGATGCTGAGCAATTCCCGTGTTTACATCTACACAGCGCCGCACTATGCGCTGTTCCCCGGTCTTGCAATCTTTATTACGGTTCTTTGTTTCAACCTGCTCGGCGACGGTCTGCGCAGTGCGTTGGATCCCCGCCTGAGCGATCGCTAAACGGTGACAGCTATGGATGAGAAAAAGACGGAAGGCGCACTGTTGGAGGTGCGCAATCTCTGCACTTATTTTTATGGAGACAACGGTCTGGTCAAGGCAGTGGACGGCGTGGATTTTGACCTTCAGGAGCGCACCACGCTGGGCATTGTAGGAGAATCCGGCAGCGGAAAATCTGTCACAGCCATGTCCATTATGGATCTGCTGCAAGGTACCACCGGTCGGGTGGTAGATGGCGAAGTTCTGTTTGAAGGGCAAAACCTGCTTCAGCTGAGCTCGGAAGAGCGCAGAAAGCTTCGGGGCAGTAAAATTGCCATGATCTTTCAGGAGCCCATGACCTCGCTGAATCCCGTTATGAAAATCGGACAGCAAATCGTAGAGGGCATTCTTCTGCATACCAATCTCAGCAAAAGCAAGGCCCGGCAGCAGGCTATCGCACTGCTGCGGGAGACCGGCCTGCCCCGGGCAGAAGAGATCGTGGACGAATATCCCCACCAGCTGTCCGGCGGACAGCGACAGCGGGTTATGATCGCCATGGCGCTGGCCTGCAAGCCGAAAATCCTTATCGCCGATGAGCCCACAACCGCTCTGGATGTAACCATTCAGGCACAGATTCTCCAGCTGATGCGGGAGCTGAAGGAGAAGTCCGGCACCTCCATCATTTTCGTCACGCACAATCTGGGCGTTGTAGCGGAAATGTGTCAGCAGGTGCTGGTGATGTACTGTGGCCGCGTGGTGGAATATGCCGATGTGGAGGCGCTGTTTGAACAGCCCAGACATCCCTACACCCGTGGCCTGCTGGCTGCCATCCCCCAGCTGGGCGTACACACCCGGGAGTTGGAGGCAATCCCCGGAAATGTTCCCAATCCGAAAAGAATGCCCCAGGGCTGCAAATTTGCGCCGCGCTGCAAGCAGGCAATTCCCATTTGTCTGGAAGCGGAGCCGTCGCTGTTTGAATATCCCGATGGCCGCCGCAGCCGCTGCTGGCTCTGCAAAAAAGAATTCGGAGGTGATCTGTAAATGGAACAGTCCCATAACGAAATCTGCCTTCGGGTTCAGGACCTAAAGCAATACTATCCGGTAAAAAGCGGCCTCTGGGGCGCGAAACAGTTTGTCAAGGCGCTGGACGGCGTATCCTTTGAGATTCGGCGCGGTGAAATCTTCGGTCTGGTGGGCGAATCCGGCTGTGGAAAATCCACACTGGGTTTGACGCTGTGCCGTCTGATTGGCCCCACCGGCGGCAAAATTCTGCTGGGCGGCAAGGATATCTCCACGCTGTCCCGAGCGCAGATGAAGCCCTGGCGAAAAAAGATTCAGATGGTCTTTCAGGATCCTTATGCTTCTCTGAATCCCCGGATGTCCGTCAGCGAGATTGTGGGCGAGCCTCTGCGCATTCATCATCTGGCGCAAACGCGGGAGGAGCTGGATGCCCGTGTATTGGAGCTTTTGCGCATGGTTGGTCTGGATGACTATCACGCCAACCGCTATCCCCATGAGTTCAGCGGCGGTCAGCGCCAGCGGATCGGCATAGCCCGCGCTCTGGCTGTGGAGCCGGAAATCATCGTCGCGGACGAGCCGGTTTCCGCACTGGATGTTTCCATTCAGGCACAGGTGCTGAATCTGCTTTGCAGTCTGAAGCAGCAGCTGAATCTGACCTATCTGTTCATTTCCCACGATCTGAGTGTTGTGGAGCACATCAGTGACCGTGTAGGCGTGATGTATCTGGGCAGCTTTGTTGAGGTCAGCGACCGGGACAGTCTGTATCGTCAGCCGCTGCATCCCTATACACAGGCGCTGCTGTCGGCCGTACCCATTCCCGACCCCAAGCGAAAGGCCAACCGGATCCTGCTGGAGGGCAACATTCCTTCTCCAGTAAACGCCCCCTCCGGCTGTAAATTCCACACCCGCTGCCGGGACTGCATGGAAATCTGCAAAACGCAGGCTCCTCCCCGGGTGGATGTCACGCCGGAGCACTCCGTATACTGTCACAAATATGCAAAATAAGCCGGAAACGACAGGCACGGCCTTTTGCGGGAGTCTTGCTCTGATCGGCGGCAAAATATATCTGGGTCAGGGACGCTTTGCACAGGCGTTGCTGATTCAGAACGGCGTTGTGGTACAGGCGGGAAGCACCGAGGCGATTCTGTCTGCAACAGACCCCCATGAGCCTGTTGTGAATCTTCAGGGAAGAACGGCCCTTCCGGGCTTTCATGATTCCCACCTGCATCTTCTGGGCATCGCCAAGCGGCTGCGCTCCATCCATTTGCAGGGCTGCCGTTCCCGAAAGGAGCTTGTCGACCGATGCAGAGCCTATGCGGATGCCCATCCGGAGGAGTCCTTTCTGGTGGCCAGAGGTTGGGATCAGGAGCTGTTTTCCGACGATACAACACTTCCTGACCGGCAGCTTCTGGACAGCGTTACCACCACGCGTCCGCTGATTGCCAGCCGCATCTGCGGCCATATTCTGGCCTGCAATACCCGGGCGCTGGAGCTCGCCGGAATCACCGCCCATACACAGGTAGAAGGCGGCAGCATTCTGCTGGGCCCGGACGGATTGCCCAATGGGGTCTTGTGTGAGCGGGCCGGTCGTCTGCTTTGGGATCTGGCGCCGGAGCCTTCCCGGGAATCGCTGGAGCAGGCACTGCTTTGTGCCATGGAGCAGGCGGTCTCTGAAGGTCTGACTACCGTTCAGACCAACGATCTGCGGGAGGAAAATCTGGAAACGCTTCTGCCTCTGTATCAGGCGCTGTTTCATCGGGGGCTGCCGCCCCTGCGGGTGGTTCATCAGATTCGGTTTACCACGCCGGAGGCCCTGCAAGCCTTTCTTGCCCGCAACGGGCCAGGGGCTCTGAACGATACAGCCCATCGCTTTGGCTCCATAAAGCTGATGGCCGATGGTTCTCTGGGCTCCCGCACAGCACTGCTGCGTCACGATTATGCTGACGCGCCCGGCATCCGTGGCGTTGCCTGGATGACCCAGCAGACCATGGACGAGATGTTCCGTCTGTGCCAGCAGGCCGGTGTTCCCGCCATCATTCACGCCATCGGCGATGGTGCCATTACCATGGCGCTGGACAGTATGGAGGCTGCCTGCGGCGATGGGGGCAATCCCTTCCGCCATGGCATTGTGCATTGTCAGATCACCGATTCCACCCTGCTGCGGCGTATTCAGGCTTCCGGGGCGCAGGTATTTTTGCAGCCGGTCTTTATCAACAGCGACTGGCCCATGCTTCCCGTGCGGGTCGGCACAGCACTGGCAAAAACCAGCTATGCCTTCGGCACGCTGCTGCGCCGGGGTGTTCCGGTTTCTTACGGAACAGATGCGCCGGTAGAAAGTTTTCGCCCTCTGGACAATCTTCATTGCGCCGTGAATCGTACCGATCTGAAAGATTGTCCGCCGGAGGGCTGGCATCCGGAAGAGCGTGTTACCGTTCAGCAGGCCATTGATGCCTATACCGCGGGCGGCGCCTTTGCCAGTGGTGAGGCTCATGTGAAGGGTCTGCTGTTCCCCGGATATTATGGAGATGTAACTGTTCTGGATCGGGACATTTTTACCGTAAATCCCATGGATATCCGCCATTTGCAGGTGGATCTTACCATCACAGGCGGAAGGCTTGTGTTTCAAAGAAAGGCGGAAGAATCTGTATGTGCTTTTACTGCCAATTAGATTACGCGCACATCCCCTATCCTTCTCCCAGCAGTCCCAGTGGAACCATCGCCGATAACGGCTGCGGCGTATGCTGTGCCTCCATGGTGACAGAGCGTATGACCGGACAGTGCTTCCCGCCCGAGAAGGCGGCTGCTGTTGCCATTCACTGCGGCGCAAGAGCCGGATTCGGCACTAATATGGCGCTGTTTGCCCCCGCATTTTCCAAAATGTTCGGCCTGCATTATGCGGCAACCACCATTCCCGCACAGGCTCTGGCCTTTTTGGAGGAGGGACGGGGTATGGTGATCGCAAACACGCTGGGGGATCGGGAGGATTGGACCGGTGTATTTTCCGACGGCCGTCATTATGTGGTGCTGACCGGGGCCTGTCATGGCACGGTTGCCGTACTGGATCCCATGCTCAGTCCGGGACGCTATGATATCCCCGGGCGAGCCGGAAAGGTGCGGCTGGAAGGGACAACGGCCTATGCGGATTTTTCGGTGATCGCCAACGACTGTATGGGGCGAGCTTATTATCTTTTTTGGAAATAAACAAATTTCAACCGGCAAGGGCCGGTAAGACGGAGGTGGCGAAGCAATGGCATTTCGAGAGGTGACCTTAACAGGGACGCCCTATCAGCGGGGACTCTGCTACGGTCGTGTTTGTCAAAAGGAAATTTCCATCAGCATTCAAAACTATCAGGAACTGTTTCTGTGTCGCAGGCAGCTCAGCTGGAGCATAGCCCGACGGCTTGCAAGGCGGTTTTTGCCGTCTATCCGGGAGCTGGATGCATCCTATGTGGAGGAAATGCAGGGAATCGCCGATGGTTCCGGCTTTGCGCTGGACGATATCCTTGCCATCAATGCCCGGACAGAGCTGCTGCACACTCCCATAGCCGCGGAGGAGGCAGATCAGGAATGTACTGCCTTCAGCGCAGTACCGCCCGCTTCTGCCCAGGATACGGTGCTTGCGGGACAGACCTGGGACTTTGCCCGGCTGCAAAGGGATGCCGTGGTGATTGTTCGGATTCCCGGCGATGAGACGCATCCCTCCCTGCTGTTTTTCCCGGAGGCGGGCATGATCGGCGGCAAGGGCATGAACTCTGCCGGTCTGAGTCTGACGCTGAATGCGCTGCGTACCGGGGCCTATGATGTGGGTCTTCCCATTCATATCCGTATGCGAAAGATTCTGGAATGCACAACGCTCCATGAAGCCTACGCCCATGCGATACATACCCCCATCCCGGCGGCAGCCAATCTGATTCTGACCCATCGGGACGGTATTTCTCTGGGGCTGGAGCTGGATCCCACCGGTGTGGATGTGCTTCTGCCGGACAACGGTGTGCTGGTTCATACCAATCACTTCATCGGCCCCCGGCTGGGCCCTGCGCACGGTCATGCAGCCAGCGGCAGCACCTATATCCGCTTGCAGCGGGCGCGGCAGCTGTTTTGTGGGAAACCCGATATTACCGTGGAGACGGCCAAGGCGGCCTTCCGGGATCATAAGGGCTATCCCACCTCCATCTGTTCCCATCCCACTGGGGCAGCAGACGCGCCGGACATCAGTCAGAACGCCACGAACTTTGGCCTGATTATGGATCTGACCCACGGCTTTGCCCTGCTGGCAACGGGAAATCCCTGCGAATCCCCGTATGAAATTCTTTCTGTGGAGCACACTGCGTAAGGAGGCCGCTATGACAGATCTGCTGGAAGCCCTGATGATTCTCTGCTTTGGTATTTCCTGGCCCATTTCCATCCGCAAATCCTACATTTCCAGAACCGCCCGGGGAAAAAGCCTGTTCTTTGAGGTTTTCATCTGGATTGGTTATATCTTCGGCATTGCCCGAAAATGGATGCTCTGGCGGGCGTTTCGCACCGCTGCGGAAACGCCGGATCCTCTGTTTCTGCTGGGCTGGATCTTCTATATTCTGAATTTCGTTGCCATCTCGCTGGATATGCTGCTGTATTTCCGCAACGCCCGGCTGGATCGGCAGCGGGATGCGGCGGAGCCTTGATTCAAATACCATCTCCTTTTTCCGGGAGCCTGCTGCGGGGAAGCCATAGTGTCTGCCCCAACAGGCTCTCGTGATTTTTCCTTTGCATCGGCCACTGCATCCCATCGTTGAAAAGGTCATCGTTTTGTGTTACAATCCTGTCAACAGACAGCCTGTGAACACAGCCGCTTTTATCCACACACTGAGATCGGGAGGGAATCCTATGAAAATTGGAATCATGGGGCCGGAGGCTTCCATTCAAATGATTCTGAAAAACACCGTGCGGAGCTCTGTGCTGGCAGAAATGATCCCCATTCCCTGCATCCCGGACGAGGCCGGACTGCTGGCTGCGGAATGGCAGAAAAAGCTGGACGGTATTCTGTTCACCGGATTTCTCCCCTATATGGCTGCCTGCCGCAAGGTCTATCCCCGCATTCCCTGGGAATATATGTCCCGAACAACCACAGCTGTGCTGGAGGCCCTTGTAAATGCCTCCTACAGCAGCGGCTGCGATATCAGCCGAATCACCTATGATCTGCAGGAAAGCGCCAGCGAGGATTTTCTGGTCTCTCTGCTTGCCAACGCTGGCATTCCCAAGGAGCGCATCGGTGTATACTGCTTCCGCAGCCCGGCGCAGCTGCTCTATAAAAGCGAAGACTACAACAAAAAGGTCTATGCCTTTCATATGGATAATCTGAAAAGCGGAAAGGCCCGGGTCTGCCTCACCGGCATGGAGAGTATACAAAAACTGATCTCCGCCGCAGGCTACCCGGCCTTTTGGATACAGCCCTCCCGGGAGAGCATCATCGAGCAGCTGAATGCCCTTTTGCTGCGCTGCAAAACCGAGCAAAGCCGACGGCATCTCAACAGTGCGCGGCCTTTTGTCCTTGCCGTTTCCATTCAGGACAGCCACATCACCGGCGATATTGAGCAGGGAGAGTTTATTCGGCATCATATTTACAGCACCACCGCCGATCATCTGTACAATTTTGCCCAGCGCAATGGCGCTGCCATGGAATATCACGAAAACGCGGTGAGCTATCTGTATATGCAGCAAAGCTGGCTGAGCAATGAAGGGCTGGGTGCGCTGATTCAGCGGCTGTGCCGGAAGCTGTGCGATACAGATGGCGTACTGGCCGTGTATCTGGGTGTGGGCAGCGGCACTACCATGGGTCTTGCCAAAGCCTGTGCAGAGCGCGGGCGGCAGCTGGCAGAGCTGCAACAAACCACCTGCTATTATGTGCTGGAGCGCAGCGGTGCCAACGAGGTGCTGGCCGGGCCCTTTGTCTATGAAAAGAAAGAGCTGGATATGAACCGCTCGGAGATCATGGATCGGCTGGAACGGATTTCCCGGGAATCCGGACTGGGGATCGGCACGGTCAAGGCGCTCTATGATCTGACGGAAGAATATGAGCTGAGCATCACCACCGTGCGGGAGCTGTCCAATCTGTGCGGCATGACCAACAGCTATCTGAATCGGGTGCTGGGCAGGCTGGAGGATGCCGGTTATGTGGAAACTGTCGGACGCAAGCCGGTGGATGGCCCCGGTCGGCCGCAGCGGCTGATTCGCCTGAAGCTGCGGCTTTCAGAAGTATAACATAGAAGTTTTCATTTCCCCCTTCCCCTTTTTCAAAAATTACGCTACAATAGCCTCACCACCACAAAAGGAGAATTGTTATGAAACAGCAGTATCAGGATTATATGCTTCAGCAGCTGCGGGCGCTGATGGCCATTGACAGTCCCAGCGGTTATACCGGGGACATTGACCGGTATGTGGCAGAGGAGCTCACCCGTCTGGGCTTCCGGCCGGAGCTTCCCAACAAGGGCGGCGTCCGGGTGCATCTGGGCGGCGAAGGCACTCCCATTCTGCTTCAGGCCCATCTGGACACTCTGGGCGCAATGGTCACCGGCATCAAGTCCAATGGGCGGCTGACGATGACCAACATCGGCGGTGTGCCCTCTTGCAGCGTTGAATCCACCAATGTGAAGATCAAGACCCGCTTTGACGGAGAATATCAGGGCACCATTCAGCTGGTCAACCCCTCCGTTCATGTGAACACCAACGCCAAGACCACCCTCCGGGACCTGACCTCCAACATGGAGATCGTGCTGGATACCGATGTGCATTCGGCGGAGGATGTGGCGGCGCTGGGCATTCGTCCCGGTGACCATGTGGCCTTTGATCCCAATCTGACCTTTGCCTCCAACGGCTATATCAAGAGCCGTTTTCTGGACGACAAGGCCTGTGTGGCCATTGTGCTGGCGCTGGCAAAGCAGATCGCGGAGGAACAGCTGACGCCCCGGCGGTCGGTGTGGGCCTATTTCACCATCTATGAAGAGGTGGGCCACGGCGGCGCTTATTCCATTCCCGAGGGCATTGAAGAGGCACTCAGTCTGGACATGGGCTGCGTGGGCGAAGGCATGAGCGGCGACGAGCACAGGGTTTCCATCTGCGCCAAGGATGCAGTGAGCCCCTACAATTATGATGTGACCACGGCGCTGCTGAAGACGGCGCTGGACAATCACATTTCCCACGCTATGGATGTGTATCGCTCCTATTCCTCCGATGCGGATGTGACGCTGAAGGCGGGCTATGATGTGAAGCACGGCCTCATCGGCCCCGGCGTGTTCGCCTCCCACGGCTATGAGCGCACCCATCTGGACGGCCTCAACGCCACCTTTGACCTGCTGTGCGGGTATTTGCTGTAACGGAAAATCTGTCCAAAAGCAACGGAAAACGGCGTGACAAAAAATATAGGATAAGTCACGCCCTAAAAATTGTTTTTGCCTGCAATCTGTGTGATTGTAGGTAAAAACACCGTAACCCGCCAGATTTTCCGCAGAAAATCGGCGAAACCGGCCCGCAGGCCGGATCCAAACTGTCGAAGAAAACCCAGCGAAGCGGTTTTCTGACAGTCTCAAACGGCGTGACCAACCCGGTCACGCCGTACTTTTTTATCTTTGCGGATGTGCGGTCAGAAGCGTTCGCTCTGCTCCATGAACTGCTCATATCTTTCCATATCGCCATGTTCTTTGGCCATTTCTGCGGCACGCCTTGCCGTCCGGGCAAGCTGCTGACGAGTTCCCTCTGCGATGGCCTGGGATACCGTATCCGAACCACGCTCATAATGATTCAGCATCTTATCGCCCACTGTTCCCATGTCGTCATCCCAGATACTGCGAATGCCTTCAAAGCTCTTATCCTTGGTTGTGCTGAAAACATCCGATACAAAGTCGACCCCCACTACATCCGCAGCGGTCTTCAGCACCGTGGAGGCCGTGCCCGTGGCCAGCAGCGCCGCCGTGCCCACGGCCTTTGCCGCAAATTTCAAGATGCCCATCGTTGTCCTCCGTCAGTCATACCGCCTGTTGACCCGCCAGCAGGAAAAGGTGCGGGCTTATATGCAGGGCCTTCTGGACGGCGAATGATTTTGCCGAAACAAAAATCTCCCCATTGCTTGACAATGGGGAGAAGAAGGCATATAATAAAGATTGCAAAGGGCGCTGCCGATAAGCGGTTAGCCTTTCCTTAAGTCAAATATGAACTCATACTGACCGTTCGGGTGCAGCCGGGCGGTCAGTACGCTTTTATGGTGAGCAGGTACAGCAGAAAATGTTTGAAAGAAGCGCAGCCCCGGAGCGTCCTCACAGGATGCCTCCGGGGGATTTTTTTATTTCTCGATGGCTTTCAGGGATTTGCGGAACTGGCTGCGGAAGAGGAAGACGGTGAAGGTGACGGCGATCACATCGGCCACCGGCTCGGCCAGATAGACACCGACGGTGGGGTCTGTGACCAGCTGGGGCATGATGTAGATCAGCGGCAGCAGCAGCACAAACTTGCGCACCACCGCCACGATCACCGACGAGGGGGCGTTGCCCAGAGATACAAAGGTCATCTGGCAGGCGATCTGGATGCCGAACAGGAACAGTCCCCCCAGATAGATGCGCATCACCCTTGCGGTGAAATCCAGCAGTGCGCCCCGGGTGACAAAAATGGAGGCAAAGGCCCGGGGGAACAGCATCACACAGGCCCAGACGGTGACGGAATAGATCAGACTGACCGTGAGCAGGCACCGGAAGGTCTGCTTTACCCGCCCGGCATTTTTGGCACCGTAATTGTAGCTGGAGATGGGCTGGGCCCCCTGCGCGATGCCCTGCAGCGGCAGCATGGCAAACTGCATGACGCTGGTGAGAATGGACATGGCTCCCACCGCCAGATCGCCGCCATAGCCGCGCAGAGAGGTGTTGAAGCAGACGGAAATGACGCTTTCGCTGCCCTGCATGATAAAGGCCGCCGAGCCCAGCGCCACGCAGGGGAGAATCAGGCCGGGCGATGCCAGCAGACAGCGCTTTTTCAGACGCAGCAGCGTCTTTTTGCCGCAGAGGAAGCTCACCACCCAGACGCAGGAAACGGCCTGAGAGATCACCGTGGCCAGCGCCGCGCCCTCCACGCCCATATCCAGTCCGTAGATGAACAGAGGATCCAGCACAATGTTGGCTGCCGCGCCGATGATGACGGAGACCATGGAGGTTTTGGTAAAGCCCTGGGCGGTGATAAAGGCGTTCATGCCCAGTGTCAACTGCACGAATACCGTGCCGACAGCATAAATACGCATATATCCGGCGGCATAGGCGATGGTATTTTCGCTGGCACCAAAGGCCAGAAGCAGCTCCTCATTCCACAGCAGCAGCACGGCGGTGAGAATGGCGGACAGGGCGATTTGCAGGGTAAAGCAGCCGCCCAGCGTCTTTTCGGCACTGTTCATGTCCTTTTTGCCCATAAAAATGGAGGCCCGGGGTGCACCGCCGGAGCTAACCAGTGCCGCAAAGGCCGACACCAGCATAATCAGCGGCATACACACGCCCACGCCGGTGAGGGCCAGATCGCCGTCCCCGGGCATATGACCGATATAGATTCGGTCTACAATATTGTACAGCATATTGATGAGCTGGGCCGCCACGGTGGGCAGGGCCAGCTTCAGCAGCAGCTTTCCTACGGGCTCCGTGCCCAGCATTTCCTGATTGTCCTTCATGGTTTACTCCTTTGCCCGCTCCCCCGCCAGATAGTGTTCAAATAATGGATACATACGCTCACCCGTTCTGTTTTGAGCGGTTTGAAAACGAACGAAATCATCTTAGCATCCACTTTTCTCTTTGTCAAGACGCAAAAGCGGCGCCGTGACCGAAGCCACCACGCCGCCTGTTTGCAATTATTTCCGCACGATGCCCCGCCGTCTGGGCGTGGGCTGCACCGCGTCAAAATCCCGGGGCAGACCTCTGGGCAGCCGAGCCGCCAGCGCCTGCTGCAGGGCCAGCTCATACCGGCGGCAGAAGGCAAGGGCGTTGCTTCGGCTCTCCTTCAGCGCATCGCTCACCAGAAAGTCGGCAAACTCTCCGGGCACCTGCCGCTCCACCAGAATCTCCCGCACCTCATCCAGCAGAATGCCCCGGCGCTTTTCCCGCTTGAGCTGATCCAGCTCCTGCCGCAGCTGCTCCAGCTGCTCCCGGTCGATTTCCGCCAGCTCCGGCGTTTCCTCGGCCTTTTCTGTCACCTTCTCTGCGGGGGCTTTCTCCGGGGTCTGCGGTGTTTCCGGGGGCTGCATCTCCGGCTGCTCTGTGGGCAGCACCTGTGCCTCCGTCTCCGGTGTTTCTTCCTCGTTCACGGGGAGAATTTCCTGCAATTCCAGCGTTTCTTCCATTTATACTTCCTCCTTCTGTTCCTGACGAATGCGCTCCAGCTCGACCTCTGCGTCCCGCACAAAGGGCAGCAGCTCCAGCCGGGTGCGGCGGGAAACGGTATCGCCCAGCGTGTTCAGATCGGCGCAGATGCGGCTGACATCCTGAGGCAGATTTTTATAAAACCGGGCAGTACATTCTCCCTGCACCGGAATGCCCAGCTGTCCCAGCCCCTGATAAAACAGGCCGATGATGTGATACAGTCCCCCGGAAAAGCCCTGCTCCTTGGCGGTTCGGGCCTGTTCGATACCCCACAGCTTGTATTCCAGCGCCACGCCGGAGCTGTTGCCTGCAAAGGCGGCATCCTGCAAATTGGGGGTCATGGTGATGGACAGCAGATCGTTGACCAGCGTCCCCTTCAGCAGCTCGATGGCATCCGGGCTGAGGTTTTTCACCACAAACTCCGCCCGTCCGTTGTCCGCCATACACAGAACACGGCTGCGGTTAGCCCGGTCAATGTCCTCCTGCGTCGCGCCCATGGCGCCGTACAGCGCCAGAAAGGCGTTGGCCACGCTCTGCATATCGTCCATGGCGCCGGACAGCAGCACATTATAGGCATCCAGCAGAGAGGTCACCGGCTCAAAATCTCCCGTGCCGTCCAGATTGTTGGAAAAGCGGATCACCGACAGTCCGGAAAAGGGCAGCGCCTCTTCTCCGGTAAACTCCAGTGTGCGGCCCTGCTTTTCCCAGTCCAGCCGCTTTCCCGGCAGATAGAGCTCGCCCTGCACCCGGTCGCCCTCCAGCGTATGCACCCGCACGGCGGCAGCCTCGGTATTGGCGACACCCCGGGTGATGACAAAGGTCTCCAGCGGCGACAGACGGGCCAGACGGGGCCCCTGCGCCGTGAGATAGGCCAGCAGATAGCCCTCGCCGCAGACGCTCATATCCCGGGCGGCGGCATAGAGCAGCGAACGGAAGGACGCTTCCTCCAGCGCCCGGTTCATGCGCTCCTGCACCCTTCGCCGGTCAAAGGTCAGGGTGGGTGCCTGTCCCATAAAATAGCCGGTGTGGACATCGGTGATGTATTTGGCATAGTTGGACACCAGACGGTTGTCCGGCCGTCCCTGGGCCGCCGGGCCCTTATACACCCCCTGCTGCCCCTGATAGTATTCCGTCAGCTTCCGGCGGCGGGGCAGTTCCTGCTGCAGAAAGGTCTCCACATGGAGCTGGAGCTCCCGGGAAGAGATGTTTTCGTTTGCCGTTTTGAAAATCATGGGTTTTCCCTCCTTCTGCCCCTATTACAGCGCAAACGGACGGAAAGCACCACTGAAGCGTTTCCGAAAATCGCTTCCGGGAACGGTTTCCGGGAAGCGCTTCCGGGAAAGCCTTTCCTGAAGTCCTTTCCTGTACCCCTTCCCCGCCCTGCCGTAGTATGAAGGCAAAGGAGGTGCAGGCGTATGCATCAGGAAGCATCCCACGGAGAGGTCTGTATGATCTGCGGCAGCCGTCATCAGCTGCTGTGGGAAGGAGAGCTGGTTCTGTGTGCCCGCTGCGTGGAGGGACTGGGACAGGCACTGGAGGCCCATCTGCCCGATCACGGTTTGGGGAAAAAGGAGAAAGAAGGGATTGAAAAGCCCCTCCTGCTATGGTAAACTGGAGGGTAGGAACCATCTTGGGAAACCAAAGGAAAAGCAGGTGTAAACATGGAAAAGAATCAGGAACTGCGCGTCTTTGCCGAGGAAATTCGGGTGGAGACGCTGAAGGAGCTGGCCCATCTGGGCTTCGGCCATGTAGGCGGCGCTATGAGCGTGGTGGAGCTGCTGGCTGTGCTCTATGGAAAGGAAATGCGCTATGACGCCGCCAATCCCCAGTGGGAAGACCGGGATATGCTGGTGATGAGCAAGGGCCACGCCGGCCCCGCCCTCTATGCCACGCTGGCGCTGAAGGGCTTCTTCCCCCGGGAAGAGCTGCTGACGCTGAATCAGGGCGGCACTCATCTTCCCTCTCACTGTGACCGGAACAAGACTCCCGGCGTGGATATGACCACCGGCAGTCTGGGTCAGGGCATCTCTACCGCCTGCGGACTGGCGCTGGGCAACCGGATGCTGGGCCGCAACGACAGCTATGTGTATCTGGTGCTGGGCGATGGCGAATGTGACGAGGGTCAGGTGTGGGAAGGCGCGGCCTTTGCCGCCCATCAGATGCTGGATCATCTCATCGCCTTTGTGGATCTGAACAAGCAGCAGCTGGACGGTGCCTGTGAGGATGTGCTGGATCTGGGCGACATGGTGGACAAGTTTGCCTCCTTCGGCTGGTTTGTGCAGAAGGTGGACGGCCACAATGTGGATGCCATCGCCGATGCCATTACAGCCGGCAAGGCCCAGAGCGAAAAGCCCGTGATGATTATTCTGGACACGGTGAAGGGTCACGGCTGTCTGCTGGCGGAGGAAACCTTCCCCTGCCATCATATGAAGTTCACGGCGGAGCAGATCGCTCCCAGTCTGGAGCACGCGCAGGCCGTTCTGGACGCGGCCCGCAAGGCGTAAAAGGGAGGAAGGCACGATGTATCAGGTAAAAACCGTTTTTGAAAAGGAAGCCCGGGAAATGCGGGCGGTCTATTGCCAGACCCTGCAGGAGCTGGCCCGGGAAAATGACCGGATCTGCATTCTGGATGCCGATCTGGTGGGTTCCTCCGGCGTAAAGCCCTTCTTTCAGGAGTTCCCCGACCGGGCCATTGACTGCGGCATTCAGGAAAACAACATGATCGGCGTGGCCGCCGGACTGTCCGCCGCCGGAATGATTCCCTTTGCCCATTCCTTCGGCCCCTTTGCCTCCCGCCGCTGCGTGGATCAGATTTTCATCTCCTGCGCCTATGCAAAGGCCAATGTGCGCATTGTGGGCTCTGACCCCGGTGTGACCGCAGCCTACAACGGCGGCACCCATATGCCCTTTGAGGATATGGGCACGCTGATGTCCATCCCCGGCATTACGCTGGTGGAGCCCTCCGACTCCGTGCAGCTGCGCTGGCTGGTGCAGACGCTGGAAAAGGAATATGGCGTATATTATATCCGTCTGCTGCGGAAAAACGCCGTGGGCATTTTTGAAGAGGGATCCCAGTTCCAGCTGGGCAAAATGGCCCGTCTGCGGGAAGGCAAAGATGCGGTGATCGTCTGCTCCGGCATTATGGTGGCCGAGGCGCTGAAGGCCGCCGCTGCGCTGGAGCGCGAGGGCATTCAGGCTGCCGTGCTCAACGCCTTCACCTGGAAGCCGCTGGACGGTGAAACGCTGGCCGACTATGCCCGCAGCTGCGGCTGTGTGGTCACGGCGGAAAATCACAACATTCTGGGCGGTCTGGGCTCGGCGGTAGCCAACAGCCTCAGCCGCTCCTGCCCCGTCCCCGTGGAGATGGTGGGTGTCAACGACCAGTTTGGCGAAGTGGGCACCGAGGACTTTTTGCGCAAGCGCTTTGATCTGACCGCCGATCATATCGTCCGGGCAGTCAAGGCTGCCGTGGCGAGGAAATAAGCATGGAGCTGCGGGAAGAGGCGCTGCTGGCTCACGAGTGCTGGCACGGCAAGCTGGACATTCAGACCCGCTGCCCGCTGGAAAATGCCCACGATCTGTCCATTGCCTATACCCCCGGCGTGGCAGAGCCCTGTCTGAAGATTCGGGACAATCCCGCCCTGAGCTATACCTATACCGGCCGGGGCAATCTGGTGGCCGTCATTACCGACGGCAGCGCAGTGCTGGGTCTGGGCAACATCGGCCCGGAGGCCGGTATGCCGGTGATGGAGGGCAAATGCGCCCTGTTCAAGGCTTTCGGCGGCGTGGATGCCATTCCCCTGTGCATCCGTTCTCAGGATGTGGATACCTTTGTGGATACCGTGGCGCTGCTGGCGGGGTCCTTCGGCGGCATCAATCTGGAGGATATTTCCGCCCCCCGCTGCTTTGAAATCGAGCGGCGGCTGAAGGCCCGGTGCGACATTCCGGTGTTTCATGATGACCAGCACGGCACGGCGGTGATCGTTCTGGCCGGTCTGCTGAACGCTCTGAAGCTGGCGGGAAAATCTCTGGACAGCATCCGTGTGGTCACCTCCGGCGCCGGTGCGGCAGGTACCGCCATCATCCGCCTGCTGTGCTCGGTGGGTGTGCGGGATGTGATTATGACGGACATTCACGGGGCCATTTATGAGGGCCGTCCCGATCTTGAGGGCGATCTGCTGGAGATGGCGAAAATGACCAACCGCCAGCGGCGGCAGGGCAGGCTGGCCGATGTGCTGCCGGGTGCGGATGTGTTCATCGGTGTCTCTGCCCCGGGTGTGCTCACGGGAGATATGGTGCGCACCATGGCAAAGGATGCCATCGTCTTTGCCTGCGCCAATCCCACGCCGGAAATCTTTCCGGAGGAAGCGCTGGCAGCAGGTGCGCTGGTGGCGGCCACGGGACGCTCGGACTATCCCAATCAGGTGAACAATGTGCTGGCCTTTCCGGGCATCTTCCGGGGCGCGCTGGATGCGGGTGCCACCGATATCAACGATGCCATGAAGCTGGCTGCCGCCCATGCGCTGGCAGACCTGATTCCGCCGGAGGAGCTTTCTCCCACAAACATTCTGCCCGCCGCGCTGGATCCCCGGGTCTGTCCCGCGGTGGCGGAGGCCGTTGCTGCCGCAGCAAGACGCTGCGGCGTGATCCGCCGGTAAAAAAGCCCCATTTTCTTCCCTTTTCCCGGAAAAAATGGCTTGCTTTTGTCTCCGGCTTGTGGTAAAATACATACTGCTGTAGCTATCTCCGGAGTCATCCGGCTGAATTATAACTGGAGGCCAATTATTATGAATCCTACTGTTGAACTGATCCTGACCATTCTGCAGGTGCTGGTGTGCGTTGTTGTCACCGTGCTGATCCTGCTGCAAAACGGCAAGGCCGACGGCATGGGCTCTGCCCTGTCCGGCGCTGCGGAAACCTTTTTCGGCAAGAACAAGGGCCGCTCTGTGGAAGCCAAGCTGGAAAAGGCCACTGTGATTCTGGCGGCTGCCTTTATTGTGCTGACCGCTGTTCTGGCACTTTTCTAATCTGACGCAACCCATCACAGGCCGTCCGCAGGGGCGGCCTGTCCTTTTGCGGGGCAATGGCATTTTCTCTGCCCTCGCCCTGAAAACTCACATCAAAGGACGGTGCCCGATATGGCAAACGAAAAAAAGGCGGTGAACGCCATCACCTCCATGGAGGAGGACTTTACCCAATGGTATACGGACATCTGCCGCAAGGCGGAGCTGGTGGAATATGCCAGCGTCAAGGGCTTTACCATTCTGCGGCCCTATGGCTATGCCATCTGGGAAAACATTCAGAGCATTCTGGATGGGGAGTTTAAGAAGACCGGTCACGAAAATGTGGCCATGCCGGTGCTCATTCCGGAGAGCCTTTTGAAAAAAGAAGGCGAGCTGGTCAACGGCTTTGCGCCGGAGGTGGCCTGGGTCACCATGGGCGGCAGCGAAAAGCTGGAGGAACGGCTGGCCTTCCGTCCCACCTCCGAGACCATGTTCTGCGACCATTGGCACAATGTGCTGCATTCCTATCGGGAGCTTCCCATGCTGTACAATCAGTGGTGCTCCGTGATCCGCTGGGAAAAAACCACCCGCCCCTTCCTGCGCAGCCGGGAATTCTGGTGGCAGGAGGGTCATACCCTGCATGAGACTGCCGAAGAGGCCCAGGCCGAGACCGAGCAGCAGCTGCGCTGCTATGCGGACTTTTTCGAAAATGTGCTGGCCATCCCCGTGGTGCCCGGCCGCAAGACGGAAAAGGAAAAGTTCGCCGGTGCGGAAGCCACCTATACCGTGGAATGCCTGATGAAGGATCACAAGGCATTGCAGGGCGCTACCTCCCATTATTTTGGCGACAAGTTCTCCCGGGCCTATGATGTGACCTTCACCGGCCGGGACAACAAGCTGCAATATCCCTTCCAGACCTCTTGGGGCTCCACCACCCGCATGATCGGCGCGGTGATTATGGCCCACGGCGACAACAACGGTCTGGTGCTGCCCCCCAAAATCGCCCCCGTGCAGATCATCGTTCTGCCGGTAGCCCAGCACAAGCCCGGCGTTCTGGACGCTGCCAACGCCCTGAAGGATCGGCTCACTGCCGCCGGCTTCCGGGTGAAGGTGGATTCCTCTGACAACTCCATGGGCTGGAAGTGCGCCCAGTATGAGATGAAGGGCGTGCCCCTCCGTGTGGAGATCGGGCCCCGGGATATGGAGGCCGGACAGTGTGTGCTGGTGCGCCGCAACGACGGTGAAAAGACCGTGGTTTCTCTGGATTCGCTGGAGACTGCCGCCGCGCGGCAGCTGGAGCTGGTGCAGCAGGGTATGTATCAGAAGGCCAGGGAAAATCTGGAGGAGCACATCACCCGTGCCGATTCTCTGGAGGAGGCCAAGCGGCTTCAGGCGGAGAAGGGCGGCTTCATCAAGACCATGTGGTGCGGCGAGCTGGAGTGCGAGCTGAAGATGAAGGAAGAGGGCGGTATGTCCTCCCGCTGTATGCCTCTCCATCAGGAGCATCTGGGCGACACCTGCCCCATCTGCGGCAGAGCGGCCAAAAAGATGATCCTCTGGGGCGTGGCCTACTAAGCGCCTGACTTTATAAAAATCGCCCGGGACGAAAGTCCCGGGTGGTCATAAAACAGCCAACGGCCACAACGGTTTGATCTGTTGTGGCTGTTCTTGTATATGCGGCCAACTTGTGATAGTATATAATCAGTGAAACAAATCCATATTTCAGGAGATGATTTTCAATGCGTAAGGTATTTTTGCCAGGCTGCAAGGTTTGCGCAAGGTTCAAGCCTCAAAGCGATAAATTAAAAGCATATTTGGAGCAGAAGGAAGGGGTTCAGACCGTTGGCTGCTGCAAAGCATTCTGTTCGCAGGCCGCACCGGCGGATACCGCGGTTGTAATCTGCAATAACTGTGCCGCGATTATGGAGGAGAGCAGTGCTGTCCGGCAGATTGAATTTGTCTGGAACATCATAGATAACGACCCTGATTTTCCTTTTCCGGATTATCATGGAGAACGGATCATCGTACAGGACTGTTGGAGGGCGCATGAAAAGCGTTATGTACAGGATGCCGTCCGTTCTCTCATGCGGAAAATGAATATTGTCCCTGTTGAGCTCCCAAACAATTATGAGAAGGCTGATTTCTGTGGCGCAGACCTTCTTGAACCATGTACGGATGTAGAAAAAAGTTTGCTCCGAAGAGATATGCAATTGACGGTGCGAATATGTATAAGCCGATTCCGAAGGAAGATGAGGATGATTGGCTCCGCAGCTATTGCAGTCACTTTACGGAAGATAAGGTTGTATGCTATTGTATGGCCTGTCTGGACGGAATTACGCGCGGCGGCAAGACAGGAAAACATTTGCTTGAATTGTTGTTTCCCGAGGGCTAAAGAATGAACCGACCTGTGATTGTATAACCATAGGTCGGTTTCCCTTTTTTACGAACCCGGCTTAAAAGTCCCGGGCTTCACTTTATCTTATCGCCAGTATCCCTTACACCGCCAGGAAGAACTTCACCAGAAAGATCACCGACAGCACATAGGTCAGGGGCGAAACCTCTTTTGCCTTGCCGGTACACAGCTTGATGACGGTGAAGGTAATCAGTGCCAGACCGATGCCGTGGCCGATGGAGCCGGAAATGGGCATGGCCAGCAGCATCACCATCACCGGCAGCAGCTGGGTCAGGTCGTCAAAGTCGATCTTTTTCAGGTTGCTCAGCATGAGAATGCCCACATAAATCAGGGCGGAGGAGGTGGCGGCGGCGGGAATCAGGGCGGCAATGGGCGCGATAAAGATGCACAGCAGGAACAGCACACCGGTGGTCACGGCGGTCAGACCCGTGCGTCCTCCGGCAGCCACGCCCGCGGCGGACTCCACAAAGGTGGTGACGGTGGAGGTTCCCGTTACGGCACCGGCCACCGTGCCGATGGCATCGGACATCAGGGCCTCCTTCATCCGGGGCATTTTGCCTGCGTCATCCAGCATTCCCGCCTTGGAGGCCGTACCCACCAGCGTACCGATGGTGTCGAACATATCAATGATGCAGAAGGTGATAATCAGCGTCACCACGGTAAACCAGCCGATGGAGGCAAAGCCCGCGAAATCCAGCCGGAACAGGGTGGTTTCCGCCATATCGGAAAAGGCAGGCAGGAAGGAAGCATCCTTCAGCCCCGCAAAGGGATTGGTGTGCAGAAAAACGGCCTCACCCGCCCAATACAGGCAGGACGCGCCCAAAATGCCGTAGAGCACAGAGCCCTTCACCTTTTTATGCTCCAGCGCCACAATGATAAACAGGCCCGCAAACATGGTGACCACATTCAGCACCATGCTGCTGTAGCCGTCTCCCATGGCATCCCGTCCGGCGCTGGCGGTGAGAGAGCCGAAAAAGTCCCGCATCACATAGAAGGGGCCGCCGGTGGAAGAATAGACTCCGGCGTTGGAGCCAAAGCCGATGTTCATAAGCATCAGGCCGATGGCCGGGCCGATGCCCAGACGCACACCCAGCGGAATGGCCTCCACGATCTTTTCCCGCACATTGAAGACGGACAGAATCAGGAACACTACGCCCTCCACCAGAATGATCACCAGTGCGGACTGGAAGGACTGCAAATAGCTCATGCCGGTGATGGCTGCCACATTGGACACCACCAGCGCGAAAAAGCTGTTCAGGCCCATGCCGGGAGCCATGGCAAAGGGCTGGTTGGCCAGCAGGCCCATGCAGACGGTGCCCACGGCAGAGGCGATGCAGGTGGCCAGAAATACGCCGTTCCAGAGCTGGCTGCCGCCGTTTGCGCCAAAGCCGGTGAGCAGATTGGGGTTCAGGGCGATGATATACGCCATGGTCATAAAGGTGGTCAGGCCCGCCGTCAGCTCGGTACGGACGGTGCTGCCCTTTTCTTTCAGATGAAACATTTTCCTTTTCTCCTTGTGTATCAGCATTTTGCCCGCAGGCAACAAGCTTCAGTTTAGCGCAGCAGCCGCCAAAAAGCAACCCTTTTTTCAAATCGCCGGGAAAAATTGCCGTGGAAAATTGACATTTTCTCCGGAGTGGGTATAATAGAACTGTGGGGCCCGCCGCGGGCTCAGAATGAACAGAAAGAGGTCTTGTTATGCAGCATTATTATAAGATGACCATTGCCGGCCTGGAGCGCAGTCTGCCCATCTGCCGTGTCAGTGATGATCTCTACATCGGTGCCTTTGTGATTTTCGGTGACGCGCCCCTGACGGTGGCCTGCGCCCGGGATCTGCTGAAGAAAGCGCCGGAGTATGATTATCTCATTACGGCAGAGGCCAAGGGCATTCCGCTGGCACACGAGATGGCACAGCAGCACAACGATGCCCATTATTTCATCGCCCGGAAGCATCCCAAGCTCTATATGACCGGCGTGTTTGAGTCCGATGTGCGTTCCATCACCACCGACGCAGATCAGCATCTGTATCTGGATGTGGCCGATGCGGAAATGATGAAGGGCAAGCGCATTCTCATCGTGGACGATGTGATTTCCACCGGACAGTCTCTGGCGGCCATCGAGGCGCTGGTGAACAAGGCCGGCGGCATCATCTGCGGCAGAATGTCCATTCTGGCCGAGGGCGACGCCCAGACCCGGGACGACATTCTCTATCTGGAGCCCCTGCCCGTCTTTAACGCCGACGGCACCGTGAAGGCGTAAGCTGTTTTCAATTTCCCGGACGGGCAGATTTCTGCCTGTCCTTTTTCTGTCTCCGGAGTTGCAAAAAAGTCCACCTTTTTGGAAAAGGGCCTTGTGCCGTTCCGCCCGCTGTGCTATAATACTAATTTATTGAAGCAAAGGATTTCCGGCTTTTTCCGGGAAAGGAGCAACCATTATGATGCAGCTGACTGTACCCCAGGGCTATCGCACGGTGCTTTCCGTCTATGATACCCAGCGGGCCATTGAATTTATCAAGGACGCCTTCCCCCGTCATCTGGGCTGCGCCCTGAATCTGAAGCGGGTCTCCGCCCCGCTGTTTGTGGGTGCCGACACCGGTCTGAACGATGACCTGAACGGCGTGGAACGGCCTGTGGCCTTTGATGTGCCTGCCGCCGGAGGCGCACAGCTTCAGGTGGTGCATTCTCTGGCCAAATGGAAGCGTCTGGCCCTGAAGCGCTATGAATTCTACCCCGGCAACGGCCTGTATACCGATATGAACGCCATCCGCCGGGACGAGGAACGGCTGGACAATCTCCACTCCGTCTATGTGGATCAGTGGGACTGGGAAAAAATCATGCACCCCGGTGAGCGCAACGCCGACTATCTGAAGGACACCGTGCGCCGCATTGTGGCCGCCATCTGCAACACCAATGAGGAGCTGGGCTGGGCCTTTCCCTCGCTGCACACCCGCCTTTGCCGGGAAGTCACCTTTCTGACCTCCCAGCAGCTGGAGGACGCCTATCCCGACTTGACCCCCTCTCAGCGGGAGCTGGAGGCGGTGCGGCAGTATAAAACCGTCTTTCTCATGCAGATCGGCAAGACCCTGCGCTCGGGAAAAAAGCACGATGGCCGTGCGCCGGACTATGACGATTGGGAGCTGAATGGGGACATTCTCTTTCACAATGAGGTGCTGGACTGCGCCTTTGAGGTGTCCTCCATGGGCATCCGTGTGGACGCGCCGGCGCTGGAGCGTCAGCTGAAGCTTTCCGGCTGCGAAGACCGGCGGGAGCTGCCCTTTCACAAGCTGCTGCTGTCCGGCCAGCTGCCCCAGACCATCGGCGGCGGTATCGGTCAGAGCCGTCTCTGTATGCTGCTGATGGGCTGCGCCCACATCGGAGAGGTACAGTCGGGCGTCTGGGACGAGGAAACCCGCAGCGCCTGCCGGGAGGCGGGCATCTTCCTGCTGTAAATCCCCCGCCCTGCCGCCCATACAAAACCATTTTTTCAGGAGGAATTGTCATGCAGAACGATCAGATCGAAAAAGCCATCCCCTGGAATCCCTGGCATGGCTGCAAAAAGGCCAGCCCCGGCTGCAAAAACTGCTTTGTCTACAAAATGGATCAGCGCTATGGCCGGGACACCACCATCATCACCAAGGGCAAGACCACCTATCAGCTGAAGGACAGGGACTGTCCCCCCGGTTCGCTGGTGAAGCTGTGCTTTTCCTCCGATTTTTTCATTGAAGAGGCGGACGAATGGCGGGAAGGCTGCTGGGACTTTATCCGGCGGAGAAAGGACTGCGTTTTTGTCACCACCACCAAGCGTCCCCAACGGATCCGGGACTGTCTGCCGCCGGACTGGGGCGAGGGCTGGGAGCATTTTCATCTGAGCATTTCCATTGAAAATCAGGAAATGGCCGACGAGCGTCTGCCCTGGTTTCTGGATGCGCCGCTGAGCCACCGGGAAGTTTTCTGCTCTCCCCTCATCGGGCCCATTTCTCTGGGAAAATACCTGGACACCGGGCGCATCTGCTGCGTCAATGTGGGCGGCGAAATGGCACCCAAGGCCGATGTGCGGCCCATCCGGTATGAATGGGTGAAGGCGCTGTTTCTGGAGGCCCGGGAACGGGGCATCGAGTTTTATTTCCACCAGTGCGGCTCCATGTTCCTGCGGGACGGCGTGAACATCGGAAAATGGAATCTGAACGATCAGATCAAGCGGGCCGAGGAGATCCAGCACGAGCTGGAGGCCGAATACCGCTGATGCTCTGACAAATGAATATAAAAATACGGTCGGCAGGGCTCTGCCGACCGGTTTTGATTTTTGGGATTCACTTTTTCGGCGGTGCGGGATTGTCCGTCCGGCCCAGAATGTAATCCGTGGAGGTTTCATACAGCTGGGCCAGCTGAATCAGAATGTCCGTGGGCAAGTCCCGATAGCCCTGCTCATACCGGCAGTATTGCGGCTGTGTCAGCTGCAACAGTCCTGCCACCGCCCGCTGGGTCAGATCGTGATCTTCCCGCAGCTCCCGCACTCTCGGATAATAACCCATGTCCGCCGTCTGTGTTTATTTCGCCAGACCCATTTCCTCCCGAACCTCGGCGAAGCAGCGCACGGCGAAGTCCAGATCCTCCTGGGTATGACCGGCGGAAATCTGGGTGCGGATGCGGTCCTTGCCCTTGGGCACCACAGGATAGCAGAAGCCGACTACATACACGCCCTTTTCCAGCATCCGGCGGGCGAACTCGTTGGCGATGCGGGGATCATAGAGCATCACGGGGACGATGGGATGCTCACCGGGCAGCAGGTCAAAGCCCAGCTTTTCCATCTCACCCCGGAAATAGCGGGCATTTTCATGCACCTTGTCCCGGAGAGCGGTGGATTCCTGCAACAGCTCAATGGTGCGGATGGTGGCCGCGCAGATGGCGGGGGCCAGCGTATTGGAGAACAGATAGGGACGGGAACGCTGGCGCAGCAGATCCACGATGGGCTGACGGGCCGCGGTATAGCCGCCGGAAGCGCCGCCCATGGCCTTGCCAAAGGTGCCGGTGATGATATCCACCCGGCCAATCACGCCGCAATATTCGCAGGCACCCCGGCCATGCTCACCCATAAAGCCCACGGCGTGGCTGTCGTCCACCATGGTCAGAGCATCAAACTCTTCTGCCAGATCGCAGATGGCCTTCAGGTTGGCAATATAGCCGTCCATGGAAAACACGCCGTCGGTAGCGATGATGATCTTTTTGCAGCCGCTGGCTCTGGCATCCTCCAGCTGGCCCCGGAGATCATCCATGTTGTTGTTCTTGTAGCGATAGCGCTTTGCCTTGCACAGACGCACGCCGTCGATGATGGAAGCGTGATTCAGCTCGTCGGAAATCACGGCGTCCTCCGGCCCCAGCAGCGTCTCAAACAGGC
>CAZIPA010000016.1:0-45162 GCA_964541085.1 uncultured Oscillospiraceae bacterium | reverse complement strand
AAAAAGTAGACACCCACACTTTTGTGAGTGTCTACTTTCATTTTACAAGTGCAGGACGAAGCTGTCCTGGCGGTCTTTTTTTGCCTGTTTACAGGCAGATTTTCAGATGCAGTCCGGGATTTTCCTCTGCGCAACGGTGCAGCACCCGCAAAAGCCGGTTGACGGCAGTTTCCCCCAGCCGCTCCCGCAGCAGGGCCGCACCCAGGATGGTGATCTCCGTTTCCTCCGTGCCCTCTGTAAGACAGTCGGCCAGTGCGTCCAGA
Source organism: uncultured Oscillospiraceae bacterium (assembly GCA_964541085.1). Classification (GTDB taxonomy): domain Bacteria; phylum Bacillota; class Clostridia; order Oscillospirales; family Butyricicoccaceae; genus UBA4644. The sequence goes on along the minus strand of CAZIPA010000016.1, from coordinate 44,899 downwards.
TTGCCGCCGTAATAGTCGGGAAAGGCCAGCTCCCGCCGCAGCACCTCATGCACCGCCGCCATGGAGTCCAGCGTATCGCCCCGCAATATTGCCTGTCGCATTTCAGTCTACCTCCCCATAGAGCAGGGTAAAGGTCTTATAATGATCCTCGGTATAATAAATCAGGCCGTCGTTGGAAAACACAATGCGCTTGGCACCCCGATTGTCTGCGCCCAGCGTATCAATGTCGCATTCCGTCCATTCCCGGCCCTCCGTCTCCGGCAAAAGGCCCTCATAGTTGCCGAAGTGGCTGCCGCCGATGCATTTTCCCGGGGCATAGGGCTCCAGCGAGCCGCCGGGCCAGCCCAGCTTTTCGGCATCCTTTTTGGTGATGAAATTGTCCGGCAGATGTCCGTAGGTGTGAATGTACAGGGCCACATCCTCCGCAGAGGTATAGCTGCCATCCTCCGGGAGAGCCGTCTCCTCCGGGAGATGCGTCTCCTCCGGGAGAGTTTCCTCCCCGGGCACTTCCGGGGTATCCGGCGTTTCCGGCATTTCCGGCACTTCCGGGAGTTCCTCCTGCACCAGTGCGTCCAGCGCCTCCAGTGCATCCATCGCCGCATCCACCGTCGCACCGTTGCAGCCCGGCAGAATCAGCAGCAGCGCCGCCAGCAGCAGCGGCAATCCCCGTTTCAGATAATTCATGGTTTTCCTTCCTTTCAGTTGTCGGACGGCTGGAAGCCCAGTCCATAGGCCGTATCATAGGGGCACAGCACCACAAAGGCCGCCTTGTCGTGGTGCATGGCAATGGCACGGATGCGGCAGGCCTCCGCCCGGGTGCAGGCGCACATCAGCACCTTTTTTCCCTGTCCGGAGAACATACCCGTGGCCTCGATGGCGGTCACGCCCCGCTCCACCTCTTCCATGATATCCTCGGCGATCTCCGGGCCCTTGCCGGTAATCACCAGACACAGCTGGCCGGTGACAAAGCCGTTGGTGATTTTGTCCAGCACCACCGCACTGACCACCGTCATAATCAGGCCCTGTAACACTGCGTCAATCCGCCGGAACACCAGCGCACTCACCAAAATGGCCGAGCCGTCGATCATCATGGAGATGGTGCCTACCGGCATATGGGGCATCTTTTTCCGCAGGGACAGAATCAGAAAATCCGTGCCGCCGGTGGAGGAGCCCCGCCAGTAGATCAGCGCAATGCCCGCACCGGACAGAGCACCGGCAAACAGGGCCGCCATCAGCGGGTCGCCGCTGTAGGTGGGCAGCATGGGAAACACCCAGTCCAGCAGAATAGTGCTGATGACCATGGTGCGCAGCGAGTGGAACAGAAACCGCTTGCCCAGAGTTTTCAGACAGTACAGCACGATGGGCACATTCAGAATCAGAATCCACATACCGATGGGAATGGCCTTGATAAAATAATTCAGAATCATGGCATAGCCGGTCACGCCGCCGGTGACAAAATCTGCCTTGGACGCGAAGGAATACACACCCGCCGCATACAGTGCGCCGCCCAGAATATCATAGAGAATATCCAGACCCAGCTCTTTTTTGTTGATCTGCTTCCATTTTTCCATCATAGCCGCTACCTCCTGTTTTTCTTTGCAGTTCATATTCTAACGGTTTATTATAACAGTTTTTCCCTTTGCTGACAACCCCTCACCGCCGGTGCCCGCCACAGGATTTTCCAGAAAATGTGCCGCTTTCCCGCTTGACGAACGGCGGCAACTGTGCTATGATAAATCATCAGAACAGAGGATAAAGGCATTGACGGAGACAGTGCGCAGCCAACCGGGTCGCCCTGCGGGCAGGTAAGAGAGAAGGTTCACCGGCTGAAAGACCTTCCGAACGGCGCTGCGGAAATTCCCTCCCGAGCTTTTCGTGCCAACGGGCCCGGCCCCAGTAGTGCGAAACGGTTTGCCCCGTTATCGGCAGACAGAGCGCCGTGTTTTTCTTTGGAAAACGGGGCGGAATCTGGGTGGTACCACGGAGCATACAGCTTCGTCCCAGCAGGGACGGGGCTGTTTTTTATTTTTGATGCGATAAAATCATGCAGAATAAAACGAGGTGCATTATGGAAGAAAAAATCAAAGCCCTCCGGGCGCAGCTGGAGGCTGCCATCGGGGAAGTCGGCTCCCGGGAGCAGCTGTCGGAGTTCTGGCAGAGCTATCTGGGCAAAAAGGGCGCGGTGGCCGGTCTGATGAAGGGACTGGGCGCAGTGGCCAAGGAAGATCGTCCCGCCGCCGGCAAGATCATCAACGAGTTCAAGGTCTGGGCCGAGGAAAAGTATCAGGCCGTCTCCCAGCGGATCGAAGCCGCCGAGCTGGAGGCCCGGAACCGGGCCGAGGCTGTGGACATTACCCTGCCCGGCGTACAGCGGAAAACCGGCGGTCTGCATCCCATTACCCTGATTAAAAACGAGATCATTGATGTGTTCTCCGGCATGGGCTTTGATGTGTTCGAGGGCCCGGAAATCGAGGACGACGACCACAACTTCACCCGTCTGAATGTGCCCAAAAATCATCCCGCCCGGGATATGCAGGACACCTTTTATGTGGCGGAGGACATTGTGCTGCGCACCCAGACCAGCGGCGGCCAGATCCGTGTGATGGATCAGCAGAAGCCGCCCATCAAGGTGCTGTCTCCCGGCCGGGTGTTCCGTTCGGACAGCGATGCCACCCACTCTCCCATGTTCCATCAGATGGAGGGTCTTGTGGTGGATAAGGGCATTACCCTGTGCGATTTGCAGGGTATGCTGGACCGGTTTGTACAGGCGCTGTTTGGCCCCGAGGTGAAAACCCGTCTGCGTCCCTCCTATTTCCCCTTTACCGAGCCCAGCGTGGAAGTGGATGTGAGCTGCTTTGCCTGCGGCGGCAAGGGCTGCCCCCTGTGCAAGCACACCGGCTGGATCGAGGTTCTGGGCGCAGGTGTGGTTCATCGCAGCGTGCTGGAAAACTGCGGCATTGATTCTTCCGTTTATTCCGGCTTTGCCTTCGGTATCGGTCTGGAGCGCATTGCCATGCTGAAATACGGCATCAACAATATCGGTCTGATGTTCGAGAACGATCTGCGGTTCCTCGAACAGTTCAAGGGTTAAGGAGGGGACAGGCATGAAAGTACCATTCAGTTGGCTCAAGCAATATGTGGACATCGACATTTCCGCTCAGGAGCTGGAAACCCGGCTTTTTGACTGCGGCTTTGAAGTAGAAGAGCTCATCCATCTCTCCGGCGAGATCAGCCGTGTGGTGGTGGGCAAGGTGACGGAGTGCGTCCCCATGGAGGGCACCCATCTGTTCATCTGCCAGGTGGATTGCGGCGAATATGGCCGGAACATTCAGATCGTCACCGGCGCGCCCAATGTTTACGCGGGAATGCACACCCCTGCCGCGCTGGACGGTGCCACGCTGCCCGGCGGCATCACCATCAAGGCCAAGCCCATGCGCGGCGCGGAATCCAACGGTATGCTGTGCTCCGGCGAAGAGCTGGGTCTGAACGAGGATCTGTATCCCGGTGCGGAGGTCTATGGTCTGCTGGATCTGCCCAGGGACACCGTTCCCGGCACGGATATCTGCCAGGTGACCGGTCTGGACGATTATATTTTTGACATCTCCATCACCGCCAACCGTCCCGATTGTCAGTCGGTGCTGGGCATCGCCCGGGAAGTGGCTGCGGCGCTGGACAAGCCCCTGAAAATGCCTGCGCTGGATTATTCCGTCAGCGATTATCGGGATCCCGATCTGGACATTTCCGTGGAAGCCCCCGATCTGTGCCCCCGGTATCTGGGACATTATGTGCGCAATATCACCCCCGGCCAGTCTCCCCGCTGGATGCGCCGTCAGCTGGCCCTGTGCGGTCTGCGCAGCATTTCCAATGTGGTGGATATCACCAACTATGTAATGCTGGAAATGGGTCAGCCCATGCACGCCTTTGATATGGACACGCTGGAGAGTCGCCGGATCATCGTCCGCAGAGCTTCCCCCGGCGAAACCATTACCACGCTGGACGGCAAGGAATTCCGTCTGAGCGATTCCAATCTGGTGATCTGCGACGGGTCCCGTCCCGTGGCGCTGGCCGGTGTGATGGGCGGTCTGAACAGCGAAATCACCGAAAAAACCACCCAGCTGCTCTTTGAATCCGCCAAGTTCATGCGGGACAACATCCGCAAGACCTCCCGCAGTCTGGGCCAGAGCACCGATGCCTCCAGCCACTATGAAAAGGGCGTTTCCGAATATACCACCGAGCTGGGCATGGCCCGTGCCCTGCATCTGATTCAGGAGCTGGGCTGCGGTGAGATTACCGCCAGCGCCTTTGACTGCTCTGCCGGTGCCCCCCGGGAGGGCAAGCGCTTTGATGCCTCCATCGAGGGCATCAACCGGATTCTGGGCATTACCGTTCCCGCAGAGGACATTCTCTCCATTCTCCGCCGTCTGAGCTTTGAAATCGTGCAGGAGGGCGACACCCTTCATGTGGTGGCTCCCCGCTGGCGGGAGGATATCGAAATCGGCGAGCCCGATCTGGCAGAAGAGGTCATCCGGGAATATGGCTACGGCCACATTCAGCCCACCTTCCTGAAGGCGGCGCAGGTGACCACCGGCGGCCTCACTGCCGATCAGCAGCGGCAGGCCAGGCTGAAGCGGGAAATGTGCGCCCAGGGCTTTTATGAAGCCATTACGCTGGCCTTCTATTCCGATGCCGAGCTGGACGGTCTGCATCTGCCGGAGGACGCCCCCGAGCGCAATGTGATCCGTCTGGTGAATCCCCTGTCCTCCAACCTGACGCTGATGCGGCCCCTGCTGGCTCCCTCTCTGCTGAATGTGGTGGTGGACAATCTGAAAAAGGGCAACAACGCCGGCCGTCTGTTTGAGCTGGCCAATGTATACACGCCCCGGGAGCAGCCGCTGAAGACGCTGCCGCTGGAGACGCTGCATCTGGGCTTTGCCGCCTTTGGCGATGAGGAAACCTTCTTCACCGTTAAGGGTGCCGTGGAGGCGCTGGGCGCGGCCTTTGGTCTGGAGCTGGACTATGTGCGGGCAGAGGATGTGTCCTGGCTCCATCCCGGCGTGGCCGCCTACATTCTGTGCAAGGGCGAAAAGGTGGGTGTGTTCGGCAAGCTGGCCAACAGCGTTTCCGCCGAGCTGAAGCTGCCCAAGGACAGCAAATCCAACCACAAAATTTTCCTGGGTGAGATCGACTATCCCAGGCTGGCGGCGCTGATGCCCGAGGGCATTCATTATCAGCCCCTGTCCGCCTTCCCCACTGTGAGCCGTGACCTGGCGCTGGTGGTGGATGAAGAAACTACCTGCGGTGCCCTCACCGCCGAGATTCGCAGCGCCTGCAAGCAGGTCAGCGCAGTGGAGCTGTTCGACATCTATCGGGGTGAGCAGCTGGGTCAGGGAAAGAAGAGCATGGCCTTCAAGCTGTCCTTCGCCCCCGCAGGCAAGGCCCTCACCCCCGAGGAGCTGGATCGCTTCATGAAGAAGATTCTGGGCAATCTGAAGTTCCGTCTGGGCGCGGAGATTCGCTGAAAAAAGAAAGCATAACACAAGGCGGCAGTCTGAGGACTGCCGCCGCTTTCTTGTTTGCAGGATTACATACATCCTCTTTTTTTCGAAAAATTCCGGGAAAGAAAAGAAAACCCTGTGCTGTTTTGAGAGGGGATACCGTCTTAATAATTGAGATCTCAAAAAAACGAAAGGAGGCGTCCCTGTGACGCAGGAGGAAATCGTCGAGCTGTTTGACCGATACCACAATATGGTTTATCGGCTGGCACTGACGCTGACCCGCTCTGCTCCCGATGCGGAGGATGTGACCCAGACCGTGTTCCTCAAGCTGTTGTCCGGCTGCCCTTCCCCGAAAAAAGGAGCGGAAAAAGCATGGCTGACGCAGGTAACCGTAAATAGCTGCCGGGATCTGTTCCGGTTTTTTCGGAAGCATCCCACCCTGCCGCTGGAGGAAGCCGAAGCGATCAGCCTTGCGCCAGAGGAAAATGCCCTTTTGGATGCAGTCATGACCCTGCCCACAGCGCAGCGGGCGGCGGTACATCTGCATTATTATGAGGGTTACAGCATCGAGGAAACGGCGGCGCTGCTTCGCACAAAGCCCTCGACGGTTTCCATGCGTCTGCATCGGGCGCGCAAGCAATTACGGAGTATTTTGAAGGAGGAAAATCCATGAAACGCCTGTATCAGCAAACCTTTGACCATATTTCCATGCCGGAAGGCAAAGCCCGGGCGCTGCGGGCGAAGCTGGTCTCCCAAGACTCCCAGACAAAAACGGAGGTTATTTCCATGAAAAAACAGAGAATCCTTTTGGCTGCCGTCGCAGTGATCGCAGCACTGTCGCTGAGTGTGTTGGCGGGCGGCTATGATGTGGTTTATCGGCTGCTGTCCGGCGGCGATGCACCGGCGAAAAACGGTGTCGAGCTTGCCGATCAGCCTGCGGACATTGCACAGAACGATTACGATTACACCGAAGAAAACGGCGATATCGTGGTCACGCTGGACTGAGGTATCGCGTGATTCCGGCGGCCGGTGTATCAGGTAGCATTGCCTGACATACAATGACCCGCTGATGCAGTTATGATTCTGCATCGGCGGGCTTTTTCCCTGCGCAAAAAGCAAAAGTCCTGTAGTTTTCACTACAGGACTGTTTGGAGCTGCTAACCAGAGTCGGACTGGTGACCTCGTCATTACCAATGACGCGCTCTACCAACTGAGCTATAGCAGCAAGTGGCGACCAAGATGGGGCTCGAACCCACGACCTCTAGCGTGACAGGCTAGCGTTCTAACCAACTGAACTACTTGGCCATCTCCACCGGCTTCTCCGGAAGCCGAGTTATATATTACCACAGCCTTTTCCGTTTGTCAACGGTTTTTTCTGAAAAATTTGCACTTTTCTGTTTTTTGCCGGAACGGGAAAGGGAGGCGCAGTCGTTTGCGTCTCCCCCCGGTTCAGAAAAGCGGGTCTCCCCGTGTGCTTACAGATTTTCCTCGGCCTGCTGGATCATCTTGCGGACCATCTCGCCGCCGATGCTGCCGGCCTGACGGGAGGTCAGGTCGCCATTGTAGCCTTCCTTCAGATTGACGCCGACTTCCCGAGCGGTTTCCATCTTGAACTGACGCATCGCTTCCTTGGCGTTGGAGGACAGGTTAGACTTGTTATTCGTCATGGTCGTTTCTCCTTTCTTTCGGATTACGACCATAGTTTGCGTCAGGACGCAGAAATTATCAGTGGTAATTTTTTCATGCCAGCGCGGCGAAAAATGCTTCGATCTCGCTGCGGGTACAGGCGGCGCTGCCCTGGGCATAGCCGTCTCTGCCGCCGCCCCGGCCATGGAGGGCTCCATTCATCTCCCGCACCAGCTCCCGGATATCCTGTCCGGCATGGATGAGGGCATACTGATAGCTGCCGTCCGTTCCGGCAAACACGGCACAGCGTCCGCCCGCCGCCCGGGCCAGCGCGTCACACAGACGGCGCACACCGTCGGGCCGCAGAGCTTCCCGGATGAGCAGCACATTGCTCTGATCCCGATGCTCCTCCGCCAGACGGAGAAAGGCTTCCTCCTCCAGCCGTCCCTGAGCTTCCCGGCTTTCCGCCAGCTCCTGCTGCACCCGGGCAACGGCAGCTGCGGTTTTGTCCGGCTTGACGGAAAGCGCCTGTCCCACCTGCCGGTTCTGTTCCCAGCTCACCGAGAGCTGCTCCAGCGCACGGGCGCCGCACAGCAACTCCAGCCGCACACCGTCCCGGAACTTCTGACAGCTTAAAAACTTCACCAGTCCCACCTGTCCGCTGCTATTGACATGGGTTCCGCAGCAGGCGCACAGATCGGCCCCGGGAAACTCCGTCAGACGCACCGCGCCCTCCAGCGCCTTTTTGCTGCGGTAGGGGATGTGCTCCAGCTCCTCCCGGGAGGGCCAGAAAATGCGGATGGGATGATTTTCCCAGATGTACTGATTGGCCTGTTTTTCGATCTCCAGCACCTGTTCCCACAGGATGGGGGCATTGTAGTCGATGGTCACGATGCTTTCGCCCATATGAAAGCCCACATTGTCACAATGAAAGGCCCTGCACAGCATTCCGGAGACGATGTGTTCCCCGGAGTGCTGCTGCATATGGTCAAAGCGGCGGGCCCAGTCCAGCCGGCCCTCCACCGTTTCGCCCACGGTCAGCGGCTTGTCGCAGGTGTGCACAATGCAGCCGTCCTTTTCGTGGACATCCAGCACATTGGCCTCTCCCAGCGTGCCCCGGTCCGCCGGCTGTCCGCCGCCCTCGGGATAAAAGGCCGTGCGGTCCAGCACCACGGCAAACTGCTTTTTCTGCGCCTCGCAGGACAGCACCTTTCCGGTAAAGCTCCGGAGAAAGGGGTCCGCATAATAAAGCTTTTCCGTTTCCATAGCTCAGTGAATGGCAGTGACGGTATAATCCCGGTCTTCCACGGCCTTCTTCAGCACGCCGTCCTCCACGGGGGCGCTGAGGGTGACAACGGCCTGACCCTTCTGGTGGCTGACCTGCGCCTGTTCCACCTGGGGCAGGGCCTCCAGCGCCTTTTTCACGGCAGCCTCACAATGCGGGCACATCATGCCCTGAATGTCCAAAGTTTTTTCCATGGTTGTTTCCTCCTCAATTTCAATCTGCAATTTTGAATATTTCTTCCGACGATCTCTTCCGGCGTCCCGCAGGGGGAACAGATTCAGCCGCAGGGCGTTGGACACCACGCAAAAGCTGGACAGGCTCATGGCTGCCGCGCCCAGCATGGGGTTCAGCGTCAGGCCCAGCGGGATAAACACCCCGGCGGCGATGGGGATGCCGATGGCATTGTAGAAAAATGCCCAGAAGAGATTTTCATGAATGTTCCGCAGGGCGGCCCGGCTGAGACGAATGGCGGCGGGCACATCCATCAGATTGCTCTTCATCAGCACCACATCGGCGGCATCCAATGCCACATCGGCCCCCGCGCCGATGGCTACGCCCATATCCGCCCGGGTCAGAGCGGGGGCATCGTTGATACCGTCGCCCACCATAGCCACCTTGCCCTGGGCCTTCAGCTTGCGGATGGCGGCTTCCTTTCCGGCGGGCAGCACACCGGCGATCACCTGATCCACACCGGCCTGTCTGCCGATGGCCCGGGCCGTGCGGGCATTGTCACCGGTAATCATGACCACGGCCACGCCCATATCCTGAAGCTCCCGCACCGCCTGCGGACTGTCCTCACGAATCACATCCGCCACGGCGATCAGACCCAGCGGCTGTCCGTCCCGGCTGAAACAGAGCGGCGTTTTGCCCGTTTCCGCCAGCGCCATGCCCTGTGCCGCAAGGGCCTCCGGCAGTGTGCCGTTTTGCTGCATCCAGCGCAGATTTCCGCCCCGCAGCAGCTGTCCACGGAAGGTTGCCTCCAGTCCGCTGCCGGGCAGCGCACGAAAGCCCTCCACCGGCTCAGCCGCCACCTGTTCCTCCGCCGCCTGACGGAGAATGGCACCGGCCAGCGGATGCTCACTGTGCTGCTCCAGCGTACAGGCCATTTGCAGCAGCTCCCGCCGGGAAATGCCCTCCGCCGGAAGAAGATCCGTCACCCGGGGTTCGCCGCAGGTGATGGTGCCGGTTTTGTCCAGCGCCACAATGCGCACCCGGCCCATTTCCTCCAGCGCGGCGGCGGTTTTGAACAGAATGCCGTTTTTCGCGCCCACACCGCTGCCCACCATAATGGCTACCGGCGTTGCCAGTCCCAGCGCACAGGGGCAGCTGATCACCAGCACGGAAATGCCTCGGGCCAACGCATAGCCCACGCTTTCACCCAGCAGCAGCCAGACCACCAGCGTCACCGCCGCAATCCCCATCACTGCCGGAACGAAAATGCCGGAAACCCGGTCTGCCGTTTTTGCGATAGGGGCCTTGGTGGCCGCCGCATCGGATACCATGCGGATGATCTGGGACAGGGTGGTGTCCTCACCCACCCGGGTGGCACGGCACTTCAAAAAGCCCGACTGGTTCACCGTGGCGGCGGAAACACTGTCTCCCGGGGCCTTGTCCACGGGAATGCTTTCGCCGGTGAGGGCGGCCTCATTCACGGCACTTTCCCCCTCCAGCACCACGCCGTCCACGGGAATGCTCTCTCCCGGACGCACGGTAAAAATATCCTCCCGGCGCACCTCCTCCACGGGAACGGAAACCTCCTTTCCCTCCCGCAGCACCGAGGCCGTTTTGGGTGCCAGCCCCATCAGCCCCCGCAGGGCATCGGTGGTATGGCCCTTGGCCCGGGCCTCCAGCATCTTGCCCACGGTAATCAGCGTCAAAATCATGGCGGCGGATTCAAAATAGAAATCCATGCTGTAGGCCATCACCGCCGCGGTATCGCCTCTCGCCTGCGCTCCCGTCATGGCAAAGAGCACGCAGGTGCTGTAGCCGAAGGCAGCGGCAGAGCCCAGCGCCACCAGCGTATCCATATTGGGTGCCCGATGGAGCAGGCCCCGGACACCGCTGACGAAAAATTTCTGATTGATGACCATCACCACGGCGGCCAGCAGCAGCTGCGTGAGCGCCACCGCCACCGGATTGTCCTGATAAAAGGCGGGCAGCGGCCAGCCCCACATTCCGTGGCCCATGGATACATACATCAGCACCAGCAGAAAGCCCAGCGACCAGCACAGCCGCCGCTTCAGCCGGGGCGTTTCCCGGTCTGCCAGCGCATCCTCGCCGGGAGCCGGTGTGCCGGAGGATTCTGCCCCCTTCAGCGCAGCCCCATAGCCTGCCGCCGTTACCGCCGCAATCACCGCACCCGGCTCTGCCGTACCCTCCACGCCCATGGAATTGGTCAGCAGACTGACCGAGCAGCTTTCCACGCCGCTGACGGCACAGACGGCCTTTTCCACCCGGGCAGAGCAGGCCGCGCAGCTCATACCCGTTACCGTATATTGCTTCATGAATAACTCTCTTTCTTACTTCATCAGCCGCTGCAAAGTTGCCACCAGTTCGTCGATGGTATCCTCCCGGCCCTCCCGGATATCCTGCGCCACACAGGTGCGGATATGGCTGGCCAGCAGCTCCTTGTTAAAGGCGTTCACCGCCGCATTCACCGCCGCCGACTGCACCAGAATATCCGGGCAGTAGGCCCCGCTCTCCACCATGGCCCGGATGCCGCGAATCTGGCCCTCGATCCGGTTGAGACGGTGGATCAGCCGTTTGTATTCCTCCGGAGACCGTTCCTTTTTCCGCTGGGCACACAGGGCGCACTGCTGCTTTTCCACAGAGCGTTCCTCCTTGCTGTTAAGATACCCCCTTGGGGTATGTTTATTCTATACCCCCGTGGGGTATTTGTCAAGAGGGCCGGGCGAGGCTTTCCGAAAAGGCAAAAAAATGCTTGACAGGCGGCGGCTTTTGCTTTATAATGTGCTAAACCGTTGAGGAAGCGTGAGTAAGCGTTGACCCTGCTTTTCCAGAGAGCTGCGGACGGTGCAATCGCAGTAAAGTCAGACAGCGCCCAATGGACTTCTGAGGGCAACCGGAAACAGAGCCGCAGGCTCTGGAGTATGTGCGCCGGAGCTGGCACTCCGTGATCAAAGCCGGCGTATGTTGGTACGCAGCAAAGTGGGCACGGCCCGTCCGTGTCAAGCCGGGTGGCACCGCAGGAAGCATCTCCTGTCCCAGCAGCCGTATTTGTGTTGTGGGACGGGAGTTTTTGTTTTTATCTCCCCCCCACAGAAAGGAGTTCATCATGTCTGAAAAACAAATCCCCTACAAAACCTATTTGCAGGAAAACGAGCTTCCCACCGCCTGGTACAATCTTCGGGCAGATATGCGCCGCAAGCCTGCGCCGCTGCTCCATCCCGTCACCCACAAGCCCATGACGGCAGAGGATCTTTCCCCGATTTTCTGCGACGAGCTGGTGCGGCAGGAGCTGGACGACACCACGGCCTTTTTCCCCATTCCCACGGCCATCCGGGATTTTTACAAGATGTACCGTCCCTCTCCGCTGGTGCGGGCCTATTGTCTGGAGGAAAAGCTGCAAACCCCGGCGAAGATTTATTATAAATTTGAGGGCAACAATACCAGCGGCAGCCACAAGCTGAACTCTGCCGTGGCCCAGGCCTATTATGCCAAACAGCAGGGGCTCACCGGTGTCACCACGGAAACCGGCGCGGGGCAGTGGGGCACGGCCCTTTCCATGGCCTGCGCCTATTTCGGGCTGGACTGCAAGGTGTTTATGGTAAAGGTATCCTATGAGCAAAAGCCCTTCCGCCGGGAGGTCATGCGCACCTACGGCGCTTCCGTCACTCCCTCTCCCTCGGAAAGCACCCAGGTGGGCCGCCGCATTCTGGAGGCTCATCCCGGCACCTCCGGCAGTCTGGGCTGCGCCATTTCCGAAGCGGTGGAAACTGCCGCCTCCCTGCCCGGCTATCGCTATGTGCTGGGCAGCGTGCTCAATCAGGTGATGCTCCACCAGTCGGTGATCGGACTGGAGACCAAGGCCGCACTGGACAAATATGATGTCAAGCCGGATATCATCATCGGCTGTGCCGGCGGCGGATCCAATCTGGGCGGACTGATTGCGCCCTTTATGGGGGAAAAGCTCCGGGGCGAGGCGGATTATCGCATCATCGCCGTGGAGCCCAGCTCCTGCCCCAGCTTTACCCGGGGCAAATATGCCTATGATTACTGCGACACGGGCATGGTCTGCCCGCTGGCCAAAATGTACACGCTGGGCAGCAGCTTTATCCCCGCCGCCACCCACGCCGGCGGTCTGCGCTATCACGGCATGAGCTCCACCCTGTCCCAGCTGTATGCGGACGGGCTGATGGAGGCTGTTTCCGTTCCCCAGACGGCGGTATTTCAGGCAGCGGAGCTGTTCGCGCGGGTGGAGGGCATTCTTCCCGCACCGGAGAGCAGTCACGCCATCCGGGTCGCGCTGGACGAGGCACTGAAATGCAGGGAGACCGGCGAAAGCAAGACCATCGTCTTCGGTCTCACCGGCACCGGCTATTTTGACATGACTGCCTACGGCCGCTTTAATGACGGTGCCATGCAGGACTTCGTTCCCACGGACGGGGAGATCGCAGCTGCGCTGGACAAGCTGCCCAAAATCGACCTCTGAGCCTTTCTTTCCTTCTTCGGCGGGCCTTCGGGCCTGCCGTTTTTGCGTCCTGCGGCGGCCTTCTCCCCGGCGGGCCTTGCTTGACAAAGAAAGGCTTTTCTTCTATGATATTGTATATATTTTTATGCTTTTCCGGGGAGTGATGCTATGCTGTTTTCCAGCACGACCTTTCTCTATTATTTCCTGCCGGCAGTGCTTCTGATTTATTATTGTCCCCTGTTTCGCTCCCGGCGGTTTCAGAATGTCTTTTTAACGCTGGCCAGCCTGTTTTTCTATGCCTGGGGTGAGCCACGGTTTGTACTGGTGATGCTCCTTTCCATCCTTGCAAACTGGCTTTTGGGCCTGCGGGTGGGCGGCAATCTGCAAAAGGGACAGCCCCGCCGTGCCCGCCGCTGGGTGGTGTGCGCCGTGGTGTTCAACCTGTCGCTGCTGTTTGTGTTCAAATATCTCACCTTTACCCTCAAAACCCTTTCCCGGCTGGTTTCACCGGAGCTGACCGTCCCCGCCATCACCCTGCCCATCGGTATTTCCTTCTTTACCTTTCAGGCCCTGTCCTATGTGCTGGATGTGTATCGGGGACAGGGAGAGATGCAGCGCAGCCTGATCCATGTGGCCCTGTATGTATCCCTCTTTCCCCAACTCATCGCCGGGCCCATCGTGCGGTATCAGACGGTGGCGGAGGAAATCGTCCACCGGAAGGAGACCTCCGAGGACTTTTTCGACGGCTTTGCCCGGTTTGTGGTGGGCCTGAGCAAAAAAGTGCTGCTGTCCAACAGCCTTTCCGTCTTTGCCGACTATGCCTTTGACCACACCGGGGAGATCGGCGCGGCCTATGCCTGGCTGGGGGCGGTGTGCTATACCCTGCAAATCTTCTTTGACTTCAGCGGCTACAGCGATATGGCCATCGGTCTGGGCCGGATGTTCGGCTTTCATTTTCTGGAAAACTTCAATTATCCCTACATTTCCCGCTCTGTCACGGAGTTCTGGCGCAGATGGCACATTTCGCTGGGCAGCTGGTTCCGGGATTATGTGTACATTCCTCTGGGCGGCAACCGGGTCTCCCGCCGCCGAAACCTGCTGAATCTGTTTCTGGTGTGGCTGTTCACCGGCATCTGGCACGGGGCCAACTGGACCTTTGTGGCCTGGGGACTGTGGCATTTTCTGCTGCTGATGACGGAAAAAATCACCGGTCTGGACAAAAAGGAGCACCGGCTGCCGGTGTCTGTGCTCTGCCGGTGCGGGACGCTGCTGGGCGTGCTGCTGGGCTGGGTGCTGTTCCGGGCGGACAGTCTTGCCCACGCCGGACAGTATTTCGCCGCCATGCTGGGCAGCAACGGCTGGACGGACGGCATTTTCCTCCGGGATATGCGCACGGCGCTGCTGCCGCTGCTGGCTGCGGTGCTGTTCAGTATGCCCGTGGGACAATGGCTGAAAAAGCGTCTGCCGGTGGAGCGGGCGGCACCCCAGCTGCTGTATCAGGGTCTGCTGTTCTGCCTGTTTGTGCTGTCGGTGGCCAGTCTGGAAAGCAGTTCCCACAACCCCTTCATCTATTTCAACTTTTAGGTGTGTGCTATGAAAAAGCTTCGCTTTCGCTATTCCATGCTGCTGTTTTTCGCGGCGGCGGTCTTTCTCGCGGTGGGTCTGTGCTCCCAGACGCTGCGCGCCGAAACCCGGCAGGCAGCCTCCCGGCTGGTGCGTCAGGGGGATGTGGACGGCTTTATCTCCGGCGTGGATACAGCCTCCAAAAAGCTGCGCTATAAAAATGAGCTCATTGATCTGTGGTCCCTGTGGTATCGTCTCACCTGCACCCGGCAGGTGGTGAAGGAGGATGCCACGGTGGTGCGGCTGGACAATGATTTTCTGGCCTTTACCCCCGCCGTGGCCGATGCGGAAACGCTGGCGGAAATGGCGGATTCCTGTGCCCGGCTGAAGTCTGCGGCGGACGGGCTGGACATTCCCTTTCTCTATGTGATGGCCCCCAACAAATATTCCCTGTCCGGAGAAGAGAACAATCCGGTGCGGGACAATCTGCTGGCGCTGACGGAGCAGCTGACGGCCCGGGAGATTCCGGTGCTGAATCTGATGGATTCCATGGCGGCACAGGGGCTTTCCATGGAGGACTGTTATTTTCACACGGATCATCACTGGCTGCCCCAGACCGGGCTGTGGGCGGCAGGGGAGCTTTGCCGGGCGCTGCCGCAGGTTCCGCTGGACACGGAGGCGCTGGCGGCGGACCGCTATCAGACGCAGGTCTATCCCCAGCTCTTTCTTGGCTCGGAGGGCAAAAAGGTGGGACGGTATTTCACCCCGCTGGGGCTGGATGATTTCCCCCTGCTGACCCCGGACTTTCCCACAGAGCTGACGGTAACAGACCGTCTGGGCACCCGCACCGGCAGCTTTGACGAGACGCTGCTGGTAAAAAGCTTTCTGCAAATTGAGGACATCTATCAGGGCACGCCCTATACCACCTATACCGGCGGCGATTTTCCCCTTCAGGTCATCGAAAATCATCGGCAGGAGGACGGGCCACGGGTGCTGGTGCTGCGGGATTCCTATTCCTGCGTGGTGACGCCCTTTCTGGCGCTGGCGGCAGGAGAGGTTCACACCGTTGATGTGCGCTATTGGAAGGGTGTGGACGGTGCGGAGACGGTGGCGGATTATGTCCGGCTGATCCGCCCCGATGCCGTGGTGGTTCTGTACGCAGGCGTTTCTCCCCATATGTTCGCCTTTGACTGAGCGTTTTAATGCAAAAAGGCCCGGCGCTTTCCCGAAAAGGGTGCGCCGGGTCTGTCTTTTTCTGTTTTATTTATTCCTGAAACATGGCGGTGGAAAGATAGCGGTCGCCGGTGTCGGGCAGCAGCACCACAACGGTCTTGCCCTGATTTTCCGGTCTGCGGGCCACCTGAATCGCCGCCCACAGGGCAGCACCGGAGGAAATGCCCACCAGCACACCCTCCTTCCGGCAGATGGCCCGGCCCATGGCAAAGGCGTCTTCATTGCTTACCGGGATGATCTCATCATAGATGCCCGTGTCCAGCACCTCCGGCACAAAGCCCGCGCCGATGCCCTGCAGGCCGTGGGGGCCTGCCTTGCCCCCGGCCAGCACCGGAGAGCCCGCAGGCTCCACTGCCACGATGCGCACCCCGGGCTTCTGCTCCCGCAGATAGCGTCCCACGCCGGTGATGGTGCCGCCGGTGCCCACACCGGCCACAAAGATATCCACTGCGCCCTCCGTATCCTGCCAGATCTCCGGCCCGGTGGAGGTATAATGTGCCAGGGCGTTGTCGGGATTTTCAAACTGTCCGGGGATAAAGCTGCCGGGGATTTCCTCTGCCAGCGCCCGGGCTTTGTCAATGGCCCCCTGCATTCCCAGTTTTCCGTCGGTGAGCACCAGCTCCGCGCCATAGGCGCCCATAATCCGGCGGCGCTCTTCGCTCATGGTGTCCGGCATGACAATGACGGTACGATAGCCCCGCACGGCAGCCACAGCCGCCAGACCGATGCCGGTATTGCCGGAGGTAGGCTCGATAATCACCGAGCCGGGCTTCAGCTCGCCCCGGGCCTCTGCCCCACGGATCATGGCCAGACCCACCCGGTCCTTGGCGCTTCCGGCGGGATTCAGATATTCCAGCTTGGCCAGCAGCCGGGCACACAGACCCTCCTGCTGTGCAATATGGGTAAGCTCCAGCAGCGGCGTGCCGCCGATGAGCTGTTCCACGGATGTATAGACTCTGCTCATGGGTATTTCCTCCTGTTCATACGATAGCAGCAGAGGGCAGCGTTCCCGCCGCCCGGTGTTTACGCCCGGATTATAGCCCCCTTCCCTTTTTTTGTCAAGCAGCCGGAAGAGAAAAGCGGCAAAATAAAATTTGAAAATCAGGGTGAAAACTGTCGAAGAGTATGGTATAATGTATTCTGTATCTTTATAACACCCATGAAAGGAGCATTTTTATGACTGACAGCAACGCGGAATACCTTCGCTGGTCCCAATCTCCCGTTCTCACGGAGCAGCAGCGGCAGGAGCTCACCTCTCTGACCGATGCAGCGGACATTCGTGACCGTTTTTACCGCACACTGGAGTTCGGCACCGCCGGACTGCGGGGGCTGATGGGCATGGGGCTCAACCGCATGAACGAATATATCATCCGTCAGGCCACCACTGCCTTTGCCGCCGTGATTCTGCAAAGCGGTCTGGCGGAAAAGGGCGTCTGCATCTGCTATGACTGCCGCATCCATTCCCGCTTTTTCGCGGAGGAGGCTGCCCATGTGCTGCAATGCCACGGGATTCCTGTACGGATGTTCCGGGAATGCCGTCCCACGCCCCAGCTGAGCTTTGCCGTGCGGCACTTTGACGCGGCGGCGGGCATCAATGTTACCGCCAGCCACAATCCCAAGGAATACAACGGCTATAAGGTCTACTGGAACGGCGGCGCACAGCTTCCCCCGGAGCAGGCCGCGCTGGTGGCAAAGGAGATGGAGCACATTGATCCTCTCGCTCCCCGGATGGAATGTGACCGTCCCGCCACCCTCACCTGGCTGGAGGAGGATTTTGACCGGCTGTATATCGACGCCGTGCTGAAATGCGCCGTAGATCCCACCCTGCTGGCCCGGGATGGCGATTTCCGTGTGGTCTATTCCGCCTTCCACGGCGTGGGCGGCTTTATCGTGCCCCGGGTGCTGGAAAAGCAGGGCCTGAAGCACTTCCTGCCGGTGCCGGAGCAGCTGCGTCCCGACGGCACCTTCCCCACGGTCATCAGTCCCAACCCGGAGGATCCCCGGGGCTTTGCCATGGCGATTCAGCTGGCAAAGGCGGAAAACGCCGATTTCATCATCGGCACCGATCCGGACTCTGACCGGGTGGGCATTGTGGTGCGGGACAAAAACGGCGACTTTGTTCCCGTCTCCGGCAACCGCACCGGCGTGCTGCTGCTGCACTATATTCTGGAGCACGGGGCCGAGACCGGCATTCTTCCGGAAAATCCCTGCCTGCTGAAGACCATCGTCACCACGCCGCTGGCCCAGAAAATTGCGGAAAACCACGGGGCCCGGTGCTTCAACACCTTTACCGGCTTCAAGTTTATGGCGGAAAAGCTGGCCGAGCTGGAGCAGGAGGGCAAGTATCATTTCATCCTGTCCTATGAAGAATCCTACGGCTATATGATCGGCGATCATGCCCGGGACAAGGACGGTGTGGTGGCCTCCCTGCTGCTGTGTGAAATGGCCGCCTGGTATCGCAGCCGGGGTATGACCGTGCTGGACGGTCTGGAGGAAATCGCCCGGCGCTATGGCAGCTATGGCGAATGCACCCGGAATGTGATGCTGCCCGGCGAGGACGGCATGAATCGCATGGCCCACATTATGGCGGCCCTGCGGCAGCAGCCTCCGGCGGCGCTGGACGGCATTGCCGTAAAGGCCTTCCGGGACTATCAGCCCGGCATCCGTCGGGAGGGCGACCGGCAGGAGCCCACGGAGATTTCCGGCTCCAATGTGCTGTATTATGAGCTGGAAACCGGAGAAACGCTGGTGATCCGGCCCTCCGGCACCGAGCCTAAAATCAAAATCTATGCCCTGATGCAGGGCGGCAGCATGGCAGAGGCCGATGCCCGGGCGCAGAGCTGCGCACTGGCGGCGGAGCAGACCATTCTGGCCCTGTAAGCCTGAATCCAAAGAACCGGAGAACTGTTATGAACGAAAAAACGAACCATTCCAGGCAGAAAACGCTGATCGTGGCGGCTGCCATCGCCCTCTGCGTGGCCCTTGTGGCTGCCGTTGTGCTGTTTGCCCTGCCTGCCTACACCGGCCGGGGCACGGCAAAAGGTACGCTGGAGCAGTATTACAAGGCCATCTATCTGGGCGAGGGCGGCATTGATTCTCTCATCGACTGCGTAATTCCCGCCAATCAGGAAAACACCTACAACCGTCTCACCACCGGCGGCACCAATTTCAGCTTTCTGGCCCGGTGGCAGTCGGAGTGTCTGGGCGTGGTGGGTGAAAATCCCTCCCTCACCGTGGATATTCTGGAAGAGGCCGCGGACAGCCGCAGCTATCTTGCCACCGTGCAGGAGACCTATCCCGCCACGGAAAACTTCTCTCTGGTGGCCTTTCAGCTGAATCTGGCCGGAGATGCCGGAACGGAATCCCTCACCGGCGTGGCCCAGCTGCTCTTTCAGGATGGCCGCTGGTATGTCACCGGAGACACCATCGAGCTGTCTGTCCTGTCCCGGGACACCAGCCTGATGGACTGAAACAACAGGAGGCAACATTATGAAACAGGTAACCTTGGGCCGCACCGGCCTGACCGTCTGTAAAACGGGCTTCGGCGCGCTGCCCATTCAGCGCATTTCCAAAGAAGATGCGGCTTCCCTGCTGCGCTTTGCCAGAGAACAGGGCGTGACCTTTTTTGACACTGCCCGGGGCTATACCGACAGCGAGGAAAAAATCGGCTATGCCTTCGCCGGCGGTCTGCGGGATTCCGTGTATATCGCCACCAAGACCATGGGCCGCAGCCGTCAGGCCGCCCTGGCCGATCTGGAGACCTCTCTTTCCCTGCTGGGCACCGATCATGTAGACCTGTGGCAGCTGCACTGTCTGCCCGAGCTGCCCGATCCCAATGATCCGGAAAGTGCCTATGCCGCGCTGCTGGAGGCCCGGAAGGCCGGCAAGACCCGCTTTATCGGCATGACCTCTCACCGTCTGGATGTGGCGCTGGCCGCTGCGGAAAGCGGTCTGTATGACACCATCCAATTCCCCCTGAACTATCTTTCCACCCCGGAGGAGCTGAAGCTCATTCAGGTCTGCAAGGAGAAGAACATCGGCCTCATCGCCATGAAGGGCATGAGCGGCGGCCTCATCTCCAGCCCCCGGGCGGCTTACGCCTTTCTGGCCCAGTATGACAATGTGCTGCCCGTCTGGGGCGTGCAGAAGCAGTGTGAGCTGGAGGATTTCCTGACGGCATCCCGGGAGGAGCTGACGCTGACGGCGGAGCTTCAGGAGGCCGTGGAGCGGGATCGTGCCCTGCTTCAGGGCGGCTTCTGCCGGGGCTGCGGCTATTGTGAGGCGGTCTGTCCCATGGGCATTTCCATCCACGATGCCGCCCGCATGAAGCTGATGCTGAACCGGGCTCCCTGGCAGAGCTACACCACGCCGGAATGGATCGAAAAGATGAAAACCATCGAAACCTGTCTCCATTGCGGCCAGTGTGCCACCCGCTGTCCCTATGAGCTGGACACCCCTGAGCTGCTCCAGCACAATTACCGCTATTTTATGGACTTCTGCAAGAGCAAAGGTCTGCTGTAAACACCCGTTTCTCATTTGCGTCAGCAATTGAAATGTATAGAAAAGAGGTACATGATTTATGAAACAGCTTTGGAAAAAGTCGTTGGCGCTGCTTTGCGTCTGCGCTCTGTGTGCATCCCTGATGAGCTTTGGCGTATTTGCGGATGTGGATGATGTGAGCGTCTGGGGCGATGTGGCCGAGGACAACTTCGTTCGTGTGAGCTCCGCTGCGGCGCTGTCTGCCGGTGAGCTTCAGGATGTGGTCGTCACCGAAGAGGTGGGCGACGGCGCAGTGCGTCTGGCAGAGGGCGCACAGGAGGGCGTCTGGACCTCCGAAGAAATCTCCGTCCCCGACTTTGAATATCTGGTGGCCAGCTGGGGCGCGGATACGCCCGACGGCTGCTGGGTCGAGGTCAAGGTTCGGGCCTATGTCACCGTCAGGAAGGAATGGAGCGGTTATCTCTCCTGGGGCAAATGGGGCACCAACACCAAGCGCGGCTCCACCAACGGCTCCAACGAGCTGGCTGCCATTGATACCGATACCTTCTATATCAAGGGCTCTGACGGCGAGACCGCCAGCAAGATTCAGTTCCAGGTGACGCTGCACAGCAATGATGCCGGCGTTACCCCCACCCTGCGCAATGTTTCCGCCTCTCTCCAGAACACCCTGGACGGCCAGGCCATTCCTACCTACATTCCCGGCGGGGACGAGGCTCTGCCCGAAAAGGTGCTGCTGGATACCCCCTGCTACAGCCAGATGGTGCGGGATTCCGCCATCGGCAGCGTGATTTGCAGTCCCACCAGCATGACCATGATGCTCAATGACCGTGGTCTGGATCTGTTCCCCGAAGAGACCGCTCTGCGGGAATATGACTTTACCTATGAGGGCTTCGGCAACTGGTCCTATACCGTGGCCATCGCCGGAAGCTATGGCTTCAGCGCCTATGCCCATTATGCCGATCTGGACTTTGTGCGCCACGAGCTGGCACAGGGCCGCAGCGTTGCCCT
This sequence comes from uncultured Oscillospiraceae bacterium, assembly GCA_964541085.1. GTDB lineage: Bacteria > Bacillota > Clostridia > Oscillospirales > Butyricicoccaceae > UBA4644. The sequence goes on along the minus strand of CAZIPA010000016.1, from coordinate 23,538 downwards.
GAGTGTGCAGTATTCCAGCTCTCCCAACGGCAGCTATCCCTATCTGGAAAACGGCGCTGCCAACAGCACCGGCGGCCATCTGATCTGCATCGTGGGCTATGAGACCATCGATGGTGTGGATTATTTCTACAGCAATGACTCCGCCGCCGGCAGCGACACCCAGAGCGCTCTGCGCCTGTACAAGGCCGAGCAGCTGGAGGTCTGCTGGGTCAGCCGCATCGCCTACAGCGTCAACAGCGCTCCGGAGAACAATGCCGGTCAGGACGCGCCTACCCGTGTGGAGATCGAGCTCAAGCCCTCTGCGGAAAAGGAAGATGTGTATGAGCTGTATCTGGACGGCGAGCTGATGGACTTTGGCACGGGCTTCTCTGCCAAGACCAAAAGGCTGGGTGCCGGTACGGCCTTCCTGATTGCGGACAACGGCGGCGCGGCTGAGCTGCCCGATCCTGTCACCCCCACCACCGCCAACAATTACCGTCAGTATCTGGGCGCGCCCAACGGCAGCACCATCAATCTGGGTGCCAAGCGTCTGGTGGACAACGGTGCCCAGAGCGCCACCGTGTACATCATCTGCAACGACGGCATCACCTATGTGGGCACGGTGTCCTTTGAGGGTCTGGCCACGCCGGAAGCGCCTGTGGAGCCGGAAACCCCTGTCGAGCCTGAGACTCCCGCCGAGCCCGAGACCCCTGCCGAGCCCGAGGCGCCCGCCGAGCCTGCCCAGGCCGAAGGCAGCAGCACCCTGCTGTGGGTTGGCTGCGGTGCCGCTGTGGTGGTCATCGCCGGTGTCGTCCTGCTGATCCTGTCCAGGAAGAAGAAATAAGTTTTGTTTCATAGCATATCCCTTCATCGGCCCCTGTTGGGGCCGATTTTTTGTAGATTTTTTCGAAATTCCCGGCGGTTTTTCGTTGCAATTTTGGCAATTTGCCTTTATAATTGGTTTAACTGATAAACTTTATCAGAAGTCAAAAAGGAGGAACACACATGAAGAAACGCATGATCGCATTATTGACAGCCGTATTGATGCTGCTGTCTGTTATGCCTGTCGCTGCCTTCGCCGGAGACGGCGAGCTGACCTTCGAGGGCAACCTGCTGAAGGTCACCACGGTGGACGATTTCAACGCCGGTACTCTCACCGGTCTGGAAATTGACGCTGCCGCAGGCAACGGCGCAATCGTACTCTCCGAGGGAGAAACCCAGGGAACCTTTGTTTCCGCAGTGTACAATGTTACCGCCTTCACCAAAATGGTGGCCAGCTGGAGCGCATCCATCTATGATGGCACCAGCGTGGAGATCTGGGCGCAGGCCCGGCAGGACGGTCAGTGGACCGGATGGATGTCCTGGGGCCCCTATTCTCCCTACATCTCCCGGGGCAGTGAGAGCAACAAGAGCTGCTCCACCGCCTCGCTGGACACGGACATTTTCGCCATGGACAGCGGCACGGCTGATGCAATCCAGCTGATGGCCGTGGTCAAGCGCGGCAGCGCGGATGTGGAATCTCCCCAGCTGCGTCAGATCAGCATGACCCTCGCCGGCGGAGCGGTTTCCCCGGTCTATGCCGAGGATCGCATTGAAGCGCTGCCCGACAGCGTTCTGAACGAGGCCCCCGCCTATGCTCAGGGCATTCGTCATCCCTCCATCGGCGGCAGCATTTGCAGCCCCACCACCATGTCTGTGATGCTGAACAGCCGGGATGCTTCTCTGGATCTGTTCCCCGAAGAAATCGCCCTGAATGTAAAGGATGAGGGCGAGGGCATCTTCGGCAACTGGTCCTTCACCGCCTCCGGCGCAGGTCTGTATGGCTATGAGTGCTATGCCCAGTATTCGAATCTGGACATTCTGCTGCAGGAGCTGGCCCATGGCCGCACTGTTGGCTGCTCTGTTTCCTACAGCCCCGATCCTTCCAGCAGCTATCCCTATCTGGAGGGCTCCTATGGCGGCACCGGCGGCCACCTGATTACCATCATCGGCTATGAATATGAGAACGGCATTCAGGATGAGGAGCATCTGTATCTGTACAGCAGCGACTCCTTCTCCAAGGATGACTCCACCTCCTATCATCGCTATAAGTGGACGCAGTTTACCAACGCCTGGAGCGGCCGCATAGCCTATATCGTTCCCGCACTCCAGCCGGAAGAGGGCGCTGCCATCACCGGTGTCACCCGTGTTCTGGCCGATCTGCAGGTGAGCGACTCTGACCGCACCCTGTTCACCTTTGTGGACGAGGACGGCAGTGCGCTGGATATGGCCCGCTTTGTCAGCGGCGGCGGCCTGCTGGGCTACACCGTGGAAGGCTTTGTCTATGACGAGCTTCAGGCCACGGACGCTTCCGTGCTCTATGACAATCGCATTCAGGTCACCGCAAACAACATCTTCTATTACAACATCAGCTGCACCGACGACGGTCAGGTAAAGCTGAACACCAACGCCGTTCTGGAAAACCTGGGCATTGCCTATGGCGAAGAGCGGGATATCACCGTTTATGCCTTCAGTGACCGTGGCTATCTGTACATCGCCACCCTGGAGGATGCCACCATTCAGGCCGACGAAGTGGTGGTTCTGCCCGAGACCGACTGCACCGGCGCTTCTGTGGAGAGCCGTGTGTACACCGGCGAAAACCGTGTGGAAGCCGCGCTTACGGTGAATGATCTGGAGGGCGACGAGATCGCCGTGGGTCTGCTGATCCCCGAGGATGCCGTCCTGCCCGAGGATGCTGATACCTACACCAATGACGAAGGCGCACAGTATCTTTCCGCCTCCATTCCCGCCGATGAGGCCGCCTGCACCCTGTATGTGGACTGGTTCAACAACGGCGAGGATCGCAGATATGACTTTGATCTGGCCGGTGTGACCCTTGTCAGCGAGATCGTCGAGATCGAGGGCAATGTGGTCTCCGTGGATCTGGAAAACGGCCGTGCCTCCGGCAAGCTGGAGCTGCGCGACGACGGTTCTCTGGCGCTGGCCAGGGGCGAAACCTACGGCGAATATTACAGCCCCGTTTATGACAGCTTTGACTGGGAATATGCCATGGCCTGTCTGAACGCCTATCTCCCCGGCACCTCCAGCGTGGATATGCAGATTCGTGCCTATACGGAAAAGGGCCAGACCTGGAGCGGCTGGTACAGCTTTGGCAAGCAGGGCGTCGGCTCCTCCAGCACCTCCATCTCCATGAAGGATGACTATGTGAACATGGGCACCGATGTGTTCTCCATCCGCGGCAGCTCCAGCGTTGCCAATGCCCAGCGTTTCCAGGTGCGCTTTGTCCTCCGTGGCGACGGCAAGGCTCAGCCCGCCGTGTACCACGGTGAGATCACCTATAAGAAGAGCTCTTACGATCCTTCTGAGGCCGCTTATATCGGCGAAACTGCCGTGGCCGATCTGCCCGCAGCCGCCGGCAAGGACATTCAGGCTTACAGCGCCTATGCCTATGGCTGGGGCTCTGACCGCTTCGACAACATGGAGCTGATGATGCTCAACACCCAGGGCGCCGACCTGCTGTTTGAAGAAGTCGCTCTGGTCAGCTATGACCAGGATTCCGGCTGGGGCAACTGGACTATGACCAACTACAAGCCCGGTGCTTTCGGCTATCGTGCCTACAGCCAGTATGGCGCCAACGCCACGCTGATCCAGCAGGCCATTGCCGACGGCAACATCGTGGGCGTGTATGTCCATGGCGGCAGACTGCCCAGCACCAACAGCAGCTCTTCCAGCCAGACTGTGGTTTATGCCTACTACACTGCCGAGGACGGCACCGTGATGTTCAAGGTCTGCTGCCCCCGCGGCGATACCGGTGAGCTGAATCGCGGCGATGTGTTCGGCGAAGTCAGCGCAGCCGATCTGAATTATGCCATCCAGGGCTTCAGCAGCGCTTCTGCCCGGGGCATCATGTATGTGGTTGGCGAGAAGGAATATGCCTCCAGCTGGACCCGTGTAAATGCCAAGGCCGTAGCTGCGGAGGATCATGACAGCTTCCAGCTCACCGTGAAGGGTGAGGCGCTGAATCTGCCCGCCGATCTGCTGGCCGACGAAACCGACTTTGGCAACGGCGCGATCATCGCTTACACGCTGGACAGCGAAACCGATCCCGAGGCCAAGCTGGCCGCCGGTGAGTTCTACTATGACATCACCATCAACGCGGACGGCACGCTGGCCATCCCCGAGGATCTGAAGGCCGCTCTGCTGAACAACGATTCCGCACAGGTCTATGTGATCCGCAACGACGGTATCACCTACACCGCCGCTCTGACCCATACCCATCTGTGGGATGAGGGCGTCACCACCAAGCAGCCCTCTGCCGAGATTCGCGGTGAAATCACCTACACCTGCTCCGTCTGCGGCGGCACTTACATCGAATACATTCCCTGCCTGCTGCCTCCCGTGGGCCCCGCTCCCTCCACGCCCGCAACGCCTGTGGAGCCTGAGCAGCCCGTGCAGCCCGAGGAGCCCACGCCTGCGGAGCCCGCTCTGCCCTTCACCGATGTGGGCGATGCCTGGTACACCGAGGCTGTGACCTTCGTCTATGAAAACGGCATTATGACCGGCGTTTCTGCCGACAGCTTTGCTCCCACCGCTACCACCACCCGTGGCATGATCGTCACCATGCTGGCCCGTATGGAGGGCGTGGATACCTCCGCCAGCCAGCCCTGGTATGAAGCCGGCAGACAGTGGTCTGTGGAAAATGGCATTTCTGACGGCACGGATATGCCCGGCGTGATCACCCGTGAACAGCTGGTGACCATGCTCTACCGTTACACCCAGCAGAAGGGCTATGATGTGTCCGCCAGCGCCGAGCTGACCAGCTTCGCGGATGCGGAAGCCGTCTCTGTCTGGGCACAGGATGCCATGCAGTGGGCCGTGTCCGTCGGTCTGATTCAGGGCAACAATGGCCAGCTGAATCCCTCTGGCAGCGCCAGCCGTGCTGAAACTGCCGTCATCCTCGCCCGCTTTGTGGGCACCTTCGCGGAATAATCCTCCGCAGCACAATTTCACAGCACAGCAAAGGGCCGCAGCGAATGCTGCGGCCCTGTGAGGCTGTCAGAAAACCGCTTCGCTGGGTTTTCTTCGACAGTTTAGCTCCGGCCTGCGGGCCGGTTTCGCCGATTTTCTGCGGAAAATCCGGCGGGTTACGGTGTTTTTACCCATAATCATATAGATTACGGGCAAAAACAAATTTTTAGGGCGCACCTCTGTTCTATATTCTTTGATACGCTAACAGGGCCGCAGCGAATGCTGCGGCCCCGCTTTATCTGTTAGGAATCTGATTTCCGAATTTCTGCGTGTACGCAGGCAAAAAAATCCCGCATTCCGGAGGGAACACGGGAACTGTGTGAAACAATGGAGAAACCGGCTCAGGCCCGCCCTCCCGGTACGCAAGCAGCTCATTTTGGGGAACTGCGGGCTTCGGGGGCATATTTTTCGGTTCTTCCCGGCTGCGCTTTTTCATGAAAGATAATAAGTTAAGACCCGTAGGGGCATTCTCCTTCCATTGGGGCATTTTTCACCTGCGCTTATTATACAGGAAGTCGCAGGGCTTTTTAAGGGAAAACCCGCGCGAAAAAAAACGATACCCGCATGGCACGGGTATCGCCTGTTTGTTTTTCGGTTTTGAAAGAAGATGGAAAAAATTATTTCCGGCCTTCCGCGTCGTGGATGGCCATCTGGATAAAGTGCTCGAAATAGGGGGCGAAATTGGGGGTGCGGTCGTCCCACAGCTCACCGGTAAGGCGCTCGGGGTGGAACTGGGTGGCCAGAATGGGCAGCGTGTCGTGCTCATAGGCTTCCACAATGCCCTCGATGGAGCGTCCGGTCACATGAAGGCCGGGGGCCAGATCTTTAATGGCCTGATGATGGGTGCTGTTCACCCGAAATTCTTTTCCGAACAGCTGGTGCAGCACGGAGCCTTCCTCCGCAAACAGCGGATGGCGAATGTCCCCATTCATATGCACATAGCCCAGCTGCAGGGGCAGATCCTGATACAGCGTGCCGCCCAGCAGCACATTGATCATCTGAGAGCCGCGGCAGATACCCAGAATGGGCTTTTTCCGGGCCAGAAATGCCTGAAACAGGGGCTTTTCAAAGGCGGTGCGCAGGGGGTCAGGCTGAACGGAATCGTTGAGCGGCTCTTCGCCGTACAGCTCGGGATCCACATCGGCACCGCCGGACAGCAGCAGCGCGTCGCACAGATCGGCCATTTCCTCCACGCACAGCTCAGAGCCGGGCAGAGGAATACCGCCGGCGGCGGCCACGGCACGGGCATAGACCAGATTGTTGTTCAATACACGCTTTTTGGGATCGGACTTGGAATCCGTATCGGTCGAAATGCAAATCAACGGTTTACCTTGGAACATAATGGTTATCTCCTTTTATCGTTCAGATGTTTTTCCACATAATAGGCGATCATTTCCGCGCCGATGCCGCTGTGTACCAGCGTGGGCACCACGATATCCGCACATTCCCGATAGTTGCGGATATAGCGCTCATACATAGGCTTCACCGTGCGCAGATATTGCAGGGTGATGCCGTCCAGATCCCGGCCGCGCTCCTCCATATCCCGCTTGACCCGGCGCAGAATGCACACATCCGGATCCAGCTCGGTATAGACCCGCAGGTCGCACAGCTCCCGCACCTCCTGCCGGGCAAAGATATGAATGCCCTCCAGAATCACAATGGGATGGGGCAAAAGCTCTCCGTCATCCGGGGCACGGCGATGGGTGACAAAATCATAGACCCGCCGTGGTGCCGGCTGTCCTGCCGCCAGCAGACGCAGATCCTGCTCCAGCAGACAATGGTCATGGATGTCCGGCGCGTCAAAGTTCAGGGCCGCCCGCTTTTCAAAGGACAGGTCGGGAAAATCCTTATAATAGGAATCCAGCGAGATCAGAATGGCACGGTCGCCGAAATATTCCAGCAGACGGCGGGCCAGCGTGGTCTTTCCGCTGCCGGAGGCACCGGTGATGCCGATGAGATACATGAGGTCAGCTCCTTCCTGATAGGACAATGCCTGTCTCCATTTTAACAGATGCCCCGGTAAAATGCAAGTGCAGCGGACATACATCTGAAAAAAGCGCCGGAAGGATATCCTCCGGCGCCTGTCTGTCTGAAGCTGTGTTTGCAGCGGTTATTTCGCGTATTCCACGGCACGGGTCTCCCGCACCACATGAACCTTGATCTGACCGGGATAGTTCAGCTCGTTTTCGATCTTCTTGGAAAGATCCCGGGCCAGCATAATCATATCGTCGTCCTTCACCTGATCGGGATTCACCAGAATGCGGATCTCCCGTCCGGCCTGGAAAGCAAAGCACTTTTCCACACCGGGCATACTGGAAGCCAGCTCCTCCAGACGCTCCAGACGCTTGATATAAGCCTCCAGATTTTCTCTGCGGGCGCCGGGGCGGGCGGCGGAAATGGCATCGGCAGCCTGTACCAGACAGGCCACGATGGTCCGGGCCTCCACATCGCCGTGGTGAGCCTCGATGGCGTGAATCACATCTTCCTTCTCCCGATACTTCCGGGCCATATCCACACCGATGTTCACATGGCTGCCCTCCACCTCGTGGGTGACGGCCTTGCCGATATCGTGCAGCAGACCGGCACGCTTGGCCAGGGTGATCTGCTGAGAGGGCAGGTTCAGCTCGGCAGCCAGCAGACCGGCCACATGAGCCACCTCGATGGAATGGGCCAGCACATTCTGGCCATAGCTGGTGCGGTAGCGCATCCGGCCCAGCAGCTTCACCAGCTCGGGATGGATGCCGTGAACGCCGGTCTCAAAGACGGCCCGTTCGCCCTCCTGCTTGATGGTGGCCTCCACCTCACGCTGGGCCTTTTCCACCGTTTCCTCAATGCGGGCGGGATGGATACGGCCATCGGTGATGAGCTTTTCCAGAGAGATTCTGGCGATTTCCCGGCGCACCGGGTCAAAGCTGGACAGGGTGATGGCTTCAGGGGTATCGTCGATAATCAGATCCACGCCGGTGAGCGTCTCCAGCGTGCGGATGTTGCGGCCCTCACGGCCAATGATGCGGCCCTTCATTTCATCGTTGGGCAGGGGCACCACGGAAACAGTGGCTTCGCTGGCATGATCGGCGGCACAGCGCTGGATGGCCGTAGCGATCACTTCCCGTGCCCGGGAATCGGCCTCATCCTTCAGCTGACGCTCGATCTCCTTCAGCTTGACGGCGGCATCGTGGCGGGCATCCGATTCCACCAGAGAGATCAGGTGGGCCTTGGCCTCCTCCACGGTAAAGCCGGAAATCTTCTCCAGCATTTCCAGCTGGCTCTTTTTGATGGTGGCGACTTCTTCCTTCTGCTCCTCCAGCTGCTTCAGCCGCTGATTGAGTTTTTCCTCCTTGGCCTCCACCAGCTCATATTTCCGGTCGATGGCCTCTTCCTTCTGCTGGATGCGGCGCTCCTGCTTCTGCACTTCGGCGCGGCGCTCCTTGCATTCCTTCTCGTTTTCGGTGCGGGCACGGAAGATTTCCTCCCGGGCCTCCACCACGGATTCCCGTTTTTTGGCTTCTGCGGATTTGATGGCGTTGTTGATAATGCGTTTTGCTTCATCTTCGGCACTGCCGATTTCTTTTTCTGCAACTTTTTTTCGGTAGAAATAGCCTGCAAAAATACCTGCGGCGGCGACAATAAACAAAGCAATGATCCAGACATAGGTTGGCAGCATTGCGTTTATCCTCCTAAAATCAATGGGTGGCCTGCACGGGGAAAAGCGTATGGCAAACCACGCTATCGTATATTGTATCGCTTCCGCAAGCCAATGTCAAGAAAGAATCCCCCCTGAAGCCGAAAAAAATCGGGTCTTTTATGGAAAACATGAAAAAAGGGGAGCCAAAAGGCTCCCCATGGGATGCTTCAGAACACTGCGAATCAGGCAGCGGGAGTCTCCTCCACCACTTCCACGGTCTCCACAACCTCCAGCAGACCGGCCAGCATCTTGCAGGCCATGGCACGGGAAGCGTTGTCCCGGGGCAGGAAGCTGCCGTCGGTGCCGTTGACGACACCGGCCTTTTGCAGCTGGTAAACAGCCTCGGCAGCATAGGCGGCGATGGCATCGTTATCCGCAAAGGCAGGGGCCTCAGCCACCTCGGGCAGCGTCTTTTCCAGCACATTGGCGGTAAAGCGGGAGATCATCACAGCCAGATCCTGGCGGGTGATGTTGTCGGCGGGAGAGAACTTGCCGTCGGCACCCTTGACCACGCCGGTCTGGGCAGCCCAGGTAATGGCCTTGGCGCTCCAGCCGTTGACATCCACATCGGAGAAGATGGCCTCGGCCTCCACCTCGGGAGCACCGGCCAGACGGTACAGAATCACGGCCACCTCGGCACGGGTGATGTTGTTCATGGGACGGAAGGTGCCGTCGGTATAACCGGTGACGGCCTCTTTGGCTGCCATGGTCATGACAGATTCATAATACCAGCCCTCAGCCACATCGGAGAAGGTCAGCTCGGCGGGCTCTTCGGGCTCAGCGGGTGTCTCAGGCTCGGCAGGGGTCTCGGGCTCGGCGGGAGCTTCCGCCACCTTCAGGGTCAGCGTATAGTCGGGGGCAAAGCGAATCACTTCGGTCAGACCGGCCTCGTTGGCCTTGACGATCTGGAAGGCAGCGCTCTCCTTGGCAGAATCCTCGGCAGACAGCACAGCCACGCCGTTTTCATCGGTGGTGTATTCCACGCCGTCCACCAGCAGCACAGCGCCGGCAATGGGCTGACGGGTGACAGTGGGATTCCACTGCTCGTCATAGGTGGTCACATCGGCCTCGGCCTTCAGGGACACGGTGCCGTCCTCGCCGGTGGTCACAGAGATCAGCGGCAGCAGAATGCCCATATCGCCATAGTACAGCAGGATGCTGTCGCCGTTGGCCACGGCATGGGCGTCGATGGTGTCATAGGGAGACACGCCGTTGACGGAGTACATCCAGCCGTCATAGCCGCCGAAGGTGGCTTCTTCTTCGCCGCCCAGAGCGGACAGATACTTTCCGCCATAAGCGCTGTCAGCAACGGTATATGCGATCTCCGCCGCAGTGAGCGTGCGCTCCAGCACGGTGAGCACGGTGTCATTTTCCTCATAATTCACAACGCCATAGAACAGGTTTCCGGCAGCGCCCTCAATGCGCAGGGTCACGCTGGGGACGGCAGCAGGCGTACCGGCCTCAGCAGAGATGGGCACCACATCGTTGGCGGCTTCCTCGGCGAAAACCGGGCACAGAGCGGCTACCATCAGCACAGACAGCAGCAGGGCAAGCAGTTTCTTCATAAAAAGTTCCTCCTTTTGATTTGTTCCGCACCGGCCACAGATGTTGCCGGTTTGTTTTTTATTATTTAAGCATAGGAAATCAGGATTGTCAAGGCAGCGGGGCTTTTTCCGCCGTTTTCCGGCAGAATGCGCAAAAAATAGAAGGCTCAGTCTCCCGGTCTGTCCTCCCTGCGGTTGCAGGTACAGCCGTGGGCACATTGGGCGCAGCTGCCGCAGCAGCCGGTTTTCCCCTTTTTCACGGCACGGACCGCCAGAACGGCCCACAGGGCCAGCAGCAGCAGAATCGCAAGCGTCAGCATAGGCTTACAGCAGGGATACCAGCTGGAACATTCCGCAGGCGCACAGCCATGCGATGGCACATTGCAGCAGCGCCACCCCCGCCGCCTTCCATCCGGAATCCAGCTCCCGCTTGACTGCCGCCACCGCCGCCACACAGGGGGTGTACAGCAGGGTAAAGGTCAGATAGCTCAGCGCCGCCGTGGGGCTGAACAGGGTGACAATGGCGCTCTCGCCGCCCAGCAGCACACCCAGGGTGCTGATGACGGATTCCTTGGCGATAAAGCCGGAGATCAGTGCCGTCACCGCCTGCCAGCTGCCAAAGCCGCAGGGGGCAAAGAGAGGTGCCAGCAGCCGTCCCACATTGGCCAGCAGGCTCTGGGCGCTGTCCTGCACCACATTCAGCCGGGCATCAAAGGTCTGCAAAAACCAGATCACGCAGGTGGCCAGGAAAATTACGGTAAAGGCCCGCTGCAAAAAGTCCTTGGCTTTTTCCCAGCACAGCTGGAGCACGCTTTTGGCCGAGGGGAAGCGGTAGTTAGGCAGCTCCATCACAAAGGGCACCGGATTGCCCTGAAACAGCGTCCTGCCGAAAATCAGCGCCGCCAGCACGCCCACCAGCATTCCCCCCAGATACAGGCCGATCATCACCAGCGCCTGATATTTTTCAAAAAAGGCGGCGGCGAAAACAGAATAAATGGGGATTTTCGCGGAGCAGCTCATAAAGGGCGTCAGCAAAATAGTCATCTTCCGATCCCGATCCGAGCTCAGGGTGCGGGTGGCCATAATGGCGGGGACGCTGCATCCAAAGCCGATCAGCAGGGGGACAATGCTCCGCCCCGACAGACCGATCTTTCGCAAAAGCTTGTCCATCACAAAGGCCACCCGGGCCATATAGCCGGTATCCTCCAAAATGGACAGGAAGAAAAACAGCACCACGATCACCGGCAGGAAGGACAGCACACTGCCCACACCCTCAAAAATGCCGTCGATCACCAGACTGTGTACCACCGGGTTGATGCCATAGGCGGTCAGGCCCGCGTCCACCACGCCCTGAAGCCAGCGGATGCCCAGCTCCAGCAGATCGGACAGCACCTTGCCTAACACATTGAAGGTCAGATAAAAAATGGACAGCATAATGAGCACGAAAATGGGCAGAGCGGTATATTTGCCCGTCAAGATCCGGTCGATACGCATACTGCGCTGGTGTTCCCGGCTCTCCCGGCAGCGCACCACCGTATCCCGACAGACCTTTTCGATGAAATCGTAACGCATCTCCGCCAGCGCCGCATTGCGATCCATGCCGTCCTCCTCCTCCATCTGGAGAATGGCGTGCTCCACCAGCTCGATCTCGTTCTGATCCAGTTTAAGCTTTTCCAGCACATCGGGATCCTCTTCAATGAGCTTGGTGGCGGCAAAGCGCACCGGCAGACCGGCGCTCTGGGCATGATCCTCGATCTGGTGCATGACAGAATGGATGCACCGATGTACCGGGCCCGGGCCGCAGAAATCCATCACCCGGGGCATGGTGCGGCTGCGCACCGTCTCTGCCGCTCTGCGGATGAGCTCATCAATGCCCTCGTTCCGGGCGGCGCTGATGGGAACCACGGGAATGCCCAGCTGACGCTCCATCTCCTGTACATCAATGGAGCCGCCGTTGGCCCGCACCTCGTCCATCATATTCAGCGCCAGCACCATGGGGATGCGGCACTCCATCAGCTGGAGGGTGAGATAAAGATTGCGCTGGATGTTGGTGGCATCCACAATATTGATAATGCCGTCGGGATGTCCGTCCAGCAGAAACCGCCGTGTAACCAGCTCCTCGGCGGAATAGGGACGGATGGAATAAATGCCGGGCAGATCCACCACGGTGCAGTCCTTCAGATTGCGTACCTCGCCGCTTTTCTGATCCACCGTCACGCCGGGGAAGTTGCCCACATGCTGATTCATGCCGGTGAGCTGGTTGAACAGGGTGGTTTTGCCGCAGTTCTGATTGCCGGCCAACGCTAAAATCATGCGTCCACCTCCCGGAGGGTAATGTTCTCCGCGTCCTCCTTGCGGAGGGTCAGCTCATAATCCCGCAGGCGAATCTGGATGGGATCACCCATGGGGGCGACCTTCTGTACCGTCACCCGTGTGCGGGGAATCAGTCCCATATCCAGCAGACGGCAGCGGAGGGGGCCGGTTCCGCCAACCTGTTCAATGATCCCGCTTTTTCCGGCGGGCAGCTGTGCCAGCGTCATCTGTATATCATCCTTTCGTCATTCTGCTTCTGAGGTTAGTATGCCCGAACTGCTGCCGCTTGTCAAGAGCAGGGCCTGAGGAAATCCCCTCTGCCCCGGCGGTTTTTTCGGGGCTGCCGCCGGGGCACGGCGCAGAGCAGAAACAGAAATGACGATGAAACCTCCTGTTTACTATAACAACGGAAACAGGCAAAAAGGGACAGGGCAATCAGAAATATTTTTCAGCGGCAGTCGGAGCAGCTCCCGCCCAGCAGCCTGGAGAGGGAAAAGCCCGGGTCATTCACCAGCTCTGTCAGGCCGCCCCGGACACCGGCCTTGATGACAAAGTAAAAGCAGAACAGCACCACGGCCAGCGCCAGCAAACTCATCAGCAGATTGTCGCTGAGCCAGTTCTGGCTGCCGTTGGGCCGGGAGGACGCTTGCCCCTGCTGCTGACAGGGATCGGGGGCACAGCCGCAGTTGACAGGTTCAAAGGGTGGCATAAGACTCCTTTCTCACAGACGCAGCAGAGACAGCTGCCGCGCAAGATGCTCCTCCATCTCCTCCAGCGCCAGATGAGGGCGGTAGATATCCTCCATCTCACCATGGAGGCGGTGGGCTTCCCGGATGCAGTCCAGCGCGTCCTGCTCCAGCGACTGCGACGCCCGGGCCAGCAGCTTCAGCCGTCCCCGATGGGCCCGCAGCACCTCTCCGGGCAGCAGGGCATCGGCATGGAGGCTGCGATGAACGGGCACCGGCAGCGACGGCCCCTCCTGGGTCATCAGGGCAATGCCCGCCTCCGGCAGCAGCAGATGACGAATGCGCCGGGGCTCCAGCGGGCACAGGCAGACATAGACCCGATAGCCCCGCTCCAGCGCCGCATCCCGTGCCGCCAGCAGCAGCGGCTGCGCCAGTCCAAAGCTGTCCCGGAGGGCATACACTGTCTCGGCGCAGCCGGTCACGGTGTCCTTCAGCAGCAGCTTCCCTCTGGGCGTATAGCCCTCCAGAAACCGCAGCCGCAGCTGGCCGGGGCGATGGGTATCCGGAAGACAGCGCAGCATCAGACTGCGCCCCCGGGCGGCCAGCTTTTCTTCCCGCACAAAGGGGGCAGGCACCTGCCGCCGGGCCTCCTGTGCCAGCGCTGCCGCCGCCAGCAGGCGCCGGGCCTGCTGATAGCATTGGCCGGAGGCCGCCTTCAGCGCCAGCAGGGCGGGACGCTTTTCCTCCAGACCGGCTCTGTCCCGATAAGGCGGCAGGGTGAGATAATCTCCCTGTGCCCCGGGCAGCTCCGGCTCCAGCACATGGGGTGCGGTGCCGTCCAGCAGCGCCAGCTCCGGAAAAATCGCCCCGTCCAGCGAATCCGGGTCAGAGGAACACAGAATCTCCTCCTCCGGTGTGCCGCCCAGCTGCCCTGCCAGCTGCCGGATAGCGGTGGATTTTCCGCTGCCGGGGCCGCTCTTGATGGAAAAGATGCGCCGGGGAGTTTCCCGGCAAAGCTGGGGATAGAGGGTCACAAAGCCCTCTCTGCTGTTGGCCCCCAGAAAAAATTGCAGTGCCATAGCGTCAGCGTTCCTTTCCGTTTTGGTTTGTTCCAGTCTATGCGCAGGGCCGCCGCAGGTGCGGGAAATGCGGGACGCACCGGCACATTTTGCTGCATGGATGCCGATTTCCGCCGTAATTTTTGGCAGAAAGGGCCATTGCCCCCGGCGGGGGCTTGTGCTACAATAGGGCCGGATTTGAAAAGAAAGGCGGGATATGCTTTGAACCGCAATCTGACAGAAGGCAACCCCTCCCGGGTGCTGTTTCAATTTTGTCTGCCCCTGTTCGGCAGCGTGATCTTCCAGCAGCTGTACAATCTGGCGGACAGTCTGGTGGCCGGACGCTTTGTGGGGGAAAACGCACTGGCGGCTGTGGGCAACGGCTATGAGATCACACTGCTGTTTCTGGCGGTGTCCTTTGGCTGCAACATCGGCTGTTCGGTGGTGACGGCCCAGCTGTTCGGCGCCCGGCGCTATGACCAGCTGAAAACGGCCATTCATACCACCCTGATCGCCTCCGGTGTGATCTGTGTGCTGCTCATGGGGCTGGGTCTGCCCCTGTCCGGCTGGCTGCTGGAGCTGATCCAGACCCCGGCGGACATTTTTGCCGACTCCAAGCTGTATCTGGACATTTATATTCTGGGCGTGCCCTTTATGCTCTTTTATAATGTAGCCACGGGCATTTTTTCTGCGCTGGGCGACAGCCGCACCCCCTTCTGGTTTCTGGCGGCATCCTCTCTGGCCAACATCGGCATGGACATCTGGTTCGTCACGGCCTTTGATATGGGCGTGGCCGGTGTGGCCTGGGCAACCTTTCTCTGTCAGGGCATCAGCTGCGTGCTGGCGGTGTGGTTTGTGTTCCGCAGACTGCGCACGGTGGCCCCGGAGGAAAAGGGACGGCTCTTTTCCATGGAAATGTTGCAGCGGCTGGCCCGGGTGGCCATCCCCAGTATGCTCCAGCAGGGCAGCATCTCCGTGGGCAATATTATCATTCAGGGTGTCATCAACGGCTTTGGCACGGCGGTGGTGGCAGGCTATGCCGCAGCCATCAAGCTGAACAATCTGGTGATGACCTCCCTCACCACGCTGGGCAACGGTCTGTCCAACTATACCGCACAGAATCTGGGCGCAGAAAAGCCGGAGCGCATTCGTCAGGGCTTCCGGGCCGGGCTGAAGCTGGTCTGGGGCGTGAGCATTCCTTTGATGCTCCTGTATCTGCTGGCCACCCGCAGCCTGCTGCACCTGTTTTTGAAGGATGCCACAGCGCTGGCCATGGATACCGGCGTGGCGCTGCTGCGGATTCTGTCTCCCTTCTATGTGGTGATTTCCGTCAAGCTCATGACCGACGGCATTCTCCGGGGCGGCGGCCTGATGGGAAAGTTTATGGTGAGCACCTTTACCGATCTGACCCTGCGGGTGGTGCTGGCGGCGGTCTTTTCCGGTGCCTTCGGCGCGGTGGGCATCTGGTGTGCCTGGCCGGTGGGCTGGTGTACGGCGACGGTGCTGTCGGTGCTGTTCTACCGCACCGGGCCCTGGTACAAACGGGATGCCATTGACAAGACCTGACATTTCCGTTAAACTGTTCATGTATCATCCAATCTGCAAGGAGAATTGATTATGGAAAATTTGATTAAAGGCAAGATCACCCTGTCCGACGGCGCAGTGATGGGCTTTGAGCTCTATCCCGATGTGGCCCCGAAATCCGTGGCCAATTTTGTCAAGCTGGCGGAGAACGGCTTTTATGACGGACTGACCTTCCACCGCATCGTGCCCGATTTTGTGATTCAGGGCGGCGACCCGGAGGGCAACGGCACCGGCGGCCCCGGCTGGACTATCCCCGGTGAGTTTCTGGCCAACGGCTTCCCCAACAATCTGAAGCACGAGCGGGGTGTGCTGTCCTGGGCCCGCACCAACGATCCCAACTCTGCCGGAAGCCAGTTTTTCATCATGGTGGACGAAGCGCCCTATCTGGATGGCAATTATGCCGCCTTTGGCCGGGTCACCTCCGGTCTGGAGGTCATTGACGAGATCGTGGAAGGCAAGCATGGCCGCAAGCCGCTGATGAAATCTGTCCGCATCAAAAAATAATCTCCATGGGAAACAGACAAAAATACAGCGCCGGAGCACTGCTGGCCCAGGGCGGTATGATCGCCGCCCTGTATGTGGTGCTGACGCTGGCATCCGCAGCCTTTGGACTGGCCTCCAATCCGGTCCAGCTGCGGCTTTCCGAGGCGCTGACGCTGCTGCCCTGCTTTTTTCCCGGGGCTGTGCCGGGGCTGTTTGTGGGCTGCCTGCTGGCCAATCTTCTGACGGGCAGCCTTTTGTGGGATGTGATCGTGGGCAGTCTGGCCACCCTGCTGGGGGCGCTGGGCACACGGCTGCTGCGGAAAAACCGCTGGCTTGCCATGCTGCCGCCCATTGTCAGCAATCTTCTGCTGGTGCCGCCGGTGCTGGCCTGGGCCTATCGGCTGGAGGGGAGCATTCCCTTTTTCATGCTGACCGTAGGTGCGGGAGAGATTCTGTCCTGCGGTGTGCTGGGCCAGCTGATGTACACTGCCATCCGCCGACGCAGGCCGGGCAGCGGCAGCCGATAAACGCCATTGCAGACGCATCCAAAACCGAAAAAGCATTCCTTCTCCACCGTGGGGCCCCTGTCCTGCGGTGGATTTTTATTTTTCCCGGTTTCCTGCCGGGGACACGCTTTTTTTACACCCCGTTCCTTGTAAATGGGCGGCAATGTCTGTATAATAGAGGGAGAAACCATTGCCCCTCGGGGCACAACATCAGGAGGCGGAAATCCATGGAGGATATCATCATTCGCGGCGGCCGGGTCATCGACGGCTCCGGCGCAGCGGGTTATATGGCAGATGTGGCCGTAAAGGACGGAAAAATCAGCGCCATCGGCGATCTGACCGGGCGGCAGGCAAAGCGGGAACTGGATGCTGCGGGACTGGTGGTGTCCCCGGGCTTTTTCGATGCCCACAGCCATTCTGACACCACCTTTACCCTGGGCAGCACCGGTGCAGCCAAGCTGTTTCAGGGCGTGACCACCGAGGTCTGCGGTCAGTGCGGCTTTTCTCCCTTCCCTGCCCTGCCGGAACGGGTGACGCAGGTCAACCCCGGTGAGGGCGTAGACCCCCGCTGGTACAGCGCCTCCTTTGGCGATTTTGTCCGGCGGATGGAGCGTGAGGGCTGGCAGCTGGGTGTCAATCTGGCGCCCCTCACCGGTCACGGGGCCCTGCGGGCCGGTGTGATCGGCTATGATAACCGGGCCGTGACGGAAAGCGAGCTGGAGCAGATGCAGCAGCTGCTGCGCCGGGATCTGGAGGATGGCGTATGGGGCCTTTCGCTGGGACTGGAATATTCCCCCGGCTGCTTTGCCGATCAGCGGGAGATTGCCGCTCTGGGACAGGTGCTGAAGGACTATGATGCCTTTATGCCCGCCCATCTGCGCAACGAGGGTGCGCTGCTGCCGGAGGCCATTGAGGAACTGGTTTCCGTAGGCCGGGAGACCGGTGTGCGGGTGCATATTTCCCATCTGAAGCTGGACGATTATCATGTCCACGGCACGGCTCCCGCCATCTGGGAACGCATTTGCCGGGCACGGGCCGAGGGTGTGCGCCTGACGGCGGATATGTACCCCTACCATGCCTGCTGCACCTATCTGAACATTCGCTGCCCCCGGTGGGCGCTGGAGGGCGGCTGTGCCGCAGTGCCGGAGGTTCTGGCCGGGCCCCGGCGGCAGGAGGTGCTGGACCATATCCGCACGGTCTATTATCCCAACGCCCGGCTGGCCGAGACCTGCATGGTGCAGGATGACGCGGGCTACTGGCCGGAGATCGTGGGCAAGACCCTGCGGGAGATCGCAGAGGATATGCTCCACATGGATTATGCCGAGGCGGCAGCGGAAATCCTCACCCGCACCCACGGCATGGCAAACTGCATTTTCTTTGTCATCAGCGAAGAGGATATGCTGTATTTCCTCCGGCAGGATGTGGGCATCGGCTCCGACGGCTATTCCTATCCGGACGATGCCGAAAAAATCGCCGGTCTGCCCCACCCCCGTTCCTTTGGTGCCATTGCACGGTTTTTGCGTCTGGCGCGGGAAAAGCAGCTGTGTTCGCTGGAAGAGGCCGTGCGGCGCATCACCTCCAAAGGCGCGGAAATGCTGGGCATGACCGACCGGGGTCTGCTGAAGCCGGGCTATGTGGCAGACATTACCGTTTTTGACCCGGATACCGTCGGCGACACCGCCACCTTTCTCCGGCCCATTCAGCTGGCACAGGGTGTGCATCATGTGGTGCTGGACGGCAGAGTGGCGCTGGAAAACGGCGTACAGACGGAGGAGCGGGCAGGCCGCATTCTGCGGAAGCCCCGGAAAGCGTGAAAGGAGCAGCTATGGAACCCCGCAAGCTTCTGTTTTTGGTAAATGCACACGCAGGCAAGGAGGCCATCCGCAGCCCCTTTCTGCCCATTATGAATACCTTTGTCCGGGCGGGCTATGAGCCCACGGTCTATATTACCCAGCGCAGCGGAGAGCTGCCGGACATTGCCGCCAGCCGGGCCGGAGACTATGATCTGGTGGTCTGCTCCGGCGGCGACGGCACACTGAACGAGACGGTGAACGGCCTGCTGCGCTGCCCCCATCCGCCGCTGCTGGGCTATATTCCCGCCGGCACCACCAACGATTTTGCCCGCTCGCTGGGTCTGCCCAAAAACATGGAAAAGGCAGCGGAGGCGGCGGTGAACGGTGCCGCCGTGGATCTGGATGTGGGATGCTTCAACGGCGACTATTTTTCCTATGTGGCGGCCTTCGGTGCCTTTACCGAGGTCTCCTATGCCACACCTCAGGATATCAAAAATCTGCTGGGCAAGCTGGCCTATCTGCTGGAGGGGGCCCAGCGGCTGTCCTCACTCCATCCCTATTCCATCCGGGTGGAGCATGACGGCGGCGTAATTGAGGACGACATTCTGGTGGGACTGGTGAGCAACAGCAGCTCGGTGGCCGGTCTGCCGGTGGGCCGGTTTATGGATGTGTCCATGAACGACGGTCTGCTGGAGGTAACGCTGGTGCGCAATCCGCCCTCCATTTTAGACCTGACCCGGGTCATCAACCATCTGCTGGCCTCTCAGCTGGACCCGGATATGATCTATTCCTTCAAGACAAAGCATCTGAAAATCACCTGCGACACGCCCATCCCCTGGACGCTGGACGGAGAATATGGCGGCGACCATCCCATAGCGGAGATCAGCAATCTTCCCCACGCCCTGCGGATCAATGTGCCGGTGGAGCAGGTTTTGCCCAGACCCCGCAAGGGAAAAAAGCAGCGGGAGTAACCCCCGCACAGGAAAGGAGGCCCGGCCATGACCGGACAGGAAACCCTGCAGCAATGGATTCAGCAGGCAAAGCGCATTGTATTTTTCGGCGGCGCGGGCGTCAGCACCGAATCGGGCATTCCGGATTTTCGCAGTCAGGACGGCCTGTACCGGCAGACCTGGCGCTATCCCCCGGAGACCATTCTCAGCCACACCTTTTTCCGGCAGCAGCCGGAGGAATTTTTCCGCTTTTACCGGCAAAAGCTGCTGTGTCCGGAGGCAAAGCCCAACCCGGCCCATCTGGCGCTGGCACGGCTGGAGCAGGCGGGCAGGCTGACTGCCGTCATCACCCAGAATATTGACGGTCTGCATCAGGCGGCGGGCAGCCGCCGTGTGCTGGAGCTGCACGGCTCGGTGCATCGGAACTACTGCACCCGCTGCCGCAAAAGCTATTCCATGGAGCATATGCTGCACACTCAGGGCATTCCCCGCTGCACCTGCGGCGGCATCATCAAGCCGGATGTGGTGCTGTATGAGGAAAGTCTCAATGAGGATGTGCTTCAGGCGGCGGTGGAGGCGCTGGAGCAGGCCGATCTGCTCATCATCGGCGGCACCTCGCTGGCGGTCTATCCGGCGGCGGGACTGATCAGCTGCTATCGTGGCGGAAAGCTGGTGCTCATCAACCGGGACGCCACGCCCCGGGATGCCATGGCCGATCTGGTGCTGCGGGAGCCCATCGGACAGGTGCTGGGAGGGCTTCAGCTGCCATGAGTGACCGGGTGATCCTCCACTGCGACTGCAACGGTTTTTATGCCTCCTGTGAACAGCTGCGTCATCCGGAGCTGAAATCCGTGCCCATGGCCGTCTGCGGCGATCCGGAGAGCCGTCACGGCATTATTCTGGCCAAAAATGAGCTGGCCAAGGGCTATGGCATCAAAACGGCGGAAACCATCCGGGAGGCGCTGCAAAAATGTCCCCGGCTGACGCTGGTGCGGCCCCATCACAGGGATTATGCCCGCTGGTCTCAGGTGGTCAACGAGATTTACCGCCGCTATACCGACCGGGTGGAGCCCTTTGGCATTGATGAAAGCTGGCTGGATGTGACGGCCAGCCGGAGTCTCTTCGGCGATGGCAAAACCATTGCGGACCGTCTGCGCCGGGAGGTGCGGGAGGAAACCGGCCTGACCATCTCTGCCGGGGTGTCCTTCAACAAAATCTTTGCCAAGCTGGGTTCGGATCATAAGATGCAGCTTACATGACCATAACGAAGGGTCAAAAAATATAGCCCTTATTTTAAGAACACTTCAAGGACGGGGACTTTCTTGTTCACACCATTATCGACAACATCGTATGTGATTTTTTCAATGTACTGCTTCAAGAAAACATTCTTAGCTTTGGCATCCAAATCCGGGTTGTTGATGCAATCTATAATAGCCTTTAATGTTGCAATCTGTTCGGAATAATTGATCGTTGCAGGAGCGGTTTCTTTCGCTTCTGCAATTCTCTTTTTCAGTGCATCAATGCTTGTAGTATACATCTGTTTTCGTTCGATGAACTCTTCTTTGGTATACATACCGTCTTCAGATTCCCAAGAATCCATTAGCTTTCTTTTTCGGCTTTCCAGTTTCGCAAGTTCTGTTTGCATTGTCTGGATCATGCTTTCAAATCGTAGCTGTGCAGATGCGTCTTGTGCGCTTTCCATTTTTATCTGGCAATCTTCTATGCTTTTCTTTAGTGAATCAACAAGCGCCCCCATAACAACGGGTTGAGGAACAGACGGCTTCTTGCAAATCTTACCAAAAGGATGCTGAAGCCTTGGGATTCTGGCATCGCCGTATCGCTGAAAACCAATAGCCCGGTCACAATCACGGCAACGCAATATTCCGGACAATGGATTCACAAGTTCCGTATTCATCTTTGCGGGGGCTTGTGATCCGTATATTGTACGCACCTTGTAAAATTGTTCTTCACTGATAAAACCTGTGTGTTTTCCTTCATAAAACTGTGGGTTTCCGGTAAGTACCCTTTTCTTTGATACCTTCCCGGTAACGGGGTCTTTTTCCTTGACAGTCTTTTGGTTGCCCCAAGACACCTTTCCAATATAGTGTGCGTTGAAAAGGATGTCTTTGACGGTTGCCCTTGTCCACTCTCTGCCGCTGCGCGAAGGAACGCCCATCAAGTTCAACTGTTTCGCAATCCACGATGTCGGTTTTCGCTCCTCCGTGTACCAATCATAAACCATTTTCACAATTTTTGATTCTTCTGGCTTTTCAACTAAGACCCGCTCTTTTTTGGATTTCTTCACAACGACAAATCCATAAGGCGGAGCTGACGCGATGTAGTTTCCTTCCTGAACGGATTGCAGTTTTCCCGCTTCCAGTCTTCGTTTGATAGTTTTATATTCTCGGCGGGACATGAACAGGCCGAACTCAAAATATTCCTGTTCGAATTCATTGTGTGGGTCATATGTGTTCACCCCTCTGGTAACACCATAACATGGCTTGTCGCAATAATGCAACAGAATCGCATTTTACAAGAAAAACGGGTTTACAGAAAAGTTGTTATGGTGTTACTATTCCGATATAGCGTCACCGAAAGGAGTACCATATGGATAAAGCGCAGTACATACAAGAAATCACTGAATTGCTGGAAAAGTGCAACGACATTGATTTGCTCGATCTTGTTTTCAAAATCTTATACAAAAGGCTATCATGCTGGATTCAAAGGTCAGCGGAGGTCTTTATTCTGCGCTGGGTGTTGATGTCAAGGGACTGAAGAAGTCCATTGCCGCTGAAATCACCCGGGGCATTGCATCCGGTATGTCTTACGCCGACATTGCGCGAAATATCAGCAATGTATCAAAGGCCCCTTTATCCAGAGCAAAGACTATTGCCCGGACAGAGGGCCACCGCATCCAACAGGCATCCACCAGAGATGCACAACGGTTTGCAAAAAGCAAGGGCGTGGATGTAGTCAAGCAGTGGGACGCTACCTTAGACGGCAAGACCAGGGATTCCCACCGAGCTGTTGACGGTGAAATCCGAGAATTGGACGAAAAGTTCAGTAATGGCCTTGAATATCCGGGCGATCCGAACGGCCCCGCCGCCGAAGTCATTAACTGCCGTTGTGTGAGCCTGTCAAGGGCAAGAGGGGCATTGGATGCGGATGAGCTGAAGACCCTGCGAGACCGGGCCGCATTTTTCGGACTGGACAAATCGGCAAACTTTGAGAATTTCAAGAAAAAATATTTGAAAGCTTCTGCCGCACCCCTTGAAAAAAGTTTGAAAAGTAGTACAATGAAATTGGGGAATACTGAAGTTCGACAGTGGTATGTTGATAAGGCTTCAAGGATTGCTGACGGCATTGATAAGTCACTTCCTATGGAAGAACAGGCAAGACAAGCTTTCGAAGCCAGAAACAGACTTCGGACTGAAGCAAGAGAAATGATGGCTGATGAAGATGCCAAAGAGTTTCTCGACACAAAAAACCCAACAAATCTTTTGAAGAACTTATCAAGTCCAAAATGAAACGAAAAGGGATGTCAAGAGAAGAAGCCATTCAAGATGTGTATGACACTGCAACTAAAACGAATGCAAATGTCAACAAAAAGTTCGGCATAGGTGGTGAATAAGATGTTTTCTTATAACATTGCAAAAGAAGCGGACAACAAAGCGTTCAAAAAAGCGTGTGCCGCTATTGAAGCAAAAATTAAAAGCATCACGGGAAAACGGTTTGCCGTTGATGTTGACGGTTCGTTAGTTCAAACATACGACACGCCCAACGGAAGCATTACTGTATTCAATGATTATGAAGTTGATGCCGTCTATGCTGATTCCGATGTCGATTTGTCGGAAGTCTTATAATAAGCACTGTGCAAAAAATGCATAGTGCTTTTTTCATGCCACAAAGCACCCTTTTCAGGGTGCTTT
>CAZIPA010000015.1:26771-47372 GCA_964541085.1 uncultured Oscillospiraceae bacterium | reverse complement strand
ACAAAGACATCCATGCAGGTGCCGCAATGCAAACCACCATAATAATCTTCCAGACCGAACCGCACATCCATACGGTCAGACTCTGGATCATGTACCAAAACACCTTGCTTCATTTTCTCAGACCTCCTTACACTTTGAGTTTCGCCAGATTTCTGGCATCATATACAAGGTACGTTTTGAAGTAAAAAGTTCTTACCTTTATATATGCTCCGGAGATAATTCAATCTGAGAATTTGGACAAAATCAGCGAAAACCCGGTGTTTTCAAGGCTTCTGAACTTTTGTCCTATTATAACTCAATCATCAATCCGCCGGACAATTCCTGTTGCTTTCATATCTGAATCGCTCCTCATCTTCATTTTCCTTCCTATTATTTGCCGAAAATGGGGTTTTATCCGGGGATGGAGGAACGCAGGCGGTATTCATATTTACAACGCTTTTCGGAAAATTCGTGTGATATTTTTCGGTGAGTTGGCGGTGTATTTTTCGGAAGGTTGGCGAAAACACATTTTTCCCGGATTTTCAATGCCGTTTTCGCACATTTTTCCGGACATTTGATGTGTCAAAAAACACATTTTCCCCACGGCGAAATCCACCACCCAGTGCCGCCATGCCGTCTTCCCTTTCGACTCTGCTCTTGTCCTGCGGTGCGGGAGCGTGTATCATGGAGGCAGGGAAGGCGCTGCCCTTCCGGCTGCTTTATACTTTTGCCAAACCTTAGTCAGAAGGGTGATAGAATAGAATTGCGGAAGAAGGGGTGTGCCCATGAAACGGAAAAAATCGGTGAAAAACCGGCTGCTTTCGGTGCTGATTTTCCTGCTGGCCTGCGTGCTCAGCGTGATTTTTCAACGGGTGGATGTGGAGGAACACATTACCACCATTTTTGTCTTTGCGGTGTTTCTCATCTCCCTGATTACCGAAGGCTATCTCTGCGGCATTCTTTCTGCCGTGGCAGCCATGCTGGCGGTGAATTATGCCTTCACCTACCCCTATTTTGTGCTGAATTTCAGCCTTCCGGTGAATGTGATCTCTGCCGTCATTATGGTGACGGTGGCCATTCTGACGGGAATGCTCACTACAAAAATCAAGCTCCACGAGGCGGAAAAGGCGGAAAGCGAACGGGAGCGGATGCGGGCCAATCTCCTGCGGGCAGTGTCCCACGATCTGCGCACGCCGCTGACCACCATCTACAGCGCCAGCTCCATGCTGCGGGAAAAGGGCGACAGCCTCTCCCGGGAGCAGCAGGATACCATGCTGCGCAGCATTCAGGAGGATTCTCTCTGGCTGGTGCGCATGGTGGAAAATCTTCTGTCCGTCACCCGCATCGACAGCGGCAGAATCAAGATTCACAAAACTCCCACCCTGGTGGACGAGCTGGTGGATTCGGTAGTGGCCAAGCTTCTGGCCCGCTATCCCGAACAGCAGGTGGAGGTCACGCTGCCGGAGGAGCTGGTGGTGGTGCCCATGGATGCCCTGCTCATCGAACAGGTGCTGATGAATCTGCTGGAAAACGCCGTGCTCCACGCCCGGGGCATGACCCGGCTCTCTCTGCGGGTGTTCACGCTGGGCAGGCAGGCATTTTTTGAAGTGGCGGACGACGGCTGCGGACTGGGCGAGGAGGAACTGAAACACCTGTTCACCGGTCAGAGCAGCGGCGCCTCCGGCACATCCTCCGACGGGCAAAAGCGCAATCTGGGCATCGGCCTTTCCGTCTGCGCCACCATCATCCGGGCCCACGGCGGAGAAATTACCGGAGAAAACCGGAAAACCGGCGGAGCATTGTTCCGCTTTTCGCTGGAAAGAGAGGAGGCTGCCTGTGCAGAATAACAGGTACAAGCTCCTGCTGGTGGAGGACGAGCGCAACATCCGCTCGGTGATGACCTCCCTGCTGGAGTCGGAGGATTATCAGGTGATTCAGGCGGGAACCTGCGCTGCGGCAAGGTCACTGTTTCTGTCCTATCGTCCCGATCTGCTGATTCTGGATCTGGGTCTGCCCGACCGGGACGGCATGGAGCTGCTGCGGGAGGTGCGGCGGGATTCTGTCACACCGGTGATCGTGCTGTCTGCCCGGACGGAGGACGACGACAAGGTGCGGGCGCTGGACGCGGGGGCCAACGATTATGTGACCAAGCCCTTCAGCACGGCAGAGCTGCTGGCAAGGATCCGTTCCGTGCTGCGCAACAGCCGACACAGTGCCGAATCAGGCAGACGGCCCGGCGGCCGCTTTCAGGTGCGGGATCTGGAGATCGACTATGATGCCCGTCAGGTGCGCATCGCCGGACGGGAGATTCATCTGTCCCAGACAGAATATAATATTGTGGCGCTGCTTTCCGAGCACTGCGGAAAAATGATGACCTATTCTGCCATCATCCGGGCGGTGTGGGGCCATCCCAACGAGGGCAGCGTGAAAAATTTGCAGGTGAACATGGCAAACATCCGCCGGAAGTTTGGCGTCAAGCCCGGCGATGGACGGTATATCACCAACGAGCTGGGGGTAGGCTACCGTCTGAACGGCGAACGGGAGGAAAAATAACCTTTGCTCTCCTTTTGCCGGTGTGCTGGTATCATGGATGCAGCACGGGCCCTCCGTGCAGACAACCGTAAAGGAGAAATTGCGTTTCATGATTTATGCACTGCTGTTATTCGCCGTCACCTATGTACTGATGCTGGCCTTTGGCAAATACCGCACCTGGATCGCCCTGGGCTCGGCGGCGGTCTTTATCCTCACCGGAATGCTGCCGGTGGAAAAGATTCTTCCCTCGGTGGATTTCAATGTGCTGCTGATGATTGCGGGCACCATGGGACTGGTGCAGCTGTTCATCGACAGTAA
This sequence comes from uncultured Oscillospiraceae bacterium, assembly GCA_964541085.1. GTDB lineage: Bacteria > Bacillota > Clostridia > Oscillospirales > Butyricicoccaceae > UBA4644. The sequence goes on along the minus strand of CAZIPA010000015.1, from coordinate 44,543 downwards.
AATGCCCGCCCTGCTGGCCGATCTGGTGATGGAAAGGGTGCCCAATGTCCAGCTGGCCGCCGTGGCGCTGGCGCTGTTTGCCGGTATCATTTCCGCCTTTGTGGACAATGTGGCCACGGTGCTGATGGTGGCTCCCATTGCTCTGGAGATCTGCCGGAAGCTGCACACCAACCCGGTGCCCTTTATCATCGCCATTGCGGTGTCCTCCAATTTGCAGGGCGCTGCCACGCTGGTGGGCGACACCACGGCCATCATTCTGGGCTCCTATGCCAACATGAGCTTTCTGGACTTTATCATTTATCAGGGCAAGCCGGGCATTTTCTTTGCCGTGGAGCTGGGTGCGCTGGCCTCTGCGCTGATTCTGGCGTGGCTGTTCCGAAAGGAAAAGCAGCCGGTGGAAAAGGGCTTTGCCCGCACAAAGGTCACGGATTTTGTGCCCTCGGTGCTGCTGGGCGGAATGATCGTGCTGCTGATCGCCGCCTCCTTTTTGCCCAACAAGCCGGACATTACCAACGGTCTGCTGTGCGTGGGACTGCTGGCGGTAGGACTGCTCCACAGCTGGCTGAAAAAGCGGGATCGTCAGGCGCTGCTGGCCCCGCTGAAGGCGGTAGACCCGGAGACGCTGGGACTGCTGCTGGGACTGTTTCTCATGATCGGCGGCATTTCCCACATGGGTGTGATCGATGCGGCAGCAGGGCTGCTGGCAAAGCTGGGCGGCGGAAATGTGCTGCTGCTGTACACCCTGATTGTCTGGGCCTCGGTGCTGCTTTCGGCCTTTATCGACAATATTCCCTATGTGGCGGCCATGCTGCCGGTGGTGACGGGACTGGCGGAGACGCTGGGCATCCAGCCGGCGCTGCTGTATTTCGGTCTGCTGTCCGGCGCAACCCTGGGCGGAAACTGCACCCCCATCGGTGCCTCTGCCAACATTGCCGGTATCGGCATTCTGCGCAAGGCCGGCTACACGGTAAAAACCCGGGACTTTCTCCGCATCGGCATTCCCTTTACCCTGGCGGCAGTGATCCCGGCCTATATCTATTTCTGGCTGCTTTATGCCTGATTTTCTGAAACAAACATTCCCAAAGGAGGGATTTTCATGAGCCTGACAGAGTTTCTGCACCAGCTCTCCGGCAGCCCCATGCTGCTGATCTCCACCCTGCTGACGCTGGGTGTGATTCTGGTAAACGGCTGGACGGATGCCCCCAACGCCATCGCCACCTGTGTTTCCACCCGGGCCATCAGCGCCCGCAAGGCCATTGTCATGGCGGCGATTTTCAACTTCCTCGGCGTGCTGGTGATGACGGCGGTCAACGCCTCCGTGGCTATGACCATCTATAATATGGTGGATTTCGGCGGCGATGCTGAGCTTTCCCTCATCGCCCTGTGTGCGGCTATGGCGGCCATTGTGATCTGGGCCACGGCGGCGTGGTATTTCGGCATTCCCACCAGTGAGAGCCACGCCCTCATTGCAGGGCTGTCCGGTGCGGCGGTCGCCATCCAGAACAGCTTTTCCGGCATCAACGGCAGCGAATGGATCAAGGTGATTTATGGCATTTTCCTGTCCACGGTGCTGGGCTTCGGGCTGGGCTTTGTCAGCGCAAAGGGGACGGTGCTGCTGTTCCGCAACCGCAACCGGCTGAAGACCGAACGGTTTTTCTCCGGTGCGCAGGTGTGCGGCGGCGCAGCTATGGCCTTTATGCACGGGGCGCAGGACGGACAGAAATTCATGGCTATTTTCCTGCTGGGCGCTGCCTTTTCTCAGGGCCAGACGGAAACAGCCAGCTTTCTGGTGCCCCTGTGGCTGATGGTGCTGTGCTCCGGCGTGATGGGACTGGGAACCTCCATCGGCGGCTACCGCATCATCAAATCCGTGGGCATGGATATGGTAAAGCTCAAGCCCTATCAGGGCTTTGCGGCGGACTTTTCCGCCACCCTGTGCCTGCTGCTGTCCTCGCTCACCGGCATCCCCGTGAGCACGACTCATACCAAAACCACGGCGATTATGGGTGTGGGCGCAGCCCGGCGCATGAGCAATGTAAACTGGAGCGTGGTCAAGGAGCTGGTACTCACCTGGGTGTTCACCTTCCCCGGCTGCGGTCTGCTGGGATTTGGCATGGCAAAGCTGTTTTTAATGATATTTGCGTAAGGAGCGGGAACAATGGCAAGGAAAAATAACGATTATTTCAAGCTGATCCAGCAGCAGACCTCCTGTTGTCTGGAGGCCTCCAACCTGCTGGAGGAGATTTTGTGCCAGTTTCATGGGGACAGCATTCAGGTCTATCGCACCCGGATGCATGAGATCGAGCACGCGGCGGACCGGGTGCATCATGACATTCTGAACCGTCTGTCCACGGAGTTTATCACCCCCATCGACCAGGAGGACATTCTGCGGCTGGCCCAGATCATCGACGATATCACCGACGCACTGGACGAGGTGGTGCTGGAATTTTATATGTACCACATCGACAGTGTGCCTGCCCGGGCGGCGGAGCTGTCGCAGGTGGTCAATCGCTGTGTGCGGGCGCTGCATGAGGCGGCGGGCGAGCTGAAGAATTTCAAAAAGCCTGCGGCGCTGCGGGCGCTGGTGGTGAAGGTGAACGATATCGAGGCCGAGGCCGACGGCGTGTATACCGAGGCCGTTTATGAGCTGTTCGCCTCTCCCACAACCGACCGGCAGCTGCTGGGCGCAAAGGCCATCTTCGAAAGTCTGGAAAGCTGCTGCGACCTGTGCGAACACGCCACCGATGTCATCGAACAGGTGATTATTAAGAACACCTGAGGGAGAAACCGAAAATCGAAAAGCAAAAGGCGCGGCAGCTGGCCGCGCCTTTCACTATGTAAGGAGCATTACAGAAGAGTAATGAAAACAACACCCGTTTATTTCAGACTGTTCTCAATGGGCACATAATCCGCATCCACGCCAAAGTGGCGGGGCTCCAGCGTCCGGAGCATGGCTTCCTCCCGGAGCTCCTGCTTGCAGGCCCGGCCCAGAATGGTCAGCTCGTCACCGACGGCAATATCCTCGTTCCGGCGTCCGGCGTTGGTTTTGTGATCCACATTCATAATCAGATCCGGGCTGGACACGGTCAGCTTGCCGTCCAGATAGAACAGCTGGTTTTCATTCTTGAAGACCACCTCGCACCGATGTCCGGCAAAGGGGCCGGTGCCCTCCAGAATGTGCGAGCCCCAGTAATAGCCATCCCGATCCTCCCAGGGCTTTTCCACCACAACGCCGGTGAACAGCTTGTAGGCCCCCAGCTTTTCACAGATGGCATCTGCAATGGGACGACCGGCGGCCTGTTCCTCCCGGATGATTCTGCCGCAGGCCAGCGCCTCGTTCATGGTATTGGGAACATAGCGGCCCTCCAGCTCTTCTACCGGGATCATCATGCCGCAAATGCCGGTGGAGCCATAGCTGGCGTCGGAGATCATCTTGCCCACACGCTCTGCCACATCCGTGTTGATGGTGGATTCCACAATGCAGCGGTTGCCCCATTTGTCCACACAGGTATAGGGCGTGATGGGAACACCCTTTGCCACGCAGACACACTGGGTGATCTCGGGAACAGCTCTTCCCGCAAAGTCACCGTTCAGGGCACAGATGCCCATGGATGCCGCTGCGGCTACGGGAACCGGCATATTGCTGCCGCCCATCTCCAGCGGAATCAGTGCGGAAATCTGCTTGCCGGTATATTCCTGCAAAAAAGCGGTGGTCAGGGGAAGATTCCGAGGATAGAGCCATTCCTTCATCCCCAGCGCTTCCTTCTCAGCGATTTTCTCCGGCGTAAGCGGCGCTGTAGAGCCCATCAGAAACGCGCAGGCGGTATAGGTCCCGGCGGGAAGATCCTCTTTTTCTACCCAGCCCAGCTCCCTGCCGGCCTCAAACTGCTCCTCCAGCGCCTTCAGTCCTTCAGCGGGATTTCCGCCTCCGCCGGTACCGAACAGCAGACAGCCCTGCACAAAATCAACCAGATCGTCATGCGTTTTCAATACGGTTTTTGCCATGATAGATACCCCTTTCTTTTCTCTTACGAATTGCGTGCGCCCAGATAGGCGGCCTGAATGGCAGGATCGGCCAGAAGCTCCTTGCCAGTGCCGGTGCCGATGATGCGTCCGGTTTGCAGCACATAGCCGCGATGGGACAGCGCCAGCGCCTGATTGGCATTCTGCTCCACCAGCAGGATGGTCACGCCGGTGGCGTTGATCTGCCGGAGGGTTACAAACATCTCGGAAACCAGCTTGGGCGCAAGACCCAGGGAGGGTTCATCCAGCATCAGCAGCCGGGGCCGGGACATCAGTGCCCGGGCAATGGCCAGCATCTGCTGTTCACCGCCGGAAAGCGTTCCGCCGGGCTGCTTTCTCCGCTCCTTCAGCCGGGGAAACAGCGCAAAGACCGATTCCAGATCCTCCGCATAGCGCTTTTTATCCTGATTCAGATAGGCGCCCAGCGTGAGATTTTCCTGCACCGTCAGGTTTGCGAAGATGCGGCGGCCCTCGGGAGAAAGGGCAATGCCGTCCTTCACCCGCTGGTGCAGCTTTGCATTCAGCGGATGACCCTCATATTCCAGGGTGCCGGTGACTTTCGACAGCTTGACCCCGGCAATAGCCTTCAGCAGTGTGGATTTTCCGGCACCGTTGGCGCCGATGATGGAGACGATCTCCCCCTCCTGAATCTCAATGCTGACCCTGTCCAGCGCCTGAATGTTTCCGTAATAGACGGACAGCTCATTTGTTTTCAGCATCATGTTTCCACCTCGCCCAAATATGCCGAGACGACCTCCGGATTGCTCTGCACCACAGCCGGAGAGCCGTTGGCGATCTCCTTGCCAAAGTTCAGAACCACGATATGGTCGCAGATTCCCATGACAATATCCATGTGATGCTCGATCAGCAGGATCGTCAGCTGAAATTTTTGCTGAATTTCCCGGATAAACTCCATGAGCTGCAGGGATTCCTCCGGATTCATACCGGCAGCCGGCTCATCCAGCAGCAGGAGCTTGGGATCCAGCGCCAGCGCCCGGGCAATTTCCAGGCGGCGCTGATGTCCATAGGGCAGCGCTCCGGCGGAAAGATCCGCATATTTTTCCAGACCCACCAGCTGCAAAAGAGAGGCGGCCTGTGCCTGAAGCTTTTCCTCCTCCTGCCGGAAGCGGCGGGTACGCAGAGCCGCATCCAGCAGCGAATAGCGGGTGGAGTGCTGACAGGCAATAATGATATTTTCCAGCGCGGTCAGCTTTTTGAACAGCCGCAGATTCTGGAAGGTACGGGCTACGCCCATTTGTGCGATGTCATGACAGGACAGACCGCTCAGCGGCCGATCCAGCAGGCTGACCGTTCCCTCCGTGGGCTGATAAATACCGGTAATCAGGTTGTACACCGTGGTCTTTCCGGCACCGTTTGGCCCGATCAGGCCCATGATCGTCCCCTGCGGAATCTCAAAGGACAGATCCGAAACGGCAGTCAGTCCGCCGAACTGCTTGGTCAGATGGGAAACCTTCAGAACGCTCATGAAGCATCACCGCCTTTTTTGAAGAAGCCGCGCACTCGGATTCCCGCCTGACGAACCGTGCGCCAGCTCCATTCCTTTCCGCCCAGCAGACCCTGCGGACGCAGCACAATGGTGGCGACCAGCAACACACCATAAATGACCATGCGCCATTCATACAGCGGCCGCAGCAGCTCGGGCAGACCGGTCAGAATCACCGTGGCCACAACCGAGCCGGTCAGACTGCCCAGTCCGCCGAACACCACGGAGGATGCCAGCTCGGTGGATTTGTCTCCGTTGAACATAATCGGCTGGAGATAGGTGATGTAGTGGGCATACAGCGCACCAGCCAGACCGCCCAGTCCGGCGGAAATGGTGAGCGACAGCTTTTTCATCCGGAAAGTGTGAATGCCGCAGCATTCCGCTGCCAGATTGTCCTCCCGGATAGCCATAAAGCAGCGGCCATAGCGGGAGCGGATGATATTCCGCACAAACAGAATAACCAGCACGGCTGCGCACAGTGCAACAGGCAGAGAGGTCACGGCAGAGATGCCACCCATGCCGCGGGCACCGCCGGTGATCTCCGTGGTATTGTCCAGAATGAGCTTGGTTGCTTCACCAATGCCCAGCATGACAATGGCAAAGTAATCTCCCACCAGCTTCAGGGTGGGAATGCCGATGAGATAGCCAATGGCGGCGGCAATCACAATGGCCGCCAGCACCGCCAGCACAAAGGGCAGGCCCAGCTTTGTGGTAAGAAGCGCGGCTGCATATGCGCCGATGGCCATAAACGCGGCGTGGCCGAAGCTGAAAATGCCGGTAAAGCCGGTGAGCAGCGACAGGCCGGAGACCGCAATGACATTACAGCAGACGAGGATGGCAATGCCGATATAATATTGCATATTTGCGCCTCCTTTACACCTTGTCTTCTCGCTTTTTGCCCATCAGGCCGGAGGGCTTGATAATCAAAATAATGATGAGAAGCAGATAGACGAACACATCACGGGCACCGGAGGAAATATAGCCCGCAATCATCATTTCAAAAACACCCAGCAGAATGGAGCCAACCACTGCGCCGGGAAGGCTGCCCAGACCGCCCAGCACAGCCGCCACATAGGCCTTGTTGGTAATCACCGTGCCCAGCGTGGGATAGACGGTGTATTTCATGCCCAGAAAGAATCCGGCAAGTCCGGCCAGCGCGCCTGCAATGAGAAAGACGACGGTAATCAGCAGATTGGTGTTGACGCCCATCAGGCCCACAGCCTCCAGATCCTGCGATGCGGCACGGATGGCGATTCCCGCCTTGGTGCGGCTGACCAGATAGGTCAGCAGAATCAGCATGGCAGCTGCGATCACGGCGGCGGCCAGATCCATGGTGCTGATGCTGACTCCCTGAACATCAATGGCGGTCACGGAGAACAGCTGGGGATAGGAGCGGAAACGGGGGCCAATGGTGGCGATGATGGTGTTGTCCACCAGAATGGACATACCCATGGCGGCAATGATAAAATACAGCGTGGGGCTTCCCCGGTCACGCAGGGGCTTGTAGGCCAGCTTGTCTGCCAGAATCGCAATGACCGTACCGCCCAGCATGGCCACCGGAATGGCGATATAAATGGGGAAATGGGCGGACATCAGCATATAAAAGCCGGAATACGCACCGATGGTGATAAAGGAGCCATGGGCAAAGTTGGAGAAGGAGAGGATGCTGAAAATAAGCGAATAGCCAATGGCGATGAGGGCATAGACGAACCCGATGGACACGCCGTTGACCAGCTGTTGTAAAAATTGAGTCATGGTTCAATCTCCTCTTTTGTTGCAGCGGGATGCGTTTTCAGGGTGCCGGACTGCCCGGAGGCAGCCCGGTGTTTTCCCAATATCGAAATTATTTGCCGGGCGTATAGCGCTCCACAAAGGTGGCCGTGCCATCCGACAGCTTGAGGATAACCGCATCCTTGTCCAGCGGATCGTGGGTGGCAGGATCAATGGTCAGGCTGGAATGGGCCAGCGGAATGGCCGTGGCATTTTCAATGGCGCTGCGCAGGGCTTCGGATTCCGTGGAGCCCGCCTTTTCAATACAGGCCTTCAGGAAATAGACGATATCATAGCCCATGACCACATTCAGCTCCGGAGATTCCTCGCCGTACTTTGCGATATACTTCTCCTTGATGCCGGCCAGAGCGGGATCACTCCAGTCAAAATGATTGACGGTGTAATAGTCGTGCAGATCGGGGCAGATCTCAAACATGGCAGGAGAATAGGAGTCACCGGCCAGCAGAATCACATCCAGGCCCAGATCATAGGCCTGCTTCGCGATCAGCGCGTTTTCCTTGTAGGTGTTGGGCAGCATGATGGCCTGAGGCGCATCCGATTTGATGTTGGTCAGCTGGGAGCGGAAGTCCACATCACCGGCTTTGTAGGAATAGGTTCCCTTGATGGTGCCGCCGAGGCTCTTGAAATTTTCCTCGATCTGCTGCATGATGCCTGCGGAATAGTCGGAGGTCACATCGTACAGAATGCAGGCATTGGTAATGTTCAATGTGTTATAGGCGTAATTGGCAATGATCTTGCCCTGATACGGATCGGTAAAGCAAAGCCGGAAGGACCAGTCCCGGGTGTTTCCCGCCTCGTCCTGTGTTACCAGAATGTTGGTGGCAAAGGTGGCAATCTGCGGAACCTGATTGGCCGCGCAGACATCCGCCACCGCGATGGTCGGGCCGCTGGAATTGGAACCCAGCAGGGCACAGACGCCATCCTGCTCCACAGCCTTTTTCACGGCGTTCAACGAATCGGCGGAGGTGCCGCGGCCATCATAAAAGGTCATGTTCAGCTGTTTGCCGAGGATTCCGCCGTTGGCGTTGATTTCATCCACGGTGATCTGAGCGCCATCCCGCTCGGCCTGGCCCCAGAGTGCGCCGTCACCCGTGATATGGACCAGAAAACCGACATCAATGGCATCATTGTTTTTGCCGCAGCCGGTCAGACAGACAAGCAGGCAGAGAACGGCTGTTACGATACAGATTGCTTTTTTCATGGGTGTTGCATCTCCTTTTTATGATATTTCATTTGCGCTGGGTCACTTCAGATTGCGGAGCTTTTCCGGCGGAGCCATCCAGGTGAGCTTGCTGTGGGTCAGCCGGTTGCGGATCAGCGCCTCCAGCATGGAAACAGACGCACCGGCGGGATCCACCACAGGGACAGGCATTCCGTTTTCCGCCAGCCGCTGCTGAACCTTTTCCGCCATGCCGCCCAGCCCGGTGCAGCCAAAAACGATGGCATCCGCATGATCCTGCTGAATGGCGGCAACTGCCTGCTCATACAGCTTCTCATAGATCAGCTGATCTCCATAAATGCTCAGCACAGGAACATCAATGCTCCTGACGGCGCACACCCGGCCGCTGGCCATATAATCGGCGTTCAGCCGCCGGACCAGGGGAAGAATGTTGGGCACGATGGTGAGAATCGCAATGCGCTTGCCCACGGAAAGAGCCAGCTGCACCGCGGCAGAGCCCGCGCCCACCACAGGATAGGTTACGGCTTCCCGCACAGCCTCCAGTCCCGGATCCACAAAGCAGTTGATGATGGCACCGTCAAAGCCCTCCGCCTGACCCTCCGCTGCCACGCGAAGAATGTCCGGCGTGTTGACAGCCACATCGTATTCGCATTCAATGGAAGAGGAGGCATATTTCAGCCGGCGGGCAGTGATTTCCGTGCCGGGAGAAAGAAAGGGACGGAAGATGGCTTCCTCCTGGGCGTCCTCGCGGGGTGAGATAATGGGTCTGATGAGTAAGATTCGCATATGTGAGCTCCCTCCTTTTCGTACAAAATGTACATCGTCTGTGAAAGTTGCGCTTCCGGAAGAATTGTGTTGAGCTTATTATAGACGAGGCTTTACAGTTTGTCAACACATTTTATACGATTTGTTTGCCTTCGTTTGGATAGAAACAATCTTTTTTGGGGATGCGGAAAGAAAACTGCCTGTAAAAGTGGCCGAAAACCCTGTTTTTGCTGGTTTTTCCGGGTATTTTCCCAGACAGACCGCCGCAGTCTGAAGAAAGTCTCAAAAATTTATAAACTGCCGGGCTGAACGATTTGTAACAAAGCGATAAGGCCATCTCCAAAAAATAAACAAAAATTATATAAAATTATGTTTGATTTTTCCAAGGGGACAGAGTATAATAGCAATCAACACAGGACGAACAATCCAACTGAAACTAAACAGCTTGTAAAGGAGCTGCATCTATGACGAGAGAAGAAGTTTTCAAAATGCTGGACGACATCGCAAAGGGTGTCGCGATCACCTTCGGGGCGAACTGCGAAACGCTGATTCAGGATTACGACCAGCCCAATCATCCGATCCTTGCGATTTATAACGGCCATGTCAGTGGCCGGGAAATCGGCTCCTCCGTGGAGATCACCGACGGCGCCAGCCGTTATGTACAGGGCCTGCAGGTCACGGATCATTTCATCAACTGCTTTGCCCTGAAGGGAAACCGGAAAATCAAAACCACCTCCTTCAATTTCCGCGGGCCCGACTATTTTTTCTGCTTCGGTATCAATTTTGACTTTACCGCGCTGGCAGACGCCCAGAATGTGCTGGCCGGGATGACGCTGGTCAATGACAAGCTGAATGCGGTGGTGAACCAGAACTTCCTGTCCCAGATCTTTGACGCTGCCGTGCGGCAGCTGGATGTGCCCATTGACCAGATGAAAAAGGCGGACCGGCTGGAGCTGATCCGCATTCTGAAAAGCCAGAACGCCTTTTCCTTTCATAAGTCCGTACCCTATGTGGCGGAGATGCTGAAGGTCTCCCGCCTGACGGTTTACGGATACATCAAAGAGCTTGCCCAGGAAGACAACAATAACAAATAAAGGAGAATCTTTATGCGGCTACTGATCGTTACCCCTATTGTTTCCGACACCTTCAGCGAAATGACCGCAGCGGCACTGGCAAGGCAGCATTCCTTTCAGGCAGAGCTGACCTTCCGCAGTCTGGAGCGGGGCCCTTCTGCCATTGAGGGCTTTCTGGATGAGGTTCTGGCCGGGCCGGAGGTGCTTTCGCTGATCGCCCGGGAGGAACAGAACTATGACGGCTTTTTCATCAACTGCTGCGGCGATGTTGCCGTGGATGCCATCCGGGAGATTACGGACAAGCCGGTGCTGGGTGCCGGAGAGGCGTCCTTTTTCCTTGCGGCAATGGCCGGTGTGCCCTTTTCCATGGTTACCATCGGCGACAATGCCCGAAACAAGATGACCTATCGCTATCGTGAGCTGGGCTGTTCCCGCTTTGTGTCGGCGGTGGGCATCCCTGAGGGTGTGCTTGCGCTGAACACCGTGCCGGAGGATACGGCGGCACACATTCTGGAGGCTGCGGAAAAGGAAGCCCGGGAGCACGGCGCGGAGCTGATCGTGCTGGGCTGCACCGGAATGATCGAGGTTGCAGAACTGGTAGCGCAGCGGCTTCCCTATCCGCTGATCGAGCCCACGGCGGCAGGCATCAAGCTGCTGGAAACCTTTGTGCAGCTGGGCATCTCCCATCACCGGGGCGGAAAATACAACCTGTGCGGCTGGGTGCCGGGGGCGTGATGCGCCTGCGGGCGATGGAAGACGGGGACGCCCCCTCAACTTCAGAATTGCGCCTATTGACATCCACCGAAAATACTGCTATATTGAAATCAACGCCTGCGGGCGAATACATCAAAGGAGGTGCGCGAAATGATCTGCAAGAACGGAAAAAACATGGGGACAGAGGGTATTTTGCGCACCGGAAAGCGTTGAGACGCTGGCTGCGATTTTTTGTGCGCTCTCTGTCATGGACGGAGGGCGCTTTTCTTTTGCGAAGGCGCAGCGGAAAGGAGACGATATTTCTTTATGGAACCGAAAAACCGGCTTTCCCCCCGGGAAAAAACCCGGCTGGTGGCAGGCTATCTCAAGGGCGTGTGGCACTGGTTTGCGCTGGCCATTGTGTTTGCCTGTCTGAGCATGGCGCTGAACGCCCTGACCCCTCAGATTATCCGCCTGACGGTGGACTCCATTCTGGGCAGCAGGGAGCCGGAGCTCAATGCCCGCCTGCTGGAAGTGCTGCAATGGGAAACCCTGCGGCAGAATCCCACCCGGGCGCTGGTGCTGGCGGCGCTGGCCGTGCTGGCGGTGGCGCTGCTGCGGGGCATCTGCGGCTTTTTCCAGCGGCTGGATCAGGCCCGGGGCTCCGAGGGCTATGTCAAGGCCATCCGGGATGATCTTTACCGGCACATTCAGCGGCTGCCCTTTGCCTGGCACAAAAGTCATCCCACCGGCGACATCCTCCAGCGCTGCACCTCCGATGTGGATGTGATCCGGCAATTTGTGTGCAATCAGCTGGCGGAGGTCATCCGCATTGTATTCCTCATCGTCCTCTATGTGTGGATCATGCTGGGGATGAATGTGCGCATGACCCTCATCGCCCTGATTTTCATCCCCCTGAACGCCGTGACCTCCTGCGTATTTTACTCCCGCATCGGCAGACGCTTTCAGGATGCGGACGAGGCCGAGGGCCGTCTTACCGTCTGCGCCCAGGAAAATCTCACCGGTGTGCGGGTGGTGCGGGCCTTTGGCCGGGAAGCCTTTGAAGAGGATCGCTTTGAGGAAAAAAACCGCACCTTTTCCGACCTGTGGATCTATCTGGGGCGGCTGCTGGCCTATTACTGGGCCTCGGGAACGCTGATGACCTGTCTTCAGGTGATGGCGATCGTCATTGTGGGCACGGTGGAATGTGTGCAGGGGCGCATGAGTCTGGGCGCGTTTATGGCCTTTGTTTCCTATAATGAGAGCCTATCCTGGCCGGTGCGGGCGCTGGGCAGAATCCTCTCCGAGATGAGCAAGGCCGGCGTGTCCATGGACCGTGTAGGTGAGATTCTCCGGGAGCCGGAGGAACAGGACGACCCGGAGGCTCTGCCCTTTGTGCCGGGAGACATTGTGTTTGACCATGTGACCTTCCGCTATGAGGGTCAGCCGGTGCTGCGGGACCTGTCCTTCACCATCCGGGCCGGGCAGACCTTTGCCATTCTGGGCGGCACCGGCTCGGGCAAGAGCACGCTGGTGCATCTGCTGGATCGTCTGTATGACCTGCCGGAGGACTGCGGAACCATCACGATCGGCGGCGTGGACATTCGCAAACTGCGCCGGGAGGAGCTGCGGCGGCAGATCGGTCTGGTATTGCAGGAGCCCTTCCTGTTCTCCCAGACCATCGGCGAAAATATCCGTGCGGCCCGTCCGGGTGCGGACAAGAGCGCTCTGCGCCGGGCTGCGGCCATTGCCTGTGTGGATGAGGCCATTTCCGCCTTTCCGGAGGGCTATGATACGCTGGTGGGCGAACGGGGCGTGACCCTCTCCGGCGGACAGAAGCAGCGGGTAGCCATTGCCCGGATGCTCATGCAGGAGGCCCCCATCATGGTGTTTGACGATTCTCTTTCGGCGGTGGATGCGGAAACGGACGCCAGGATCCGCGCGGCCCTTCATGACCAGCTGGCCCGGGCCACGGTGATCCTCATTTCCCACCGCATCACCACCCTGATGCAGGCGGATCAGATTCTGGTGCTGGAAAACGGCAGACTCTCCGCACTGGGCACCCATGGAGAGCTGGTGTCCCGTCCCGGCATTTATCGGGATATTTACGAGCTGCAAATGCGTGCGGACGACCGTGCGCTGATTCTGGAAGGAGGCGAATGCTGATGCCGGCCTTTGACGAGCAGGATTATGGACAGTCCTTCCGCTGGAGCGTGTGGAAAAAGCTGTTCCCCTTTTTGAAGCCCTATGGAAAAACCTTTTTCTGGCTCATCGTGTTCAACGCCCTGTGCGCAGTGATTGATGTGGTGATTCCCCTGTTTCAGAAATACGCCATCGGGGAGTTTATCGGCAAAAATACCCTTCAGGGCATCATCCCCTTCGGGCTGGTGTATCTGGCGGTGGTGCTGGCCCAGGTGGCCTCGGTGATTATCTTCTCCCGGGGCTCCATCCGGCTGAATATGCGGCTGGGACAGGATATGCGCCGGAGCCTGTTTCACCATCTGCAAACCCTGTCCCTGTCCTTTTACAATGTGACCCCTGTGGGCTATCTGCTGTCCCGGGTGATGAGCGATACCAACAAAATCTCCGACACCATCGCCTGGAACTTTACCGATATTCTCTGGGAGCTGTGCTATGTATTCGGCGCGTTTGCGGCCATGCTGCTGCTGAACTGGAAGCTGGCGGTGATTGTGATTCTCATCGTGCCGGTGATGGCGGTGCTCACCTGGTATTTTCAAAACCGCATTCTCCACTGGAACCGCCGGGTGCGCAAGCTGAACTCCCGCATTACCGGGGCCTTTAACGAGGGCATTTCCGGCGCGAAAACCTCCAAGACCATGGTGCTGGAGGAGCAGATGACCGGCGCCTTCCGGGGACTGACGGAGGAAATGCGTCATGCCGGTGTCCGGGCGGCCCGGCTGAACGCGGTGTATATTCCGCTGGTGCTGTTTGTCAGCACGGCTGCGGTTTCCATTGTGCTGCTGCGGGGCGGTCAGATGCATCTGGAGCAGGCGCTGGAGCTGGCAACCCTGTCGGCCTTTACCTCCTATGCGGTGAGCATTTTTGAGCCCATCCAGATGACGGCGGCCAACATTGCGGACTTTATCTCCCTGCAAGCCTGCATCGAGCGGGTGTCCGGTCTGCTGGAGCAGCAGCCCATGATTCAGGACACGCCGGAGGTGGTGGAAAAATACGGCGATTCCTTCCATCCCAAACGGGAAAACTGGGAGCCACTGTATGGCGAAATTGAGTTTCGGGATGTGACCTTCCGCTATCCCGACGGGGGAGAAAATGTGCTGGAGCATTTTTCCCTGCACATTCCTCAGGGCACCAATGTGGCCATTGTGGGCGAAACCGGTGCGGGAAAGAGCACGCTGGTGAATCTGGCCTGCCGGTTTTTTGAGCCTACGGAGGGACAGATTCTCATTGACGGGGTGGATTACCGTCAGCGCAGCCAGCTTTGGCTCCATTCCAACATCGGCTATGTGCTGCAAAATCCCCATCTCTTTTCCGGCACCGTGCGGGACAATATCCGCTATGGCCGTCTGGATGCCACCGACGAAGAGATTCAGGCGGCAGCGGAGGCCGTTTCCGCCGACAGCGTGATTGCCCGGCTGGAAAAGGGCTGGGACAGTGATGTGGGCGAGGGCGGCGACCGGCTTTCCACCGGCGAAAAGCAGCTGATTTCCTTTGCCCGGGCGGTGCTGGCCGACCCGAGAATCTTTGTGCTGGACGAGGCCACGGCCTCCATCGACACCCAGACGGAGCAGCTGATCCAGCAGGCCACCCACCGTCTGCTCCACGGCCGCACCTCCTTTATCATCGCTCACCGGCTGTCCACCATCCGGCAGGCCGATGTGATCCTTGTGGTGAAGGACGGCAGGATTCTGGAGCAGGGCACCCACGGGCAGCTGCTGAAAAAGCGGGGCTATTATCACGAGCTTTACAGCCGCCAGTTTGCCGCCGAGGAACAGTCCCGCATTTTGTCCTGAGGTTTTTCAGGATTTCCGCAAAAAACCCTTGCTTTTTTGCCGCGGATGTGGTAAACTATCCCTTGCCTATCAGGGCAACTGGAGAAGTACCCAAGTGGTGAAGGGGCTCCCCTGCTAAGGGAGTAGGGCTGTAACAGGTCGCAAGGGTTCAAATCCCTTCTTCTCCGCCATGTAACTCCGCAGTATTCTGCGGAGTTATTTCTTTGCCTGAAAGGGATTTGAACCCTCTATTTAATCCTTCAGGCTCCCACGGCGCAGAGCCGTGGGAACGGAAATCCCTTCTTCTCCGCCATGTAACTCCGCAGAGCTTCTGCGGCGTTCTTTATTGCCGGAGGCTCTATTGACAAACAGGGCGGATGGATGCATAATTGGTAGGAAGCTACGAAAACAGGAGGGCATTATGGACGGTGACCGAATTGCGGTTTTAATCAAAACGGCATCCATCGAATTTGACAAAATGGCAAACCCCATTTTGGCAGAGTATGATTTGACGGCATCCCAGTGCCGCATATTGAAATTTCTGTTTATGCAGCAGGGCCAGAGCGCACGAATCGTGGATATTGAAAAGGAGTGCGCCATTACACACCCCACGGTTCTGGGGCTGCTGGACAGTCTGGAAAAGAAAGAATTTGTCTTGAAAATCGCAAATCCCAGAGACGCCAGAAGCAAGCTGATTTCCCTGACCCCAAAGGCGAAGGAGATGCAGCAGGAGCTGGAGCTGGTTGTCGGGAAAATCGACCATGCCTGGGTTGCCCATTTGTCGGAGCAGGAACGAAAAGAATTGCAGAAGCTTCTTCAAAAGCTTTTGAAAAAAGAAAGCAGGAATCTATAAAATGCCAACAGAAACGCAAAAAGAAAACCGCATGGGAACGGAAAAAATGTTCCCTCTGATTTTATCCATGTCCCTGCCCGCCATTTTTTCCATGCTGATTCAGGCACTTTATAACATTGTGGACAGCTACTTTGTGGCACAGGTCAGCGAAAAAGCGGTGTCGGCGCTGTCCCTTGCCTACCCCATTCAAAATCTGCTGATCGCCTTTGCCGTGGGTACGGCAGCCGGTGTGACCTCCTTAATGTCCCGGCGGCTGGGAGAGGGACGCAGGGAAGCCGCCGAAGCCACCGCAACCCATGGCGTGGTGCTGAGCATCATCACATGGCTGGCCTTTGCGGTCTTTGGACTGTTTTTCACCGGCCCCTTTTTCCGGATGTTTGAGTCCGATCCGGAAATTGTCCGCATGGGAGAGGAATATCTCTCCATTTGCTGCATTTTCGCCTTCGGGCAGTTTGTTGTGACCATGCTGGAAAAGATTCTGCAAGCCACCGGCAATATGTTCTGGCCCATGATCTTCCAACTGGTGGGTGCCGTATTCAATGTCATCTTTGACCCCATCCTGATCTTTGGCTGGTTTGGTCTGCCCGCAATGGGCGTTACCGGCGCGGCCATTGCTACCGTGGGCGGACAGATTCTTTCCATGCTTCTGGCGGTTGTTGTCGTCGCACGGAAGCCCGCCATCCGCATCCCCTTCCAGGGCTTCCGTTTCCGCAGGGGCATTGTGCGGGATATTTACGCCGTGGGCATCCCTGCCATTGTCATGCAGGCCATCAGCACGGTGATGAATATGGCCATCAACGCCATCCTTGCCGGGTTCTCCACGGCGGCCTATACGGTGTTCGGCCTGTATTTCAAGCTGCGCTCCTTTGTGTTCATGCCGGTTCTGGGCCTGAATCAGGGATTGATGCCGATCATGGGCTACAACTATGGCGCACAGAAGAAAAAGCGCCTGCTTCAGGCATTCTATCAGGGCTGTGGCATTGCCCTTGCCATTATGCTGATCGGTGTGCTGGCCTTTCTGCTTCTGCCCGGACAGCTTCTCGGATTTTTCAATCCCACAGCCGAATTGCTGGAGGTGGGCATTCCTGCGCTGCGGATCATCTGCCTTTGCTTCCCGCTGGCGGCGCTGGGACTGGTATCTTCGAATATGTATCAGGCCATCGGACGGGGCAATTACAGCCTTGTCATGTCGGTGATGCGTCAGCTGGTGGTTCTGGTGCCGGTGGCATGGGGGCTTGCAAAGGTGACGCAGGATGTGGGCATGGTCTGGTGGGCCTTTCCCATTGCGGAAGCGGTATCGCTGGCGGTGAGCCTTGCGTTCTTTGCGCGGCTCTATCAAACGGAACTGAAGAAGTGAAGAAGCCGTTTCTATGGAAACAGACCCCATTGGGGTCTATGGTATCCATAAGCGCACCCTTCACCACGAACTCCGCAGAGCGCCTGCGGAGTTTTTTGTTTGGGAAGGGTTGCATCCCTGCTCCTTGGCTCCTTCTGACGAGAGCTGCGCCCGGTGAAAGGGATTTCCCTTGGTTCCCTCGTCAGAGGGAGGCAAGAACGAAGGACAAGAGGACGACCCTCTCAGTCGGCACTCCGTGCCGCCAGCTCTCCCAGAGGGAGAGCCAAGCCGGAAAATATAGCGCAGACCTTGCCCCCCGCCGCCCAGTGGCGGCGTCATGCCGCAGGAAGCCGCAGGAGTGCGCCAACCGAGGCGGTTAAATTGGAAGGGGCCCCCACAAAACCTGTTTTATGGGCAGCTTGCGCAGCAAGCCCCGCCGCCCAGTGGCGGCGTCATGCCGCAGGAAGCCGCAGGAGTGCGGCGACCGAGGCGGTTAAATTGGAAGGGGCCCCCACAAAACCTGTTTTATGGGCAGCTTGCGCAGCAAGCCCCGCCGCCCAGTGGCGGCGTCATGCCGCAGGAA
>CAZIPA010000015.1:0-26671 GCA_964541085.1 uncultured Oscillospiraceae bacterium | reverse complement strand
GGAGTGCGGCGACCGAGGCGGTTAAATTGGAAGGGGCCCCCACAAAACCTGTTTTGTGGGGAACCGCAGGCGCATCACTTTTTTTATCCCCAGTTTATTCACAGGGGGCAAAAGTGTGGTATGATAGGGGCAAAGGGAGGAATCTTCATGTCTGTGAAAAAGCGACTGTTCTGGTCCCATATTCTGATGTTTGTGCTGCCGCTGCTGGCCTATTGGCTCATTGCCACGGTGACGGATCGGCTGACGGTGGCGTTTCTGCTGCGGCAGAGCTATGTTTCCCTGCTGGATTTTCAGCAGCAGGTGGCCTCGGCCCAGCGCACCGCAAGGCTGCTGACCATGATCGGACTGGTGCTCATGCTGTTTGTGGCCAACCGGTTTCTCAGCCGGGGTGTGCTGAAAAAAATCAACGGCTCACTGGCCGAGCTGTCTCAGGGCCTGTCCCAGCTGCGGGCGGGCAATCTGGCCTACCGTCTGCCGGAGGGGGGCAGAGAGGACGAGTTTTCCTCTCTCCGGCGAAACTTTAACGAGACGGCGGCCCAGCTGCAACAGTCGGTAGAGCAGGTGCGGCAGAATGAGCAGAACCGGCGGGAGCTGCTGGCGGGCATTTCTCACGATCTCCGTTCGCCTCTGACCTCCATCCGGGCCTATACCGAGGGTCTGCTGGACGGTGTGGCCCGCACGGAGGAGGATCGCCGGCAGTATCTCACCATCATCCGGGACAAGACCCGGGACCTGCAAACGCTGGTGAACAAGCTCTTCCTCTTTTCCCGGATGGATCTGGGCCACAATGAGGATCATCCGGAGGAGGTTTCCCTGCGGGAGGAAATGTCCCTCCTCTGTCAGTCCCTTGCGCCGGATTATCAGGAGCGGGGGCTGGATGTGACCTTTTCCGCCCAGGGCGAGGGCCGGGTGATGGCTGACCCGGACACCCTCCAGCGCATCGTGTCCAACATTGCGGAAAACAGCTGTAAATATAAAACCGCCCCCCGGGGACGGCTGGAGATCGTGCTGACGGAAACGCCCCGGTATGTGTCCCTCACCTTTACTGACGATGGGCCGGGGGTGCCGCCGGAGACGCTGCCAAAGCTGTTTGACGCATTTTATCGGGCTGACCCCGCCCGCAGCGGTTCTGTGCCGGGAAGCGGTCTGGGGCTGGCCATTGTTTCCCGGGCGGTGCGCAATATGAAGGGCCGCATCATCGCCCGCAGCGCCGTGCCCCACGGGCTGGAGCTGGAGATTCAGCTGCCCAGAAAGGATTGAAACCATGGATCGCATTCTGATTATTGAGGACGACCCCGCCATTGCCCGGATCGAGCGGGATTATTTGCAGCTTTCCGGCTTTTCCGTCACCCTGCGGGAGGATGGGGAAAGCGGCTTGCGGGAGGCCCGACAGGGCAATTATGACATCATTCTGCTGGATGTGATGCTGCCGGGGATGGATGGCTTTTCCGTCTGTACCGCGCTGCGGCAGACGCTGGATGTGCCCATTTTGCTGGTGACGGCCCGCACAGAGGACATGGACAAGATTCGCGGGCTGGGTCTGGGGGCGGACGATTATGTGGAAAAGCCCTTTTCCCCCTCGGTGCTGGTGGCCCGGGTGCGGGCTCATCTGTCCCGGTACCGTCGGCTGAAGCAGGAGGGACAGGAGGGCGAAGGGCCCCTCCGCTGCGGCAGTCTGACGCTGGATCCCCGCAGCCGTCAGGTGTATGTGGATTCCCGGGAAGTGGTGCTGAAAAATAAGGAGTATGAGCTGCTGCTGTTTTTCATGCGCAACGCAGGCATGGTGTTTGACCGGGAAACGCTGTATGAGCGGGTTTGGGGCATGGAGGCGCTGGGGGACAATGCCACCGTTTCCGTACACATCAACCGTCTGCGGGAAAAGCTGGAGGACGACCCCGCCGACCCGAAATATATTCAGACCGTCCGCGGCGCCGGCTACCGCTTCCGGAAGGAAGAATAGGGCGACTGCGGGCGTGAGGAGCGCCCATTGGCTCCCTCTGGGAGAGCTGGCGGCACGGAGTGCCGGCTGAGAGGGTTGTGGTTGCAAATGAAGCCACAGAATCATTGCTCAATAGTTTTTTAGCATAATCATCCCCTGCCGGGGGCGGTACTTTCGTGCGAACGAAAGTACCCAAAGATCGGCAGGAGGGGTGTTGCGAATCCCCCCTCCTGCACCACCCCTAACGCCCGCTCAGTCGCCGCGGGGCTGCCCTCTGAGAAATCGGGATGCGGTTACAACTCCTTCGTCTCTTGTCTTCTAACGCCCGCAGGCGCATCACGCACGAAGTGCGCGTCACGGTGCGAAGCATCGCATCACCGCCGCAAAGCGGCGATATCATTGCGCCTCCGGCGCAAAGGGGCCCCCACAAAACCTGTTTTGTGGGGAAGCGAAGCCCCCCCTCCCTCTTGTCACGGGGCGGCGGGTCTGCTATAATGATTTACAGGA
Source organism: uncultured Oscillospiraceae bacterium (assembly GCA_964541085.1). Taxonomy (GTDB): domain Bacteria; phylum Bacillota; class Clostridia; order Oscillospirales; family Butyricicoccaceae; genus UBA4644. The sequence continues at coordinate 24,225 of CAZIPA010000015.1, read as the reverse complement.
AAAGGAGGTATTTTTATGGGCTTTGGTCTGGGATTTTCCATTTTTGAGGGAATGTTCGGTCTGATGGTCGTGGCATTTTTCGTCTTTTTCATCTATACCATCGTGCGCAGTATGCAGCAAAAGCGGAAGAATGACGCTTCGCCCCGGCTGGTGGTGGAGGCGCAGGTGGTCTCCCGCCGGACGGATGTGACCCATCATCACAATGGCGAAAATCATATGATCCACAGCAGCACCCGCTATTATGTCACCTTTCAGGTGGAAAGCGGCGACCGCATGGAGCTGGAGCTGGACGGCACGGATTATGGAATGCTGGTGGAGGGCGACTTTGGCTGGCTGTCCTTTCAGGGCACCCGGTTTCTGAACTTTGAACGGAAGTAAAAAATCCCTTCCGTCGCTTGACAGAAGGGGCCTTTGTGCGTATAATAAAAGCAGAAATGGGCGCTGCCGATCAGCGGTTGGTCGTCCCTCAAGCAGTAATAAGCGTGCTTATCACTGACCGTTCGGGTGCGATCCGGGCGGTCAGTACGCTTTTATGGGGAGTATGTATAGCAGGAATGCTATGACAATCAGAAAACGGAGTATCTGATACAACCGTCTTTTCCACATCAGCATCACCTCCCTTCCGGGAGAATGACCAACCGCCTACCGTATATGGCAGCGCCCGGATTTATTATAATAGCGCTGTCGGAAGATGTCAAATTTTTTGAAAATCCCTCTTGCAATTTTCCCGCCGGTCTGGTATACTCCAGATTGTTCTGCCACCGGGCAGAGATGCAAATGCATCCGGAACACATCGTTAGGTCTTTGAAGATGTGTTCACGGGTGCTTATTTTTTTGTGGAGGAAAAAGCAATGTTCAAGGAAAAATCCGGTATGTTCGGCCTGTCTCCGGGAGAGTTGGGCCTGTGGTGCGGCTCGGCGGGACTGGTGCTGCTGGCCTTTCTGCTGTTTGACGGAGAGGCGTGGCTGACGCTGGCGGCATCTTTGGTGGGCGTCACTTCCCTGATTTTCAACGCCCGGGGCAACCCGGTGGGACAGGCGCTGATGCTGCTGTTCAGCGGGCTGTACGGCATCATTTCCTACGATGCGGCCTATTATGGCGAAATGATTACCTATCTGGGCATGACTGCGCCCATGGCGCTGTTCGCGCTGATAAGCTGGCTGAAAAATCCCTATCAGGGGCGGCGGTCTGAGGTGCAGGTGGCCCGGCTGTGCCCCTGGGAGCTCTGGCTGCTGCCGCTGATGACGGTGGCCGTTACCGGCGGATTTTATTTCATTCTCCGGGCGCTGCACACGGCAAATCTGCCCCTGAGCACGGTTTCCGTGGCCACCAGCTTTCTGGCGGCCTATCTCACCTTCCGGCGCAGCGCCTTTTTCCCGCTGGCCTATGCAGCCAATGATGTGGTGCTGCTGGGACTGTGGGCGGCGGTGGCCCGGCAGGAGCCTGCGGGCATTTCCATGCTGGCCTGCTTTTCCATCTTTCTGGTGAACGATCTTTACGGCTTTTTCAGCTGGCGCAAAATGCAGCAGCGCCAGCGCCCCCTCTCCCCGGAGGGGCGGTGATGTTGACGCATACAAAAAACGGGAGCCGCAGCCCCCGTTTCCAGACCGCCCACAGTCTTGCGCCGTTGCCGGCTTGTGGGAGAAGTCAATCTTAGTATATGCCGGACTCCCCTGCGCATCCCAGACAGTTCTGCCAGTTTTCAGGAAATCCGTAATATTTCATTTCCACAAAGGGGATCTGCTTTGTCAGCGTCAGGATTTCCATGGCCAGACTATGAAAATCTTCAGCAGAAAGCAGGCGGCGCATCACCAGAAGAAACCCGAAAAGATGCGCATTATCCACCGTTCCGGCGGCATCCTTTCTTAAAAACGCCCGCTCCTGTTTGCTCAGGTTGGGTTTCTGCTCAAACAGACGATTATACAGGCGGCTTCCGTGGGCGCAAAGATTCCGGATGATGGTCATACTGTGCATAAAGCGGCCAAGGAGATCGCCTCCCCGTCTGGTAATTCCCAGCGCCTCTGCAACCGCAGTCTGAATGGCCGGTTCGGAGATGGAATAGAGAAAGGAAATGTCAGAAATGGTCAGCAGATCCACATAGGCCCACAGGGGAACCTCCTGCTGAAGCCCTTCCACAAAATGCTTGAGATAGGCTTCGTGGGGCAGCCGCCGGGCCTTTTGCGTTTCGGCTTTGGCAAGGATCGCAGCGTGTCTCGCCCGATCGGTAAAGTTATCCGCCTCCAGATACCCGGTGGGCCCGTGCACCCGGGTGAACTCATAGGCATAAACCGACTTTACCGTCACTTCGATGATTTCCATATATTGCAGCAGGATATGCCGCAGCCGGTGGTCAAAGGTATAGATATCCACGATGTTCTGAAAGGTTGCGTTTTTGGAGAATACATCCTGCTTTCTCAGGGTCAGGGAATAACCGCTTACACGGTAATAATTGTTCTGATATAAAAATTGCCGGGCGGCGGCTTCATCGGGAATGGCAAGTCCTCTGGATTTCAGGATGGCGAGCTGCTCATCCAGTGATTTGAACGCTTTCCGCGGCATCGGCATTTCCCCCTGATAAACAGAACGCCCCCAAGTGTGCGTGTGCGATCCGGAGATCACGACAGAGGCCTGGGGGAGATGTTACTACAATTATATGGGACCCACCGGGGCTTGTCAAGGGATGGGAGAACAAAATTTTGCACTGCACCCCGTCCCTTTTCTCATACAAAAAAGCTCCCTTAGGCCGCCTGAGATAAGAAAACATACGCCGTAAAAGGCCCCGTTTGGCCAATCACTGCGTTGCGTCGCCTTGACATACATACAGTATGGCTGCGGCTCCACGCCTTGTGCTTGACACAAACGGGGCTCTTTTTCGGTGCTTGCAGTTTTGCAGGAGTACTTTTGCGGACTGGCAACGAAAAACCGCAGCGGGATACTGTATGTATCTCCGAGGATTTTTCGGCAGTCAGGATGCAATAAGGGCCCTGCAAAACCGTGTGTTTTCTTATCTTAGGCGGCCTTTTCGGGAGCTTTTCTGATCTGCTTCTCTGCGGTGGTTCAGAGCATTTCCAGCAGGGCGGGCAGGGCCAGCTCAAACTTGACGCCGTACCAGTGATCGGGATCGTCCTGGGTCTTTTCGATGCACTTCACGGTATAATCCGCCGCAATTTTCGCTGCGTCAAAGAGCGAATGTCCCCGCATACAGGCACCGGCAAAGGCCGAGGCATAGACATCCCCCGTGCCGTGGCAGCCCCTGGCGATGCGGTCGTGCTCATAATAGCGGAGACTGCCCTTTTCCAGCACAGCCACGCCGGTTTTGCCGGGGGCATAGCTGACACCCGTCAGCACGATGGTATCGCAGCCCAGCGCCGCCAGCTTTGCCAGCAGGCCTTCGATATAGGCAGCGTCATAGCTCTCCCGATAGTCCACGCCCGCCAGAAAACAGGCTTCGGTGATGTTGGGCAGCAGAATGTCCGCCGAGGGGCACAGCGTCCGCATGGCCTCCACATAGACCTCATCAAAGATGGGGTACAGCTTGCCGTTGTCCGCAAAGGCGGGGTCCACAATGCGCACCGCACCGTCCTTACCCATGGTGTCCAGAATGTTTTTCACATAGCCCACCTGCCGGGTGCTGCCCAGATAGCCGGTGTAAATGCCGTCAAAGCGGATGCCCTCCTTCTGCCAGTGGGCCTGAATGGCGGGCATATCCTCGGTGAGATCCCGGAAGGTAAAGCCGCTGAAGCCGGCCGTATGGGTGGACAGCACCGCCGAGGGCAGAATGGCTGTCTCCAGTCCGCAGGCGGACAGAATGGGCAGCGCCACCGTCAGCGAGCACTGGCCCACACAGGAAATGTCCTGTATCGTCAGAATCCGTTTGTAATCCATAGCTGTTTCTCCTTTCCTTGCCCCCTCCCCCGCCGTGTGACGGGGAGGGGGATTTTGTTGTCCGGGAGATCAGTGGGTCTCCGGCTGACGGTAGTTGTAGTTTGCGATATAGGCGGTGTAGGGTGCGGGCTCGGCCGTCTCCGTCTCCGGCAGACCGCCGATATACTCCGCGCCGGTGACGGTGGCGATGACATTGTATTCGCCGGCATCGCCCAGACTGTACAGGCCGTCGGGAGTGCAAATCTCATAGGAAGACCAGGTATCCTCGTCAAAGGCCCATTCGCCGGTGCCCACGCTGCCTACATAGAGGTAGAACAGGTTGGTCTTGGCGCTGTTCCAGAAATCGTACAGGGACAGGACGAACATGGGTGCGCCGTCCTCGGTTTTGCCCACATAGTAGAGATCGTTGAAGGTGTAGCTGTAACGGGGCATGGTGCCGCCGCGATACAGATTCGTCAGCTGGGTCTCCTGAATCTCACGGATATAGAAGCCGGTGGCGATGCCATTGCCGTTTTCGTCGGTGTCCTCCAGGAACATCAGGCCGTTGGGCAGATAGTCGCTGGTCAGCAGCATTCCGTCGCCGTACATGGCATCCTCCACGGTGTCCGCGGTGTAGTAATAGGTGGTGACCACGGTGATGGGCTGGCCCGTCATCCAGTCATAGTCCTCATATTCCATGGTCAGCGTCTTGAAGCCGGGGATCCGGTCGATATACCACAGTCTGCCCACATTGTCCAGCAGCACATAGGTCACATCGGAGGTGTAGGTCATGCTGTTGTTATAATCCCACTGGCCCAGATAATCCTTATAGTTGCTCTCGTAGGTATAGGGCTCCTCCACCACGGTGATACCGGCCAGCACCACATCCACCAGAGAACCGTTGCCGTTTTCGCCGGTGCCGAAGTTCTGGTCAGAGGCCTCCAGATAGGGAATCAGGTTGAGACGGTGATACTGGGTGAAATCGTCCATGGCCAGCATCTCTTCTTCCATCTTCTTGTCCAGCGACAGATCCACAAACAGATCGTAGTTGGCGATGGTGGTATAGAGATCCAGCGATTTGCTGTAGGTCATGCCGTAGGTGTAATCGCCGCCCACCGGCTGGACCCAGTTTTTGACCTCCATGGTCTCCGGGTCGATTTCATAGAACATACCGCTGCTGCCCCACTCGGCGGCCCACAGGTTGCCGTTTCTGCCCAGGGTGGCGGCAGAGATCTGGGTGGGCAGGCTGATATCCTGCGCTTCGCCGATCTCTTTGGTGCTCACCAGTGCGCCCAGCTCCATGGAGCTTTCGCCGTTCTCCAGCTGATAGCTGTAATAGCGGCTGCCGCCGGCGGCGGTGATATTGGTATCGGAGAAGGACACAATGCCCTCGATGTTGAGAGACAGGGCGGCTACCGTCACCTGACAGGTGGCAAAGCGGCTCTCGTCCTCGGCGTTGGCAACGGTAATCACGCAGGTGCCCTCGTCGATGGCGGTGATCTTGCCCTTCTGGTTCACCGTGGCAACGCTTTCGTCACTGGAGCTCCAGACCACATCGGTATGTGCGCTGTACCAGGGCTCAAAGGTGCAGGAAAGGGTCTCGGTGGCGTTTTTGTTCATGGTGAGCATGGTGGCGGACAGGATGGGCTGGGCCACCTCGCTGCCGTCAAAGACGGGGGTGTTGCTGTGCTCGTCCTTTGCGGCGGTTTCTGCCGTAAGCGGCGCGAACATGGCGCAGGTTTCGGTGCTCAGCGTGCCCACCTGGGTGCATTCCGCCGTTTCGGGATCGACTTTTTGCAGGGTGACGGGCTTTCTGGGATCGCTGAACTGGGCCCAGTACAGCGTCTCGTCATTGTGGTTCCAGGTCATGGACTGGAGATAATCCATGGGCAGGCCGGTATCGCCGATCTCGTCCATTCTCCAGCCCAGCTCCCAGCAATAGGTCCACTCGTTATACTCCACGCCCACGCTCCACAGGTGCGCAGTTTCAGACATATCCTCGGTGTCCCAGTCATAGGTGGAGCCCAGCACATAGACCGTGCCTTCGTCGTCGATGGCCATAGCCAGACCGTACAGACCGCCGCGGGTCACGGCAGAGCTTTCTTCATAGGCTTCCACCTGACGCCAGCGGTCCTCATCCCAATAGGAGCCGTTCAGATTGATGGAAAGCAGCTCGGAGGTGGGATAGCCGTCACCGTCTTCGGTGGTCAGCAGGCCGTAAAGCTTGCCTTCCTTATAGCTGTAAGCCAGATCCTGATAGACATTTTCCAGCTTGGTGATATAGGTGCTCTCCAGATCGCCGATGGCTCCGGCAAGGAAGTCCTCATAGCGGATGCCGTAGAGCTTGCCGTTGCTGTCCTGGGCAAAGATGATGCCGTTGACATATTCGGCGCAGACCATGGGGATCACATCGGTGTACAGATTCAGCTCGTCCAGATTCACATCGGTGTTAAAGCTGACCCAGCTCTGCTCCTCATTCACCCAGCCGTCGCCATACTGGAAGGCCACCAGATCGCCGAAGCTTTCGCCCAGACCGTTCAGGTTGACGGCATAATAGGTCTCGTTGCCGGCATAGTCACAGATGGCCAGCACAGCCCGCTCGCCCTCATAATCCGTCAGGTCAAAGCTGCCGGAAACAGCCGTGCCCCGGGCGTTTTCGGGCATATCGGGATAGAAATACTCCAGTGCGCTGCGGCCGTTGCCGTCCAGCAGGATCACAGCGGCCACATATTCATTGTCCTGCACCGCAAAGCGCAGCTGGCCGTTTTCCAGCGTCAGCGCCTGTGCCAGATCGGGGGCGGTGTTGTCCACGGTAAAGCCGGTACGCATAAAGCAGCCTTCGCCCAGCGTTCCGTCCGTCCAGTGGGCATCGTCCATCTCATAGCCCATAAACAGCACATCGCCGTAGTAGGAATCGTAATCGAAATTGCTGTAATAGTCCTCATCGCTGAGATAATACTCGGGCAGCATACCCAGAGCGATGTTCAGATGGGTGCCGTCCTCCAGCTGGGAGGCAAAGCTCCAGTCGGTGATGGTAAAGCCGCTGGAGGTGGTATAGTCGATCCAGGAGGCCAGACCGGTGTAATAGAAGTTGGCGTACATCACATAGCCTTCCATATCATCCCGGTACAGCTCGTTGCCCTCGTCATCGGTGACGAACAGATCGGCGTCCACCGCGTTGCGGATCAGCGTGGGGAAGAAGCCGTAGAACTGCCAGTAGGCATCGTCGGTGACATTGATGGCATTGCGGGCCTCGATATAGGAGGAATCGCCGCCGGCCTCACCGGAAGCCGTCATGCCGCCGCTGTACACATTGCCGCTGTAGGCCATGCCGGAGTTCAGGCCGGTGATGGTCCAGGCCAGCATATTCTTCTGATTGGTATTCAGGGTATAGCCGCTTTCGTCCACAGCGTAGGTGATGTGGCTGGGACGCTGCTGGGTGCCGTAATACTTCTCAATATAGGAGCCCTCGTCAAACATGGAGGGATCGGACCAGCTGCCATACCAGCCCAGCAGGGGGATGGAATGGGTCACATCCTGCGCGCCCTCCTCGTCGGCACGGGGCACGGCGTAGATATAGCCCTCCACAAAGAAGCCGTTGGTGTGGCCCAGAGCATAGAGCCGCTGCGCCTCTTCCTCGGGCACGGAGACGGTCACAGTCACCTGGGCCTGACCGTTGGCGGGCACGGTGACGCTGCTGCCGGTGCTGAAGGTAGCATTGGCTGCCAGCTTCTCCATGCGGGTATCCGTCAGGGCGTTGCCGTCCTCCACCACGGTGGCGGGGGTGAGCAGAGAGGCAGACAGATCAAACACCGTCTCCGTCTCGCTGCGGTTGTAGATGGTAAAGGTAAAGCTGCGATCCTGCTTGCCGTCGCCCAGCTCGGCCTTCACCTTGCCGTCGGGCTGACCGTCCACCAGCACATAGGAACGGGCTGCCACAATGGCGGGCACGCTGGCCAGACCGGAGCCCTGCTTGCGCACGGAATATTCCACACCGGTCTCCTGCTCGATCACCGGCTTTGCGGTGGACATCATGAGAGACTGGGCCAGACGGCGCACCTGCGCCTCGGTGTCGGCCAGACCGCTTTCCCGGATATACTGAATGGCCAGCGCAGCGATACCGGCTGCATGGGGAGAGGCCATAGAGGTGCCGGACATGGTTTCATAGGCGCTGCCGCTCCTGTCCGTGCCGTTGACGGAATAGATGCCGCCGCCGGGGGCCGTGATATCGGGCTTGATGCTCAGATCACCGATAACGCCCCAGGAGGAAAAGTCGCTCATGGAAACGGCGCTGCCCTCGCCCCAGTCCACATTCAGGCCGCAGGCCACATGGAGCTTGGCGGTATACACGCCTGCGTCATTTTTGCCGCACAGGGCAAAGATTTCCGCCGCCTCCTCCCGGGAGATCATGCCGCAGGGGATGGTGGCGTCAGAGCCGGTGAGATTGGCATACACCACGCCGGGCTCATTATTATAAATAATGACAGCCGCTGCGCCGGACAGGGCGGCATTCATATGCTTGTCCGCAAAGGACACGCCGTTGCCCCGGGCCACCAGCACAACCTTGCCGGTGAAGTCATAGCCGCTGAAATCCTCGGCAGAGCCGGCATAAACGGTGGTGTCCTCCTGCTTCTCGCCCTGCAGCAGTGCGGAGGGATCGCCCAGAAATACGGTTTCATAGTCTGCACCCTCCACCTCGGGATCCAGAGAGCTCCAGGGAGCGTTGCTGCCGGAGCTGACGGCCTCGGAGGTAAAGACCGCATTCACCGTCTCTCCCTTTCCGGAGAAGACCGTGGTAATATCCACCACAGAGCCCACATTTTCCGCACTGGCCACGGCCATGGCGTTGGCATAACCGGCGGGATTGGTAACGCTGCCCGCTTCCACCTCGTCGGCATACATCAGACCGTAGGCATCGTCATTATAGGCCCAGGCATAGGAGTTACCGGCAGACACGCACAGCACCACGCCGGTCTCCGCCAGCGTCTCCACTGCCTGATCGTACCACTGATAGGTATAGCTGTGGGAGAATCCGGGCCAGCTTGCGCCCAGAGACATATTGATGGTGTCGCAGCCCAGCAGGACAGCGTCCTCCACGGCGGCCATATAGTCGGAATCATAGGCACCGCCGGCAGCGCCGAACACCTTCATGGCAAGGATCTGGGCATCGGGAGCCACGCCGCTGACACCCACCTCTTCCGCTGCGGAAATATAGTCCTGCTCCAGCAGATCCAGCAGCAGATGGGCATCGTAATCGGTGAGCACACCGTCGCCGTCCCGGTCGGCCCGCTCCTCGTTGGGGATGGCCCGGCCCTGAATGATATAGTTCATCAGTGCCTGCACATCGTCCACATCAAAGTTCCGGTCGCCGTCAAAGTCATACACATTGTCCACATCAAAGACACGGCCGGCAGAAACATACCGGTTGGCGGCGGCGATACCCGCCACATGAGAGCCGTGAGAGCCCTGGGCGTCGTTGTCGTGGGTCACATCCAGATTGTTGTCGATGTAGTTAAAGCCGTAGGGAATCTTTTTGCTGATGTACAGCTGCTGGGCCGTCAGGTCGCCCTCGGCCTTTTCATAGGCATGGAGCCGGGGCAGCACGCCCTCGATCTCCGCCGTATCCAGCAGGTCATACTCCCCTTCCAGCTGGCTCAGGGCATAGCTGAAGGGTTCTTCGGCAAAGGACTGATGATCGGTGTCCACACCGGTATCAATCACGGCAATGCGGGTGCCTGCGCCGGTATAGCCGGTGGCCTGCACCTGATTGGCGCCGGTCATGGTCTGGGCCACGATGTTGGTGGGATCCGCATCGGCCAGAGGCATATATTTCGTCTCCAGCACCACGGCGGCCACGCCCTTCACCTGCTGGATGGCTTCAATTTTGCCATATTCCACATTGGCGGAGATGGCATTGGAAACCAGCGTCAGATTCCAAACTCTGTCCAGCGGCTGGCCGTCCAGCGCCTGGCGGGAGATGGCCTTTTCCACCTTGGCCTGCTCCTTCAGCAGCTGGGCCTGGGCCTGCTCCAGAGAGAGCTCGTCACCGGCCTGCACCAGCGCAGGCTGGCTTTCCATAACGATGGTCACACGCACCAGCTCATCCTCTGCATAGAGGGACTGGGTGATTTCCTCCACGGGGGTATCGGTATTTTTCAGCTGAGCGGAAACGGCAGAGGCATCCAGCTTTTCATAAAACAGGCCCTCCTGCTCTCTCCCCTCGGCCGAAACGCCGGTCATGGCCAGACCCAGCACCATGGCGGCACTGAGAGCCAGCGCAAGCAGGCGCTTCAGAGCGGTATTCTTCATGAGGAACATCCTTTCTGCTGTTATTTCACCAGAGCGTCAAAGCGGCAGATCACCAGCGCAACCTGCGCGCGGGTAGCAGCCGCGCCGGGCTCCAGTCCCTGCTCCGTGCCGCCGATCAGACCAACGGCCACGGCCCATTCCATGGCATCCTTTGCCCATACGGAAACGGTGTCCGCGTCCGCAAAGGTGCTCAGATCGGCCCGGGCGGACACATCATAGCCCTTCAGCTGGGCATAGCGGTACAGCATGGTCACCAGCTGCTCCCGGGTGATGTTGGCGGTCATGTTGGTGCCGTCAGAAACACCGTTTTCCATGGCCCACGCCTGTCCGGCGGCATACCAGTGGCTGTCTGCGGAGGTATCCACGCCCTCTCGCCGGGCCAGCAGCGTCACCAGCATGGCACGGTTCATTTCCACACCGGGCCCAAAGAGATTGTTGCCAATGCCCTTCAGATAGCCCTTTTCCACGCAGTCATACACCGCATCCTCATACCAGCTGCCGGGGATCACATCGTCAAAGCGCACCTGAGGCTGCTCCGGCTGCTGGGGCTGATCGGGCTGTTCAGGCTCCTCCGGCTGGGGCTGGGGGCCCACCGGGGGAATGGAGCCGTCGGCCACAATGGCGACAGCCTGCGTTTCCATCAGGCCGATCTGCTTGTTCCAGTTTTCCACGGTAACACCGATGTAGGAACGCAGCCAGTCGCCGTCCTTGGTAAAGTGCAGACGGGCGATTTCCTCTCCTGCACGGAGGGTGTTCGCCGTGCTCAGCGCATAGCCCAGGGTCACATTTCCCCGCTCCTGCTCCGCGCTGTAAACGGTGGTATCGGAGGTCGTCTCCACATACACCAGCTCGCTGCGGTCGTAGCTGATGCGGAGATTGCCGTTGAAGGTATCCTCTCCGGCATACAGCACCAGCGTCACCTCGCCGTCCTGCACGGTGGCTTCAGCCTGTACCCGGCTGCCGTCCACGGCCCACGCGCCAACGGTGAGGCTGCAAAGCAGCACCGCCGCCAGCAGCAGGCTCAGCATTCGTTTCTTCATAGTACTCTTCCTTCCTGTCTCCAGAAATTTACAGTCTGTCGTCTCCCTTGCAAGCAGACAGACCATCCTATATTATAAAGCGATTTCTTAAGAATTGCAACCGCTATTTGTGCCGCTTTTTGCGGTTGCTGGCGCATTAGCAGGGTAGCAGCCGGGGTGGCGGCGCAATGATATCGGCTTCGCCGGTGAAATCTTCTGCGAAGATGAAATCGCCTTCGGCGATGATATCCCTGCGGGGATTGGGGGAAGTGATGCGCCTGCGGCGTGAAGCGATGCCCTGCGGCGTGAAGCGCACTTTGTGCGTGAAGGACGGGGGACGAAGGGTTGTAACAGCGTCCCGCTTGTTCAGTGGGAAGCCCCGCGGCGACTGAGCGGGCGTTAGGGGTGGTGCAGGAGGGGGGTATCGCAACACCCCTCCGCTGGCCTTTGGGTACTTTCGTCCACACGAAAGTACCGCCCCCGGCAGGGGATGATTATGCTATAAATTATTGAGCGATAAAATCTGTGGGATTATTTGCAATTCTATTGCAGCCCTCTCAGTCACCTGCGGTGACAGCTCTCCCAGAGAGAGAGCCAAGCAGGAAGGTAAATTGTTTCACATGAAACCTTCCCTTCCTGCAAAACACACTTGCAATCTCCCGGGGATGCGCTTATAATAGAAGTCAGATTTTCACGGAGGGAGCGTGCATCATGGCGCAGATCGTTGCGGTAGCCAATCAGAAGGGCGGCGTGGGCAAGACAACCACGGCGGTAAACCTGGCCTGCTGCGTGGCGGCAAAGGGAAAACGGGTGCTGCTGTGCGACTTTGACCCCCAGGGCAATGCCAGCTCCGGGCTGGGCGTGGAGGCCAAAGCGGGACGCACGGTGTATGACTGCATTGTGGACGGCGTGCCCGCCTCCGAATGTCTGGTGCGCACCAAATATTGCACCGTCCTCCCCTCCGATATCCGTCTTGCGGCAGCCGAGCTGGAGATCAGCGACATTCCCCACCGGGAAAAACGGCTGAAGGAAACGCTGGAGCCGGTGCAGCAGCAGTTTGATTATATTTTCATCGACTGTCCTCCCAGTCTGGGTCTGCTGACGGTGAACGCCCTCACGGCCTGCAACAGCATTCTTGTCCCCATGCAGTGCGAATATTATGCGCTGGAGGGTTTGAGCCAGCTGGTGGCCTCCATCCGGGCGGTCAAGCGCAGCCTGAACCCCACGCTGGACATTCAGGGCATCGTGCTCACCATGTATGACGGCCGCACCAACCTGACCATTCAGGTGGCGGAGGAAGTGAAAAAATATTTTGGCAAAAAGGTTTACAAAACCGTGATCCCCCGGAATGTGCGGCTTTCCGAGGCCCCCAGCCACGGTCTGCCGGTGATCGCCTATGACCGGCTTTCCCGGGGGGCGGCAGCCTACAACGGGGTCGCGGAGGAATTTTTACGGCAGGGAGGCGCAGTCTGATGGCAAAGGGAAAAGGTCTGGGTCGGGGTCTGGACGCTCTGATCCCCATGGAAGAGGCCGTGTCCGCCGGAACCCCCACCGGCATTCGCATCTCAGAAATCGAGCCCAATCCCCGGCAGCCCCGGCGGGAGTTTGACCCGGAAAAGCTGGAGGAGCTGGCCCAGAGCATTCGGGAAAACGGGGTCATCACCCCCATCGCCCTGCGGAAAACCGGAGATACCTATCAGATCATCGCCGGTGAGCGCCGCTGGCGGGCCAGCCGTCTGGCCGGTCTTCATGAGATTCCCGCCATTGTGCTGGATGTGGACGAGCAGAGCGCCTATGCTCTGGCCCTGATTGAAAATCTCCAGCGGGAGGATCTGAATCCCATGGAAGAGGCCGAGGGCTATCGCCGGCTGATTCAGGAGCTGGGTCTGACCCAGGAGCAGGCGGCCAACCGGGTGGGCGTGTCCCGTCCCGCCGTGACCAACGCCATGCGTCTGCTGTCGCTGCCGGAGACGGTGGCGGCGCTGCTGCGGGAAAAGAAGCTCTCCGCCGGTCACGCCCGGGCACTGCTGCCGCTGGAATCGTCGGAGAAAATCACCCAGGCGGCCCAACAGGTGCTGGAGCAGCAGCTGAATGTGCGGCAGACGGAGGCGCTGGTCAGACAGCTGCTGAAGGCCCCCCGCCCCGCCAGAGAAAAGACCCCGGATATTTATGTGCAGGATCTGGAACGCTCCATGAGCGCCGAGACTGGCCACAAAATCACCATCCGTCACGGGGCGAAAAAGGGTACGCTGACCATTGAATATTACGGAAACGAGGATCTGGAGGCCGTCTGTCTGGCATTGAAGGCTGTCCACGATCCCAAAGCCGAAGGATAAAGGAGTTTGGAGGAATCATCATGCTGGATATCAAACGCATCAAGGAGCAGCCGGAGCACATCATCGAGCTGCTGGGCCGGAAGGGCAAGGACGCCCGGGCCGATATCGCGCGTATTCTGGAGCTGGACGAGCAGCGGCGGGCGCTGGTTTCCGAGACGGATCAGCTGAAGGCCCGGCAGAATGCCGTTTCCAAAGAGATCCCCGCCCGGAAAAAGGCCGGCGAGGATGTGGCGCCCATTTTCGCGGAAATGAACACCCTGAAGGAGACGATCAAGGGCAAAAACGCTGCCATCGCCGCAGTGGAGCAGGAATATCGCACGCTGATGCTGGCGCTGCCCAATCTGCCCGACGAGGATCTTCTCCCCGGCGGCAAGGAAAACAACGAGCCGCTGCGCTATTTTGGCCAGCCTCATTCCTTTGATTTTGACCCGAAAAATCATGTGGAGCTGTGTACCGCTCTGGGCCTCATCGACTATGAGCGGGGCGTGAAAATGGGCGGCAACGGCTTCTGGCTGTACAAGGGCATGGGTGCCCGGCTGGAATGGGCCCTGCTGAATTATTTCATCAACGAGCATCTGAAGGATGGGTATACCTTCATCCTGCCCCCGCATATGCTGGAGTATCAGTGCGGCCTCACTGCCGGACAGTTCCCCAAGTTTGACGACGAGGTTTACAAAATCGCCAACCCCACCGACGAGGGCCGGGTGCATTATATGCTGCCCACGGCAGAAGCGGCGCTGGCCTCCTTCTACCGGGATGAGATGCTGAAGGAAAGCGATCTCCCCCACAAAATGTTCGCCTATACCCCCTGCTTCCGGCGGGAAGCTGGCTCCTATCGGGCCGACGAGCGGGGCATGGTGCGGGGACACCAATTTAATAAGGTGGAAATGTTCCAGTATACTCTGCCGGAAAAGTCCGACGAAGCCTTTGAAGAGCTGGTCAAAAAGGCGGAAAATCTGGTAAAGGGTCTGGGCTTCCACTTCCGCACGGTGAAGCTGGCGGCGGGCGACTGCTCTGCCTCCATGGCCCGCACCTATGATATCGAGATTCAGATCCCCTCCATGAACGGCTACAAGGAGGTTTCCTCCGTGTCCAACGCCCGGGATTATCAGGCCCGCCGGGGCAACATCCGCTTCAAGAGAGAGGCCACCGGCAAGCCCGAGTTTGTCCACACGCTGAACGGTTCCGGTCTGGCCACCTCCCGCATTCTGCCCGCGCTGGTGGAGCAGAATCAGCAGAAGGACGGCTCTGTGCAGGTGCCCGAGGTGTTGCGGCCCTATCTGGGCGGCGTGGAGCTGCTGACGAAGGAAAACTGCAAATAAACAAAATCGGGGCGGCAGCCGTGCTGTCCGCCCCCTGTATCCGGAGAGTTGGCCGAGGGATTGAAGGCACCGGTCTTGAAAACCGGCGTACGCAAGTACCGTGGGTTTGAATCCCACACTCTCCGCCACACAGGCCCAATCGGAAACGGTTGGGCCTTTTTCTTTTGTAAAAGAAGAAAAACGATGTTTCATGTGAAACAATTTCCCCATAAAACAGGTTTTATGGGGGCCCCTTCAGCACCTGCGGGCGTGGGGAGAGCCCCTTGGCTCCCCGCCGACAAGTGTCGGCGTCATGCCGCAGGAAGCCGCAGAAGTGCGGCGACCGAGGCGGTCAAATTCACCGGGGGTCCCTGCAAAATCGAAGATTTTGTGGGGAGCGAGGGAGCCAAGGGATTCTCCGCTATTCCTTCCCTGCAATCCGCACTTCAAACACCGTCTCCTCCCCTTCCCTGCGGCGGGCGCAGCGGGCACGGAAACCGGCTTCCCGCAGGGTCTGCAAATGCCGCTCCAGCGCATTGCCAAAGAGACGGATGTCCCGCAGCACCACCTGCCGCTTTGCCGAAGGCCTGTCCTGCAGCAATCGCTCCACATATTGCTCGGCCTGAGCCACCGTCATCTGCTTTTGTCCCATCTGCCGGGCAGCCGAGGCCCGCCGGTCTTCCTCCAGACGCAGCAGCGCCCGGGCGTGACGCTCCGAAAGTCCCTGCTGACGCACCTCAGCCGTGGCCTCCGCACCCAGCTTCAGCAGCCGCAGCTTGTTTGCCACAGCACTCTGGGTCTTGCCCACCTGCTCCGCAGCCTCCTTTTGCGTCATATGGAACTCCTGACACAGCCGCAGCAGGGACGCAGCCTCTTCAAAGCAGTCCAGATCCTCCCGCTGAAGATTTTCCAGCAGGGCCATGAGACTGCTCTGGCGGTCGTTGGCCTCCACAATGTAGCAGGGCACGGTGGTCAGTCCCGCCATGGAAGCCGCCCGCAGCCGCCGCTCCCCCGCCACCAGCTCAAAGCCGTCCTCCGTCCGGCGCACCGTCAGCGGCGTAATGACCCCATAGGCCGCAATGCTGTCCGCCAGCTCCCGCAGGGCCGCCGCGTCAAAGAGCCTGCGGGGCTGGTAGGGATTTTTCCGAATCTGCCGGATGGAAATGCGCCGGAACTCCCGGGCTGCCTCTTCCCGGCTCTGCCGCCATAATTTCATGTAATTTCCTCCCTTCTCCCTGTTTGCCGCCATTTTATCACCGGGAAATCAAGAAAAATGTTGAATTGCGGGGGGTGTGTCGGCACTTTTCGCCGTTTTAAGAAGCCGGCGCCGCAACAGAAAAGAGCAGCCCCTTGGGCTGCTCTCTCCAGGCAGGGAACGCTTATTCTTCTGTCTGCTCCTCCACAAAGAAGGGGCGCTTCATCAGGGGCGTAAAGCTTTCCGCATGGGGACGAAGCACCGCATAGCGCTGCTCAATCGTGCGGGCATAGCCTCTGCCCTGATTCAGATCATAGGCTGCCTGATAGAAGCGCAGAGCGCTGTTGACGGTTTCCTTCCGGAAGTTGTCGCAGTGGGCCTTGGCGTCCAGCGCAAGGGCTTTGCGGTACATGAAGAAGCCAATACTTGCCGACGGCTGCTCCTGCGTTGTATGCTTCATTCCCGTCTCGGCGATCTCAATGATCCGGTCATAATCGCTGCTGTCGTCCAGCAGGTTCAAAAGCGTCACGCAGCATTGTGCGCAGATCAGGGATGCTCTTCTGTCGTTCTGATCCGGAGAGGTGGAATAAATCGCTTCCTCCAGCGCCTGAATGGCCTCCTGCCGCCGGTTCATGGTAACCAGCAGCTCGGCCTTCTGGTTGTAGCCATGCTCATCAAAGGGGAATACCCGGATAAATTCCTCGGCAAGCCCCATGGCCTGCTCAAACAGCCCACGATCCGTCGGTTCCGCTTCCACCATGGTTTTCAGGAAATCAATGGCATAGATAAACAGGCGGCAGCTCCAGTAGTCCGTCGGGATTTTCTTCGCAATCTCCAGATATTGCAATCCCACCTGAAATTGGCCGCACTCACCGCAGGCATGAATCGCATCGCCCAGAATGTCACGGTTGTGGGGTGCAAAGGCCAGCGCCATATCGCAGACGGGAATTGCCTGCTGATAATCGTCCACACGGAAGAGCTCCATCAGAAAGTTATGAATCAGATCACAGTTGTCCTGAAGCCTGTTATCGGTAACATACTGCACCAGCCGCTGCCGCTTGCGTGCTCCCGCAGGGGTTCTATACAGCTGCAGCAGCTCATATGCCTCCTTGAAGGAGGAGATGTACAGTTCTTCCTCCTTTCCTTCTTCGTCCGCTTCTTCCACAGTTTCGTCCATCTGCGATTGCAGGAGCTGCCGCATCCGGATCGCCTTTAACAATTCTTCATTCATTCTCGTTTCCTCCTCCTGTTTTCTCATCCAGCTCGTATGGATTTGTTCCCGTTATCAGATTGCTGCAATTCACAGCTTCGAATAAGAGCGCGCCTCCCGTCATCCCCGTCAGAGGGCCTCGAACAGGCTCCGTGCGGTTCGGGGCGAGCCCAGTGTGGCCTGAAAATCCTCCGGCCCCAGCAGGGCATAAAGCGCCAGCAGGGCAAGCCCCACATAGGGATGCTCATGATCCCGGCAATGGGTCAGGCAGTTCCGCAGAAAGTCTCCGTCTTCTCCCAGCAGCTGGAGCAGCACCCGCACATCGGCTGCATACTGCGTTTCGTTGTCCAGCAGACTCCGGCAGCGGATCAGCAGCCTGCGCATCTCCGCCCGACTGACAAGGCCGCACAGCCTTTCCCGCAGCGCCTGATCGTAATTGCCCGACAGGATGGAAGCCGCCGCGGCGCTTCCCCGCTGGCCCGCAGTGCGCCAGTGCGCCTGTATTTCCTGAAACATTCCCGCCGGAAAAAGCTTCTCCAGAAGATCCGCATCGTCCGCAAAGCTCTGCCAGGTCAATGCCGTATACAGCTCCGTCCCGGCCAGCGCCCGATCCTTCCGCCGCCGGTCACAAAGCTCCACCGCCCAGTTGTAATGCTGATCCCGGCTGCCCTCCAGCATGGATTTCAGGGAATACAGGGTAAAGCTCTCTGTATTGTCCGGATTGATGGGATGCACCGGCAGATCATTGATGAGCTGGCGCACCGCCGCCTGCATTTCCGCCGCCGTCTGATATCGCTGCCGTGGATTCTGCTTTGTCGCCCGGTAAAGAATGCCGCGCAGACGCTCCTGCACAAAGCCCGGGATCCGCAGCTTCCGGAGGGCGTGTTTCACAGACCAGTCCACCGGATGGCTGGGCCTGTAAGGCAGGGCCGACCGGCCGCAGCAAAGGTAAAACAGAACCATCCCGGCAGAATAGATATCCGATGCCCTTGTGGGCACACGCTGCTGGAGCACCTCCGGCGGCGAAAAGTAATCATTTTCCGGCAGACAGAGGGCCTCCGGGCTGTCACCTTCCCCATCCGCAACCGGCATTGCGCTGCCATAATCGGCAACAAAGGCCGCACAGTTTCGCCCGGTGCGCTGATCCAGACCGGCCCAGATCACATTCTGTTCACTCAGATCCAGATGCAGATATCCCTGCGAATGGATGGTTGTCAGCACCGCCAGCAGACTGTCTGCCACCCGCAGCGCATATCCCACACGCACCAGATCCACAAATACCGGATCCCGATCCTCCACATTTCCCGTATAGGGCAGCGGGCTTTCCTGTTTCCACCGCTCCAGAAGCCCTGCCAGCGAGACCATGTCCGCACTTTCACGGCGCATGACCGCATATCCGCCGCAGACCTCCTGAAAGGCAATGGTCTGATATGCCCAGCCCGAAACCGTGCCGCCGATCAGGCCCTCTCTCTGGAATCGCTGAAGCCCCTGCTCATATTCCCCTTCGTGGCCCGGCACGGCCTTTACCGAGGTTCCATCCCGAAAGGCCACCGCCGCACCGTTTCTGTCCGGCACCGGAAAAAACTCCTTGATGGCAAACACGGCGGCAGAGTCCTCCGTGTGGGCCTCATACACCAGAGAAAAGCCTCCGGCACCAAGGAGCCTGTCCACGATATATCGCTTGTTCTTTACATATAACGGGGTTCCCTTCGGCAAGGGTCTGCGACCTGTTTCCTCCAGCCGCATCCTGTCTCTCCCCCTTTGTTACAGCTTGTTTTACACGGTTTTTGCCGTTTCTTCCGCAGCCGCTTTCTTCGTCTTGCCGCCTTTTTTCTTTTTCTTTCCCTTTACAGCCTCGAAAATAGCAAAATATACAGCACTGGGATCCTGCTGGTTCCGGCCGGCATAGCCCAGAGACATCATCATGCTCTGCTCCAGAAGATGCGGCGGGTAAAACTTCGGCAGCAGCGCCCGGTTCAGACACTCGTCCGCCGCCGTGATAAAGACCTGAATCCATTCCTCCGTCGCCTCTGCACTCATCTGCGGCTCGTAGCCACCAGAATGATTCTCGCAGCGGAGATCCCCTTCCCAGTAAAGCTTTGTGGCCAGCCAGAGCAGATACAGCATATCGCCCTTGTCGATCAGGCTCTCCTTCCGGCCATTGAAATCTCCCCACAGCAGATCCTGCACACGGCTGCGGCTGAGATTCAGCTTCTTCTGATTCCGGGACGCATCCGCAATGTGCTGGGGATCCAGATAGACCTCGCCCTGCTGGAGCTGCTCCTGCGTGCGCTGGCCGCCGTCAATTCCGCCGGTGCCAGAGGGCTTTGCTCTCTTCACATGCATATAACGGAATTCCTTCGTCAGGTCACTTTCTCCCAACCTGCGTGTCGTCTGATTGGCGATAATCAGCGCATCGGCAATTTCCCGGCACTTTTCCGGGGAAAACACGCCATTTTCATAAAAATAGGCCCTCGTCTCGTCGCTTTCCTCTTTCAGCTCAAGCACGCTCATTCGGAGCTCATCCAAAAAGCATTCGGCGGCGCTCTCCTCCGGCATCGTCTGGTAACCATCGAAGATACAGCGATAGGCAAAGGCCGCAAGATTCCGATAGATGGTCAGCGCGGTTTTAGAAGAAATATCCAGCACCGGCGCATCCTGAATCATGCGGGTCAAAAACTGTGCATCCCGCTCCTCCGGGTCACACTGCTGAATCAGGAGCAGGAGCTCCTGTCCCGCGCCGCCGGTCTGGCCATCCGCCCGGTTCTGAACCGGCTTCTTGGGGATGGCAGCGGTGCATTTTTCATAAACGCACTTGAGGATTTCCACTTTCTGCCAGTCTGCGTGAATCAGAAGTCCATACAGCTCGATCAGATCGTTGGAGGTATTCAGGCGCAGGCAGGCATCATGCTCAAAGACCCGCAGCAGATAAAACTCCATTTCCTCCGGGCTGAAATCCAGCAGATGCGCCAGACGGAAGGCCTCTTCCCGGGACATCTCCTGCTTTTTACCGTTCAGGGATTTCTGAAGCAGCTCTACATCGCTCAGCCAGGCCTTCCCCTTCTCCGTCACGGAAAGGGCTTCTTCCACCTCTGCGGCAACGGCATCCACGCTCTCTCCGTTCCAGTGGGCCTTCACCTGCGGGCTTGCAACCAGCGCCGCGATATATTCCTTCCGCTGCTCCGGGGTATCCAGACGCTCCTGCTCCGTGCTGCGCTGCCGTGCCGCCTGACACTGCTGCAACAAAAGCTCCTGATAGAGCGCCTGCTCCTTCTTTTTCATGGCCTTTGCCTGTTCATCGGTCACGATAAAACGATGGGTTTTTCCGTTGACCGTAGCTTCAAACCAGTCCGCCTCCGGGCTTCCGCCCAGCCGGGCCTTGCACAGACGCATCATGGCAAAGCGACTGGTCAGCATATACTCGTCGGCAATTTCCTGAAGCTTTTCCGTCCAGTTGGGAACATCCGTTTTCGCAAACAAATCTCCCAGCTTTTCCCACATGGCCTCCGTTTCCTGATCGGTCTGATCCAGCAGATGATAAAACCGGTTCCATGCTGCGTGTGTGCTCATACAAATACCCCCTTCTTTACTTCCCTTATATCAGATGACCTGAGCTTTGTCAAGGATACCGGCCGCAAAATTTCGGGTTTCCGGGGCTTATCGCCTGTAAATCGTCAGATCCAGTAGGGTTGCGTCGTCCCGGGGCTGTGTGGATTTCAGATAGTCCAGCAGCTCCTGCGGCCCCTGCTTCTTCAGCAGCTGCATTGCCGGCAGGGTCAGACCGGCACCCATGGCAAAGCTGTCCACGCCGTCGGTTGCCAGAAGGATTCTGTCCAGCTTTTCCACATTGCCAAAGGACACCCGGATGTGCTGGAACAGCTGCTCCGAAGTGGACAGCCAGGTGCTGTTGGGGAGAAAGCCCTTTTCCGGGTTGCTGATATGCACGATTTTCCGATCCTGCTGTACACCGATGATAATGCCGTCGCCCAGATGCACGCTGGCATAGTCTCCGGTGCAGGTGTCTATGGCAAGGAGCGCAAAGGTAGAGCCGATCTCTTCCCAGCTGACGGCGTGGGCTTTTACCAGTCTGCGCAGGTCCTGCCGCACCATCTTTCCCAGGGCGTATTGCCGCTCATCCGGAAATGCATAGCCGCGCAGGCCTTCAATTCCCATCCGGTTTATCGCACCGGTCAGGCAGCAAAGCACCGCTGCGGCGCCCTCCCTGCTATAGGCACGGCCGCTCTGCCCGTCCGCCAGCCCGCAGATCACCGTCTCCCCTGCTTCGATGTAGTTCCAGCAATCCTGGGTGGACTGGTTTTGTCTGCGATGCTCCGCACCGGTCTCCTGATACAGGGAATACTCCACGCTGTAGGCTCTCCAGGCTTCTTCTATGATTTCTGTCATTGTATTCTTCTCTCCGTTTCTCCTGTTATAAATGCAGGGGCTGCCCCCTGAAGACGCTTTCCGGTCAGGCCGTGTGCCTGCCCCTTCAGAGAGGTCTTCAGGAGGCATCCCGCCTCTTATGCCGTGAGCTTCATGAAATTCAGGCACTTCTGACGGGTGGAAATCACCCGGGCAAAGCGCAGCAGCTCCGGGAACTCCGTCTTCAGCGTCCCATATACCGTATGCAGTGCGTCGATCTCCTCCGCCGTGACCGTCTCCTTCGCCGCCTTGCGCTGATGCAGAATGGCATCCTGTGCCAGCGTGCGGATGAACAGCAGATAGGGGATGTTGATGGAGGGCTGCACCTCACAGGAGGCGGAGATGCCGTAGTCCGCCGTCTCGATGGCCTGACGGTACAGGCCACGCTCCATTTGCATATCCATAAGACGCAGTGCGCACTGCGGGGCATTGGTCAGCCGCTGGAGGGCTTCCTTCAGAATGGCCATGCTCTGCTCCTGATTGCCCAGCTTGCTTTCCAGCTCGCTTTCGCACATATAGAGCTTTTCCTCATAGGGCAGATAGCGCTTGCCGTCCGCGATCAGCTGGCGGCAGGCCGCCTCATTGGCTGCGGCGTTCAGGTTCAGATAGTCCAGACTGAAGATATAGGCACGCCAGTTCCAGGAGCCCCGGGGAAGCTTCAGGAGACGGCCATAGTATTTCTCCGCGATCTCCTGCTTGCCGCAGTCGCTGCTGTACTTGATGGTATCGGCCAGCAGATCCACATCGTTGGGGAAGAACTCCAGGCCGGTCATGCACATCTGCACCGCGCGGCTGTAATTGCCGCCGCGCACCAGGCCCACCGCATCATTGTGCCACTGGCTGGCGCTCTTTTCCATCGTGTCCGACTCCATCATCATTTCGTCATCATCGTCAGCGTCGTTGTTGTCATCAGCGGCATTGTCACCGCCTGCCGAGGGGCCTTCAAACAGCTGCAGCAGCTCCAGCAGTTCATCGAGCTTCTCCTCCGTGATCTCGCCGTCTTCGTTTCCCAGCAGGGCCTTGATCGCATTCTCGTCCATTTGTACTACCTCCAAAAAATTAGTTTTGTTTGATCTGGTTACAGCATACCACATCCGGAAAGCTGCACTTTTTAAGACTTCGTTTTTCTCCGTGCGGGCCGGAAAGCCCATGAGTCAACGGGCTTATGCGCCAAAGCCCACCCGGCGCAGCTCTGCCGCCGCCACCTTCTTTTCCGCCTCCAGGAACATTTCCTCCGTCACCTTCACCGCAGCGCCCCCGGCGTTCATGGATTCCACAAACGCCCGATCCAGCACCAGCTCGATCAGCGTCTGATGCTTCCGCAGAGAGGACACATTGTGGGCTACCAGCTTGTCAATGCTGTCATTCATCAGCGCATAGTCAAACTCGATCCCACGGTAGGTAATTTCGCTGAGCTTCTGCTTTGCATATTTCGTCATGATGGATTTGATCCGGGGAGGCGTGGCCCAGGGATATTCCACCACCCGGCACCGGTCTGCCAGAATGGGATTGATCCGGCTGAAATCGTTGCCGGTGAAGAATTTCGGGCAATAGGGCAGCCCCACCAGCGTCGTCTCCAGATACTGATCCACAATACTGTCCACGGAATCATCGGTGATGGAAAGCAGCTCCTCATCCACGCTGGTACGGTGGTTGTTCTGGGGAACTTTGTCGATCTCGTCGAAAATGTAACCCACCAGCAGACTGTTGTTCCGCAGCTGCGCCTTGGCCAGACTGCCCACATCCGCGGACTGATAGGTGCCATTGTCCCCGGTCATGCCATGGCTTCCGGCAACCGCCGGGATGCGGATCGTTTCCACGGGGATTTGCAGCGCCTCCTGCATCAGCATCCGCACAGCCGTGGTTTTTCCGCAGCCCTTTTCGCCCACAAACAGGATCGGCCGCATTTTTCCCGTATGAATGTAGTTCACCAGCTCCGGGACGATATCCGCCACGATTTCCTCGGGAAGATCCTTCTCCCGGCAGAACTGCGCCAGCCGCTGGTACAGCTGCCGGACATCCACCGGTTCACGGAAAAAGTCCGGAACCTTCATCTTCATCTTCAGGAAGGTTTCCGCATAGCGCACCCATTTCCGATCCACACTGTGTGCCCGGCCGGGATCCATCATCTGCTCCCGCAGCTCCTGCAAATGCTCCTTTCCATCCCTGGGCAGTCCGCTGATTTTGCGGTCAAACCAGCGCTTGTCGGCGGCGGGCTGCTTCTTTGCCCCCGGCGTTTTCCCTTTCAGCCGCTCCTTCAGCCGAGAAACCTGACGCTCGTCCATCTGAGCCACCGCAGTCAACAGCGCGTTCTTTTCCCTGTTCGTTCCGTTATCACTCATTTTCGGCTTCCTCCTGCTTTCATTTTTACAGGAATATCATAGCACCCGCCGAAGAGCGTGTTTTTTAAGCGGGCGCATCATGGCGGCGCAATGATATCAGCTTGCGCTGATGATATCCCTGCGGGGATGAGAAGACGAAGGACGAAAGGGCTTTTACTGCGTCCCGCTTTCTCAGAGGGAAGCCCCGCGGCGACTGAGCGGGCGTTAGGGGTGGTGCAGGAGGGGGG
>CAZIPA010000014.1:0-47506 GCA_964541085.1 uncultured Oscillospiraceae bacterium | reverse complement strand
CAAGAAGATCAATCCCCTCATCGGTTCTGCCGGTGTGTCGGCGGTTCCCATGGCAGCCCGTGTCTCGCAGGATGTGGGCCGCAAGTATAACAAGACCAACTTCCTGCTGATGCACGCCATGGGCCCCAATGTGGCCGGTGTGATCGGCTCCGCCATTACAGCAGGCTTCCTGCTGTCGGTGTTCGGCGGTTAAATCCCCGCAATACAAAGCTTCAGCCGCTCCTCTTTGCGTTTCGAGGAGCGGCTGTTTTTGTTTCAGTTTACGGTGGCATAGGGCCGCAGACGGGCCAGCCTGGCGGGGCCCAGACCCTCCACGGCCATGAGCTCCTCCAGAACGGAAAAGTCTCCATTGCTCCGGCGATATTCCACAATGCGCCGGGCCAGCGTCTCTCCGATGCCGGGCAGCTGCATAAGTGCCTGCTCGTCTGCCTGATTGATGTTCAGAAGGCCGTCCTCTGCCGTCTCCGAAAAGGTCGGCGCATGGGTCAGCAGGGGCGGAAGATCATTTTCCGAGGGCACCTGTCCGGGCAGCAGCAGTCCGTCTGTCAGCAGCCACAGCCGCGCAAAGACCGCAAGGGCCAGCAGACACAGCCCGAGCCCTGCCCAAAGCCAGCGCTTTTTCATGGATGCCCCCTCCAATTCTGAAAGATTTTTGAAAATTTTCCCGCAATCGCACAAGACAGTTGCAAACCCCCGCGGGATTTGCTAAAATAATACCATAAATCCAAGAAAAACAAAACTGGGGAGAGGTCGAAATGGTGAAAAAATTTCTTTGCATTCTGTTCGCTGCCGCTTTGCTGTGTATGCCGGCCCTGGCGGCCGCCGCTCCCGAGCATCCGGTGGCGGCAAAGGGCGCGATTCTGTATGAGCAGAGCACGGATACCATCCTGCTGGAGCAGAACGCCGATGCCCGCCTGTATCCGGCCAGCATTACCAAGCTGATGTCGGCACTGGTGGCGCTGGAATATGGCAACACGGAGGACACCGTTACCGTCACGGCTGAGGCGGTGGACGGCCTGTTTGAGCTGGGCAGCGCCAGCTATCTGCTGGCCGGGGAGGAAATCTCCTTTATGGATCTGCTGGAATATATGCTCATCGCCTCGGGCAATGATGCAGCCAACGCTATGGCCATTCACATTTCCGGCAGCATTGAGGCGTTCGTCAACCTGATGAACAGCCGGGCGCAGGATCTGGGCTGCACCAACACCCATTTTGTCAATCCCCACGGCCTCCACGATGAGGAGCATTATACCTCGGCCCGGGATGTGCTGTATATTGCAAAGGCCGCTATGGCCAATCCCACCATTGCGGAGATTGTGGCCAGGGATGAGGTTGTGCTGCCCATTACCAACAAGCACGCCCAGACCACCACAAAATACACCACCAACTATCTGATTTCCAAAAAGAGCACCCGGGAATATTTTTATGAGGGTGCCATCGGCATCAAAACCGGCACCACCACACCGGCGGGCCTGTGTCTGGCGGCAGCCTGTGTGAAGGGGGACTATACCTATTTTTCCGTGGTGCTGGGTGCAGAAAAGGGCGAGGACGGCGAGAGAACCCAGTTTATCGAAACGGCAAAGCTCTTTGACTACGGGGCGGAAAATTTCTCTCAGCAGGTGATGCTCAGCAGCAGTGAGCCCATCGCCGAGGTACCGGTGCGTCTGTCCAACGAAAAGGACTGCGTAGTGGTCACGCCCAGTGAAAACATTACGGCCATGCTGCCCAACGCCTTTGAAACCGCCGATCTGAAGCTGGATTATACCGTGGAGGAGGATGTGGTGGCCCCGGTGAAGGCCGGCGATGTGCTGGGCAAGCTTACTGTGTCCTATGAGGGCAAAAGCTGGCAGCTGGATCTGATCGCCTCCTCCGATGCGGCCCGGTCTACCGTGCTGTATGTGCTGGATCGCATTACCGGCTTTTTCTCCAGCACCGCCTTCAAGATCATCGTGGCCTCTGTGGTTGCCCTGATCGTCATTCTGATTGTATATGTCATTCTGGTGAACCGCCGCCGGGCACGGCAGCGTCGTCGCCGCAGACACTGAATTTCTGTACCGGCCCGCAGAGTCTATCCGCAGGCCGGCTTTTTCGCGGAAGGAGAGCAAATCTCATGAGCATGAAACGCATTTCCGACAGCTATACCGTCACGCCCATGCGCACCGAGGTGTTCCGCCAGCTGGAGCGGGCCATTCTCAACGGGGATCTGGTTCCCGGCACCAGTCTGACGGAGGTCAAGCTCTGCGATGAGCTGGGCGTTTCCAGAACCCCGGTGCGGGAGGCCCTGATGCAGCTGGAGCTGGAGGGTCTGGTCAAGACTACCCACAACAAGGGCGCTGTGGTGGTGGGCATTTCCGAGCGGGATGTGGACGATATCTATACCATCCGCATCCGCATTGAGGGTCTGGCCGCCCGCCGGGCCGCGGAAAATATTACCGATGAAGAGCTGGACGCTCTGCGGGAGATCGTGGAGCTTCAGGAATTTTATGTGGGCAAGGGCGACAATTTGCAGGTGTGGAATCTGGACAACCGGTTTCACGAGCTGGTGTATGACGGCTGCCGCAGCCGCCCGCTGAAGCAGATTCTGTCCCTGTTCCACAACTATATCCAGAAAGCCCGGGAGGCCACTGTCCGGCAGGGCAGAGCCGCCGCCTCCGCTCAGGAGCACCGGGCCATTGTGGAGGCCATTGCCCGCCACGATCCCGACGAGGCCGAACGGCTGATGGGCGTTCATGTGTACAACGCCAGAAACAGCTTTTTCGAGCTGATCGACTGATGGAGGACAAGACCAACGCCATGCGCCTGCTGGAGCAGGCCGGGGTGAGCTATGCGCCCCACACCTATCCCCACGGCCGGGAGGCGGTGGACGGCGTGACTGTGGCCCGTCTGCTGGGACAGGAGCCGGAGCGGGTATTCAAAACGCTGGTGACCCGAGGGGCCTCCGGCGGCTTTTGCGTGTTTGCCATCCCGGTGGAGGCAACGCTGGATCTGAAAAAGGCGGCCCGGGCCGCCGGAGAAAAGAGCGTGGCCATGATTCCCGTGGCGGACATTCTGCGGGTCACCGGCTATGTGCGGGGCGGCTGTTCCCCGCTGGGCATGAAAAAGCAGTATCCCACCTTTCTGGATGAAACAGCCATACTGTTCGATACCATTTATGTGTCTGCCGGACGCATCGGGGCCCAGATCGAGGTCAACAGTGAGGCCCTTGCGGCCCTGTGCGGCGGACAGTTTGCCGATTTGACGGCGGAATAAGGAGCTGACATGATTACAACCATACTCTGGGATGTGGACGGAACGCTGCTGGATTTTGCGGCGGCGGAGGCGGCGGCCATACGCCGTCTGTTTGGTGAATATGCGCTGGGAGAATGCACCGATGCCATGCTGCACCGATATTCTGCCATCAACAAAAGCTGGTGGCAGCGGCTGGAGCGGGGCGAATGCACCAAGCCGGAGACGCTGGTGGGACGCTTTCGGGATTTTCTGGCGGGAGAAGGGCTGGACAGCAGTCTGGCCCCGGAGCTCAACGGAAAATATCAGCTGTATCTGGGCGATACCATTGTCTATCGGGATGACAGCTATCAGCTGGTGCAGTCGCTGCGGGGACGGGTAAAGCAGTATGTGGTGTCCAACGGCACCGTGGTGGCCCAGACGAAAAAGCTGCGGCTGTCCGGGCTGGGGGCGCTGATGGACGGCATTTTCCTGTCTGAGGAGCTGGGAGTGGAAAAGCCCAACTTTGCCTTTTTTGACGCGGTATTCGCAAAGACGGGCATTTCTGACCATCGGCAGGTGCTGATCGTGGGAGATTCCTGCACCAGCGATATTCTGGGCGGGAACAATGCGGGCATTCTCACCTGCTGGTACAATCCCCAGGGCGAGGCCCGGACCGTCGATTGCCATGTGGATTATGAAATCACCCGCCTGCAACAGGTGCTCCCGCTGCTGGAGCAGGCTTAAATCAGAAACCGTCGCAGGAGAAACGGCCTACGGGCCGATTTTTCCCACGGAAATTGTTGATGCATCAACGGAAGAGAGGATGAGTTCCTTTGAAACTGCAAGGAATGGATGAGGTCCGGCAGAGCTTTCGCCGGATCCAGCGCTGGGCCCAGAGCTATGTACAGCGCAACACCCGTGCCACCGGTCTGACTCCGGCCCAGCTGGAGGCGCTGCGGCATATCACCTATCACGGTACCCTGAGCCAGCAGGAGCTGGTGGACGATCTGGGTGTGGACAAGGCCGCCGTGACCCGGCTGGTGGCGGCGCTGGAGCAGGCCGGCTATGTCTATCGCTCCGCCGACCCAAAAGACGGTCGGGCCAAGCTGATCCACGCCTCTCAGCTGGCCTTTCAGGTGAAGGACGATGTGGCGGCGCTGGAGAATGATTACTATCGCTGGCTGCTGTCGGGGCTGTCTCCGGAGGAACAGGTGCAGTTTGCCGCCCAGCTGGAGCGGATGATGCAGCGGGCAAGGGAGGGCCGCAGACTGGGTGACGGGGCCATCCGCGGAGAAAAGGACGGCACAGAATGTCGCTGATTCTCCGTTATATCCGCCCCTATCTCAAACGCATGAGTCTGGGCCTGCTGGTCAAATTCGTGGGCACCATTATGGATCTGCTGCTGCCCTATATTCTGGCCCATATGATCGACAATGTGACACCCCGGAATCAGATGGCCCCGGTGCTGTGGTGGGGTCTGGTGATGCTGGTCTGCTCCTTCCTGGCCATTGCGGGCAATGTCATCGCCAACCGGATGGCATCGAAAGTGGCCCGGGATGTGACCCGTTCGCTGCGCCACGATCTGTTTCAGAAAATCTCCTGTCTGTCCAACCGGCAGATGGATCATTTCACCATCCCCAGTCTGGTGTCCCGCATGAGCACCGACACCTACAACATCCACCGCATGGTGGGCATGATGCAGCGCATGGGCATCCGTGCGCCCATTCTGGTGCTGGGCGGCATGGGCATTACGCTGTTTCTGGATCCGGTGCTGGCGCTGCTGCTGGCGGCTATGCTGCCCATCATTCTGGGCATTGTCTATCTGGTTTCCCGGGCCAGCGTGCCCCTGTTTGACCGGGCCCAGCAGAGGATCGACAGCATGGTGCGTGTGGTGCGGGAAAACGCCTCCTGCGTGCGGGTCATCAAGGCGCTCAGCCGCACGGAGGGGGAAAAGGAACGCTTTGACCGGGTGAACCGTCAGGTGATGCAGGCGGAAAACCGGGCAGATCAGGTGATGGCTCTGAGCAAGCCCGCCATGAATCTGACGCTGAATCTGGGACTGGTGCTGGTGGTGCTGGTGGGCGCAGTGCGGGTCAACCGGGGACTGAGCAGCCCGGGCACCATTACGGCCTTCCTCACCTATTTTACCATCATCCTCAATGCCATGATGTCCGTCACACGGATTCTGACCATGTGGAGCAAGGCGCTGGCCTCTGCCGGACGGATTCAGGAGGTGCTGGAGTCTCCGGAGGAGCTTCAGCCCCAGTCTCTGCCCCGGCACACGGACGGGGGACAGATCGTGTTCGACCATGTGAGCTTTGCCTATCACTCCCCGAAAAACTGTCTGTCGGACATCAGCTTTTCCCTGCAAGCGGGCGAAAGTCTGGGCATCATCGGCCCCACCGGCGCGGGAAAAAGCACCCTGTGTACCCTGCTGCTGCGCTTTTATGATGTGACGGAGGGCAGCGTCCGGCTGGACGGACGGGATGTGCGGGATTATCCGCTGGAGGAACTGCGCAGCCGCTTTGGCGTGGTGTTTCAGAATGATCTGCTGTTCCGCAGGAGCATCGGTGAAAATATCCGCATGGGCCGGGAAATCTCCACCGAACGGCTGCTGGAGGCGGCGAAGGATGCGCAGGCCATGGAGTTTGTGGAGCAGGCGGGCGGTCTGGAGGGACTGCTGGAGGCCCGGGGCGCCAATCTGTCCGGCGGACAAAAGCAGCGTCTGCTGATTGCCCGGGCGCTGGCGGGGAGGCCGGAGGTGCTCATTCTGGATGACAGCTCCTCTGCGCTGGATTACCGCACAGACGCAGGTCTGCGGCAGGTGATCCGCCGGGAATATGGAGAGACTACCAGCATCATCGTGGCCCAGCGGGTGAGCTCTGTGCGGAGCTGTGACAAAATACTGGTGCTGGAAGCGGGCAAAATGGCGGGCTTCGGCACCCACGAAAGTCTGCGGAAGGATTGTCCGCTGTACGGCGAGCTGTGCCGCCTGCAAATGGGAGAGGGGGAGGAAGCATGAAAAAGACCTCGACCCTTCGCCGGCTGTGCCGGTATCTGCTGCAATATCGCTGGCTTCTGCTGCTGGCGCTGGCCCTGACGGTGGGCTCCAACCTGTTTGCCCTCATCGGCCCCGCCCTGTGCGGAAGAGCGGTGGATCTGGCCGAGCAGGGCGTGGGACAGGTAGACCTGCGGGCTGTGGGACGCTATGCGCTGTGGATGGCGCTGTTTTATGCGGCCTCGGCCATTATGACTTATCTGCTGAACATTCTGATGATTGCCGTTTCCCGCAAAGTCACCGGAAAGATGCGGCAGGATATGTTCCGGCGGCTGGTGGATATGCCGGTGGGCTATTTTGACAGTCACCCGGTGGGAGATATTATCAGCCGCATTTCCTACGATACCGATACCGTCCGCAGCTCTCTCAGCACCGATCTGGTGCAGATTTTTGCCAGCAGCATTACCATCGTGGGCTCTCTCTGGATGATGCTGCGCATCGCGCCCCGGCTGGTGCTGGTATTTGTGGTGACGGTGCCCCTGTCTGTGCTCATCACCCGGAACATCACCAAACGCACGCAGCCCCTGTT
Organism: uncultured Oscillospiraceae bacterium; assembly: GCA_964541085.1. Lineage (GTDB taxonomy): Bacteria > Bacillota > Clostridia > Oscillospirales > Butyricicoccaceae > UBA4644. Next base: position 40,712 of record CAZIPA010000014.1, on the reverse strand, counting down.
CCGGCTGCGTTCCCGGCGGCTGGGCGAGCTCAACGGCTTCGCGGAGGAAATGATCTCCGGACAAAAAACGCTGAAGGCCTACTGTCAGGAGGAAAACACCCTGCGGGAGCTGGACGAATACAACGACCGGGCGGTGGAAGCCTATTATCAGGCAGAATATCATGTGGCCGGTATGGGCCCCTCCACCAATTTTATCAATAATCTTTCCCTGACGCTGATCTCCGTGTTCGGGGCGCTGATGTATATGGCCGGCGGCATCACCGTGGGCAATATCAGCTCCTTTGTGCTGTACAGCCGCAAGTTCAGCGGCCCCATCCGGGAGATCGCCGACATTTTCAACGAGCTGCAATCGGCTGTGGCGGCGGCAGAGCGGGTGTTCCGCATTCTGGATGAACCGCTGGAAAAGGCCGACCCGCCGGAGGCCCGGACGCTGGAGGGCGTGCAGGGTCAGGTGGAGCTGGAGCATATTTCCTTTGGCTATACGCCGGAGCGGCAGATTTTGCAGGATTTCAGCCTGACGGCCCAGCCGGGAAAGCTTATCGCCATTGTAGGCCCCACCGGTGCGGGCAAGACCACCCTGATCAATCTGCTCATGCGCTTTTACGATGCGGAGAGCGGAACCATGCGGGTGGACGGACAGGACTGCGCCGGACTGACCCGCAGCAGCCTGCGGCTGGCCTATTCCATGGTTTTGCAGGATACCTGGCTGTTTTACGGCACGGTGTATGAAAACATTGCCTACGGCAGGCCGGATGCCACCCGGGAAGAGGTGGAGGCTGCCGCCCGGGCCGCCCACATTGACGGCTTCATCCGGACACTGCCCCAGGGCTATGATACCCTGCTCACCGATGACGGCACCAACATTTCCAAGGGCCAGAAGCAGCTTTTGACCATCGCCCGGGCCATGCTCATGGACAGCCCCATGCTGATTCTGGACGAAGCCACCTCCAATGTGGATACCCGCACGGAGCAGCTGGTGCAGCAGGCCATGCGGGAGTTGATGGCAAACAAGACCTGCTTTGTGGTGGCCCATCGTTTGTCCACCGTGCGCCATGCCGATCAGATTCTGGTGGTGCGGGACGGTGCCATTGTGGAAAGCGGCGATCACGAGACGCTGATGGACAAAAAGGGCTTTTACTGGGAGCTGTATCAGGCGCAGTTTGCATGATTGCGCCCGTTTCCGCCAAACTACCCTTCAGGGAGGCGGAGGTATGATTTTCATCGGATGGGAACGGCCGGCAGACCGGCTTTGGCTGGATGCCCTGCTGCGGGAGCGGGGACTGGAGGCGACAGTGAGCCGGAACGGTGCGTGTCCGGTGCGGGTGGACAGCCGGGGCAATGTGCGCTGCCCGGGCCAGCTGATTACCTGCGGACTGGACAGCCGGGCCACGGTTACGGCATCCTCGCTGCTCCAGTGGGGCGGCATGGCGGCTTTGCAGCGGGAAATGTATACCCTGAAGGGCCGACTGCTGCGGCCACGGGAGCTTTCGCTGGAGGGCCTGCCGGGCAATCTGGAGCAGCGGCTCACCGGTGCGGGACTGCTGCTGCTTCTGGATGCAGCGCCCGACTGAGAGAGAACTGTCAGCGTCTTTTGGGGCACTGGCAGTTTTTTTCGTGGGATTTTTGAAAAACCGCCGTATGATAGAACAGAAAGAAAAGCGGAAAGGGGGCGGGGAAAATGGAGCGTCAGGATATTCCGGAGCTGCTGAAGCGGCGGGACGAGGCCGGACTGGAGGCGCTGCTGGTGCATTATGGGCCGCTGCTGCGCTATGTGGCCGGGCCCATTTTGCCGGAGGGAACGGCGCTGGAGGACTGCATCTCCGAAACAGCCCTGCGGGTGTGGCAGCAGATTGCCCGCTTTGATCCGGAAAAGGGCAGCTTTGCCACCTGGCTGACGGCGGTCTGCCGGAATACGGCGCTGGACGCGCTGCGGCGAAGCAGACACAGCCGGGAGGAACCTCTTTCCGATGCGCTGGAATCCCGGGAACCCACCCCGGAGGAGGCACTGCTGCGGCAGGAACGGCAGCAGCTGCTGGAGCAGGCGCTGGCCCGGCTGCGCCCCGAGGATCGGACGCTGATCTATCGCAAGTATTATTATCGCCAGTCCACCCGTCAGATGGCAGCAGAGCTGTGCCTGACAACCCGGGCGGTGGAGGGACGGCTGTACCGTGCCCGGGCACGATTGCAGGAATTGCTGGGAGGTGCATGGGATGAAGGCTGAAGAGCGCATGGAGCAGCTGCTGGAGGAGCATCTTCCGGAGCTGCCGCCGGAGGACATTGTACAGACCGTGACCCCCTGGCGGCGGGCCATGAACCGGGTCATCACCGGACTGGTGCTGCATATGGTTACCCTGCGGTTTCTGTGGCTGCAATATATTCTGCCGCTGGCGGGGAGCATTCTGCTGGTGCTGGGCTTTCGCACCCTGCGGCAGGAAAATCGCTGGCTGAAAACCTGCTGGTGGCTGTCGCTGCCCATGCTGGGAGTGCAGCTGCTCTCTCTGTGGAGCAATGCCGTGGTCTGGCTGGGCCGGGAGGATGTGCTGCGCTGGCTGGCGCTGGGAAATATGGTCATGCAGATGGCCCAGCTGCTGTGTCTGTGGCAGGGTCTGCGGACGGTGCAGCGCCGGGCAGGATTGCCGGAGGGGGCCGGGGCCGCCGGAGCCTTGCAGCTGTGGTATGGCATTTTGTGTGTGCTGGCGCTGACCACCAGCATCAGCGGCTGGGCGGCGGTGCTGACGCTGCTGGTGCCCTATGTATTCATCGTGCGCAGTCTGCACCGGCTGGCGGGAACCATGGAAGAGGCCGGCTATGCCATGCAGCCTGCCCCGCCCCGCTATTCCGACGGCGCTGTGGCGGGCTGTGTCCTGGGGGTGCTGGCGCTGGGACTGGGCCTGTGCTTTCTGCTGGGCGGAAAATATTCCATGGACTGGCAGCCCAGGGAAGCGGTGGAAGCTGCGGAGGCCCGGGAAATCGCAGCGCAGCTGGCAGAACTGGGTTTTCCGGAGACGGTGCTTTCCGATCTGTCCGAGGATGCGCTGATGCTTTGCGCCGGGGCGCAGGAAGTCGTGGTGCAGCGGGAAACCTATCCCCTCAACGACGGACGGCCGGTGACAGTGCGGCAGGAGGATGGCCTGCTCCATACAAGGGTCTATGATGTTCACGAGCTGGAGCTCACTCACATCGGGGTAAAGCTGGCCGGAGAGCGGGTGCGCTGGCGGATCTTCCACGCCTTTTCCCTTACGGAGGATGCGGACTTTCCCGGAACGGAGGCCATTCAGCTGTGGACGGCGGGCAGAAGCAGCGAAGGCTGGATGGACGCTTATCCCGTGACCGGGCGGGTGCTGTGCAGCCGGGAGGGTCAGGAGCAGGTCAGCGATTATGCCTGGCTGGGACGGCGGGACTATACCTCCCAGAGCCTGTTCTGGGGAGAAAGTCTCAACAGCGATATCTTCGCCGCCTTCTCCTTCCCACGACAGGGAGAGCATTGCCGGGGCTATCTCACCTATGAGATCGTCCAGCAGGATGCGGGCTGGCTGGTGGACAGCTGGGTGAATTATGTGCATCAGACCTCTCCCTGGCATTATCCGGTGCTGGATGCCATGGAGGCACGGATACAGGGCAAAACCGGCGAACGCCGAGCCTTCCGTCTGGTGCAGTCCGCCCTGCAATTCAATCCCATGTATCCCCAGGAAACGCTGGAATAAGAAAAAGCCCCGATGAGAGGCCGCCTGAGATAAGGAAACACACGGTTTTGCAGGGCCCTTATTGCATCCTGACTGCCGAAAAATCCTCGGAGATACATACAGTATCCCGCTGCGGTTTTTCGTTGCCAGTCCGCAAAAGTACTCCTGCAAAACTGCAAGCACCGAAAAAGAGCCCCGTTTGTGTCAAGCACAAGGCGTGGAGCCGCAGCCATACTGTATGTATGTCAAGGCGACGCAACGCAGTGATCGGCCAAACGGGACCTTTTACGGCGTATGTTTTCTTATCTCAGGCGGCCTAATGTCGGGGCTTTCCTTTTATGCTGTTGATTTCAACTGCTGCGGCGGAACGGAGGTTTATTTGCATGACATATAATGCCGGACATCCGGATAAATCGCCCCGTTGTGCAGATAGGCTTCGGGCATGATTTCGGCCAGACGGGAAAGAGTCGCCCGGTACATACGCTGCTGCTCCTCCGCGTTCGCCGTGTATGCGGGCATCCGTTCCGCATCCAGATATTCGTTGTAGGTGTAGCGGAGACACTGCTCCTGCCGGGCTGCGTTGGCAAACCGGAGGGTGAAGGAAACCTCCGTGGCGGTAAAGGTCAGCACAACGCAGCGCAGGGTGCCGCCGATCTGCTCCAGCAGGAACCTGACGGACTGTCCGGTGAGCAGGGCCCCGATCTGTGCGGCACTCTCTGCTGCCACACGGCCCTGATGAAGGCGGATGGGCGTGACATCTTCCAGGCTGTGCCAGTCAAGATACAGTGGGCCGCCCGGCCGATAGGCAGACAGCGCATTTTCGGGGATGGCATTTTCGGACATGGCAAGGTCTCCTTTCCTCCGGCACTTTTCCGGCTCTCATCACCTGTATCCTATCATACACGGGCACACGCATTTTTTAAGGCGTAATTGCGGGGAAAGAAAGCCGTGAAACGCATCAAACATGGAAAAAGCCGCCCATAGGGCGGCCTTTTTGTGCTATGAACAGAGCGGATGAGAAGAAATGGATCAGTTGATGGGGACACGCAGGCTCCAGCCGGTGTCGATGCCGGTATAATCGGAAAGCTGCCGGGCATAGCCGCCGTTGGGGTCAATGATGAGAATATCGCTGAGGGACAGGTTATTGTAGTCTGCGCCGGAGCGATAGCCCACGGCCACTACCACATGGTCACAGCCCGCGCCGGTCACGCCGAGAATCATGGGCTTGCCGCTGTTGACGCAGCGATAAATGGCCTGAAGCGCCTGCGCCTGTGTGTAGCTGTAGGCAGAATAGCGGCGATTGCCGTCCACAAACTGCGTGGCATATTCCCAACTGGTGCCGTAGCTGCTCCAGCTCACATCATTGGGAGACAGGATGGAATCGTGCGAAATGCTGTAGGCCATGGCCATAGCGGTGGCAGTGCAGCCTACATTCCATCCCAAGCGGTTGTTAAAGCGGGGATAATCCTTCTGGTTGAAGAAATAATCCGACTTCAGGTGCGGAACGATGGAATAAACCTGATTGTTCAGGAGATAAGTATTTCCGGTGGCGGCAGGGGCGGCAGAGGCGGCCAGCACATCACACTGGAGAATGCCGGTGTAGCTGTTGCCGCTGAGATCCCAGAGCAGAATCTTCAGATAATGGGTTCCGGTTACGGTGAAGCGGATGTCCATGGTGTACCACCGGAACCAGCAGTTGGGATTATAGGTGGTCAGCAGATAATAGGTGTTCTGGCCGGGGTAGCACACATACAGCTCCATGCGATCCAGCTTGAAGTCGGTGGTGGCGGCCAGATTGAAATGATGGACGGAATTGACGATGATGGCGTCTGCGTCGGGGAAGGCATAGGCGCTGGCGTTGCCCTTACAGGCCGTGTTGCTGATATCGGCATAAATGCCGGAGACGGCAGCCAGCGAGGAAAGGGAAAGCGCGGAGAAAAGCATGACAAGGGTCAGAAGCAGACTGGCGATGCGAATGCGACGGGATTTGCGGGTGAATGCATTGCGGTTCATACAGAATCCTCCTTATTTGTTGTTGGACTTGTCCGTCAGATAATGCCGGATGCTTGCAGTGTCAGAGATCAGCTGGCCAAAGCCCCGCATCAGCAGCGTGGTCAGCCAGGCCAGCAGGCAGCCCACCGCCATCACGATCAGACCTGCGGCGGTCAGATATCTGCTGGTAGCCATAAGGACGATGCCGCCGATCAGGGAAATAATCACGAGAATCACGCAGATGGCCGTTCCCGCAGACTGGATGGTATCGCCCAGTCCGCCCCCGCCGGACGCGTAGATTTCTCCGCTGCTGCCTGTGTAGGACGAAACGCCCAGCGAATGGCCGCATTTGGGACACCAGCGCTCTCCCTTGGGTACACTTGCCCCGCATTTGGGACAGGTAGCCGTTTTTGCACGAACGGTTTCGCCTTCCCATTCCAGTATTGCAGGGCAGCTGTGGCAATAGTTCTGTCCATAGGAAAGTCCGGCACCGCAACTGGGACACTGATATTGAGCACTCATAAATTCTCCTCCTTTCTTTGTTATTACATATCCGATTAGGACTTGTAAGACATTTTATCACAAACTGATTCGAGATACAATGGGTTTGAGAAAATTTTTGATTTGAGGTAAATTTATGGAGTTGGACTATCAGGCACTGGGGCTGCGCATCCGCAGACTGCGCAAGGAACGGGGGCTGACGCAGCAGACACTGGCAGAGCTTTCCCATCAGGAGCCCTCCAACATCTCCCACATTGAGCGGGGCGCCACAAAGCTGGGTCTGCCCACACTGGTATCCATCGCCAATGCGCTGGGCGTGACTGCCGACGATCTGCTGTGCGACAGCCTTTCTGCGGCAGAGGGAGCCTTTTCCCGGGAGACCGAGCAGCTGCTGGCAGACTGCACCCATCGGGAAAAACAGATTCTTCTGGGTACGCTGCGGGCGCTGAAGGAGCAGCTGCGAAAGGAGCCCTGAGCGCCTCACCGTTTCACAAAAAAAGAAGCCCTCCGCAGGCCGTTGCAGGTCTCTGCGGAGGGTGTTTTGTTTGTTTGCGGAAATCAGCCGATCACTTCTTTGACCAGACGCAGCGCATTTTCCCGGCAGATTTTGTCGATCTGGCGGGAGGTCAGACCGGCCTTGCCCAGCGCATCCACGATCAGCGGCATACCGGCATAATCCTTCCACTCCAGATCATCGCCGATGCCGTCAAAGTCAGAGCCGAAGGCGGGGGTATCTTCGCCGGCCACATTGACCATGTGCTTCAGATGGCGCACCACATCATCGATTTTAGACAGGGGAGCGCCGCCCTCCACCAGGAAGTTGGTGCAGAAGTTCACACCGATAACGCCGCCCTTACCGGCCAGGGCACGGAGCATCTCATCGCTGAGATCACGGGGATGACCGGCCAGCGCGCGGCAGCAGGAATGGCTGGCCACAAAGGGCTTGGAGCTGTATTTCACCACATCCCAGAAGCCGCCGTCGGACAGATGGGACACATCCACGATCATGCCCAGCTCGTTCATGCGGCGCACCACATCCACGCCAAAGGGCTTCAGTCCCAGATCCATCAGCTCGGGACGGTCCTTGGAGCAGGGGAAGCCGATGCAGTTTTCATAGAACCAGGTGAGGGTAATCAGGCGGACGCCCTTCTGATAGGCTTCCTCCAGACGCTCCATCTTGCCGTCGAACACAGAGCCGCCGTCCTCAATGGTGAGGATGGAGGAGATCTTGTCCGCCGCCATGTTCTTTTCAATGTCGGCATAGCACAGGGCCGGGGCAATGTCCGCCTTGTTCAGCTCCATCTCCCGGAGATAAGCCTGATAGGTGGTCTGGAAATATTCATAGGGGCCCTCGGTGATGCCGATGCGCCGGGCGCTGTCACCGGTGGGAACAAAGATGGCAAAGAACTGGGCCAGAGCGCCGCCCTTTTGCAGCTTTTCCATGTCGATGTGGCCGTCATTTTTCGCCAGAGGCATACCGCGATAGCAGCCCATCAGCGTATCGCAGTGCAGGTCAACAAGATTGAAATTTTTCATACGGTTCTCCTCCTGAGAAATCCAATTTGATTTACAATATCATATTGCGCCAAAACACGCAAAATGTCAAGCAAAAACGGCGTTTACAGCTCCACGACCTCCACCACCGTCAGCACGCCCTCCGCCACGGTAAAGCGCACATCCAGCCCCGCATAGTTGAAGCCATAGCGCCGGGCGGGGTCATCCTGATAGCCGGGACGGGTATCCAGCGCCAGCACCCGCAAAAGAGGCTCCCGTTTGTCCGGCGGGATTTTGTCCAGCCAGACCTGGGGAAACTCCACCCGCAGCAGCTTGTCCTGCCGCCGCCCCTGAAAGGCATCCCGGGCATCCGGCAGACTGTCCGCATAGGGGAGATAGGGCTTGATGTCCAGAATGGGTGTGCCGTCCGCCAGATCGGCCCCGGACACATATAAAACCGGCCCCCGGGGCGTGTGCTCCTCCACCCGCTCCAGCCGGACGCAGGACAGGCCCATAAAATTGGGACGGAAGGGGGAACGGGTGGCAAAGACCCCGACACGCTCCTTCCCGCCCAGCTTGGGCGGCGCGACGGTGGGCGCCCAGCCGGAGGAAACTGCCCGGTCAAACTGCCAGATCAGCCAGAGATGGGACCAGTCGCCGATGCCGCGGATGCAGTCCGGGTTGCGAAAATCCGGCTCAAACACGATCTCCCCGGGCAGCGCAGCCAGACCGGACTGCCGGGGCAGGCCGAACTTGGTGGGAAAATCCGTATGGATGCGGGCGATGATCTCCATGAATCGTACCTCCTGAAAGCGTCTGACAACAGTATACCACAGCCTGCGGCAAAAGAAAAGGCCGCACAGGCGAAAGGCCCGTGCGGCAGGAGAAAGCTTATTCGTTCACCTCAATGCCGTGCTCGTATTGCAGCATATACAGCTTATAGTACATACCGCCCTTACGCAGCAGCTCCTGATGGGTGCCCTCTTCCCGAATCTCGCCCTTGTGCATGACGATGATCCGGTCGGCATTCTGAATGGTGGAAAGGCGGTGGGCCACGATCAGCGTGGTACGGCCCTCCATCAGCTTGCCCAGTGCATCCTGAATCAGTGCCTCGGTCTCGGTGTCGATGTTGGCGGTAGCCTCGTCCAGAATCAGCACGGAGGGCTGGAAGGCCAGCGTCCGGGCGAAGGACAGCAGCTGCCGCTGACCGGCGGAGAAGGAAGCGCCCCGCTCGATCACCTTGCTGTCATAGCCGTTTTCCAGACGGGAAATGAAGGGATCGGCGTTGACATACCTGGAGGCTTCCACAATATCCTTGTCGGTGATGGTGGTATCGTTCAGACGGATGTTGCTCTTCACATCGCCGGTGAACAGGAACACATCCTGAAGCATCTGTCCGATGCCGGAGCGCAGGTCGGCCAGACGGATGTTGCGCACATCCACGCCGTCCACCAGAATCTCGCCCTTCTGAATGTCGAAATAGCGGCAGATCAGATTCTGAATGGTGGTCTTGCCCGCACCGGTTGCGCCTACAAAGGCCACACGCTGACCGGGCAGAACCTCGAAGGACACATCCTTCAGCACCCAATCCTCGTCCTCATAGGCGAACCACACATGACGGAACTCGATATGGCCCTGAATCTGCTTCATCTCCACGGCATCCGGCGCGTCCTCGATGGTGGACTGGGTATCCATCAGCCAGAAAATACGCTCGGCAGAGGCAGCAGCGGACTGAATCACATTGAAGTTTTCCGCCAGCTCCTGAATGGGGTCAAAGAAGCGGGTGATGTACCGCTGGAAGGTCACCAGCGTACCCACCGTCACGGCTCCGGCAATGGCCAGCCGTCCGCCATAGGCCAGCAGAATGGCCATGGAGACAATGTTCAGCAGGTAGGAGGTGGGACTGTACAGGGCAAAGCACATGAGCTGCCGGATGTTGGCCTTGCGCAGCTCTTCGCTCTGCTGCTCAAAGTCCTGCTTCATGTCCTCCTCGGCGGTGAAGATCTGCACCACCTTCATGCCGGAAACATGCTCCGAAACAAAGGCGTTCAGCTCGGAGATCCGGGCACGGATGGCACGGTACAGCTTGCGGGTCACCTTGGTGAAAATGAAGGTGAAAATCACGATGAAGGGGATGGAGATGAACAGCATCAGCGCCAGCTTGGCGTGCTCCCGCAGCATCACCACGATCAGACCCAGCAGGGTGAAAACCGAGCCTACAATGTTCACAATCACCGAGGTGAACATTTCATTGACGGTTTCACAGTCGTTGGTCACACGGGTCACCAGACGGCCGATGGGGTTGTCGTTGAAAAAGGCCATGTCCAGGGTAGTCAGGTGGCGGAAGATATCCGTGCGCATATTGTAGATGATCTTCTGTCCCACGGTGGCCAGAATGGCCGTCTGGCCGTAGCTCAGCACCATGATGGCCACCACAGTGCCGAAATATTGCAGGCCCAGCAGCAGCACGCCCCGCAGATCATCCGCCCGCAGCTCCTTCAGCTGGGCCAGAGAAAAGCCTGCGCCGGAGGCCTCCTGATACTTGTTGACAAACTCGTCCGTTGCCAGACCCAGCAGCTTGGGCTGATACAGCTCCAGCAGCACGGTGATGACCGTCAGGCCCAGCACCAGCACAAACCACCCGATATAGGGCTTGGCATACCGGAGGAGCCGCCGTATGGTATGCCGGTTGACGGTGGCGTTATCCTGTTTTTTCACGCTCATAGGGCATACTCCTCCTTCTTCATTTTTTCCAGCAGCTGCCGGTGATACAGATCGGCGTAAATGCCGTTCTGCTCCAGCAGACTTTCATGATTGCCATGCTCCACGACACGGCCGTCATCAATGACGATAATCTGATCCGCATCCTGCAAAGTGGAGATACGGTGGGCCACGATGATGTTGGTCTTGCCCTTCCGATGCTCCCGCAGATGCTGCAAAATCTTTTCCTCCGTATCGGTATCCACGGCGGAAACGGAGTCGTCCAGAATGAGAATCTCCGGATCCAGAATCAGAGCCCGGGCGATGGCAATGCGCTGCTTCTGTCCGCCGGACAGAGAAACGCCCCGCTCGCCCACCATGGTCTCATAGCCCTGGGGGAAATCCACAATGTTGTCGTGGACACAGGCCTGCTTTGCGGCTTCCTCCACCTCGGCCTGGGTCTTGCTGCGGTCGCCGAAGGTGATGTTGGCGGCGATGGTATCGGAGAAGAGGAAGTTGTCCTGAGGCACATAGCCGCAGGCAGAACGGAGATCGTGCAGGGGAATGGTGTGCAGCTCACGGTCGCCGATGTACAGCATATCCTCACCCGGATCAAACACCCGCATCAGCAGGTTGACCAGCGTGGTCTTGCCCGAGCCGGTACGGCCCACAATGCCCAGCGTCTGTCCCTTTTCCAGCCGGAAGCTGATGTCACGGAGCACCGGCTGCTCATCGCCGGGATAGGTAAAGGCCAGATGCTTTGCCTCAATGCAGCCCGAGGGAGTGCCCTGAGAGATCGCCTGGGGTCCGTCGTAGATTTCCGGCTCGGCGTTGAGAATGGTCTCCAGACGGCCCAGAGAGGCGCTGCCGCGGGTCACAATGTTGATGATCCGGCCGATGGCCGCCATGGGCCACACCAGACTGTTCAGGAACATGATAAAGCCGGAGAACTGGCCCACGCTGATCTGGCCCAGAATGGCGATATAGCCGCCATAGGCAATGGCCAGCGCCATGGAAAGACCGGCAACCATGCGCATGAAGGGCCACATAAAGGCCTGCAGCTTGGCCTCCTTGATGTTGGCCTTGCGGGTCGCCATGTTGACCGTTTCAAAGTTGTCCCATTCCTTCTGCTCCTGCACAAAGGCCTTGATGACCTTCATGCCGCCCAGCTTTTCCTGTACAAAGTCGGACAGATCGGAAAAGGCTTCCTGCTTCCGGGAAAAGCGCCGGTGCATTTCGCCGCCCAGCACGGTGGTGGTGACGGCCACCAGAATCATGGGAATAAAGGCCAGCACCGTCAGCCGGAAGTCGATACGGGTAATCATCTTGTACAGCGTACTGACACCGATGACCAGCGTATCCAGACCCATCATCACCGTTACGGCAAATACCATGCGCACGGCCTCGATGTCCGAGGTCATATAGGCCATGATTTCACCGGCCTTGTGCTCCTGGAAGAAGCCCACGGAAAGGGTCTGCAAATGAGAATACAGATCGTTGCGCATATCCCGCTCGATCTTTCGCGCCGTTCCGAAAATGAACCAGCGCCAGCCGATCCGGCCAAGAAAGACCAGAGCGGCGATGCCAATGAGACGGAGCACCTGACGGGTGATCTCGCCCAAGGGATCCGCCAGCCCGCCGGTACCCTGAATGGCCTGGTCAATGGTGTCAATGCTGCCGCTCATGATGAGAGGCACATCGGTCTGCACCACATCAATGACAACCAGGATCAGGATGCCGATGAGATAGCTCCACTTATACTTTGCAATAAAGTGCCGCGCATAGGCGCTTTTGAAAATGCCCATGATGCTGCCCTTTTTGCGCTTTTTTTGCGGTTCCAAGCACCGTTCCCTCCTTTGATATATTGCATGCTCGCATATTATACTTCCGGTAGTTTGCTACCTGTCAAGCACTTTTTTCAATATCTGTAAAGTTTTTTGCCGGACGAAAAGGGAACGGCCGCCAGCCGTTCCCTGTGGTATGAAGCTTTGAAGAAGAATTAATACTCTTTGTCAAACAGATAGTCCCGGTAGGCAACCTCGACACCGTTTTCGAAGTACACCTTGGGAACACGGCGGGCCAGTGCGCATTCCCCGCAAAACGGGTTTTGCGGGGGCCCCTTTGGATTTGACCGCCTCGGTTGGCGCATTTCCGCGCCGCCCTGCGGCATTACGCCGCCACTCGGCGGCGAAGAGCCGCACTGCGCTCCGCCTTGGGATTACTCCTTGTCAAAGAGATAATCTCTGTAAGCCACTTCCACGCCGTTCTCAAAATACACCTTGGGAACACGGCGGGCCAGTGCGGCTTCCAGACCGTTGCGGTTGAAGTTGGTGATGCGGGCGCCCTCGGGATAGGTCATGGCGTTGTGCTCGTGGCTGAACACAACCACCTCGTCGCCCACCTGCACATTGGGCACATTGGATACATCAATCATGGCCTGATCCATGCACATCAGACCCACGATGGGGCACTTGACATCCTTCACGGAGCACCAGCCCTGATAGTGGGACAGTGCCCGGGGCGCACCGTCCACATAGCCAAAGGGCAGCGTGGCGATCACCCGGTCGTGGTCGGCCTTGTCGTCCAGACCGTAGCCGATGCCTTCACCGGCGGGCAGCACCTGCAAATGGACGATCTCGCTCTTCAGCTCCAGCACGGGGCGCAGGGTGGAAATGTGGGGATTGAAGCCATAGAAGAAGGAGCCGGGGCGCACCATATTATAATGCATCTCCGGATAGCGGATGGCACCGATGCCGTCGTCAATGCTCTTCAGGGGGAAGGTCACGCCTCTGGCCTCGCAGCCGTCGATAAACTGCTGGAACAGGTGCCACTGGCGATAGTCGTCGTCGTGAGTCTCCAGTGCCAGATGGCTGAAGATACCGTCGATCTGAAGGTTGGGCAGCTTGGCGATCTCCGCCACCACATCCATATTTTCCTCCGTGGGAGCAAAGCCCAGCCGGTGCATACCGGTGTCCACCTTGATCTTGATGCGGCCGGTGATACCCAGACGCACACAGTCATCGGAGAGACGCTTTGCCTGCCGGAAGGAGCAGAGGGTCTGCATGATGTTGTTTTCCGCCGCATAGTGCAGTAGATGATCGGGAGAAATGCCCAGCACCAGAATCTCGCCGTCCTTGTGGGCCCGGCGCAGCTCCAGCGCTTCGTTCAGAGAGGCCACGCCAAAATAGCGCAGGCCGTATTTCATCATATATTCCATCATAATCACTGCGCCGTGACCGTAGGCATCGGCTTTGATGATGGCCATGGGCTCCACATTGGGGCCCAGCTCCCGGCGCAGAACCTCGATGTTGTACTTCAGATTGTCCAGATTGATCTCCGCGCGGGTGGTACGCATATGCTCCATAAATTGTTCGCTCCTTTATTTCATGATCTGACGCCTCTCTATCATACTCCTTTTTTCCCATTTGTGGAAGAGGGAAAGGCAAAAAATTTTGAATCATCTTGCATCTTTTTTCAATCTGTGATAGAGTGACAGAGGACAGAGAAATTCCAACCCTGTAACATTCTAATGTATCTATATTGGGAGGTAAGTGCAATGTTTCAGAAACTGATCGAAAAAGTCAAGGCCGAGCCCAAGACCATCGTCTTCACCGAGGGTGTGGATGCCCGTATTCTCAGCGCCGCATCCCGTCTGCTCCAGGAAAAGCTCATGGGCGTGATTCTGGTGGGCCCCGTGGATGAGGTCAAGGCCGCAGCCGAAAAGGACGGCTTCAACATCGACGGTGCGGAGATTCTGGATCCCGCCACCTATGAAGGCATGGACGAAATGGTCCAGACCATGGTGGAGCTGCGCAAGGGCAAGATGACGCCGGAAGAGTGCCGGGCCAATCTGCTGAAGGGCAACTATTTCGGCACCATGCTGGTGAAGATGGGCAAGGCCGACTGCCTGCTGGGCGGCGCCACCTATTCCACCGCGGATACCATCCGTCCCGCTCTCCAGCTGGTCAAGACCCGCAAGGGCGCCCATCTGGTGTCCTCCTGCTTCATCCTGAACCGGGAAGGCGGCCCCGAGGAGCTGCGCACCATCTGCATGGGCGACTGCGCCGTGAACATCGACTATCAGGACAATGTGGACAAGGAAGGCAATGTGACCTTTACCGCTGCCCAGAAGCTGGCTGAAGTGGCCGTGGAATGCGCCCGCTGCGCCAGGACCTTTGACATCGACCCCAAGGTTGCCGTGCTGAGCTTCTCTACCAAGGGCTCCGGCAAGGGCGGCACCGTCCAGCTGAGCCGTGATGCCGTGGCCGCTGCCAAAGAGCTGGATCCCGAGCTGGCCATCGATGGCGAAATGCAGTTTGACGCAGCTGTGTCCCCCACCGTGGGCCAGCTGAAGTTCCCCGGAAGCAAGGTTGCCGGCTATGCCAACACCTTCATCTTCCCCCTGATCGAGGCCGGCAATATCGGCTACAAGATCGCCCAGCGTCTGGGCGGCTATGATGCCTACGGCCCCATCCTGCTGGGTCTGAATGCGCCCATCAACGACCTGTCCCGTGGCTGCAACGCCGACGAGGTCTATAAGATGGCCATCATCACCGCCGCTCTGCGGTAAGCGGAATACCGTCAACAACCCTTTCGTCTCCCCGTCTGATGCTTCAGGCGGGGAGCTTTGTGCTTTTTTCGGGAGAAAAGGCCGGAAGGGAAAGGGAAATGCCTTGACAGAAATGCCTGCATCTGGTACAATAGAAAAAAATACCAAATGCCCGTGACAAAAAGAAAGGAGATCCTTATGAAACGCTCAGCACAAAAAGTCCTTGCCCTGCTGCTCTGCGGGGCGGGGATGCTCCTGCTGCTTGCCGGCTGCGGGGCAAAGCTGCGGCCCGGTGAAACGACGGCATGGCTTCCGGAGGGCTGGGAAGCCGGAGATATGTACCCCGAAAGCGCCCGGATTGAAGTGCGCGGCCGGGATCTGAAGGAGGCCGCCGTGACCTATTTTTCCGGACGGGACACTTCGGATTTTGTCCGCAGCGGCAGCGACACCTATTATGAATATGCTCAGGTACTGACGGCGGAATGGAGCGACGG
Source organism: uncultured Oscillospiraceae bacterium (assembly GCA_964541085.1). GTDB lineage: Bacteria > Bacillota > Clostridia > Oscillospirales > Butyricicoccaceae > UBA4644. The sequence goes on along the minus strand of CAZIPA010000014.1, from coordinate 25,299 downwards.
CGACAGTGCGCCCACCGTCTCCTTGGAAAAGGGAAAAAGCACCTCCTTCAACGGTCAGCTGACCATGGCCCAGCTGTATCAGGCCGTTTCTGCCATTGACCGCTGGCTTGCGGAGGAGCGGAGCGACAAGGATTTCCTCTTTTCCCTCCAGTATGAATCCGACGGCAATCCCAATATGAAGCAGGAGCTGGCGGAAAAGGGTGTTTCCGCGTCCTTCGTCCCGGGCGTGTATTCCCTCAGCCGGGACACCCTCACCTCCTTTGACGGCGATTATCCCGAAAAGGAGTGCTACGGCGTGATCGCCCTGAAATATGGCCTGTCCACCAGCGTGGTCTGGCGCATCGCCATCGCACCGTAAAAGCATCAGAAGCCAACAAAAATACCCCGGAGAGCGCTCTCCGGGGTTCTGTTTTTGAAAATCAGGCGTGCTTCTGCTGCTTCATCCAGATTTTGATCACCAGACGGTGGGGCAAAAGCTTGGTCAGCAGCACCTGCGCCTTGATGCGGAAGCCGGGGACACACACATCTCTGCCCCGGGCAGAATCCTTCAGGGCACAGGCCACCACCTCTCTGGCGGTGAACAGCTGGTTAAAATAGGTGACGGCGGTTTTGGAGGTCTGCTCCGCATGATCGAAAAATTCCGTCTTGACCCAGCCGGGACAGAAGGCCATCATGTGAATGCCCCGGGGTGCCAGCTCGGCGTTCAGGCTGCGGGAATAGCTGAGCACAAAGGCTTTGGTAGCGCCGTACACCCCCAGATAGGGCACCGGCTGAAAGGCGGAAAGGCTGTCCACCTGAATCACATGAGCACCCCGGGCCAGATAGGGCAGGGTGAGCTGGGTCATGCGCACCAGCGCCTTGCAGTTCAGGTCGATCATGTCCAGACTGTCCCGCAACGGAATCTCATCATACCGGCCAAACTTGCCAAAGCCGCTGGCGTTGATGAGCAATGTCACCTGGGGCTGCTTTTCCGCCAGAAGCGCCTCATAGCGGGCAAAGCTTTCCTCCTGCATCAGATCCAGCGGAAGAATGGTCAGAGGAACGGAAACCTCCTGCCGCAGCTGCTCCAGCCGCTCTGCCCGCCGGGCAATGACCCAAAGCTCGTCCAAATCGCCCCGGGCCGCCGCCTGCAGGACAAATTCCCGTCCCATGCCGGAGGAGGCTCCGGTGATGATCCCTGTACGCATAGAAAGCACCTCCAAAAAATGATATCTCAGTATACCACATTCCCCGGGCAAAAGGCAACCGCCGGAGGGAAAATTGCGGCCTTTGTCAGCATTCGACAATCTGCGACAGCAGATGTGCCGAAATTTTGGTGGAGTTGTATACGAACATTCGTTTGCTTTTTGCGAACACCTGTGCTATACTGGAGTCACAAACCAAACAAATGTTTGATGAACGGAGGAAAAGGGTATGAAGAAGCATGGACAGAGAATGGAACTTGCAGGCGGCTTTGGCTTGCTGCTGCTGGCGATGGCTTCGGATGCCAATCTGATCTCCATGACCGCGCTGACGGTGCTGTGGTCGCTGTGCATGGCGCTGCTGCTGCTGGGCCTGCGCTTTACCTTCCCCAGAAAGCGCCGTGCCGCCGTCCCCGCCCGGAGAACCTCCGCCGCGCCCGCCCCGGTGCATATGGATCCCCTCCGCCCGGCGGCGTAAGAAGAAAGAAAAGACCCGCAATCACAGCGATTGCGGGTTTGGTTTTTGTTGGCGCAGAAAGTGAAATGAAATAAATCCACCCACGCCCGCAGGCATTTCACACGCCGGAGGCGTGATGATATGCCAAGCCTGCGGCCTGGATAAACAAAAAAGGAACTTTTGCTTGTCAAAAGTTCCTTCTCTGGTACGGCGTAAGGGATTCGAACCCCCGACCTTTTGGTTCGTAGCCAAACACTCTATCCAGCTGAGCTAACGCCGCATTTATCGTGCTCATCTAATATAGCACAGAGCTTTTGAAAAATCAAGAGGCAAATGAAAAAATCTTTTGTTTTTTTGAAAATTGTCCGGGAAGGGGTGGGATGCTATTGCAGAAACACCCCTTTTTATTATATAATAAAGGTCAATCCAAAAAATCCGAAAGGCAGAAACCGTGGGAGGAGGCCCTTTTTATGAAAAATACACGCCTGTTGGCGCTGATTATCCTGCTGCTGGCGCTGGTGGTTATGGTGTGGCGCTTCTGGGATGTGACCATGCTGTTCTTCATCGCCGCCATTATCGCCTATCTGCTCAGCCCCATTGTGCGGCTTCTGACCTTCAGGGGCCGTGTGCCCCGGGGCATTGCCGTGACGGTGACGGCGCTGGTGGTGGTGGGTCTGTTTGCCTGGGGCATGGTATTGCTGGTGCCCTATCTGGCGGGACAGATCAGCGGCGTTGTCAACGACCTGACGGCCTATGCGGGCAGCTTTGACCAGCTGCTGGACCGGGCCAATGAGCTGCTGGCCTCCTGGCATCTGCCCCAGCCCATTCTGGACTGGGCCACGGGACTGCTGAGCAAGAGCGACACCTACCTGCTGCGGGCCGCCCAGGCCCTGCTGAACTGGCTGGTGAACGCCACCTCCAGCGTGGTGGATGTGGTAGTGGTGATGATCCTCATCATCTATTTCATGCTGGACGGCAGCAAGCTCATTCGTGCCGGACTGAATCTTCTGCCGGAGCGGGTACGGCGCAGAGCCTCCCGGGTGGTGGAGGAATCCAACCATTACACCTGGAAGTATCTGGGCTCCAAGGTGCTGGTGTCGCTGGGCATGGCCGTGGCCTCCTATATTGGCTTTTCCATCATCGGCCTGCGCTATGCGCTGCTGTTTGCGGGCATCGCCTTCATTCTGGACTTTATCCCCTATTTCGGCTCGCTGACGGCCGGTGTGGTGGCGGCGGTGTTCGCCCTGATTACCGGCGGACTGCGGCAGGCCATTACCGTGGGCATTTTTGTGCTGGTGGTGCAGCAGATCGAGGGCAATGTAGTCGCCCCCAAGGTGCAGAGCAACGCGGTGGACATTCATCCGCTGGGCGTGATGTTTGCCCTGCTGGCGTGCAGTGAGCTCTGGGGCCCGGCAGGAATGCTCATCTCCACCCCCGTGGCGGTGGTGTTCAAAACCGTGGTGCGGGAGGTCTATTACTTCATTCTGGGGGACGAGCGTCCCCGGGAGCCGCTGACCGCCGAGGGAGAAGCCTGCGGCAAAAAGCGTGGGCGGAAGCAAAAGCGCTGCGTTTCTCCGACAGAAACGGCGGCACAGCCGCAGTCTGTCCCCGTGCCGGCGCAGCCGCAGCCGGAGGGCCGGCAGGAAGAGGCTCCTGCGCCGGAAGCAGACGATGCCCTTTCCCAGACCCTGCGGGAAATGACTCAGCAGCCGCCCAAAGATTGACAATTCCGGCACGGGACGGCCCTCCTCCGCATAGATATAAAAGCGGAAGGAGGGTGAGCCTGTGGCCTGGAGCCTTTTTTGCGCCGCCTGTGCGGCGGGCACGATACAGCATTTTCTCTATGCGCCGCTGGGCAGACCCCGGTGGCTGCGCTGGCTGCTGCCGGTATCCGAAAGTCCCTGGGAGCATTTCAAGCTGGCCTTCTGGCCGCTGGGGACGGCGGTGGCAGTCTGGGGACAGGGACAGGGCGCGGGACGGGCGGCCATTCTGTGCGCCTGCTGTCTGGCCGTGACCCATGCCTTTTGCACCATGATGGGCATCTATTATTTCTACCGTGGGGCGCTGGGACAGAAAAAACCCATTCTGTGGGTGGATATCGGCAATTATTATCTGACCATGCTGGCCGGCTGGCGGATGGGTCTGCGCATTTTGACGGGAAGCTTCGGCACCTTGCAGGGCGCGCTGGCCGGAACGGTGCTGCTGGCATGGATGGCAATTTTTCTTCTGCCGGAGGAACACAGGCCCCGCTGGCCGCTGTTTGCCCCACCGGAGAAGCAGTAAAAAACGGAAACAGAGAGACGATTATGGCAGAAATCAGTGTACAGCAATTGCACAAATATTTCGGAGAGCACCATGTACTGAAGGGGCTCTCCTTTGACCTGCTGCCCGGTGAGCGGGCCAGCATTGTGGGCTCCAACGGCTGCGGCAAGACCACCCTGCTGAAGATTCTGGCAGGGCAGGAGGAGTATGACGGCGGCACGGTGTCCATTGCGAAGGGGGCCCGGCTGGGTCTGCTGGAGCAGCTGCCGGTGTACGATCCGGCCATTACCGTGCGGGAGGTTTTGCAGCAGGCCTTTCGCTGGCTGGAGGATATGGCGGCGGAGATGCGGACGCTGGAGGCGGCCATGGCCGCGGGACAGCCGGTGGATCTGGAGCGCTACGGCAAGCTGCAAACCGCCTATGAACTGGGCGGCGGCTATGATACCCAGGTGCCCTACGACCGGATGTGCGCCGGTCTGCACATTGACCCGGAAATGCAGCAGCGGCCCTTTATGAGCCTGTCCGGGGGCGAAAAGACCCGGGTGAATCTGGCCCGGCTGATGCTGTCGGGCACCGATCTGCTGCTGCTGGACGAGCCCACCAACCATCTGGATATGGATTCCATCGAATGGCTGGAGGAATATCTGAAGAGCTTTCGGGGGACAGTGCTCATCGTCTCCCATGACCGGTATTTTCTGGACAATGTGACCTCACGGACGCTGGAGCTGCGGGAGGGAGAGATCATCTCCTGGCCGGGCAATTACAGCTATTTTGCCGAGAAAAAGGACGAGCTGGCCCGGCAGCTGGAGGCGGCAAAGCGTCGCCAGGACAAGGAGATCGCCCGGCTGGAAAAGGCCGTGGGCAATCTGCATCTGTGGGCCTTTATGGGCAATGATGCCCTGCACAAGCGGGCCTTTTCCATGCAGAAGCGCATCGACCGGATGGAGCGCATCCAGACCATCCGCAAGGAGCGCAAAATGAAAAATCAGTTCAATCTGGCGGAGCAGTCCGGCGAGGATGTGTTTGCCATTGAGCATCTCAGCGCAGGCTACGGGACGCCGCTGGTGGCGGACTTTTCCGCCATGGTCTATCGGGGAGAGCGCATTGCCATTCTGGGGCCCAACGGCTGCGGCAAGACCACGCTGCTGACCACGCTGCTGGGTCAGCTGCCCGCCCTGTCCGGCATGGTGTACGAAGGGGTGGGCGTGGCCTCCGGCTATCTGCCCCAGGTGGTACAGTTTGACCATCCGGAGCGCAATCTGGTGGACACCCTGCTGTATGAAACCAACTGCACTCCCCAGGAGGCCCGGGATCGCCTGGCGGCCTTTGCCTTCCGGGGCGAAGAGGTGTTCAAAACCGTCTCTGTGCTGTCCGGCGGCGAAAAGACCCGGCTGAAGCTGTGTCTCTTTATGTACAACAAAATCAACACGCTGTTTCTGGACGAGCCCACCAACCATCTGGACATTCTCTCCCGGGAATGGGTGGAGGATGCCATTGACGATTTTTCCGAGACGCTGCTGTTTGTCTCCCATGACCGCTATTTTATCGACCGCTTCGCCACCCGGATCTGGCTGGTGGAGGACGGGAAGATCACGGATTTTCAGGGAGGCTATCAGGAGTTTCAGGAGACCCGTGCCCGGCAGCGGCAGGCAGAGGCGGCCCAGCGGGAGCGGGAAAAGCAGGCCCGGGGCAAGACGCCGGAGAAGCCCGCCCGCAAAAGCGATGCCATCCCTTCCCGTGAGCTGGAAAAGCGCAGACGGGAGCGGGCCCGGCGGATCGCTGCCATTGAGGAACGGCTTCAGGAGCTGGAGACGGAAATGGCCGAATGCGAGGGCGGTGACTATGTGCGTCTGGGCGAGCTGTATCACAGCCGGGAGACGCTGGAGGAAGAGCTGCTGAACCTGTATGAGCAGGAGGAAACGGAGGCATAAGCATGGCAAGGAGCGCAGGACAGAAGGGCAAGCTGCTGGCGCTGGAGCGCATTTTTCTGGAGCAGACCGATGAAGAGCATCCCCTTTCCCTGTCACGGCTGATGGAGCTGCTGGAGGGGCAGGGGGTGGAATGCCGGGATCGGAAGAGCCTGTATGACGATCTGGAAACCCTGCGTCTGTTTGGCATGGATATCGAAAGAAGCCGGGACGGGCGCACCGTGGGCTATTATCTGGCTTCCCGGCAGTTTGAGCTGCCGGAGCTGAAGCTGCTGGTGGATGCGGCCCAGTCCTCCCGCTTTATCACCCGGGACAAAACCGACCGCCTTATTCGCAAGCTGGAAAGTCTGACCTCCGTGCATCAGGCCCGCCAGCTCCAGCGGCAGGTCTATGTGACCCATCGGGTCAAGGCGGCAAACGAGCGCATTTATTATACGGTGGATGCCCTTCACGGTGCCATCGACGAGGGCCGCCAGATTCGCTTTCACTATTTCGAGTGGGCGCTGGAGGGCGGCAGACTGGTACGGCGGCTGCGCCGGGAGGGTAACTGGTATCAGGTGAGCCCCTGGGCCCTGCTGTGGGATAAGGAGAATTATTATCTGGTGGCCTACGATCCCCAGAGCAACGAGCTGCGCCATTATCGGGTGGACAAAATGCTGGATCTGCAGGCGTTGGAGCTGCCCCGGCAGGGGGGAGAGCTGTTTCGGGCACAGGATCCCGGCGGCTATGCTTCCGCCATGTTCGGGATGTTCAGCGGAGAGCAGCAATCTCTGCGGCTGCTGGTGGACAACAGCCTGATCGGTGTGATCGCCGACCGTTTCGGACAGGATGTGATGCCGTCGCCCTATGACGAAAATCATTTTACCGTACATATCCGGGCGGCAGTGAGCCCGCAGTTTTTCTCCTGGGTGTTCAGCTTTGGGGGAAAATGCCGCATTCTGGCCCCGGAGAGCGTCCGGCAGCAGTATTGCCGGATGCTGGAGGACTGTGCGGCAGGGGAAAAGGAGGAACAGGCGTGATTCGAGGCGTATTTTTTGATCTGGACGGAACGCTGGTGGACAGCCTTGCGGACATTGCGGCGGCGATGAACCGTGCGCTGGCGCAGTGGGGTCTGCCGGGTTTTTCCGTGGAGGACTATCGGTACAAGGTGGGCAACGGCTCACTGATGCTGTCCCGCCGGTGTCTGCCGGAGGACAGACAGGGAGAGGCCGAGGCGCTGCGGCAGGATTACAGCCGGGAATATCTGGCGGCCTGCTGTGTCCAAACCAGACCCTATGAAGGGATCGTTTCCATGCTGGAGACGCTGCGGGCCCGGGGACTGAAGCTGGCGGTGATTACCAACAAGCCCCAGGAGCAGGCAGAGCAGGTGATGCGTCTGCTGCCGGAGGCGCTGTGGGACGGTCTGTTCGGTCAACAGAGCCGCTTTCCCGTCAAGCCCGAGCCTGACATTTTCCGTTTTGCGGCGGAGCAGCTGGGTCTTGCGCCGGAGGAGGTGCTCTACTGCGGCGATTCCGATGTGGACATCCGCTTTGCCCACAATGCCGGAGCGAAGGGTCTGGGCTGTGTCTGGGGCTTTCGGGGCAGGGAGGAGCTGGCAGCGGCCGGCGCGGATTTTCTGGCGGACAGTCCGGCCCGGCTGGCAGAAATTGCCATTGGGCAGATGGACTGAAACAAACGAATATTTTGTGCGGGACGGCTGCTTTGCCGTCCTGCTTTTTGTCTTTTGACAAAATGTGACGATTATCGACGGATTTTTTCGGGGCGGGTTTACAAGAGGCGAAGCGTTCGGTATAATTGTAATATCACTGAACATATCAGTGAATATAACAGCATGATTATCAGACTTTCAGAAAGGTGGTCCTGTCATTGAACCGTTCTCTGCTTTCCGGCAACGAAGCCATTGCCCGGGGTGCGTATGAGGCAGGCGTAAAGGTCTGCTCCGCCTATCCCGGCACTCCCAGCACGGAAGTATTCGAAGCCCTGCCCCAGTATAAGGACAGTCTTTACTGCGAATGGGCCCCCAACGAAAAGGTAGCCGCCGAGGTGGCCTACGGTGCGTCCATTGCCGGCGTGCGCAGCCTCTGCGCCATGAAGCATGTGGGCGTGAATGTGGCGGCAGACCCCATTTTCACTGCGGCCTACAACGGCGTGGGCGGCGGCTTTGTCATCGTCTCTGCCGACGATCCCAGTATGCATTCCTCTCAGAACGAACAGGACAACCGGCATTATGCCCGGGCGGCAAGGCTTGCCATGCTGGAGCCGTCGGATTCGCAGGATTGTCTGGATTTTACAAAGGCGGCCTTTGAAATCTCCGAGCGCTTTGATGTGCCGGTGCTGCTGCGCACCACCACCCGTGTGGCCCATTCCAAGAGTCTGGTGACGGCGGGAGAGCGGCAGGAGCTGCCGGTACAGCCCTATGTCCGCAACGCTTCCAAGTTTGTGTCCACCCCTGCCAACGCCTATCGGAACCACGGCAAGGTGGAACGGAATATGAAGGCGCTGGAGGACTATGCCAACGATTGCCCCTGGAACCGGGAAGAGCTGGCGGGCGGGGAGATCGGCGTCATCACCGCCTCCATCGCCTATACCTATGCCCGGGAGGCTTTTCCCGAGGGAACCTCCTTTTTGAAGCTGGGCCTGACCAATCCGCTGCCCATGGAGCTCATCCGCAGCTTTGCCGCCAAAGTGAAGCAGCTGTATGTGATCGAAGAGCTGGACGGCTTTATGGAGGAGCAGATTCGTGCCGCAGGCATTCCCTGCATGGGAAAAATCTTCACCGGCAAGCTGTATGAGCTGAATCCCCAGCTGCTGCGGGAGCGCATTTTCGGTGAAAAGCCCGAAGCCCCGGCGCTGGGCGTGGAGGCTGTTTCCCGTCCGCCGGCACTGTGTCCCGGCTGTCCCCACAGAGGCTTTTTCTACACCGTCTCCCGCCATCGGGATGCGGTGGTGGCCGGAGATATCGGCTGCTATACGCTGGGTGCGGCGGCCCCGCTGAACGCGCTGGACAGCTGCGTCTGCATGGGCGGCGGCTTTACCGTGGCCATGGGCATGGCAAAGGCTTTTGCCGTCACCGGCCAGAAGGAGAAAAAGGTCTTCGGCGTGCTGGGAGATTCCACCTTCTTCCATTCCGGCATGACCGGCGCGGCGGAGATCGTATATAACGGCGGCAATCTGATCCCCGTGGTGCTGGACAATTCCATCACCGGCATGACCGGTCATCAGGACAATCCCGGCACCGGCTTTACACTGGAGGGCGAGATCGCCCAGCGGCTGAAGATCGAGGACATTCTTTCCGCCATGGGCTATCAGGTGCTCATTGCGGATCCGCAGGATCTGGCGGCCATGGAGGCGGCGGTGTCTCAGGCCCTTGCGGCAGAAGGCCCCACGGCCATTATCGCCCGGCGGCCCTGTCTGCTCATCAAGCGCATTTCCCACGATACGGGAAAGTGCACCGTCAACCGGGATGCCTGTGTGGGCTGCAAAAAATGTCTTCAGGTGGGCTGTCCCGCAGTTATGCTCCGGGAGGGCAAAGCCTGCATTGATCCCAAGCAGTGCGTGGGCTGCACGGTCTGCGCACAGGTCTGCCCCATGGGGGCCATTTCCCGAAAGGAGAACTGACCATGATGGAAAAGAAAAGTGCCCTTCTGGTGGGCGTGGGCGGTCAGGGCGCCATCCTGACGGCCAGGGTTCTGGTCAACGGTCTGATGAAGGCCGGGTATGATGTAAAAATGTCCGAGGTTCACGGCATGAGCCAGCGGGGCGGCAGCGTCTCCACTCAGGTACACTGGGGCGAAAAGGTCTGGTCGCCGGTGATCGGCAAGGGTGCGGCGGATATCATCGTGGCCTTTGAAGAGATGGAGGCCGTGCGCTATGCGGACTATCTCAAGCCCGACGGCGTGGCGGTCATCAACGCCTATCAGATGGATTCCTCCACCACGGCAGCCGGACTGGCCCAGTATCCTCAGGGCTGTCTGGAGGCCATGCAGCAGCATTATCGCTGCTTTGTGCTCAACGCGGAGGAAATCGCCGCTGGACTGGGCAACCGGAAATGTGCCAACATCGTGCTGTTCGGCAGCATGGTCAAGGCGCTGTGTATGGACGATATCACCGACTGGGAGGCCGTTGTGGCAGAGACTGTTCCGGCAAAGCTGCGGGAGCTGAATCTGCGGGCCTTCCGTGCGGGACACGATGCGGTATAAAAAGGAGGATATCCCTGTGAATGATGTATATGCCGCCTATCGGGCCAAGCTGCGCACGCCGGAGCAGGCGGTGCAGGTGGTAAAAAGCGGCGACTGGGTGGACTATACCTCCAATGTGGGCTTTCCCGTGCTGCTGGATCGGGCGCTGGCCAGGCGGCGGGACGAGCTGACGGATGTCAAGCTGCGGGGCAATCTCATGTTCGGGCCGCTGGAGACGGTGGAATGTGACCCCACAAGAGAGCATTTCTGCTATAACAGCTGGCATTTTTCCGCCTATGAGCGCAAGCTCAGCGACCGGGGCCTGTGCAGCTTTATCCCCATGGTGTTCCGGAACAACACCTGGTATTACCGCAATTTTCTAACGGTGAATGTGGCCATGATGAGCGTCACAGCCATGGATCGCCACGGCTATTTCAACCTTTCCTGCGCCACCGGCGTGGCAAAGCAGATTCTGGATCGGGCGGACATTGTGATTCTGGAGGTCAATGAGCGTCTGCCCCGGATTCTGGGCGGCTTTGACGAGGTGATCCACATTGACGAGGTGGACTTTGTGGTGGAGGGCGAGCATCCGCCCCTGCCCCAGTTCCCGCTGGCCCAGCCCTCTCCGGAGGAGATCGCCATTGCCAACCTGCTGGTGCCGGAGATTCCCTCCGGCGCAGCCCTGCAGCTGGGCATCGGCTCTCTGCCCAATGTGGTGGGGGCACTGCTGGCCCAGTCTGATCTGAAGGATTTCGGAATGCACACCGAGCTGTGCGGCGATGCCTATTATCAGCTGTTTCAGGCGGGCAAGCTCACCAACCGCCATATGCGCCTCCATCCCGGCAAGGGCATGACAGGCATGGTGTTCGGCACTCAGCAGCTGTACGACTGGGTAGACTGCAATCCTGCCGTCACGGCGGGGCCGCTGGAATATGTAAACGCCCTGACTACCATCGGCAGCATTGAAAATATGATCTCCATCAACAACTGTGTGGCGGTGGATCTTTACGGCCAGATCAGCTCGGAAAGCTCCGGCACACGGCAGATCAGCGGCACCGGCGGCCAGCTGGACTTTCTCACCGGCGCGGCCATGTCCCCCGGCGGAAAGGCGTTTATCTGCATGACCTCTTCTTATATGGACAAGGCGGGCGTGCGCCATTCCCGCATTGTGCCCGCCTTCCGGGGGGATATCATTTCCGCACCCCGCAGTCAGGCGTTTTATCTGGTGACGGAATATGGCTGCGTCAATCTGGCGGGCCTTTCCACCTGGCAGCGGGCAGAGGCACTGGTATCCATCGCCCATCCGGATTTCCGGGAGGAGCTGATCCGGGCGGCGGAGGAGCAGAAGATCTGGCGGCGGAGCTGCCGCTGAACCATCTCATTTTCAGAAAGGACACGGTTTTCTTATGGTATCACAGGAAATGTATCAGCTGGGCGCAAAGCGCTCCTGCATCCGGGAACTGTTTGAATATGGGCTGGAGCTGGCCCGGAAAATCGGCCCGGAAAATGTCTATGATTATTCCCTGGGCAATCCCTCCGTACCGGCGCCCGGACAGGTGGCAGAGCAGCTGGCGGCGCTGGCAGACAACGACCCGGTGGCGCTGCATAGCTATACCCCTGCCTCCGGCGCGGTGGAGGCCAGAAAACGGGTGGCAGACGATATCACCGCCCGCACCGGACGGGAGATTTTTCCGGAGGACCTGTTTTTCACCTGCGGTGCAGCCCCGGCGCTGACGGCAGTATTTTCCGCACTGCGGGTAGAGGGCTCGGAGATTGTGGCCATCGCCCCCTGTTTCCCGGAATATGCCGTCTTTGTGGAGGGGGCCGGCTCGAAATTTGTGCTGACCCCGCCGGATGTGCCGGAGTTTCAGATTCCCATGGCGGCGCTGGAGGAACGCATCAACGAGCATACCCAGGCGGTCATCATCAATTCTCCCAACAATCCCTCCGGCGTGATCTACAGCCGGGAGACGCTGGAGCAGCTGGCGGAAATGCTAACCCGCAAGAGCCGGGAGTCGGGCCACCCCATCTATCTCATCTCTGACGAGCCCTATCGGGAGCTGGCCTATGACGGGACGGAGGTCCCCTTTGTGCCGGAGATTTACGATGATACGATTCTCTGCTATTCCTATTCCAAATCCCTGTCCATGCCCGGCGAGCGCATCGGCTATATCTGCATCCCCTCCTGGGTAACGGACAACCGTCAGCTGATGGCGGCGGTGATGGGTGCGGCCCGGGTGCAGGGTCATGTGTGTGCGCCGTCGCTGATGCAGCAGGTGATTGCCCGCTGTACCGATCTGCGGCCCGATGTGGACACCTATGACCGGAACCGCAGACTGCTGTATCAGTCGCTGACGGAATATGGCTATCGCTGCGTCAGACCCCAGGGTGCCTTTTATCTCTTTGCAGAGGCCCCCGGCGGCGATGCACAGGCCTTTTCTCAGCGGGCCAAGGAGCGGGGACTGCTGCTGGTGCCGGGAGATGATTTCGGCTGTCCCGGCTATTTCCGCCTGAGCACCTGTGTGGATTATGATATGATCCGCCGGAGCCTGCCCCTGTTCCGGGAATTGATTCAGGAATCATAACACTCTCCTTTCTCTTTTTGACTGCACTCTGCCCTGCCGCCCATGCCAGCGGTGGGGCAAAGTGCTTTTTTACAGCGCACGGCGACGCAGCGCTGCTGCAAAAAAATATTTTGTGAAAGGGGTGGACAAGAAAAGGCGGTCGTGCTATACTGAATGCTGGGCAAGGGGGCAAACGCCTCCGCCTACAACTGCATACATCGCATCATCGACCTCCGATGGAAACAGCGGAGGTTAAAAGGAATCCGGTGAGAATCCGGAGCTTGGATCCGTTAGCTGTATGTGCATGAGGCTGTGATTTCGACGAAAGTCGGCCATTGCGCGGTATCGCGTGAGAAGGTAAAATCACAGACGCAGGGAGCCTTTCCCATAATGCGCGAGCCAGAAGACTTGGTGAATGTGTGAGCCGAACTGCGGGCATATGGCCCTGCGGTTTTTGTGAGCAATGGGCAGGAACGCAGAGAACACTACGGCTGCGGCGATTTTTTCGCCGCAGCTTTTATTTTTGCCGGAAAGGGCGGGAAAGGAAGGATCGGGAGCATGGAAAAGGAACAGTCGCCTGCTGTCACCCTGACAGAGCAGGAGCGGAAGCTTTTGGCCATTCTGCGGGGCATGGATTACGGAGAACTGCGGGTGGTGATTCAGGCGGGAAAGCCTGTGCGGGTGGAGGAGATTCGCCGCAGCATCCAGCTCTGACCGGCGTTTTCTTTTCGGATTTCCATTTTATATTATTGTAACGAAATGCGGATGCTTTGATTCCAAGCGTGAGCTGACTGGAATAGCCGGAGGTTCGTCTCCCGGGCCGCAAGCGGGAGATTGCCGCTGGGGAAGCCAAGCAGGGCATTGCGTGATAGATACCATCACGAAAGGAAGGAAACAAGCATGAAAAAAAGAATCATCAGTCTGCTTCTGGCGGCAGTCATGGTGCTGAACTTCGCCCCGGTTTCTGCGTTTGCGGAAACAGAAGCGGAAGCACAGGTGGATGTGGAACCCCAGGTGGAAGCGGAAGCTGACACGGAGGAGCCTCTGGAAGAGGCTTACACCCCCGCCGAACAGGACGGCGTGTACCTGCTGGACAGCGAAGAGGCTCTCCGCTGGTTTGCGCAGGAGGTCAACGGCGGCAACGGCGCGCTGAAGGGCCGTCTTACCGGCGACATCACGCTGACCGGCGAATGGACCCCCATCGGCACGGAGAACAATCCCTTCTCCGGCAGCTTTGACGGCGATGGCTATACCATCTCCGGCCTGAGCATCAATGTCGAACTGGAAAGCGACAGCGACACAGTCTACCTCGGCCTCTTTGGCTCTGTGGAAGGCAAAAGCGCCACCAACCGTGCGGAGATCTGCGACCTGACGGTGGAAGGCTCCGTCGAAGTGGGGGATAAGAATACTGCCACCAATCAGGGCGGCTCCTATGTGGGCGGCATTGTTGGCCGTGCGCTCTATGCAGACATCAGCGGCGTTGTCTCGAAGGTCGAGGTCAATAATGCCAAAGATGTAAGTGACAGCAAAACGAATGCCACCGGCGGCATTGTGGGCGATGCATACGATGTGCATTTCACCAACTGCGGCAACGAAGGCAGCGTCTACAGCGCCAACGACTATGTAGGCGGCATTACCAGCGGCCGGGTGTTTACTGCGGACGGCTGCTACAACAGCGGTGCCGTTTCCGGCGTCAAGCGCATCGGCGGTATTGCCGGATATACTCTGTACGGCACTTACAGCTGCGAAATCACCAACTGCTACAATACCGGCATGGTCATTGGTGATGAGTATGCGGGTGAGTATGCGGGCGGCATCGTGGGCTGGATGTTCTACGCCTATGGCGCAGGCGATGCCTGCACCGTGGAAAACTGCTACAGCACCGGATGGGTGTGCAACGCAGGAAAGGAGGGCTATTCGTATAACGGCACACTGGTGGGCCGCAATAATGGCGGCGATACCTATAAGGTCATCAACTGCTATGTCACCAGCGAACCCGCCTTTGGAACCAATGATGCCTCTGCGGCCTCTGCTCAGGTCATCACCGATGACGAGCTGAAGGAGCTGGCAGCCACGCTGGGCAGCGCCTTTAAGAAGGATGTCGGCAATGTCAACGATGGCTTCCCTGTGCTTGTGTGGCAGGAGAGCATCTGTGACCATGCCGAAACCGAGAATGCCTATGTCTCCAACGAGGACGGCACGCATACTGTCACCGTCACCTGTGTCAATTGCGGCGAAGCGCAGGGCGAAGCTTCCAGCGAAGACTGTGCGGACACGGACGGGGACGGCAAGTGCGACCAGTGCGGATATGTGTTCCCTGCGGAGGCGGATGCGGGCTATCTGGCCACGCTGGAATTTACACAGCTCAGCAGTGCTGCCAAAGGCACGATTTACACACTGAACCCGTCCTTTGATCCGGCTACACACACCTATACGCTGCTGCTGCCGGTGAGCGTGGGAAACGCTTACTGCTGGGCCAGCCTGTCGGATGCGGCTCCGGAGGGTTCCACGATGACCCTTGCCTGGACGAATCTGTATAATAACACGGCGAAATCCGAAACCGTGAAGGCCGGTTTCGGCAGCTACATGGCGAATTTCGGAAGAGACGGGAAAACCAACACGGCGACAGTTACGGCAGGTGTGGGAGAAGACACCCAGACCTACACGGTGAAAACCGTCAGAACGCCCGAGCTGAGTGCTCTTACGGTAGATGCCGGCCACATGGACAAGAGCTTTGATGCCAACACCAAAGCTTACACGGTGGACACAACCGCAGAAACCATTGTTATTCAGGCCGAGCCTTACAAGGAAGACTATACTGTCACCTATAATGGCAGCGAATCCGGCGAAATTGCGCTGGAGCTGGGTGAAAATGTTGTGACCGTTGCGGTCAGCGATGGCACCTACAGCGAAACCTATACCGTCACTGTCCAGCGGCACGGATTCTGCATGACTGGCATCACGGCTACACCGGAGAATGCTCTGATTTGTCTGGTGGACAGCTACGGCGAGCGCATCCTTCCCGGCGAAGATGGCAGCTACGCCATGGTCGAAGGTTATGAATACACCTGCACGGTCACGGCAAGCGGCTATGTAGGTCAGGAAATGACCTTCACCGCTGGAAATGACATGGAGGATCTGGTGTTTACGCTGGAGGCAGCGGAAGAAAACGCCGACCTGAACACCGACATTCCTGCCGAGTGGCCCAACTTCCGCAACGGCAGCAATCATCTGGGCATTACCGAGGCAAAGACCCCCTATGATCCCGAGGATGCCGAGCTGCTGTGGGCCGTCAAGTACGGCACCGGCTGGGCTGCCGCTCCCGGTTCTCCCATTCTGGTGGACGACTGCATCGTCACCTATGTGAGCAATACCATCAAAAAGCTGGACAAGAATACCGGCAAAGTGGTGGCTGAAAACACCATGGTTGAAAAATCCAGCTATTCCATCGTTCCCGCCACCTATGCCGAGGGCATGATCTTTGTGGGCCTGTCCGGCGGACGCATTCAGGCCTTTAATGCGGAAACGCTGGAGTCTCTGTGGGTGTATACCGACAAGCTGGGCGGCCAGCCCAACTGCCCCATCACCTATCAGGATGGTTATATTTACGCAGGCTTCTGGAACAGCGAAACCAAGGATGCCAACTTTGCCTGCATCAGCGTCACCGATGAAAATCCCGATGAAACCACGGAAGCCAAGCTGGCCAGCTGGACCTATTGCCGTGCGGGCGGCTTCTACTGGGCCGGTGCCTATGTCAGCGAAAACGGCAAATATGTGGTCGTGGGTACCGATGACGGCGTCAGCGGCTCCAAAACCGAAAGCGCCAGTCTGCTGGTGTTTGAGGCTGCCACCGGCAAGCTGGTGGACAGCTGGGACGGCATTCGCGGCGATATCCGCTCCAATGTGTCCCATGATCCCCAGTCTGACCGGGTGTTCTTCACCTCCAAGGGCGGCGTTCTGTGCAATGCGAAGATCGACTGGGAGACCGGCGAGATTTCTGACACGCACATCACCGTGATCCAGGACTCCAAGGGCAATGAATATGCCATGTCCACCTGTACGCCTTCCGTTTATAACGGACGCATTTACATCGGCGTTGCGGGAACCTCTCAGTTTGGCGCAAGCTCCGGCCACGGCATTGCGGTCTATTCTCTGGAAGAAGACGGCGAAATGACCCAGGCCTATGTCTATGACATTCTGGGCTATCCCCAGACCTCTGCCATGGTCAGCGTGGGCTATGTTACCGATGAGGACGATTCCGTTTATATCTATCTGCCCTATAACATGACCCCCGGCGGCATCTCCGTGCTGAAGGATGCTCCCGGCCAGACCGCACCCATCGCCACCACCGGCGAAGGCTACAGCGAGGTCTTTACCCCCGTCAGCCCCCTGAATCAGTACTGCATCTGCTCTACCATCGCAGACAGCTACGGTACGATCTATTACAAGAACGACTCCTGCTATGTGATGGCCATTTCCTCCAAGCTGGTGTCTCTGGGCGTCACCGAGGATCTGGAATATACCTATGACAGCGCCACCAATAAGCTGACGGTTACCCAGGGCAGCATCTTTGTGACCATGAAGAACGGCCTGACCCGGGATGTGAGTGATTATGTCACCTATGATGCCGAAAAGGGCCAGATCGTCTACACCTATGGCTTTGACAGCGCCAACTATGGCCTGAAGGAGCTGCGCTACTGCTTCACCCACAAGGGCGAAAAGGAAATCCGCTATGAGCAGCTGCCCGATCAGCTGGGCATCAAGCATCAGACCACCGTTGTCTGCGCCTATTGCGGTGCCGTGACGGATACCGTCACCACTGCCTGCGTCGATCTGGACAAGAACGGCCTGTGCGATGACTGCGGCGCAAAGCTTTACAGCGTTGGCCTGAAGATCAGTATTGCAGGCGGCTTTGATGAGCCGGTCACCTGGTATCCTGTGAACGGCACGGCGGAAGCCCTGTCTGTCAACGCCACCAGCAATTATCCCAACGGTACGCTGTCCTATCAGTGGTATTATTCGCTGGAGGAGGATTCCTACAGCAGCGCCATTGCGGTGGAGGGCGCAAATGACAGCACCTTTACCCCCGACACCGGCGAAGAAACCTCCATGCGCTTCTATTTCTGCGAAGCGACCCTGACCATCGGCGAAAACAGCTGGAAGGTCCACTGCGGCCAGCAGCCTGTGATCATCTGCCCCCAGCCCACGGTTACCGCATATTTCTCTGTCACCGACGACGATCAGTTTGTGGTGGGCGATAACGGCACCGGCGAAAACGGCGGCAGCGGCGAAGCCGTGGCCATGAAGGAATATACCGTGCCCTATTTCGATCTGGCACTGTACGGTCTGGAGGACTTCTACTTCGTATCCGAGACCTATGGCGAAAATCCGGACAATCCCGGTCTGCCCGGCTCCAGCCTGACACCCGGCACCGCTGCCTATGCCTTTGGCAAGGTCACGCTGCTGCATCTGTACATTTACGCGCTGGAGCTGGACTACTGCGGTCTGGAGCCTGCGGAGGCCGGCAAGGGCTATCTGTATGACGCGAATCTGCTGGGCACCGAGGTGCTGAGCATCAGCGGCTCTCCCGGATCCTTCTTCATGCAGGAGTTCTGGGGCCATGACCTGAACCTGATCTATTATCAGAACTATGCTTACCCGCTGGCAAGCGAGGGCTGGGGCTCTACCGCCGATCAGATTCTGCTGGAGGATGGCGATATCGTCACTCTGTCCATGTACACCAGCTGGAGCTTCTTCGGCGACAGCAAGGCCGGTTATCTCCATCTGGGTCTGGCTGACGATGCCACCGTCGTGGAAACCGGCGTGGAAATCGGTCAGGAATCTCTGGAGCTCACCCTGTACCGTTCCTGGAACGACATGATGGGCGGCGGCGGAACGGCACACTTTGTGGCTACCGACGAAATCAAGGTCTATTGCGCTGCGGCGGATGATCTGCCCGGCGGCGATGTGACCCGGTGGACCTATGTGGGCACTACCGATGAAAGCGGCAATCTCACCGCCGATCTGTCTGCCCTGAATCTGAAGGCCGGCAAGACCTATATCTTCGCCGTGGCCGGTCAGCTGGGCGAGGAGAATTCCGGCGATATCGTGTCCTGCGCCGGCGGTATCCGTGTCCGTGTGGCCGATCCGGGTACGGGCGATGTGAACGGCGACGGTGTTCTGAGCCTGCTGGATGTGCTGCTGCTGCAGCAGTATGTGGCAAAGCGTGTGGGCGCGGACAAGCTGAATGTGGCAGCCGCTGACCTGAACGGTGACGGCACCATCAGTCTGCAGGATGTGCTGCTGCTCCAGCAGCGTGTGGCAAAGCAGAACTGAGCATTGTAACGGCAATCTTGCTCCGGTCTGTCGGGGCGCGGGAAGCCGCGTCCCCGATGGGCTGGCAGCGTTGAAAAATTATCCGAACTGAACAACAGAAAGGAGCTCTGCAAAACATGAAACAGATCAAACGGGCCTCCGCTCTGCTGCTGGCGCTGCTGGTAGCTCTGAGCGCAATGGCCATCACCGCCTTCGCCGAGGGCACACCCGCCATTGTGGTGGACGGCTTTGACGGCGAACCGCTGACCGAGGGCGCAACCGTCACCCTGAAGGTGCATTACAACGACTTCCTTCCCTTCCAGGGTTTCACCTTCCTGGTGGATTATGACCGGGATGCGCTGGAGCTGGTGAACATCGGCTACAGCTATGAAGTGGTGGAGGGTGTAAGCGTCCCCTACATCGCCGACGGCAGCTATATTACCAATGAGGACTATGTGCCCGGCGGCAGCGACGACGAGGCTCCCCGCCCTGCGGGCGTGGTGGACGGTCTGAGCTATGGCTATGTGGGCTATATCAAGACCAGCGACGGCGATCCTGTGACTGCCATCCGGGAGAACAATACCGTCTTCACCGTCACCCTGAAGGCCAAGTCCCTTACCGAGGCCAAGAACGCCTGGGTCAAGCCCATTCTGTGGGAAATGTACAGCTTTGATGAAGACGGAAACGCCACCAATCTGACACCCAGTGTTACCCAGCCCGAAGCCCCTGTGGAGATTCCCGTGGCCCAGCGGGCCCCGCTGGCCTATACCGTGACGCTGGCTCCCAATCATACCGAGGTTGGCTGCGGCGAGGAGCTGAAGGTTGCCGTGAACATCACCGGTGAAAACGGCGCTTCCTACAATTCCGCTGACCTGACCCTGACCTATGACACTTCTCTGTTCACCTATGTGTCTGCCGTGACCGGCGAGACCCTGAAGGTGACGGAGGACAACGGCACCGTCAAGATCATCAATGTGGGCGCTGACCGGGAAAGCGGCTCTGCCCTCACCGCCCTGACCTTTACCTCTGCCGATGTGACCGAGCCTGCCTCCGGCGATTTCACCCTGACCTCTGCCAAGGTGGACAACCGGAACAATGCCATGGCGCAGGATGTTCCCGATGCCAACACGGAAAACTGCACCGTGAAAATCGTCCCCAAGTTCCCCGTGATTTTCCTGAACAGGGACGGCGGCGAGCTGAAGCGTGAGCTGGTCAATTATGGCGAAGCCGTTTCCGAGGTTCCCGCAGCCCCCGCTGTGGACTGGCATGACTTTGCCGGTTGGCAGGACGGCAGCCAGCTGTATCAGCAGGCCGACATTCTCCGCCGGGAAGTGACCGCCGCCGTGACCTATCAGGCCGCCTATACCCCCAAGAATTACACTGTCACCCACAACGGCACCGAGGGCGCTGCCACGGCCACCTACGGCGTGGATTATGTGGGCTCCATCGCTGGCTTTGACGGCGACAACTATGATTATGAAGTCTCCTACACCGTGAACGGCAGCACGCTGAAGGCTACCGTCAACACCGACGGCACCTTTACCATCCCCGGCAGCACCATCAAGGGCGATATCGTCACTGCTGTCTCCCGGGCCATCAAGGGCGTCACCGTGGAGCTGTATGAGGACTATGTGGCCGGTTATACGCTGATTGTGGTGAAGGGCAACGCCGCCGCTTACGCCTATGACGGCTCTGCCATGTACAAGACTCCCGCCTATGGCGACACTGCCTTTGCCTGGCTGGTGGAGGGCAAGACCACCGAGGCCGATGTGAAGGCTCTGCTCACCGCCGCCGCACAGGCCCGGGGAACCGTTCCCGCCGGCAGCTGCGATGTGAACATCACCGGCAGCGTGGATGTGAATGATGCTCAGGCTGTCTACAATCTGTACAACATCACCGCCGACTATCCCATTGCCCAGCATATGGAAAAGTACCTCCGTGCCGATGTGAACGGAGATCACCGGGTGGATGTCACCGATCCGAACGCCGTTCTGGCCCAGATCTGAGACAAAACCCTCCGCCCCGCCCGCCAAGGCCGCCGGCGGGGCGGGAAACCGTCCGGCGGCTCCAACTGAACAGTAGAAAAGAGGTTCTGCTATGAAAAAAATCATCGCGCTGCTGCTGACTGCGGCGCTGCTGTGTACCGGCCTGCTTCTGCCCGCTGCGGCGGCGGAGGGCCTCACCTACCGGCTGTCGTCGGACGGGGAAACGGAAATTTACGCCAAAACCGGCGATATTATCACAGTGACATACACCGTTCTGCGGGATACACAGGAAAGCTATTTCCTCAACGCCATTCAGAACGAAATCAAGTATAACGAAGCCTTCTTCCAGCTGCTGGAGGATTCCATTCAGGTGCAGCACGGCAGCGGCCAGCTGATGCACAAGCTGGCGGGCGACCGGGTCTATATGAACGACATGATGACCACCTATGCCCCCACACAGCTGGTGGGCAGCTTTCAGCTGAAGGTCATCGGCACGCAGGGCTCCGGCATGGTGGAAAGCACCGAGGCCAAGGCCTATGGGGGAGACGGCAGCGCCTTTGCCGTGACCACGGAAAACCTCACCGTCATCATCGGCGGCAGGGAAAACTGCACCGTCACCTTTGATTCCAACGGCGGCAGCGCCGTCAGCGCGCAGGAAGTCCCCTACGGTCAGAAGGCCACCGAGCCCAAGGCCCCCACCCGGGACGGCTACACCTTCACCGGCTGGTACAGCGATAAAAACTGCCGGGAAGCCTGGGACTTTGCCACCGCCGTGCGGCAGAATCTGACCCTTTATGCCGGCTGGGAGGCCAACCGCTATACCGTGCGCTTCCACGCCAACGGCGGCGAGGGCAGTATGCGGGATCAGACCTTTACCTATGACGAAAAGCAGGCGCTGCGCCCCTGCGATTTTACCAACGGCAGTCTCATCTTTGACGGCTGGGCACTGCGGAAGGATGGCCGCGTGGTCTATGAGGATCGGGAATATGTGCTGAACCTGACGAAGGAGGCAGACGGCGTGGTAACGCTCTATGCCGTCTGGACAACGCCGGGCGGCACGATCCAGCCCGAGCCCTCTCAGCCCTCTCAGCCCCTGCCCACAGACCCGACCGTTCCCGGCGCACCCTGCACCGGCGGCGCGGAATGCCCCAGCCGCAAGTATCAGGACATCATCCCCACCCAGTGGCATCACAGCGCCGTGGACTTTGTGGTGTCTGAGGGACTGATGAAGGGCACCTCCGACACGCTGTTTGCGCCGGGTGACAACATGACCCGTGCCATGCTGGTGACGGTGCTCTATCGCATGGAGGGTTCTCCCGCCTGCGGCAGCACTACCGGCTTTACCGATGTGGTGGTGAACAGCTGGTATGGCAAGGCAGTTATCTGGGCAACGGAAAACGGCATTGTCAAGGGAACCTCCACGACGACCTTCTCTCCCAATGACCCCGTGACCCGGGAACAGATCGCAACCATCCTCTACCGCTTCACCTCCTACAAGGGCTATCCTGTGGCGGCACTTCAGAGCGTCAGCAGCTTTGCCGATGCCAGCACCGTCAGCCCCTTTGCACAGGAGGCCATGCAGTGGGCTTACGCAGCCGGAATCCTCCAGGGACGCTCGGGCAATCTGCTGGCACCCATTGCCACGGCAAGCCGTGCGGAGGTTGCCACCGTGTTCATGCGCTACAGCCAGAATATCGCAAAATAATCTTCCAATCCAGATAGCCTGCACGGTCCGCACCCCGCTTTGGGGTGCGGGTGCCGTGGGGCTTTTCCGGCGTCAGAGGGGAAGCTTCTCCGATGCGGGAAAAACGCCATGGTTTGTGCTTTTTTGACACAGGGGGAACACTTCATGAACAAGCAGCAATGGAAAAAATGGGCCCGTACAGCCGCCAGTTTTGCACTGGCGGCAGCGCTGGTTTTGTGTCTCATCGTCCCGGCACTGCAATCCCGGGCGGCAGTCCCGGAAAATCCCATCCGGGAGGACAATATTTCCGCCATCCGCACCCTCAGTCTGGGGGATGAGGAAAGCGGCCTGCGGGAGGAAACGGCCTCCGGTACGCCGGAGGACAGCGACCCTTCTCAGCAGGGCCAGAGCGGACAGGAGCAGACGGACACCCCGCCGGAGGAGCCGGACGATCCCGACACCCCGGATACACCGGAGGAGCCAGAACCGCCGGAGGAGCCCGACCGGCCCCAGCCGCCGGACACGCCGGAAACACCGCCGGAGCCTCAGCCCGGAACGCCGGAAACGCCTGACCCGGAGGGCAATACACAGCCCGACGACCCCGGCGAGGGAGAACCGCTGCCCGGTGACGGCGAAACCTCCGGCACGGAGGGAGACCCCGGCAGCGAAACCCAGCCCGGCGGCGAAGATACTTTGCCCGGTGATGTGGATCTGGGTCTGGTGCTGTACTGGTACAAATATGGCCGGGAGGAAAAGGGGATTCTCTGTCCCGGCGGCAGCGCCGTTACCCAGACGATCCTCACCACCCAGCTGCCGGAGGGCGTGCTGCGCTATCGGCTGGAGCTGACCGGAGAGGATGCTTCTCAGGCCGAGCTGACCGAGCTGACGCTGACCACGGCGGAGGGCACGGAAAGCCTTTCCCGGCGGGGAGAGCTGGAGCTGGCCCTGACACCTCGGGGCGGCAGGACGGAATATGATATCCGGGCGCAGGCCCGTTATGTGCAGGTGCTCAGCAACGGTACTCAGCTGGAGCAGCTTGTCACCTTCCGCATTGTGCTGGTGTATGAGGACGGACTGGATCTGGAGCTGGAAATGAACTGGCAGCTGGCCTCCGGCGGAGAAGCCGCAGCCACCTGTATGCCCGGCCGCACCGCCCGGAAAACCGTGGAAAGTGACCGGCTGGAGGATGGTCTGCTGGAATATGATTTCTTCCTGCTGGGCGACAGCGCCGATCAGGCAGAGCTGCTGGAGGTCACCTATTCGGCATCCCACGGAGAGGCGGGACAGCTGCGCACCCGGGGCGGTGTGCTGCCCCTGCAATGTGCCGAAGGAGAAGAAGAGGCGGTTTATACCGTCACTGCGCTGGCAGAGGTGAACAACGGCGGTGTGTGGCAGGAACTGGAGTTTACCTTTGTGCTCACCTGGAAGCAGACGCTGGATTTGCAGCTGTCCTTCACCTGGCTGAAAAACGGTGTGGAGCCCCAGACGCTGGTGTGCCAGCCGGAGGGGAGAGCCTCGGACAGTATGCAGCTGGGTGAGCTGCGGCAGAATACGCTGGAATATCAGCTGGCCCTCACCGGCGGCAGCGCGCCGCAGGCCACCATCACCTCCGTGCAGTATACGGACTCCGGCGGCAGCCGAACCCTTTCCCATCCGGACGGACAGGTAAAGCTGACCATCCCCGAGGGCGCTTCCGGAGAAAAATGCACCTTTACCGTGCAGGCCCGGTATCTTCAGGCTGGGGACAGTCTCCGCACCGTGACCTTTACGGTGATTCTGCGATGCAGCGGACAGGTGCGTCTGCAAATGGAATATACCCTGAAAAAAGGCGAGACCCGCAGGGTGCTGTGTGAAAACGGACGCAGCCGCACGGAGGAGCCGCTGTATGATGACGAGCTGTCGGACAATACCCTGCCCTTTACCTTCACCCTGCTGGGGGGAGACGGAGCGGATGCCGTGTCCATTGTGTCTGCCGAATGCTATCAATCGGGCAGCGGCAGAACGGTTTCGCTGGGCAGCGGGGGAGAAAGCCTGTCCGGCAGTGCGGTGCTGCTCACCAACAGTGACGGCTCCACCGGCGAAAATACCTTCCTTGTGACGGCAGAAAGTGCCTCCGGCCAGCGGTACAGCTTTTCCGTAAACCTGCCCCTGAAGCATCGGGGCGAGGGCGTGGTGCAGCTGCGGCTGAATGTCACCGACGGCCAGACCGTCACCAACGAAACCGAGCTGACGCTGACGGTAGAGGCCTGGAGCGAAACTGCCGACGGCACCCTCATCAGCCGCATTCTGGCCAACGGTCAGACGGTGACGCTGGACGGTGAGCCTGTCCGGTGCAGCGGCTCTGCGGGCTATGTGCAGCAATATACCCTCATTCCGAAAAATCCGGAGGTGGGGGACGAAAACGAGCATATTCTGGTGGTCACCGGCGAGGATGACTTTGGCAATTACGGCGAAGTGACCCTGCATCTTCCCGGCCAGCGCACCGAGCTGGGCGCGGTCAAGGGCAGCGCCTCCATCTACATTGATATGTCGGTGCTGGGGCTGGGCATTACGGAGGTTCACGGCTATCAGGTGCTTTCCGGCGAGCCTGCCTCCTATGCGGTGGCCAAGGCAGTGTGGGGCTATGACGCCGGAGAGCCCTTCGGCACGGCAGAGGATACCTTTGGCTGGCCGGAGGATTATGCCGACTACAACGGATCGCTGGACAGCCAGTTTTATCTCACCCGGCTGGGCGACGGCACCAAT
>CAZIPA010000013.1:0-49663 GCA_964541085.1 uncultured Oscillospiraceae bacterium | reverse complement strand
TGCCATGGGAACCGCCGACACACCGGCAGAACCGATGAGGGGATTGATCTTCTTGCCGGAGGCGTAATACATCACAACGCCGCCCAGCAGTCCGCCGATGGTGGAAATGCCAAAGGCCACCAGACCCAGCAGAATGATCTTGATGGTGTCCAGACTGAGGAAGTTTTCGCCGCTCATGGTGGCGCCTACAGAGGTGGACAGGAAGATGGTGATGATGTTCATCAGGGCATTCTGGGAGGTGTCGGAGAGACGGTCGGTGACGCCGCATTCCCGGAACAGGTTGCCCAGCATCAGGCAGCCGATCAGCGGCGCAGTGGAGGGCAGCAGCAGAATCACGAAGGTGGAAACCACCATGGGGAAGATGATCTTTTCCGTCTTGGAGACTTCACGGGTCTGCTCCATCTTCACTTTGCGCATTTCCTCCGTGGTGAACAGCTTCATCAGCGGGGGCTGGATCAGGGGAATCAGTGCCATATAGGAATAGGCCGCAATGGCAATGGGGCCCAGCAGCTCCGGGGCAAGCTTGGTGGTGAGATAGATGGCCGTGGGGCCGTCCGCACCGCCGATGATACCGATGGAGGCTGCCTGCGGGCCGGTAAAGCCCAGCAGCACAGCGCCCACAAAGGCCGCAAACACGCCCAGCTGAGCCGACGCGCCCATGAGCATACTCTTGGGGTTGGCGATCATGGGGCCAAAGTCCGTCATGGCACCCACGCCCATAAAAATCAAAGAGGGATACACGCCGGCCTTGACGCCGATGTAAAATACATCCAGCAGTCCGGCGTTGGATAATATGTGCCCATAGCTGTGATAATAGGGACTTGCC
The DNA here is from genome assembly GCA_964541085.1 of uncultured Oscillospiraceae bacterium. Classification (GTDB taxonomy): domain Bacteria; phylum Bacillota; class Clostridia; order Oscillospirales; family Butyricicoccaceae; genus UBA4644. The sequence continues at coordinate 48,837 of CAZIPA010000013.1, read as the reverse complement.
TGATCCAGAAAGTCCGCCCACAGCTCGGGATGGTACATGGCATTCTCACCGCCCACCGCCACGAAGTAGCTCAGGTTGCTCAGCAGACAGCCAAAGGCGATGCCGCACAACAGGAGGGGCTCAAACTTCTTGACGATACCCAGATAGAGAAGCACGAAGGCGATGATAATCATGACCAGGTTCTTCCATCCGCCATCCATGAAGAAGGCGGCGAAGCCGGATTCGTTCCAAAGCTTCAGAAGGGTGCCCAATACATCCATATGCTCCTCCTTATCCGATGACGACCAGAGGCGTGTTGGTCTCCACCACAGCGCCCTTGGTAGTGAGGATCTGCACCACCGTTCCCGCCTTTGTGGCTACAATCTCGTTTTCCATCTTCATGGCCTCCAGCAGGACGACCACTTCGCCCTCTTCCACCTTCTGGCCCAGAGAGACGGGGATTTTCAGAATGTTGCCGGGCATGGGAGATTTGATGACCTCGCCCACCGCCACATTCTGGGGAACGGCGGCAGGAGCGGGGGCGGCAGCGGGTGCCGCGGGGGCCGGAGCGGCAGGAGCCGCGGCGGATGCGGGAGCGGCGGGGGCATAAGCCTCATATTCATCCAGAATCATGGCCTGACCCTGTTCCACCTCTACCTCATAGGTTTTATTATTCAGCGTTACCTTGTACTTCATCTTCCTTGACCTCCTGAATCGAAATGAACCGCAGCTCGTTCAGCGGCTTGTGCAGCGTTTCCGCCACAACCGCCATCACCATGGCCGCGTCTCTGGGATCGGTATCGTAAAGCTTCAGCTGGCCTGCCGTGCCGGGTGCCTTCTCCTTGGGCTCCTCCGGTGCGGGAGCGGGGGCAGGTGCCGGTGCCTCGGCTGCGGGCGCGGGCTTTTTCTTTCCGGTCATGATTTTGCCGGTGAGCTGGATCACCCACATCAGCGCCACCAGTCCCACAAACACCACGGCATAGCCCAGCAGGGCCGTAATCAGCGCGTTGCCCAGACTGATATTGACCATATCCGCCATGGCTTACACCTCCGTGATGGTATAGCGGACGACCTGTTCCTCCCGGGCCTTCCGCTTCTCCAGAAACTGCTCCGCTACCTGGGGGAAGGCGGCATAGCTGAGCACATCCTCATCGCACCGGGCAAGCTCGCCGATCTCTGCCCGATATTTTTCAAAGGCGGGCTCCAGCAGATCGGCATAGCGGCAGGTGACAGGCGCCTCGTCCCCCAGCACCTTCTGCCGGAGTTCCTCATCCACCTGTCCGGGTGCCTTGCCATATTCGCCCCGGAGATAGGCCTTGATCTCCTTGGAAACCATCTTATACCGCTCACCGGCCAGCACATTGTTGGCCGCCTGCACACCCACCATCTGAGAGGACGGCGTAACCAGCGGCGGATAGCCCAGATCCTTGCGCACCCGGGGCACTTCCTCCAGCACATTCTGGAACTGATCCAGACGGTTCTGGGCCTTCAGCTGGGCCACCAGATTGCTGAGCATACCGCCGGGAACCTGATAGGTCAGCGCATCCGGATCGGTGCCCATGACGATGGGATTCATCAGGCCGCTCTCGATGGCACGGGTGCGGACGGCTTTGAAATGATCGTTGATTTCCTTGAGCACGGCGGTATCCAGTCCCGTCTCATAGCCCATTTCACCCAGCACATAGCTGACGGTCTCCGTGGGCGGCTGAGAGGTTCCGCCGGAAAAGCTGGCAATGGCACAGTCCAGCACATCCGCACCGGCCTCCGCCGCCTTCAGCAGGGTCATGGGGCCCATACCGGTGGTGCAGTGGGTGTGGACGACCACAGGAATGTGAATGCTCTTTTTCAGGGCGGAAACCAGGTCAAAGGCCGCCTGGGGGCTCATGATACCGGCCATATCCTTGATGCACACCGACTGGCAGCCCATTTTCTCCAGCCGCTGGCCCAGCTCCACAAACATCTCCAGATTGTGAATGGGGCTGGTAGTATAACAAAGGGTGCCGGACACATGAGCGCCGCATTTCAGGCCCTCATCCACCGCCACCTCAATATTGCGCAGATCATTCAGCGCGTCAAAAACACGGATGATGTCGATTCCGTTCTCCACGCTCTTTCGCACGAAGGCACGGACGATATCATCGGGATAATGCTTATAGCCCAGCAGGTTCTGTCCCCGCAGCAGCATTTGCAGCTTGGTGTTTTTCACATGCTTCCGAATGGTGCGCAGCCGCTCCCAGGGATCCTCGTCGAGATAGCGCAGGCAGCTGTCAAAGGTTGCGCCGCCCCAGCATTCCAGCGAATAGTACCCTGCCTGGTCCATCTTTTCCAAAATGGGCAGAAAGTCTCCCACAGGCATCCGGGTGGCCATCAGCGATTGCTGTGCGTCCCGCAAAACGGTTTCCGTGATCTGGATCTTCATAATGTCCCTTCCTTCTGAATATTTGCCGGAGGAAAAAATTCGTCTTCCTCCCGATTTTGTCTTTATCATACCAGAAAGTCAAGAGAATTGCAATTCAATTCTTGTTAAAAAATAAATTATATTGGCGCATTTTGAAGAACACAGGAAATTTGCAGTTTTTGTTTTGCTTTTTCCCGATTCTGTGGTATAGTAGGATGAATGGGTCTTTCCATGGGGATGGGCCTGCGTCTGCCGGGTGCGCGGCAGGATGCTTTTACAACAGGGAGAGCCTTTGCTTTTATGAAAAAAGATGTGATTATTTCCATTCGGGGCCTTCAGCAGAACGAAGAAGGCTCCTCCGACCCCATCACGCTGGTGACAGCGGGACGGTATTACCGCCGGGGCGGCAGCTATTATATCAGCTATGAGGAAACCGAGCTCACCGGTATGGCCGGAACCCGCACCACTCTGCGGGTGGCTCCGGACAGTGTTCGGGTGATCCGCACGGGAGTCTATCCCTCCCAGCTGGTGTTTGAACAGGGCAAGCGCCATCTTTCCCTGTATCATACCGATTACGGCGACCTTTCCGTTGTCGTCTCCACCCAGAGCATCCAGAGCACCCTCACCGATGACGGCGGGGCGCTGGATGTGCAGTACGCCATCGAGGTGGGCAGCAGCCCCCTGGGCGTGAATCATCTTTGTCTGAATATTAAAAACGCTGAAGAAGGAGCGATTTTTCAATGAATCCTATCCAATCCGCCATCCGGCAGGCCGCTGACCTGCTGAAGAGCGCTTATGCCGCCGCTGCGGCTGCCGGTGATCTGCCCCAGGCAGAGCTGGCCCCGCCTCAGATCGAGATCCCCCGGGATCTGCGCAACGGTGACTATGCCAGCAGCTTTGCCATGCAGAATGCCAAGGCGCTGCATCTTCCGCCCCGGAAAATTGCGGAGGCTCTTACCGCCCACGCCCAGCTGGAGGGCACCTGCTTTTCGTCGCTGGAGATCGCCGGGCCCGGCTTTCTGAATCTGCGGCTGGCCCACAGCTGGTTTGAATCCGTGCTGGAGGGCATCGTTCAGGAGGGTGCCGACTATGGCTGCACGCCTGCGGAGCATCCCGAAAAGATCATGGTGGAGTTTGTTTCCGCCAACCCCACCGGCCCCATGCACATGGGCAACGCCCGGGGCGGCGTGCTGGGTGACTGTCTGGCCGAGGTGCTGCACCGGGCCGGCAACGAGGTAACCCGGGAATTTTATGTGAATGACGCCGGAAATCAGATCGACAAGTTTTCCATGTCGCTGGATGCCCGCTATCAGCAGCTGATTCTGGGCGAGGATCAGGTGGCCTTCCCCGAGGACGGCTATCACGGCAACGATATCCGGGAGCTGGCAAAGCAGTTTTATCAGGAGCACGGCGACAGCTATCTCCATATGGACGACGGTCAGCGTCGGCAGGCTCTGGCAAAGTTTGGTCTGGAGCGCAATATCCCCGCCATGAAGGCCGATCTGGAGCGGTATCTCATCCACTATGATGTGTGGTTCTTTGAAAGCACGCTGCACGAAAGCGGCTTTGTGGCCGACACGGTGCAAAAGCTCACCGACGGCGGCTGGACCTATGAAAAGGAAGGCGCTCTGTGGCTGAAGACCTCTGCCCTGCTTTATCATATGTACAGGGCCGAAGGAAAATCCGACGAGGACATCGAAAAGCTGGAGCTCAAGGACGATGTGCTGCGCCGGGCCAACGGCTTCTATACCTATTTTGCCGCCGATATCGCCTATCATCGGAACAAGCTGGAGGTGCGGGGCTTTGACCGGGTGATTAACATCTGGGGTGCGGATCATCACGGCCATGTGGCACGGCTGAAGTGTGCGCTGGACGCGCTGGGTCTGGACGGCAGCCACCGTCTGGAGATCGTGCTGATGCAGCTGGTGCAGCTGGTGCGGGACGGACAGCCTGTGCGTATGAGTAAGCGTACCGGCAACGCCATCGCCCTGCATGATCTGCTGGATGAGGTCAATGTGGATGCGGCCCGCTTCTTCTTCAATGCCCGCTCTGCCGCCTCTCCCATCGAGTTTGATCTGGGTCTGGCCGTGCGGCAGGACAGCGAAAATCCCGTGTATTATGTGCAGTATGCCCACGCCCGCATTCAGAGCATTCTCAAGGCGCTGGCCCAGGACGGTCTGAACACGGAGATCTCTCAGGCCGATCTGACCCTGCTGCGGGAGCCTTCGGAGCTGGAGCTCATCCGGGAGCTGTCCCATCTGCCGGAGGAAATCCGTCTGGCCGCCGTGCAGCGGGATCCTTCCCGGCTCAATCGCTATGCCACCCAGGTGGCTGCGGCCTTCCACAAGTTCTATACTGAGTGCCGCATCCGGGACACGGAGCCTGCTCTGCGGGATGCCAGAATCCTGCTGTGCCGCTGCACCGCCGCCGTTATCCGCAACACCCTTTCCACCTTTGGTGTGTCCGCACCGGATCATATGTAATGTTTCGTCAGGGAGCCGCCGCTCGGGGGTTCCCTGACTTTTTTGCCGAAAAAGGAGGCTATTTTATGAAACGCAGACTTCTGGCAGGGTTGCTGGCGCTGGTGTTGTGCATCGGTGCGGCGCTGCCGGTTTACGGAGAAGAGGCCCTGACTCCGGAAGTGCAGGCGCAGGTGCTGCGGGAGGTTGCCCGGTTCGTGCAGGAAAACTGTCTCACCAGCAGTCCGGAGGACGATCCGCTGGGGCGGGTGTTTCCCCAGTGGCAGCAGGAGGGTGCGCTGGTCGCCGCGCTGGAGCGGGATGCCGCACTGTATGATAGGCTACTGCGGGAGATGCTTTCCGCCTATGACAGTCACACCATGTACATTCCCGCCGGGGCCTACAGTCTTTCCTTCCCCATGACAGGGACGAATTATGTGGGTGTGGGCGTGACGCTGGCGGCACAGGAGGAGCAGATCATCGTTGCGGATGTATCCCTTCAGGGCAGCGCCTTTGCTGCCGGCGTTCTGGCGGGAGATGTGCTCACCGCCATCAACGGAAACAGTCTGCATGGCACACCGGCCATAGGCGTCTCCGCCCAGCTGCGGGGAGAGGCCGGCACCACGGTGAAGGTCACCCTCACCCGGGCCGGGCAGCCCTATACCGTCACTCTGCTGCGGCAGGCGCTGACCGATCCCATCTATCAGGGCCGCCCGCTGAACGAACATATTTTTTACATGAAATGGAATCAGTTTTCCACGGAGGAGGACAGCCTTCAGCACTTCCGCAACGATCTGGCCACGCTGACGGCGGAGGATTTTCTGATTCTGGATCTGCGGGACAACCCCGGCGGCGATCTGGATCTGGCCTGTACTGTGGCCTCCGATCTGCTGCCGGAGCGGTGTACCTTCTTTTCCTTTACCCAGCGCAGGGCAAGCAAAACCCAGCCGGATGAAAAGTATTTCAACTCCGATGGCAACGGTAAGGCGCTGAAGCACATTTATATTCTCACCAATGAAAATACCGCCTCCGCCGCGGAGGTACTCACCGCCAGTCTGCGGGATACCGGCTATGCCACCGTCATCGGCACCACCACCCACGGCAAGGCCCGGGCGCAGTCTCATGTGCTCCTGCCGGAGGATGCCGCCGCCGTTGTCACGGTGATGGGGCTGCTTTCCATCCGGGACGGGGATTATGAAGGGGTGGGCCTTGCGCCGGACATTGCCCTGACCTCCGCCGCCGTGGCCGGGAGCTGTGCCTTTGTGCCAGACACCGTGGCGCTGGCGCTCTACAGCTGTTCCGACAACGGCATTGCCCTGCATCAGGCGCTGGTGTCGCTGGGGCTGCTGGACAACCTGCCGGAAAAGCCCTATCAGGTGGGGCCGGAGACGCTGGCGGCGCTGGAGCGGCTGCGCTGTGTCTACGGTCTGGAGCAAACTGCCGCCGGTGCGGATATTCCCGTGCTGCGGCTGGTGAATCTGCTCCTTTCCCGGCAAAAGCTGGGCAGCTATCTCCGAGATGATCCCCTGCTGGCCGCACTGAATCTGTGCCAGCAAACCCTCTCCCCCACCCTCACCCCCGCCGCGTAAGAAATTATGGGCCCGTCTGTTACCCCTCAGACGGGCCCTGATTTTTATCTATAGCAAGAGCCTGCCGGTGCAAAACCGCAGGCTCTTGTTCATTTCCTTTATTTTTGATTTCCACGGCAGCCGCTGATGCCGCAGCGGCTTTACAGACGGGCATTTTCACTCCCCCGTCAGGGCGTTTTGCAGCGCCTGTGCCGCCTGGGGAATCTCCTCCAGCGACAGACCCGCAAAGCCCAGCACCAGCGTACCCTCCGGCGGCGCGGGGGCAACCCGATATTCCGAGAGGGAATGCACCGGCAGTCCCTGCGCCCGGCAGCGTTCGGCCAGTCTGCTTCCGTCCCGGCCCGGCAGGGTCAGCAAAAAATGCAGTCCCGCCTCCTGTCCGGAAATCACCGCCTCCGGCAGACGCTGACGCAGCTCCGTCACCAGCAGCTGCTGCTTTCTCCGGCAGAGGATGGTCATGCGCCGCAGATATCGCCCATAGAGTCCCTGCTCCAGAAACAGCCGCAGGGTCTGCTGTTCAAATCGGGACACGGTGGATGCGGCAAAGCCGAAGCGGCTGCGATACACCGGCAAAAGCGCCTCCGGCAGCACCAGATAGGCACAGCGGATGCCCGGCGCGATGGAGCGGGAAAAGGTGCCCACATAGATCACCCTGCCCTGCTGATCCATCCCCTGCATAGCGGGAATGGGACGGCTGGTATAGCGAAAATCGCTGTCATAATCGTCCTCAATGAGATAGCGGCCCGCTCCTTCTGCCGCCCATTGCAGCAGCCGCTGCCGCCGACCGACGGGCATGGTGCTGCCGGTGGGAAACTGGTGGGAAGGGGTTACAAAGGCCACCTGGGCGCCGCTCTGCTCCAGCGCCTCCGGCTCCATACCGCCGCTGTCCAGCGGGATAGGCACCGCCCGGCGATGATGGTTGCCCAGCGTCTGCCACAGTGCGCCATAGCCCGGGTCCTCCAGACCGTAAACACTGTCCTCCGGCAGCAGCTGCACCACCACCGAAAGGAGATATTCCAGTCCCGCGCCTACCACGATCTGTTCCCGATGGCAGCGCACCCCGTGATATTCCCGCAGAAACTCCGCCAGCGTCTGACGAAAATCCGCATCGCCCTGCACCTGTCCCCGCTGCAACAGTCGGGGATCCCGGGAAATGACCTCCCGACTGAGCCGGGCCCAGGAGGCATAGGGAAAGATGGAGGTGTCCACCGCGCCGGTGGAAAAATCATACCGCCGGGGCGCTTCCGGAGCGTGTTCTGGCAGCTCTCTCTGCGGCTCCCGCTGGCCGGAGGCCCGCTCCAGGGCGGCACTGACATAATAGCCGCTTTTGGGCACAGCCCGCAGATAGCCCTCCGCCGTGAGCATTCCATAGGCCGTTTCCACAGTGCTCCGGCTCACCCCCAGATGGGCGCACAGAGCCCGCTTGGAGGGTAGCTTTTCCCCCTCCCGCAGCCGTCCGGCCTCCATTTCGCCGATAATTTCATGATACAGCTGCTGATAGAGAGGACATTTTTCCTCCTTTTGCAGCTTGAAGGTAAAGTTTTCCATGTTCAGGATCCTTCCGGGAAGGGTTCCCGCTTCAGCAGACGATCCCCTTCCAGCGTCAGCAGCCAGCCCCGACCGTTTTCCGGCTGATGGAGCCAGCGATTGCGCTCCAGTCCCGGCTCCAGATGCTCCACAATGGCAGCAATGGGCCCGCCGTGAAGCACCAGCAGCAGCTCCTTCTCCGGCCGCGCCAGCACCTGCTTCCAGCCCGCCAGCACCCGCAGACGCATTTCCTCGCCGCTTTCGCCCCCGGGACAGCGGTTTTTTTCATTGTCTCCGGTGATCCACGCCTGATAGGCCGCATCGTCCTTCAGCTGGGCATAGCTGTGCATTTCAAACGCCCCGAAATCCATCTCCCGCAATTCGGGGCAGACGGAACAGGCCACCGGCCCATACAGCAGCTCCAGCGTCTCCGCCGTGCGCCGCAGACCGGAGGTGATATATTGCAGCCCCGCCGGGTGCGGATAGCCGCCAGCCGCCGCCAGCGCTTCCAGTTCGGCCCGGCCCGCCGGACTGAGGGGCAGATCGGTGCTGCCGCAATACAGCCGCTTTTCATTGGCCTCCGTTTTGCCGTGGCGCAGCAGCCAGATTCGCCGGATCATTTCAGCACCTGCGGCAGACCGCAGAACAGCCGTGTGACGGTTTCCGCCCGGGCCGTCAGGGCGCAGAGCATCCGCCCCACACTCTCCCGCCAGGCCCGCTCCTCCGCATCCATGGGCACGATACCGCAGGAAATTTCATCGCAGACGAACACACTGTCCTGCCACAGCTCCTCCTGCTCCAGCAGCAGCTCCAGCGGCTCCCGGCCCTGATGCAGGGCATAGCGGGCATATTCCTCCAGCCGCCGCAGACATTTTTTTGAGAAATCCGCCGGAGTATCCCCCTGACAGGTGAAAATATCCTCCGGCTTCAGGGAAAAGCGGGCCATGGCATATTCTGTTTTGCCCTGATAGGCCCCGCCGATAATCAGATTCATTGTGTCATCCTCCTTACAACAGAGCCAGCGCCCCAATGCCGCACAGCTCGCCCAGTGTCTGGGCAAAGCCGGAAACATCCCCGGACACGCCGCCCAGCTGACCGGCGCCGTAGCGCACCGCCAGCGTATAGCCCAAAGCCCCCGCCAGCGGGGCCAGTCCCTTCCAGCCGTACAGCGCCGCCGGCAGAAGGACGCTCACCGCCAGACACACCAGCGGCAGCCAGAGCTCCCGGAGGCTGCTTTTCGCTGCGGCATATTCGCTGTGACCCAGCTTTTTCATCACAGACACCGCCACCGCCGCACAGGCCCGCACCGCCATCGGCAGCAGCGCCATGGGCAGCAGACGGTATTCCGCCTCCGCCAGCAGGGCAAACTGCGTCACCGTCAGCAGGGCCATCCCGATGAGGGCAAAGGAGCCCACATGACTGTCCTTGAGGATCCGCTGCCGTTCCTCCAACGAACGCCGGGAAAAAATGCCGTCGCAGCAGTCCAGAAAGCCGTCCAGATGAATGCAGCCGGACAGCAGCCACAGTCCCGCGCACAGCACCGCCGCCGTCACCAGCCGGGGCAGCCGCAGCAGCTGACAAAGCCACGCCAGCAGCGCCCACAGCCCGCCGATCACACCGCCCAGCACCGGCAGCATCTTCAGCATATCCCCCCGCCGGTTTTCGTCCCAGATGGGCACCGGGCAGGGAATGCCGCAGAACATCCCCCAGCACATCCAGAAGGCATACCATATTCGTTTCATTCCGGAAGCACCCCCTTGTGCATCGTCCAGATTCCGCCGCACAGCTCTGCCACTGCGTCACAGCGGGCGCAAAGGCTTCGGTCCACCAGCGCCAGACCCCGGCGATAGGCCTCCGTCAGGGGGTCATAGCGTCCCCCGTCACTGTAGATAAAATCACTGATAAACACGCAGTTGTCCGCCCAGCTGCACAGCTCCAGCAGCTGCCGCCGCACCCGTTCCGGCGCAGTCAGATCGGCCTCCGGCCCGGGGAACATCTCGTTGGCCAGCAGCGCCGTCACACTGTCCATGAGCACCGTGCCGCCCCGGGGCGTTTCCGCCATATGCCGATCCAGCTCCCGGCCCCATTCCAGCGTCTGAAAGCCCCAGCCCTCCCGTTCCCGCAGATGTCGGGCGATCCGGGCCTCATCCTCTCCGTCGTGGGGAATCATAGTGGCCAGATAATACAGCGGCCCCTCTCCCGCAAGGCGGACACACAGCCGCTGAGCCAGCAGCGTCTTGCCGTTTTTCGCACCGCCGGAGAGAAAAATCAGCATGAAGCATCCTCCCGATTCCGGTCAAAGGCATCCCCCTGCCGGATGGGCTCCAGATAGGCATCGTTGATGCCTGCGCTGGAAAAGCTGCCCATATCATTCATCACGGCACAGGCCGCCTCCACCAGCAAAAATGCCAGCGGACAGCCGCTGCCCTCGCCCAGCCGCAGCTGCAAATCCAGATAGGGCTCCAGTCCCAGCGCCTCCATAGCCAGCCGGAAGCCCGGCTCGCAGGAGCCGTGAGAGGGAATCATATAATCTGCCGCCGCCGGACACAGCCGCACGGCGCACAGCGCCGCCACCGCCGCAATAAAGCCGTCAATGACCACCGGCAGGTGCTCTGCCGCCGCACCCAGAAAAGCGCCGCACATGGCGCACAGATCAAAGCCGCCCACCTTGGCCAGCACATCTATGGGATCATTTTTGTCGGGGGAATGCAGCTCCAGCGCCCGGCGAATCACCTGTTTTTTCCGGGCAAAGGCATCCTCCAGCAGACCGCCGCCCCGGCCCGTCACCGTTTCCGGGTCACAGTCCAGCAGCGCCGCCAGCACCGCCGAAGAGGTGGTGGTGTTGCCGATGCCCATTTCTCCCAGACCCAGCAGCTCCACGCCCTCGGCCCTGGCCACACAGGCCTGTTCCACACCGGCGATCATCGCCTGCATGGCCTGAAGACGGGTCATAGCCGGTTCCCGGGCCAGATTTTTTGTGCCGTCTGCCACCCGGCGGTTGATCACGCCTTCAGCCTCGACAGGGGCCTTGACCCCCACATCCACCACCCGCAGCTGGTCGCCAAAATGGGCCGCCAGCGCGGAAGCCCCGGTGATGCCCCGGGTGAGATTGACCGTCTGGGCCAGCGTGACACTCTGGGGTGCGCAGGAAACGCCCTCTTCCCACACGCCGTTATCCGCGCAGAACACCACCAGACGGCGGGTTTTGACGGTGTTGTTCACCTTGCCGGTCATGCCCGCCAGACGGATGCTCAGCTCCTCCAGTCTGCCCAGACTGTTGGGCGGCTTTGCCAGTCCTGCCTGCCGTGCCCGGGCCTGCTCCATAGCCGCCCTGTCCGCCGGACGGATGGCCGCAATGGTATTCTGAATTGCCGTTTCATAGCTCATAGTGTTTCACCGATCCAATGCCTTTCTGCCAGCCAGCGGCAGCTGCCCTCTGCCTCCCGGGTTTCCAGTGTCCAGGTGGCCTGCGGTGCCAGCTGCGCCAGCAGCTCCAAAATATGCTCCATGGGAATGCTCCCCTCCCACAGGGAAGAATGGGTATCCCAGCTGGTATCATTGTTGTGCAGGTGAACATGGCCCAGCCAGGGGGCCCAATGCCGCACCCAATCCTCCACCGGATGCTGTTTCGTCTGACAATGGGCGTGTCCCACATCCAGACACAGCCGCAGCCGGGGATCGTTCACCCGGGCCACGATTTCCGCCGTCATGGAAGGCTCGTCCTCCAGCACATTTTCCAGCAATATCCGGGTATCCTCCGGCTTGTCCCGCAGAAAATCCTGCCAGAACTGTACCGACTGCTCCACAAACCATTCCGGAAAATAAATCAGGGGAATATAGCCGCTGTGCAGCACCAGCCGTCCCGTTCCCAGCTGCCGTGCCGCCAGCAGAGCCTGCGCATACCGCCGCCGGGTCAGCTCCCGCACCTGGGGATCAATGGCAGCGGGACACAGCTCGTTAAAGGGGCCGTGGATGATGCGCCGGGCAATTCCCTCCACAAGCGCCTGCTCCTGCGCCATACAGGCCGGATCTTCCAGATTGACGGCGGTGCAGAACAGATCGCTTTCCACACCCAGCCCCCAGCGCAGAGCCGCTTCCCGGCAATCCGAGGCCACCCCCGCAATATAAATCTGTTCATTTCTGTTCAGACAAACCGCCCGCCCTTCTCTTTGCTTTCGGCCTTATTATATCAGCGGTGAAAGCCGGTGTAAAGTGGGGCGCGGGGCGATTTTCTCTTGCAAAGCCGCCATGTTTCGCTTACAATAGAGGACAGAAGTCCATGGAAGGAGAAGCATCTATGATTCGTTTTGACTGTGATTATCTGGAGGGAGCCCATCCCGCCATTCTGCAAAGGCTGCTGGAAACCAATCTGGAACAGACGCTGGGCTACAGCACCGATCCCTATTGCGCCGCCGCTGCGGACAAGATTCGTGCCGCCTGTCAGCTGCCCCAGGCCGCCGTGCATTTTCTGGTGGGCGGCACCCAGACCAACACCACGGTGATTTATGCCCTGCTGCGCCCCTGGGAGGGTGTGCTGTCGGTGGACACCGGCCACATCAACTGTCATGAATCCGGCGCCATTGAGGGAACCGGCCACAAGGTGCTGGCCCTGCCCGGCGTAGACGGCAAGCTCACCGCCCGGCTGGTGGAGGATGCCGTTCTGGCGTGGCAGCAGGATGCCTCCTGGGAGCACATCGTCAAGCCCGGCATGGTCTATATCTCCCAGCCCACGGAGACCGGCACGCTGTACAGGCGGGCCGAGCTGGAGGCGCTGTATGCCGTCTGCAAACAATATCACCTGCCCCTGTACATTGACGGCGCACGGCTTTCCTATGCGCTGGCGGCGGAGGACAACGATCTGACCCTGCCCCAGCTGGCCTCTCTGTGCGATGTGTTTTACATCGGCGGCACCAAGGTGGGTGCGCTGTTCGGTGAGGCGCTGGTGCTGCCCGATCCGGCGCTGATTCCCGACATTCGCTCCCTCATCAAGCAGCGGGGCGGTCTGCTGGCCAAGGGACGGCTGCTGGGCATTCAGTTTGACACCCTGTTTACCGACGATCTGTATTTCAAAATGGGACAGCACGCCATTGCCCTGGCCCGGGTGCTGAAGGAGGGCTTTGCCGCCAGGGGTTATTCCTTCATGTGCGACAGCACCACCAACCAGCAATTCCCCATTCTGTCTCTGGAGGAGGTGGAGCGGCTGCAAAAGGACTTTTCCTTTGACGATTACGGCCCCGCCGATGCCACCCATCGAAAGGCCCGCTTCTGTACCAGCTGGGCTACCACACCGGAGCAGGTGCAGGCCCTGCTGGCCGCCCTCTGATTTCTCCCGCATCATAATCATAAGAAAATCCCCCATGGTTTACCCATGGGGGATTGTTGTTTTGTGCGCAGGTCTGTACCGGAAAAGATTACTTCAGGAACAGACTGTTCACGATGTTGGCGCCGTCGCCGACGAAGCCAAGGTCGGTAATGTCCGCATCGGTCAGCGACAGGGTATTCAGGGTCACAGGGCCACCCCAGTCACGCATATCCCGAATGATATAGACCTCACCGGTGAGCGGATCTCTGTACATACCGCGGCCATGCTCGGCATTGCCCCAGTAATTGAAGACCAGAGCCACTTCCATGATCTCGCCGGTCTTCAGATTCCAGCAGGTAACCAGGCCGGAGTCGAAGGTGTTCACAAAGGTGGCAATGCCATCCTCCACCAGAACGGCGTTGGTAAAGCCTTCTTCGGTCTGATAATAGTCGCCGGCGATGGCCTTGATCTCCAGCTCATAGGACTCCCAGGTGTCATAGTCCATCATGTAAGCCGTCTCGAAGGTGTACTCCACCTCGCCCTTTTCCAGGTCGATGGGAATCATCAGCAGGCTGAAGAAATCGTAGAAGTCATAGCCATAATCCATAAGCTCGTAAGCCATCATCTGGACATACGCCTGACCCTCGGTCTCGTCATAGGCCATGGACAGAGGCATCAGCTTATAATAGTTGGTTTCCACACCGCCCCACCAGTCAGAGATCTCAATGCCGGCATAGAGATCGGCAAAGTCATCGCTGATGAGCGTTCTCTCAAAGGTTTCGGGGTTCACAGACCAGTATTTGCCGTCCGCAGTGAAGGAATAGAGCTTGCCGTCGTGATACAGGGAGGCCATGATCTTTTCCTCGTCCTCGGCGTCGGCGCGCTCCACCGTGGTCACGGTGGGATCCTCGGCGGTGAAGCTGATCCACTGGCGGTTGTCCTCATCGTAGGCATAGAAGCGGCGGGCCTCGGCCGTCACCGTGACAACACACTGGGCCTCGATGCCGTTAACAGACGCGGTGATCACTGCCGTACCGGCCTTCACACCGGTGACAACGCCATCTTCCACGGTAGCCACGGCTGTATTATCGGAGCTCCATTCGACTTCTCCTTCCACCTCTGCCACAGAAACGGGCAGCACAGTGGCTTCCAGCGTCAGCGTATCGCCCACGACAACAGTCTGCTTCTCCGGCAGAGCAATGCCTTCAGCCTCCACCACAGCGGGAACCGCAGGCTCGTTTTCAGACACGGTATACAGAGCGGCCACAGAAGCGCCCACGCCGTACACACTGCCCAGATTGGTGGCTGCGCCGGTTTCCAGATCCAGCAGCTGCAGGCCGTTGGTGCCGTCGTTGCCATACTGGGCCCAGTAGGTATTGCCGGTGTCATAATCGTAGGTCATGGACTGGTAGGCATCCAGATTGATAATGCCGGTTTCGCCCACAAAGGTGCCTTCGCCGGTGGTCTTGTCCAGCTGATACAGCTTGCCGTCCACGGTGATGGCATACATCCGGCCCTCGGCATCCACCGTCAGGGTGCGCAGATCCAGCTTATCTTCGCCGTCCAGCGTCCGGCCGATCTCCGTGACCTGAGCGGTCTCCAGATTGATCTGCACCAGAGAGCTGGCGCTCATGGAATTGTAGGCAACGCCGTACATGGTGCCGGTGGTATAGTCAAAGGCCATATCCATCATGGTTTCATGGACTCTGCGGTTATTGCCCAGCACCTCAAAGGAATAGTCCACCAGGTCGATCTTCAGCAGATAATACTTATACTCATAGTCGAAGCCGTCCAGATCCTGCATATCCTCCACCACATGGCTGTAGGCGTACAGATAGCCGTCATAGTAGGCGCCGGCATAGGGAGCAAAGTTGGTCAGGCTGAAGTCGTAGATGGGTTCGATGGAAGTGGGATCGGTATCGGGAATGGCCACGAAATAGTTCGCGCCATAGTTCAGATCCTGCACCACCACACCGTAAATGTCGCCGGTAGAGGGAACCACGGTGATGTCTGCCGTCAGGCTCTCGCCGCTGGTCTTCTCCGTGACAGTAAGGGTGGTCGTGCCTTCGCTGATACCGGTAAGGATGCCCTTATCGCTGATCGTGGCAACGCCGGTATCCTCGATCTGATACTCGAAGTCCGCCGAAGCGTTCCAGGGCTCCACAGCCACGGAAACACTCACGGAGCTGCCCACCAGCAGCTTGAAGCTGTCCTGCATGGACAGGCCGGTGATCTCCACGCCTGCGGGGCTTTCGGGCTCATTTTCCACAAACTCCACCAGACAGGTGTTCATGATGTTGCTGTTGCCGGCGGTGTTGCCGATATAGCCCAGCAGCAGCGTCTCGCCGCTTTCGGGGAGCACCCGCAGCAGCTGGCCGTAATAGTTGGCCCAGAGCAGGCATCCGTTGTCCTCAGACCACACCAGAGAGCTGACAGAGGCGGTTTCAGAGGGCGCGAAGTTCCGGAGGTTTTCACCCTCGGTAATATCCAGATAGCCACCGTACACATCCTCCGCGTTGAAGGTGTAAATGCGGCTGACCTGCTCATAGGTGGAATAATCGGTGACATCCATGACGGTGTAGAAGGTGCCATTGCGATCCACAGCCAGATTCACGGGGATGCCGTAGCTCATGGCATCAAACTCGCCCACCACAGTGTGCTTGCCGTTGGCAGGATTGATGCGTACCAGATAATAGTAGCTGTCCCAGCCGTTGACCACCTGACCGATACCGTAGAGATAACCGTCAGCGTAGTTGTAGCTCATGGCCAGCATCAGTCCGCTGGTGCCGTTGAACTGAATGTTCGCGCCCACGCGGGTGCCCTGCTTGGTTTCGGCATCCATCTGATAGAAGTTGCCGTAATAGTCAAAGGCATACACCGTGCCATGGGCATAGGCGGCGGAGATGAAGTAGTTGTAGCTGGAATCCACCGTGGTCATGCCATAAGCATCCCGGGCATTCTGAGGCTGATTGGCCTGGAAGGTCAGCCACTGCAGATTCATGGCATCGTGTACCATCAGGTCGGCTTCCACCTTGAGCACCGTAATCACGCACTGGGCCGTCTGGCCGTCGCAGGAAGCGGTGATGGTGGCTTCGCCCTGAGAAACCGCGGTGACAACGCCGGTTTCGTCCACGGTAGCAACGGAGGTATCGTCAGAGCTCCAGCGCACATTGTTCAGCGCCGCATAATAGGGCACGGAGGCGGCGGTAAGCAGGGTCTGGGTTCCGGCGGCCAGGGTCACGCCGCTGGTGTTCAGCTGCATACCGGTCAGGGCAGCGGCATCGGGGATGATGTCCTTGCTGTAAGCGGTATAGGGCTTGAACAGACCGGTAAGCTGCGCATTGTGCTGGATACCTTCGCTGGAGGCCTCGGTGGCCTTGCCGGTAGCCTTGTCCACTTCATAGAAGTGGCTGGTGCCGGTATAGCTCTGATAGGCAGCCCAATAGAGCTTGTTGGTGGCATGATCCACGGTCATGGACTGATAATACTTGGGGCTGTAGCCGGTGGCGCCCACAAGGGTAGCAACGCCGGTTTCGGGATCCAGCGTGTACAGATCGCCGTCTGCATGGTTGATGGTGTACAGAACGCCATCGTTGTCGCAGGCCAGCGTCAGGGCCTGACCATGGGTACGGACATAGACATAGCCGGAATCATAAACCGTCTGGTCGTTGGCATAGCCGGTGGGCTGGCAGAGCTCTGTGAGCTCGCCGGTGAGCACATCCAGCTTCAGCAGATAGCCGCCTTCGCCGGCCACGGCCTCATCGGTGAGGACATACAGGATATCCCGGGTGAAGTCATAGGCCATATCCAGCGCCATGGGATAATCACCCAGCGTGCCGAACACATTGCGATCCCAGCTGCCGGCCTTGCTGGCGAAGATGTTGTTGTTCACATCCACGCCGATGATCCAGCCGTCCACATACTCGGCAGCCTGCACGGCAGCTTCGCCGCTGTAGTAGGCATCGGTATGCATCAGCATGGAGCTGGCATCCTCAAAGCTGTACCAGCCGTTATAGGCGGCGGTGGCCACCAGATAGTTGCCGGAGGCGATCACGGACATCTGGCGATAGCCATAGAAGGCATCGCTGTTCACATTGGTCGTGCCTTCGCCGTCAAAGGAGAAGTTGTAATAGATTTCGTTGAAGCCATAGTCGGTGGCAACCACAACAAACTCCGTATCATACTTGGACACATCCAGCGTGATGGTGGCGGTTTCGCCGTCCACACCGGCGGTCTTGGTATCCACGGGGATGCGCTCGATGATGCTGCCCGCGGTGGTCATGGTGATGACTGCGGCCACATCATAGTTGTCGCTGACGGTAAAGGTCAGCATACGCTTGCCGTCCACCGTCTCCTGCTTCACAGAAGCGGGATCAATGGTGGGGGCCGTGGTGTCGATGACGATGGGCATGGTCACGATATCGTCCGCAACCTCGTCGCCGTCATCCAGATAGGCTTCAATGGTGAAGGTATAGTGGGACAGCTCCTGTGCGTCCGCAAAATCATACAGCGGATCGGTGACATAGTTGCTGTAGATATAGGGGATGCACAGACCATAGCCACTGTTGTAATAGGACTTGCGGACATAATCGCCCGTGGTCTCACGAACCACCTGTCCGTTTCCGTCCTTCAGGATGAAGTTCACTTTTCTGGCGTTGCGGAGCATACCCAGATAGATGTCCTGAATGGCATCCTGATAGCCGTCGCCGTTGGGAGACAGCACATTGTGGGCGTCGTTTCTCTCTTCGGTGACATAGGGATTCGCGCCCAGATTGTAATAGTAGTTCACATCCGTCCACAGGACATTCCAATAGCGCTTGGGAGCTTCATTGAACAGATCCCAGCCGGTGTCGTCCATGGCGGGAGCGGCGCTCCAGTCACCGTAGAAGGCCATGAAGGGCAGGCTCAGATCGCCTTCCGCATCCTGACCGTAGCAGCGCACAAAGCCGTCCACATAAATGCCGTTTTCATAGTTGGCATCCATATAGGCCTTGTCCTGAGCGGTGAGCTTCACGGTGACACGCACGGTGAGGCTGCCGTCGGCGGGAACGGTCACAAGCGCTTCGGCCTGAAGGCTGCTGTCCAGCAGCTGATACAGGGCCTGCACATCGGCAGTGTCGATCTTGCCGTCGCCGGTGAGATCCCACTTGCCGTTGACGGTGCGCTCATAGTTCACATCGTCCAGGAAGTCCTGCACATCGTTCCGATCGCTCAGGCCGTCCTCGTTGTAATCCAGAGCGGGACTGAACACGCCGTCCACCGCAAAGGACACGGTAGCGTCCAGCTCTCTGCCGGTTTCGCTCATGTACTTCACGCCGTCCAGCTCCACCACCTGATCGGTGAGGGTCGTGCCGTCCAGACGATAGCTCAGAGCGGCATCGGTGAGGTTGTTGATCTGGAAGGTGAAGGAATATTCACCCTTTTTGCTGTCATCATCGCCCAGAGATGCCTTGGGGGTACTGCCGTCCACCGTCAGATAGGCGGGAGCCGTCACTGCGGCGTACACATTGGCAGAGCCCGCGCCCTGCTTTCTGGGAGAATAGAGAATGCCGTTGGTATCGGCCACCGGCTCCGCCGTGGACATAATCAGTGCCTCGGCCACGGTGTGATACCAGCTGTCACTGTTGCCAGCATAATTCCGGTGCAGATGCTCCATCACCAGAGCGGACATACCGGCGATATGGGGCGTCGCCATGGAGGTACCGCTCATCACGCCGTATTTGCCGTTGTTCACGGTGGAGTAGATGTTTCCGCCGGGGGCGGTGACATCGGGATTCAGGGTCAGGTCAGAGGACACGCCCCAGGAGGAGAAGTCGCTGAGCTGGCCGCCCGTGGGGCTGTCCACCCGGGTCATATCGGAGGCGATCACCAGCGTGCCTTCGCCGTTTTCATCGGCAGCGGCAGCCAGCACGGCTCCGCCGGCCTTATCCGTGAAAATGTTGGGCAGCAGACCGCTGTCTTCCATGTTCATCAGACCGTCATCACCGTTGTTATAGACGATCAGACCGCTGAAGCCCGCATTGGAGGCGTTGGTCTGCTTTTCGGTAAAGGCCAGAGCGCCGCGGGAAATTACGGCGATCTTGCCATAGTTTTCCCAGCTTTCGCCCACAGCGGCAAAATCCGCCGCCGTGCCGTAGCCGTCTACCATTACATAGGTATACTCCGTCTGGCCATATGCCGCCAGATTCAGGAAGGGATAGGCTGCCACATCGGTATAGGGCACCTTTTCCCCGCCCACGGCCACATAATTATACATGACTGCGGCATTTTCCAGACTGGCCACCATGGTGGCGCTGCGATAGGTCGCGGGAGAAGACACAATGCCGTTGTCCGGGTCAGAGGCCAGGTTCATATTCGTACCCAGCGGCGTACCGAAAGCGGCGGAATAGCTGTTGCCGGCGGCAATGGCCAGCACCAGATCGTGCTCCTCGGCCTCGGCATACACCCTGTCGGCCCACTCGTTGAACTCCGCCAGAGACTCGTCAGACTGACTGAAGCCGGCGGGAGAGCCCAGAGACATATTCACCGCATCTGCGCCCAGCACCATGCTGTCTTCCAGCGCGGCCACGATATCGTCCCAGTAAGCGCCGCCGTTTTTGCCGAAGACCTTCATAATCAGCAGCTGCGCATCGGGTGCGACACCCACAACCTCGGTGCCCTCGGTATGGTTGGCAGCAGTGATACCGGCCACATGAGTACCGTGGTCGCCCTGCTGATCCTTATCGTGGGTGATATCCAGATCGTTGTCCACATAGTTGAAGCCGTAGGCAACCTTGGCGCTGCGGTAAAGGTTTCTGGCCTTCAGATCCACGGCGCTCTTGGCGCTGAACCGCTCGTAGGAGTTCAGCTGGGTCAGCACAGCCTCGATATCCCCTTCGTCCAGAGACGGGCCTGCGGGATCGGCAGCAAAGGAGGGATGATCCGCATCCAGACCGGTATCAATGATAGCGATCTTCATGCCGTCACCGGTATAACCGGCATCCCATGCGCTGGCAGAGCCAAAATCGGTTTTGGTCACCAGCATGGCCGGGTCAGCGGTGGCGTAGGTCATATCCTCCGGCACACTGTAGGTGGGCACCACAAAGGCAGCGTCCACACCGGCCATTTCCCGCACGGTTTCCAGTGCGCCATAGGGCATCCGCAGAGATACGCCGTTCAGCAGGGTGGTGTAGTGATACAGCGTCTCCACCTGCGCCGTCTGGCGGCTGCGGGCATAGGGAGCGGACAGGGCCAGCTCATCCACAACGGTCTGAATCTGGCTCACCAGAGCGTCCTGCATCTCTTCCATGGCTTCCTGCACATAGGCCGCCTGAACAGAGCTCAGCTCCTCCTTGGAGAAGCCGCTGTCCAGCAGGGACACGCCCTCCAGCACCACCATCACGCGCACCATATCCGCGTCGTCATAGTTGGTCACATAGGCAGCCTGAGCGCTTTCCTCCGGCTGCTCCTTCACTTCCAGACCGTCTCCCGAAACGGGCGTGACGGTCACGCCGCCAGCAGCACCGGTCTCACCGGCCTTCTGGGGGCGATTCTGGGCAATCACTGCGTTTCTTTCCGCAGCGGACAGCTCGCTTTCCTGCTTCAGCTGGGGCTCCACCTTGGCGAAGGCCGCAACCGGCAGCAGCGATACCACCATCAGCACGGCAAGAACCAGAGACAGAACTTTCTTCTTCATTGCAAATCCTCCTGTTCTCAACCGGCAAAGCGCACCAGAACGGCAGCCGCCTGGGCGCGGGTGGTGGTGCCAAGGGGCATCAGATTGCCGCCCTGACCCTTGATGATTTCAGCGGCCACAGCCCACTGCATGGCTTCCTGCGCATAGCCGGAAACGGCGCTGCTGTCAGCAAAGCTGTCCAGCTGCACGGTGGCGCTCACATCCTTGCCCATCTTCTGGGCATAGCGGTACAGCATGGTGACCATCTGCTCCCGGGTCAGTGTACCGTTGGGGGCAAAGGTGGTCTCGGAGGTACCGGTGACGATACCATTCTGCCAAGCCCACAGCACCGCGTCCTGATAATACTGTCCGGGTACGGTGTCGGTAAAGGGATGCTGGCCGGAGACGGCGGGAGAGCCCGCCAGACGGTACAGCACCGTGGCAAACATGGCACGATCCAGCGCCTGATCGGGGCCGAACTTACCGTTGCCGGTGCCGTTCATCAGACCGGCTTCATAGGCCGCAAGGATGTCCTTTTCGCCCCAGTGGCCGTCGATATCCGTAAAGGGATTTTCCGGCTCTGCGGGAGTGACGGGCTCCTCCGGCTGGATGGGCTGCTCAGGCTCCTCCGGCTGAACGGGCTGCGTGGGTGCGGGGCCAACCGGCGAAGGCAGCTCCACCACAATCACCGCTTCCCCGTCCTCGGGCAGCGGCAGCTGGGTTTCCCCGGCATAGAGCTCCGTCAGCTCTGCCTGAATGCTGGTGTGAATGTCCCCGCCATAGACGGGCGCAAACACCATGGCCAGCATGGGAGTCTTTCCGGAAGGCAGATCGCTGGCGACCCATGCAAAGGCCACCTCGCCCTCCGTTTTCCGATCCACGCTGACGATCCAGTCGCCCTCGGGCTCTGCGCTCACCAGCGTCAGCACCTCTGCATCATACTGAATGATCCAGCGGCCGTTGGTGGCGCCTTCCGCATTCAGGTATGCTTCCACCTGAAAACGGCTGCCCTGCTTCTGCCATTTCAGCTCCAGTGCCGGGCCTGCCGCCAGCGTGGTAACGGACAGGGACAGCAGCAGAGACAGCACCAGCAGAATGCTTGCAATTTTGCGCTTCACTTGCTTTCATTCCTCTCATATTGGATTTGTCCTCCGGTGTCCGCCCAACTGGGGAACACAGGTTGACACTATATTATACAGCCAATTTTCGGAATACACAAGGCTTTTTCCGGCATTTTTTAAGAGATTTCTTCAGAATTGCCCCGTAAAAAATACGGTGTGACCGAAGTCACACCGCAGCGTGTTTTGAAGCTCGGATTATTTCTTGCGGAACAGGCAGTAGCTGGGATACCGGTTGTCGCAGTCTCTGGCCAGAACCGCAATGTCCACATAGGCCAGATTGCCTTCCACGCGCACCTTGCCCTTGCGGCCCTCGGACTCATACTTGCCGGGCACCATGCTGGGATCCATCACGCAGATTTCCCGGCCTTTGGCAGAGACCAGCGTGATGAAATGTCCGCCGTGGGTGAAAACGCCCGTCCAGCCCTCCCGGTCGCCGCCGGAGTTGGCAATGGCCATGCCCTCGCCGTTCTGCAAAAACTGGAGCATCTTGCCGTGATCGCAGGTGAGCTCATAGGTCAGGCCGTACTTTTCGCACACGGCGGGAGCCAGCAGGGAGATTTCCGTGCCGGTATCGTCATGGGCACCGCAGGCGTTGGCCAGCTCCACCGCCTCAGCGGGGGTAAAGCTCTTGCCGGTGAGGTTTTCCACCACCATGCAGGAGGCGCACAGACCGCAGCCGCTGGAAGCAACCGTGCCGCCGCCATAGGGGATGTCGGGATAATTGCCCTGATTATAATACTTGTACTCCATTTGTTCTGTCTCCTTTATCGTCTTCCCTTGCGGGATGGTTTACAGTTGTTCCTCCAGCCATTGCAGCACATCCTCCCAGACCTGCGCCCGGAAGGTTTCGTTGAGGATTTCGTGCCGTCCGCCGGGGTAAAGAATCTTCTTCACTTTGCGGCAGCCTGCCTGCAAAAAGCCCTGATAGGCCCGCTCCACGCCCTTGCCCTTTTCGCCCACCGGGTCTTCCTGTCCGGCGATGAAGAGAATGGGGGTGTCCGGATCCATGCGCTTCTGCTGGGCCGGGTCGGAAATCAGACGAATGCCGCCCATCATATCCCGGTACAGGCTCACCGTGGGCAGAAACTGGCAGCCCCGGTCGGCGCAGTAGGCATCCACCACGGCCTCGTTGCTGCAAATCCAGTCATTTTCCGTGCGGCGCGGTGTAATACCGTTGTTATAGCTGCCAAAGGCCAGCTTTTTTACAAATTCGCTGCGATACAGCGGCCCCCGCAGCAGACACAGCAGACCCGTCACCAGCAGACCGCCGCTCACGATCACTGGGGACTGCTGGCCTGTGCCGCAGATGATGGCCCCGTCCGCTCTGCCGGGATAACGGATCAGCCAGGTGCGCAGCAGGAAGGAGCCCATGCTGTGGCCCAGCAGAAAATAGGGCAGGCCGGGATGCTCTGCCGCCGTTTTGGCCCGCAGCGCCTCCACATCCTCCACCACACGGCTCCAGCCGTCCTTTTCCGCGAACAGGCCCTCCCGTTCCGGCTCCTGCCAGCTTTTCCCGTGGCCCAGATGATCGTTGCCCACCACAAGAAAGCCCTGCTCCGCCAGCCATGCCGCAAAGGCATCATAGCGGCCAACATATTCGCAGATGCCGTGGGACAGCTGCACCACCGCCCGGGGCGGCGTGTCTCCCTGCCAGCTGACGGTATGGATCCGGGTTTTGCCGTCGGAGGAGAGAAAATAACCTTCCTGCCGGTTCACCATAAAATTATCGCTCCATTTCCTCGGATTTGTGTTATAATACAGCTACACTTATCATAACGGTTTTTTCTCATCCCGTCAACGATTGGAGGCAGAAAATATGAAGTATGTGATCGCATTGGATCAGGGCACCACCAGCTCCCGGGCCATTGTCTTTGCCAGAGACGGCTCCATCCGCAGTCTGGGACAATATCCCCTGACCCAGCACTACCCCCAGCCCGGCTGGGTGGAGCATGACCCCATGGAAATTTTGCGCACCCAGTGGATGGCGCTGGCGGAGGCCTATGAAAAATCCGGCGCGGCTCCGGCGGAAATCGCGGCCATCGGCGTGACCAACCAGCGGGAGACCGCCATTGTCTGGGAAAAGGACACCGGCCGTCCCATTATGAACGCCATCGTCTGGCAATGCCGCCGCACGGCGGAGGAATGCAGCCGTCTGGAACAGGCGGGACTGGGGCCGACGGTGCGCAGCCGCACGGGACTGCTCATTGACGCCTATTTTTCCGGGCCGAAAATCAGCTGGATTCTGGATCATGTGCCCGGTGCCCGGGCCCGGGCGGAAAAGGGTGAGCTGCTGTGCGGCACAGTGGACAGCTGGCTGATCTGGAATCTCACCGGCCGCCATGTGTCCGACTATTCCAACTGCTCCCGCACCATGCTCTTTGACATTGACCGGCTGCAATGGGATGAGGAGCTGTGCCGGGCGCTGCGGGTTCCCATGCACATTCTTCCCCAGCCGGTTTCCAACAGTGAGATTTACGGCAGGGTGCGGCCCAACCTCCGGGGACTGGAGGCGCTGGCGGGCATTCCTGTGGCGGGCTCTGCGGGCGATCAGCAGGCGGCGCTGTTCGGACAGGGCTGCTTTTTGCCGGGACAGGCCAAAAATACCTACGGCACCGGCTGCTTTACCCTGATGAACACCGGCTCCCGTTCTCTCCGTTCGGAAAACGGACTGCTCACCTCCGTAGGCTGGCAGCGAAACGGCGAAACCACCTATGTGCTGGAGGGCAGCGTGTTCAACGCCGGCTCCACCATCCAGTGGCTGCGGGACGAGCTTCAGCTCATCGGCTCTGCCCACGAGACCGATCTGCTGGCAGAATCCGTGCCGGACAACGGCGGTGTATATCTGGTCAGCGCCTTTACCGGTCTGGGTGCGCCCCACTGGGATATGTACGCCCGGGGTGCGATTCTGGGACTGACCCGGGGTGCCACCCGCGCCCACATTGCCCGGGCCGCCCTGGAGGGCATTGCCTATCAGGTGGCAGAGCTGGCGGCCACCATGGAAAAGGATCTTTCCTGCCCGCTGGACAGTCTCTGGGTGGACGGCGGCGCATCGGTGAGCGATTTTATGATGCAGTTTCAGGCCGATCTGCTGCGCTGCTCCATCTACCGTCCCCAGATCGTGGAAACAACGGCGGCGGGCGCTGCCTATCTGGCCGGTCTGGCAGTGGGACTCTGGCAGGATACCCAGGAGCTTTTGCAGTGCCGCAAGCTGGATCGGGTGTTCGCCCCCAACATGGACCCCGCCCAGGCAAAGCAGCTGATGTCCCGCTGGAAGGAAGCCGTCTCCCGCTCTCTCCGCTGGGAAACGCCCCGATAAACAGGCCCATTTTTCCGCCGGACAGAATGAAAAAAGCCGCAACATTCGTTGCGGCTTTGGTTTTGCGAAAAAAGCGAAAGGGCAAACTTACTTGAGCTCGACCTTGGCGCCAGCGGCTTCGACCTTCTCCTTGATGGACTCGGCTTCTTCCTTGGAAACATTCTCCTTGATGGCCTTGGGAGCGCCATCCACCAGCTCCTTGGCTTCCTTCAGGCCCAGGCCGGTGACTTCGCGGACAGCCTTGATGACGGCGATCTTGTTGCCGCCGATTTCGGTCAGAGTGGGAGTGAACTCGGTCTTCTCTTCCTCAGCGGGAGCAGCAGCGGCGGGGCCGGCCATCATGGCGACGGGGGCAGCGGCGGAAACGCCGAATTCTTCTTCCAGAGCCTTGACCAGCTCGCTCAGCTCCAGAACGGTAAGAGCCTTAACTTCTTCAACCAGATTGGTGACTTTCTCAGTAGCCATTTGTAGTTACCTCCAAATTTTTAATTCTTATTCTGCGGCGGGAGCAGCTTCTTCAGCGGCTTCGGCAGGGGCGCCCTTCTGCTCGGCAATGGCGTTGATTGCCCGGGCCAGAGCGGCGATGGGAGCGTTCATGGTGCCCAGGACCATAGCGACCAGGACATCCTTGCTGGGCAGCTCACCCAGCTGCTTGATGGTTTCGGGACCGACGACTTCTCCGTCCACAAAGCCGGCCTTGACACTGAAGGCAAGCTTGGGATTCTTCTTCATGAAGTCGGTGATCACCCGTGCGGGAGCGATCTCATCCTCCATGCTGATGGCAAGAGCGGTGGTGCCGTTCAGAACGGGATCCAGAGCCTCAAAGCCGACTTCCTTGGCGGCAAAGCGGGTCAGGGTGTTCTTCACGACGGCATAATCCACGCCGTTCTTTCTCAGTTCAGCACGCAGTTTGGTGTCCTGCTCAACGGTAATGCCCTTGTAATCCACCAGGACACCGGCAGAAGCGTTTTTCATCTTCTCCGCCAGAGCTGCGACGATCGCCTGCTTTTCAGCGAGAACCTTTGCGTTAGGCATGCGTGTTTCACCTCCGTGTGTATTTCCGGGAGACTGGCCCCCGGTCTTTTTGCTCATTCACTGCAAAAAGAGAAAAGTGCCCTCATGTCCACGGGGACAGGAGGGCACAGAAAAAACAATCAGCTTGTTCGCTCTGCATCTCCTCGGCAGGACGGCTTTGCGCCGTTTACGGTCTCCTGCTGTCTCCGGAATGAGCATGAGTATTATATCAGCAGACCCGGGGTCTGTCAATATCTTTTTTCCGGCAAAGCCGAATTATTTTGCCAGCGTCTCCAGGGTCAGCTTGGCGGGGTTCATCTTGACGCCGGGGCCCATGGTGGAAGCTACCACGCAGGAGCGGATATACTGGCCCTTGGCAGCGGCGGGCTTGGCCTTCAGAACGGCAGTGATCAGGGTGTTGAAGTTGTCCTGAATCTTCTCAGAGCCGAAGGAAGCCTTGCCCAGGGGGCAGTGGATGATGTTGGTCTTGTCCAGACGGTACTCGATACGGCCGGCCTTGGAGTCCTTGATGGCCTGCTCCACATTCATGGTGACGGTGCCGGCCTTGGGGTTGGGCATCAGGCCCTTGGGGCCCAGAACCTTACCGAGACGGCCAACCACACCCATCATGTCGGGGGTAGCGATGACCACTTCGAAATCGAACCAGCCTTCCTTCTGGATCTTTTCCACCATATCCATTTCGCCGACATAGTCAGCGCCGGCGGCACGGGCTTCGTCAGCCTTGGCGCCCTTGGCAAACACCAGAACACGGGTGGTCTTGCCGGTGCCGTGGGGCAGAACGATGGCGCCGCGGACCTGCTGGTCAGCGTGGCGGGAGTCAACGCCCAGCTTGATATGAACCTCGACGGTCTCATCAAACTTGGCCTTGGCGGTCTTGAGCATTGTATCAATCGCTTCATTGGGATCATACAGCTTGGTACGATCAATGAGCTTTGCGCTTTCTACATAATTTTTACCTTTGCGCATGGTTTCTTTTCCTCCTTATAGTGGTTTTTCGGACGCATTGTCCTCCCACATAGCGGTGAACTGTTACCGCTTGTCGAATTGCAAATTACTCCTTGACGGTGATACCCATGCTGCGGGCCGTGCCGGCGATCATGCTCATGGCCGCTTCCACACTGGCAGCATTCAGGTCGGGCATCTTCTGCTCGGCGATCTTGCGAAGATCTTCCTTGCTGATCTCTGCGACCTTGGTCTTGTTGGGGACACCGGAACCGCTCTTGATGTTGCAGGCCTTCTTGATGAGGACGGCCGCAGGGGGAGTCTTTGTAATGAAAGAGAAGGAACGGTCGGCGTAGACGGTGATAACGACGGGGATAATCAGGTCGCCCTCGTTCTTGGTACGCTCATTGAATTCCTTGGTGAACTGCATGATATTCACGCCATGCTGACCCAGAGCGGGGCCAACAGGAGGAGCCGGAGTTGCCTTGCCGGCGGGAATCTGCAGCTTAATCAGACCAGTAACTTTCTGTGCCACTTTGAGCACCTCCTAATAAGAATGTGGTAAAAATGAGCTTTCGCTCTCCCACCCGTGCGGGGAAATCTTTGCGGACGAGCCGCTTATTTTTCGATGGTTTCCAGCGCGGCCACCTGACCGAACTTCAGCTCGGCGGGGGTTGCCCGTCCGAACATGGAAACTGTGACCTTGACGGTCTGGCCCGGCAGATCAATTTCGTCTACCTTGCCGATAAAGCCCTCCAGCGGGCCGTCGATGATCTTGACGCTGTCGCCCACCGCATAGGAAAGCTTGACCTCAAGCTTTTCCATACCCAGTGCCGCAACCTCCTTATCGGTGAGGGGGACGGGCTTGGAGCCGGGGCCGACAAAGCTTGTAACGCCGCGGGTGTTGCGGACAACATACCAGCTGTCGTCATTCATAATCATCTTGATGAGCACATAGCCGGGGAAAATCTTCCGCTCGACCTCTTTGGCTCCGGTATCCCGCAGCTCCGTCACCATTTCCGTGGGGATGCGGATATCGAAGATCTGATCCTCCAGATGGCGGTTTTCCACCGTCTTCTGTAAGGTAGAGGCGACTTTGTTCTCATAGCCGGAATAAGTATGGACTACATACCACTTTGCCGCTTCAGACATGATGACCTACCCCTCGGGATCAGGCCAGCAGCTGGGCGAGCAGGTCGCGCAGACCACCGAACACCAGATCCAGCACCGTCACAACGGCGCACAGGATCACCAGCACAACCAGTACAACCAGTGTGTTCTTGGCAACGGTCTTCCAGGTGGGCCAGACAACCTTCTTGGCTTCCACCTTCAGCTCATGGAACCACTTGCCGATGCGGGCAAAGATGTTGGGCTTCTTGGCCTTTTTCTGGGGCTTGTCCGCCTTTTTGGCAGCAACTTCCTTCGTGGGTTCGGCGGAAGTAGTCAGCTTCTTGGATTCTTCAGACATAGAACTGTACCTACCTTTCCGTTTTCCTTACTTGGTTTCTCTGTGCAAGGTGTGCTTCCGGCAGAAACGGCAATACTTGTTCAGCTCCAGACGGTCGGGGGTATTCTTCTTGTTCTTGACCGTGACATAGTTTCTCTGCTTGCATTCCGTACACGCGAGCGTGACTTTAACGCGCATTGATTCGGCACCTCCTTCAATATTAGCTCCGCATAGCGCGTCGCCTTTTGCCTCCCTGAGCGGGACATAAAAAAAGACCCGACAGGTAGAATTAGAATAACACAACCTGTGGCCCGCGTCAAGTGGTATCTGCAATTTTTCTCCGAAAAACGGAAACTTTTTTGCGTTTCCGGCCTTTTCATTCTTCCATTGGTCTGTTAAAATGGAAAGCAGAATAATTCTACCAGATTTTTCGTCAGAATGCAAGAGGAGGAAGGGATTTTTTATGGAACTGCTGACCGCCGCTCTGGCCCGGGAGCTGCTGCCGCTCCGGCCGGAACATCAGGCAAAATGGAGCTTTGGCCGGGCGCTGCTGCTGTGCGGAAGCACACAGTTTTCCGGCGCTGCCCTGCTGTCTGCCGAGGCCGCCCTGCGTTCCGGCGCGGGACTGGTGCAGCTGTGCTCTGCCCCGGAGGTCATTGCCGCCGCCCGGGTGCGTCTGCCGGAGGCGCTGCTGCAAGCCCTTCCGCCGGAAGATACGGACTGCGCCTCCATTGTGGAACAGGCCATGACAAAAAGCACGGCGATTCTGCTGGGCTGCGGCAGCGGGATTTCCGCCCGGGGACGCACTCTGCTGCGGCAGGTGCTGCCCACTTCTCTGCCGCTGGTGCTGGATGCGGACGGGCTGAATCTGCTGGCGGAGGATCCCGGACTGCTGCGTCTGCGGCAGGGGCCTGCGGTGCTGACACCCCACCGGGGAGAGTTCTGCCGTCTGACCGGCCTTTCTGCTGCCGCACTGGAGGCCGATCCCGGAGAGCACGCACGGCAGCTGGCGGCGCAATATGGCGTGACGGTGGTGCTGAAGGGTGCCGTTACCCACATCACTGACGGCGCCCGGCAGCTGCGGCTGGACGCGCCCAACAGCGGTCTGGCCAAGGGCGGCTCCGGCGATGTTCTGGCGGGACTTTGCGCCGGTCTGCTGGCACAGGGAATGTCGCCTTTGGAGGCCGGTACGCTGGCCGTCTGGCTGCACAGCAGGGCAGGTGCGCTGGCCCGGGCAGAATCCGGCCCCTATGCCATGCTGCCCCGGGATGTCCTCGCCCAGCTGCCCCGGGCATTTCTGTCGCTGGAGGACGCATAACCGCATAATTCCCCTTTCCCGGGAAAATACTGAGGTCACGGCGTGTTTTGCCGTGACCTTTTTTGGCTGTCAACATTCTGTTTTCGGGAGGGATTACCGTGAAAAAGCTGCGCTGGACGCCGGGCTGCTCCGGAATGGCAGCGGGACTGCCGGGCGGCCTGCTGGGGGCCGGGGGCGGCGTGATTCTCACACCGCTGCTGCTGCGGGTACACCGTCTGCCGGAAAAGCAGGCACTGGCCACTTCCCTGGCCATTATGCTGCCGCTGAGCGGCGTTTCCCTGCTGACCTATGCCCTCCGGGGACAGCTGTTCTGGCAGGAGGCTCTGCCCTATGCCGCCGGCGGTATGGTGGGCGGCTTTCTGGCGGGAAAGCTCATGAAGCGTCTCCCCGGACACTGGCTGCGCCGGGGCTTTGGTCTGCTTCTGCTGCTGGCGGGTGCCCGCTCTCTGCTGACATGAAGCTGGCACTGTCTCTGCTGGCAGGGGCTGCCGCGGGCTTTCTCACCGGGGCTGGGCTGGGCGGCGGAACGCTGCTCATGCTCTGGCTGACGCAAATCGCCGGACTGCCCCAGCTGGCTGCCCAGAGCGTCAACCTGCTGTATTTTCTGCTGACGGCACCGCCCGCCCTGTACGGTCATCAAAAGCAGGGGCTGGTGCGCTGGACGGTGGTGAAAAAGGCCCTGCTCCCCGGCATTCCCATGGCCATTGCAGGCGCATGGCTGGCCGCCGGAATAGAGCAGACGCTGCTGCGCCGGAGCTTTGGTCTGCTCTGCGTGGCCATCGGTCTGCGGGAGCTGCTGACAAAGCGCCCCCGATAATACTCAGGAGGGGCGGAACTGGCTCTGATACAGCCGACAATAAAAGCCGCCCTGCTCCAGCAGCTGGGCATGGGTTCCCCGCTCCACGATTCTGCCGTCCTGCATCACAAGGATCAGAGAGGCGTCCCGTACGGTGGACAGACGGTGGGCCACCACAAAGCTGGTGCGGCCCTCCATCAGCGTATCAAAGGCCTGCTGAATCTGCACCTCGGTGCGGGTGTCGATGCTGGAGGTAGCTTCGTCCAGAATCAGCATGGGCGGACGGCACAGCATCACCCGGGCAATGCACAAAAGCTGCTTCTGCCCCTGACTGAGACTGTCCGGGGTCAGCACGGTATCCAGCCCCTGAGGCAGCCGCCGGATGAACTCCCAGCTGTGGGCCGCCTTTGCCGCCTGTATGATTTCCTCCCGGGATGCGTCGGGACGGCCAAAGGCAATGTTTTCTCCCACGGTGCCGTTTTTGATCCAGGTCTCCTGCAATACCATGCCAAAGCCCGTGCGCAGCGCCCGCCGGGACAGCTGACGGATGGGCTTGCCGTCTACGGTGATCTCGCCGCCCTGCACATCATAAAAGCGCATCAGCAGATTGATGAGGGTGGTCTTGCCGCAGCCGGTGGGGCCGACGATGGCAATGCGCATACCCGGCTTTGCCTTCAGATTGAGGTCACGGATGAGAGGTCTGTCCGGCGTATAGCAAAAGGAGACATTTTCCAGCTCCACCTCACCCCGCAGACCCTCCAGCGTCTCCGTGCCCTCCGGGCTCTGCTCCGGCTCGTCCAGCAGGGAAAACACCCGGGATGCGCAGGCCAGCGCATTTTGCAGCTCAGTCACCACGGAGCTGATATCGTTAAAGGGCTTCATATACTGGTTGGCATAGGACAGCAGCACGGAAAGTCCGCCCACCGTCAGACTGCCGCCGGGAATGAGCAGCACGCCCAGCAGCGCCACGCCCGCATAGATCACATTGTTGACAAAGCGGGTGGAGGGATTGGTCAGGCTGCTGTAAAACACCGCCTGTTCGCTGCATTTCCGCAGAGCCTCGTTGGCATCGGCAAAGCGCTGCGAGGCCCTTTCTTCATAGCCAAAGGCCCGCACCACCTTTTGGTTTCCCACCAGCTCGTCAATGAGACCGGTCTGCTGTCCCCGCAGCTCACTCTGTCGGCGGAACAGCTGATAGGAACGGGTGGAGATAAATCTTGCCACCACAAAGCTCAGCGGTGTCAGCAGCACCACCAGCAGGGATATCCATACATTTTTGGAAAACATGAAGATCAGCGTCACCGCCAGCGTCATCACCCCGGAAAACAGCTGGGTAAAGCCCAGCAGCAGTCCGTCAGACAGCACCGCCGTATCGGTAATGACCCGGCTGACGATATCCCCCGAGCTGTGCCGGTCCAGATAGGACAGCGGCAGTGCCTGAATATGCCGGATGGCCCGGGAACGCACATCCTGCACGATGCGATAGGTGACCCGGTTGTTCAGCAGATTCATGCCGTAGGTACACACGCCGGACACCGCCGCCGCCAGCAGCACCTTGCCCAGAAACAGCTCCATGCCGGAAAAGTCCACCTTTCCCGGGCCGACGATCCGGTCGATGGCATCGCCGAAGAGAATAGGCACATACAGCTGCAAAATCACCGCAGCCGCCGCCAGCGCCATGCTCAGCAGCAGTGCGGGCCAGTATTTTCCCGTAAACCGGGCCAGATCCTTCAGGGTTTTGCCATAGCCGCCGGGGATGCCCGGCTTTTTCTGTTGTTTCATGGCTCACACCTCCTCCCGGCAGCTTCCCCCGGCGGGGCGCTCTTCCGGAAACTGGGAATAATAGATTTCCTGATAGACCTGACAGCCCTCCATCAGCTGCTCATGGGTGCCGGAACCGGCCAGTCTGCCGTTGTCCAGCACCAGAATCAGATCGGCCTGCCGCACACAGGCGATCCGCTGAGACACCAGAAAGGTGGTAACTGCCCCATGGAGCCCCTTCAGTGCGTGACGCAGAGCCGCGTCTGTGGCAAAATCCAGTGCGCTGGAGCTGTCGTCCAGAATGAGAATCTCCGGCTGACTTACCAGCGCGCGGGCAATGGTCAGCCGCTGCTTCTGTCCGCCGGACAGATTGCCGCCGTTCTGCTCCAGCAGAAAATCCAGTCCGCCGGGCTTCTGTTCCACCATCTCCCGGGCCTGCGCCACCTCCAGCGCCTGCCAGAGCTGTTCCTCCGAGGCGTTTTCGCCGCCCCATTTCAGGTTGTCCCGGATGCTTCCCCGCACCAGCGCCGCCCGCTGGGGCACAACGCCGATTTTTTCGCACAGACTCTGCCGGGGCAGGGTCTGCACATCCATGCCCTGCACCAGCACGCTGCCCTCCTCCGGGGTGTAAAACCGGGGAATGAGCTGCATCAGCGTGGATTTTCCGCTGCCCGTGCCGCCGATAACGCCCACCGTCTGGCCCTTTTTCGCGGAAAAGCTGATGTGGGAAAGGCTGGGCGCAGCCGCCCCCGGATAGGTAAAGGTCACATCCCGGAAGGTCACGGCCTCCGCCGTTTCCGGCGCTTCCGGTGTGCGCTCCGGCTCCTTGCCCTCCGGCGGCAGACTCAGCACAGAGGCCGTCCGCCGGGCACAGGCCACGGCCTTGTTCAGGGTGATAATCAGGGATGCCAGCTTGACCAGCTCCACAATGATCTGGAGCATATAGTTATACAGCGCCACCACCTGACCCTGGGGCAGCTGACCCAGCTGCACCTGCACCGCCGCCTGCCGGATGAGCACCACGGCAGCCAGATTGATGAGCACATAGGTCAGGGGATTCAGCAGGGCGGAAAGTCTGCCCACCAGCAGATTCAGCCGGGTCAGCTCCCGGGAGCTGCTTTCAAACTCCTCCACCGACTGCTCCTCCCGGCAAAAGGCACGGATCACCCGCACACCGGTGAGATTTTCCCGGGTGGCCGCCGTCACCCTGTCCAGACCGGACTGGGCCCTGCCAAACAGGGGAATGCTCACCTGCATGATGAAAAAGACCGCCGCAAACAAAATAGGAATGGTCACGGCAAAAATCAGCGCGCAGCGGGTGTCAATGGTAAAGGCCATCACCATGGAGCCCAGCACGATAAAGGGGCTGCGCATCAGCAGCCGCAGACCCATATTCAGGCCGTTCTGCACCTGATTTACATCGTCCGTCAGGCGGGTAATGAGGGTATCGCTGCCCAGCCTGTCCAGCGTGGAAAAGGAAAAGCCCTGCACCCGGTCAAACAGCGTCTGCCGCAGGCTGGCAGCCACACCGGTGCTGGCCCGGGCCGCGTAAAACTGCGCCACCACCGTGCAGCCCAGACCCACCGCCGCCATCAGCAGCAGCACCGCAAACCAGCCGAAAACACCGCCCCGGCTGTCCTCCGGCGTGTCGATCATTTTGGCCACCACCAGCGGCACCAGCAGATCAAACACCGCCTCCAGCAGCTTGAACAGCGGTGCCAGAATGCTCTCCTTCCGATAGGGCCGCAAAAAGGGCAACAGCTGTTTCATGTTGTTCTCTCCCTTCAGTTTCTTAACAGGCATAGTATACCACAAGATCGTTCATATGCAAGATTTTGTTTTCCCCTTTCCTGAAACGAAAAAAGGGCCCGGAGGGGCCCTGAAGAATATTTTTCCGGCGCATTTATGTCCGTTTCCGAAGAATGCCGTAGGTCAGCACGGCGGCCAGCGTCTCCACACCGTAGAGGGCGCCAAACAGCACATGGCGGCGGGCGGCAAGGTCCCGGGCCGCGTCCAGCTGGGCCTGGGTACGGACGGTAATGGGCAGAACGGTTCCGTCCTGCGGGGTATAGGTGAGGGACACCACGCTCCGGTTCCGCTGCACATACTCACACACCACCTGACCGTTTTTGTCCGTCAGCTGGCGGGTTCCGGCCTGCTCTTCGCTGATCTCATTGCCATATTCATCGTACCAGACTTCATCCAGCGGTGCTGTCAGCTGTCCTTCCGGCATGGCTTCCGGCATCTCCTGCTCCATAAAGGCAACAAAGCTTTCATAATCGGTGAAAGTTTCCCCCTCCGCAATGGAGGTGGGGCCCCAGATGCTGGTCATGACGCTGTGCAGCACACCGGTCACCAGCATCGCCGCCAGCAGGCCCAGTGCACAGTACCGCTTCAGCCGGTGTCTGCGGGCATAAACCGCCGCCTCCCGTTCCGGCAGACGAAAGCGTTCCTGCTTCAGCAGCCTTCCGTTGACAAAATACAGCGCCACGGCATACAGCACCAGCGCCGCCACCATGCCCATGCAGCCCCACAGCAGCAGCGTGTCCGCCCCCAGTCCCAGATAGGCATCCACCGGCAGCAGCGGCAGGGTAAAGCCCACACCGGCCACCGTTACGCCCAGCGTCTTCTGCGCCGTACACAGCACCTGCCTGCGATAATCGGCAAGGGCTTCCTCCGCCAGCTCGCTGTCCTCCACCGCCAGAAAGGCCCGGTTGACGAAAACATACTGGCACACGGCGGCAGCGGCAAAAAATACAGCTCCCACCAGAAAGCCCAGAGATGCCCGCAGAAAGGCCAGATTGCAGATCAGTGCCGCCAGCAGTCCCAGCGCGGACAGTCCCACAACGATGCAGCTGCGGCTGCGATAGTCGGACAATGCCTGCTTCAGCAGACGGCGGCGCTGCTTTTCGCCCCGCTGGGTGCCAGCCGTCTCCCCATTCTCCGTCTCCCGGCTGTCCGGCGAACGGCGCTCTCCCCGCAGCAGCTCGTCACAGGTCACACCGAAAATCTCCGCCAGCACGGGAATCAGCGCCAGCTCCGGCGTACCCTCGTCCCGCTCCCAGCGGCTTACTGTTTTATCGGACACATTCAGCCGTTCCGCCAGCTCCCGCTGGGTCATGCCGTTGGCCCTGCGCAGGGCGGCAATCAGACTGCCGATGGTTTTCTTCTCCATATGCTTCTCCTTCCGGGCCCCGGGCCCTGTGTGATTTGCCCTGATTCTACCGTTTCGTCAGGGAGAACACCAGCCCAGCCCGGCAGAATTTCTCTCAGATTCCGGGAATTTCGGAAAAATTGAAAAAATTCTCGGGTTACAGCAGCGCTGTCGTGATATCCTCCACCGGGCGGTCAAAAAAGCGCACCTGCCACTGCACCTGCTCCACCGGGGTAAAATGCAGGGCGGAAAAGACCACATGACGGCGGGGTTCCTCCGGTTCTCCCAGCGCCGTGGGCCGGCTTGCCCCGCCGATGATACCAATGGCCGAGGGGCCGTCCGGTGCCGGTCTGCCGGGTCTGGGACGGGGCGGATCATTTTCCAGACAGTCCTCGATCCGCAGCACACGCTCCTGCGCGTCCGGCTCCAGCGTATAGCACATACACAGCATATGAGACGGATATTCCACCGCCGCATCCTGCAAAAAGGACAGATCCATCGTCTGCGCCTCCGTCTCCTGCACCGTCAGCACATAGGACTGTCCCGTGCGGGGATGGGTCAGCACAAGGGATTCTCCCGCCGCCGGGGTCACAAACCGCGGCCCCGGGGTGCGCCGTTCCTCCCGGCACAGGGTGACGGACAGAGCGCCGGGACGGCCCTGCTTCGCCCTCGGATAGGCGACCCGATACATTCCCCAGCACCGTTCCCGGGACAGGCCATAATGCTCCACCACGGCAGAAAGCTCCGGCTCGTTCCGGATGCCCGCATCCAGACAGCTTTCCGTCAGCCAGCTGCCGCCGCAGCCCCGCTTTTGCTTCAGTGTCTCGCCGTCACACAGCAGACTGCTGCGAAAGCGCAGGGACAGGGGATTTTCCTCCTCCAGCTGCCGCCGTTCCTCCCGGGAAAGCTGGCCGCTCTGCTCCCGGGGCTGCCATTTGTCCAGAAAAGCCCGCACCCGTTCCGGCTCCTCCTCCAGCAGATATTCCACCACAATGCCCTCCGGGCAGAGATACACCGCAGGCACATACCAGCGCTGGCCGCCCCAGACAAAGTGCCGCTCCACCGAAAGCTCCTCTCCCGGCTCGCCGTTTCCGCCCCAGTAATTTCCGGAAAAAGTCACCTGCCAGGGCTGGGGCCGGGGCGGGGCAGCCGGGTTCATGTCCAGGTCATAATAGTCATCGGTATAGGGAATTTGGGACAGGTCAAAATCCCGCTGCAAGCTTTGGATACAGCGGAAGGGATCCTCCTCCGGCTCCAGCGAAAAGGTGCGCCCGAGGGCCTCCAGCACCGCCTTCTGCTCCTCCGTGGGCGGATTGTCCAGCAGAAAAGCCCGGAACTGTTCCCCGTCCCAGCCATAGCACTGCTCCACCGCCGCCATATCGCCGCAGGCCAGCAGCAGCCGCAGCAGCTCCTCCACATCCCGGGCAATGGGATGCACACAGTCGCCAAAGTTCATGGGACTGACGGCAAAAATCATCTCTCCAAAGCCGGGCACGGTGCAATAATGAATACCGTCCACGCCGGCGCTGCCAAAAATATCCGCATCCCGGGGCGTACAGTAATAAAGGGGCATTTCTCCCTCCATCGCCAGTCCCAGCGCAGACAGCTTCAGGCCGCTTTGCCGGAGCTGTTCCAGCGTGATTTTCATACAAACCTCACCTCACTGCCGTCATTATACCACAGTCCGCGCCCCTTTGCATCACCGGCGTGTAAATTTTTCGGCAAAAGCCGCGGCTTTGTACCCGGCGGCAGCTTGACAGACAGGCAGAAATCCCGTACAATAAATTTACAAAAAATGCCGCAAGGCAAACCGCCGGGAAAGGGAGTGATCCTGTGAAGGGAACCAACCTGACAGGAATGAGTTGGAAACAGCTGCTGCGCACGCCGCTGAAGCTGGTGCTTTATTTTGCGCTTCCTGCTCTGGTGGGGGCGTTTCTTTGTCTTGGCCTAAATCTTTATCAATACGCAAGCGCAAATCTAAGCGCAGTCTATACAGCGTTCTCCGTGACAGCGATTCCGGATTTTAAGGGGACGATCAATTCTGATGGGGAGCTTTACGGGCGCTCCATTAACGATGATCTTATTGGCTACTATGCCTGTGAAGCGGAAAACTATGATATTACACCGCTGACACAATTAGAAGGAGTAATAGACTACGATGTGCGCAACCAGTTTGGCGCATATATTGCAAACGCCTCTTCCGCTTTGGCCCGTGCTTCCATACGAAACAGTGGAAATGATGGTATGAGTTCTACGGTAATAAGCTTTGTACTGGCCGGAAATGAGACATTCACGATTCCAAAGTCGGAAAAAGTGAATATACCCGCATATGTAAATTGGGCGGCGGGCAATGATTCTGACGCATCGCCATCGGTGCAGCGCAGCTTGACGGTTCACAACATTACAGAGCAGGAATATACATTGGAACCCGCAACAGAATACATCATGATTCTGACGGATCAAACGCTCGGCTGGGAGCTGTATCATCTTGCGGAGTATCCGATACCGCAGTTTTATGTAGGAAAAGATGGAACCTATTGTACGCAGAAATGCGGTATGTGGCCGACAGCATTTGCACCTATAGCAGAAAATCATGACGGCTTCTGGCAGACAGAGATGGGAGATTACTATCGGCAAATCGCAGAGGCTGCGGAATATACCGCCTATTCTTTGACTGCTGTAACGGTGAACCGGTTGGATGGAATCGAAGCCTTTAGCGAAAACCGGGTCTGGGTCAGCGAGGGCCGGGAGTTCACAGAAGAAGAAATTGCCTCTGGCGCAAAGGTTTGTCTTGTCAGCGCTGCTATGGCACAGGAAATGGGCTGGACACTGGGCGATATGCTGAATATGAGTTTTTATCCGTGCAGGTATCTCTACACCGCCGGAGACTATATGCAGCATTCCTCCTGTCGGCAGGAAGCGATCGAGTCTTCGCCGATTTACCAACCGAACGAGGCGATCTATCCTTCTGCATACCATGACTTCCCATCCATGCATATTTTCGATCAGGGTGAATATGAAATTGTTGGTATTTACGACGGCATGGTCGGCTTTGGCCGGGAATCCTCTGGAAACCACAAAAATTTCTACGAAAACACCGACGGCAAAGGCGTCTACTTCATGAATGTCTACATCCCCTCCAATTCCGTGGCAAACCAGCCCACGCCGAAGCTTTCTGAGAACAACACAACTTTGTGGATCAATCCGAAAAAGCTTTTGGATTTTCAGGCGGCATTGGAAAGCTCCGGCCTGACGGCAAAACAGGACACCGGCTACACCATGAATGTGACTGTGTACGACCACAATCTCAGCCAGCTGGCCCCCGGATTGGAGAGCCTGTCGCAAATCAGCAAGCTGATTTTAGTCCTCTCCGGCCTGACGGCGCTGCTCACCGTGGTGGCTTTCGCAGTTTTATACACGGTGCAGAACAAACGCCAGATTGCCGCCTTCCGTGCCATCGGCATGAGCAAGCGTCAGGTGGCGGTGCTGCTGCTCTTCGCCGTGCTGCTGGTTTGCATTTTGGGTGCTGGTGCAGGCGCTTTTGCAGGACAGAAAATCTCCGCCAGCGTCACCCAAAGCATTCTGGAAACCGCCGCCGAAAACCGCTCTGACCCCAGCTTTTCCGCAACTTTGGCCGATGCGGACGAGGAAGCGGAAGCCTTCACCTATCTGGAGCAGGAAAATCCCCTCTTCCCCATCTTCACCTGGGCGGGAATTTCGCTGACACTCATCCTTGCCATGCTCATCTGCTTCGCAAACGAAAGCAAAAAATCCCCCATGCTGCTGCTGGGGACGAAAGAATAATTGAGCAAAAAGTTAAGGCACCCCAGACGGGGTGCCTTTTTCTGTGCGTATAAATTATGTTTTCTGTATTTTCCTGTGCTGCCGCACACACAGCAGCATGACCGCTGCGCCGCAGGTACACAGCAGGGCCGAGATCAGCAGCAGCGGCCGCAGCCCGATCCGCTGAATCAGTGTGCCGCCCAGCAGGTTTCCCAAAATGCCGCCCAGTCCGGAGGTATAGCTCAGGGCCAGCAGCGATTGCGCCCGGATGCACTGCTCCTCCGGCACCAGACTGTTGGCAAACAGCACCGAGGCAAAGCCGTAAATGCCAAAGCAGCATACCGAGGTGAGCAGCACCAGATACAGCATGGTCAGGCTGGTGGAAAAGCGGATGAGCACCAGCTTTCCCGCTGTGGCAAAAAAGGAAAAAGTCAGCAGCTGCCGGGGAGACCATTTCCGCAGCAGCCGGGAGGACAGCAGCATGGCGGGCAGCTCCACGCCGGATTGCAGCAGAATGGCAAGGCCCAGCTCCTGTTCACTGCCGCCCAGCGATTCCACCACCCGCACCAGATAGGTGGAGGCGCAGCATTGTCCCATGGCAGACAGAGCCGCCGCGCACAGCAGCAGCGTCAGCGCCGGATTGTCCCGCAGCATTCGCAGATAGGAATCCTGTTTTGCGGGGCGGGGCGGCAGGGGCCGGTTTTCCGCCGGTGGCATCAGCAGCAGAAAGAGGATGCTGACCAGATTCAGCACCAGAAAGAAGGGCAGCAGAATGCCCGGGCTGAAGCGCTCCATCAGCGTGCCCAGCAGCGCCGCCATCAGCGCATAGGAAATGGAGCCTACGCCCCGGGGCCAACCGTAGCGCACGGGGATCCCGGCGTTGAGATATTGCATCATCACCGCCGTCAGCAGGGACGCACGGCTGTTGTCCACCGCACAGGCAAAGGTATAGGCGGTCATCATCAGCAGCAGCGGCAGGGGCAGCAGACACAGCAGCGCCGCCAGCGCAAAGGACACCAGCGAAAGCAGCGCAATGGCCCGCCGCAGCGCCAGCGAGGGATGCCTGTCCGTATAGGATGCCACCAGCAGCTGAAGGGCCATGGTCGCACCGTAGATCAGCGCCGTGGTATAGCCGATCTGGCTGTCGGAAAAGCCCTTCCATGTGAGAAACACGGCCGTAAAGGTGGTCAGGGCGC
The DNA here is from genome assembly GCA_964541085.1 of uncultured Oscillospiraceae bacterium. Lineage (GTDB taxonomy): Bacteria > Bacillota > Clostridia > Oscillospirales > Butyricicoccaceae > UBA4644. Next base: position 8,060 of record CAZIPA010000013.1, on the reverse strand, counting down.
AGTTGCCCGCACAATAGCTCCCCTGCACGGCGGCATAATTGACCTCAATGTGCAGTGGTGAGGGATGCCGTTCCATGAATCAGAGCGCCCCTTTCCCGGGCAGACAGGGCGCACCTGCCTTCCACACCTGCAAAAGCTTCAGTTCCGGCGTACACAGACAGAGATCGGCGGGCATTCCCGGGGCAATGCGGCCGCAGATGTCCGACAGCCCGGCAGCGGCAGCGGGAACCTCCGTCGCGGCGGAAACGGCCTGCTCCAGCGGCACACCGGCAGCTGCCAGCTGGGCCATGCCCTCCCACTGGAAGGTGACGGAGCCCGCGATGGTACCGTCCTCCAGCGTCGCCCGGCGGCCACGGACATAAACCTGCTGGCCGCCCAGCATATATTCCCCGTCAGACAGACCGCAGGCGGACATGGAATCGGAAATAATCAGTCCCCGTTTGCCCAGAGCGGCAAAGGCTGTTTTCAGCACGGCGGGATGAATGTGGATGCCGTCGCAGATGACCTCCGCAAAGCAGTCTCCCGCCAGCGCAGCCCCCACCAGTCCCGGCTCCCGATGATGCAGACCGTTCATGGCGTTGAAGAGATGGGTCACCTGTCCGGCTCCCGCAGCAAAGCCCGCCTGCGCCTGTGCATAGGTGGCCGGTGTGTGCGCCAGCGAAAACCGTTTGTCCCGGCGCTTTGCAATGAGCTCCAGCGCACCGGGCAGACAGGGATCAATGGCAATCAGGCGAATGCGTCCGCCGGAAGCCTTGTCCAGCGCATCCAGCAGCGCTTCATCCACCGAACGGAGACAGTCGGTGCGGTGGGCACCCTTTTTCTCCGGGCCGAAGAAGGGGCCCTCCAGATACAGTCCCTGAAACACACGGCCACAGGCCCTGCCGCAGCGTTCCGCCGCCGCCAGCAGCACCTCCTCCGGATTGGTCATCAGCGTGGCCAGTACGGTGGTAATGCCGTGGGTGAGATAGGTGTTTTCGATGTGGATCAGCTGGGCAGCGTCTGCATGGTCAAAGTCAAAGCCGCCGCAGCCGTGGGTATGGAGATCCACCAGACCGGGCAGCAGCAGCAGACCGGTGCAGTCCGTGCCCGTCTCCTTCGACTGGCCCAGCGCCGTGATTCTGCCGTTTTCCACGGTGACATCCAGCTGCTGGAACCGGCCGTTTACAAATACCGATGGATTTTTCAAAAACATGGAGCATCCTCCTGTCAGAAAGCATATCCGGCTCCCGTTGGGGCAGGAGCCGGTGTATGGGATGATTTTTGAAATTATTTGCTGTAAATATCCACCAGCTGCTTCATGCATTCCACAGCCAGATCCATTTCCTGAATGCAGCAGTATTCCATTCTGCCGTGGAAGTTGCCGCCGCCGGTGCCCAGATTGGGACAGGGCAGACCCATAAAGGACAGCCGTGCGCCATCGGTACCGCCCCGGATGGCACAGGCATGAGGCTCCACGCCGGTGCGGCGCATGGCTTCCATGGCGTTGTCCACCAGATGCTGATGGGGTGCGATCTGCATGGCCATATTCCGATAGGATTCCCGGATATCCACTTCTACCGTACCCGGGCCGTATTTGGCATTGAGATAGTCCGCCGCAGCCCGGGCAACGCACCGCTGGGCATCCAGCTTCTGTGCGTCATGATCCCGGAGGATATAGCGCATCACGGCAGATTCCACCGTGCCGGACAGCTCATCCAGATGGATAAAGCCCTCATAGCCCTCGGTATATTCCGGCTTCTGCGCCACAGGCAGCATCATTTCAAATTCCATGGCGATGCGCAGAGCGTTTTTCATCCGGCCCTTGGCTCCGCCGGGATGAATGCTGCGGCCATGAACGGTGACGCGCATGGAGTCGGCGTTGAAGTTTTCATATTCCAGCTCGCCATAGGTGCCGCCGTCCATGGTAAAGGCGTAATCCGCACCGAAGCCCGCCACATCAAAGCGATCGGCGCCCCGTCCAATTTCCTCATCGGGGGTAAAGGCCACCTGCACCGGGCCGTGACGGAAGTCTTTGTCCGCCATGAGCTGCTCGGCCAGCGTGAGAATCTCGGCAATGCCGGCCTTGTCATCCGCACCCAGCAGCGTCGTGCCGTCGGTGACGATGAGATCCCGGCCACGCTTGCTCAAAAGCTCCGGATAATCGGCGGGAGAGAGCACGATGCCCTGTTCCTCGTTCAGCACAATGTCGCCGCCGTCATAGTTTTCCACAATGCGGGGACGGATGTTGGCGGTGGGCACATCGTCCACCACATCCATATGGGCGATAAAGCCCAGCACCTTGCCCTGATAATCGGGAATGTTGCCGGGGACGGTGCCGTAAACATAGCCGTTTTCATCCATCCGGGCATTTTCCAGTCCCAGCGCCCGCATTTCCTCCACCAGCGCCGCACCCAGCAGCTTCTGTTTTTCCGTGCTGGGACAGGTGGGAGAATTGCCGTCGGAGGCGGTGTCATAGGTCACATAGCGAAGCAGTCGTTCATAAGCGCGCATGGGAAAAGTCTCCTTTCATTTCCGGCATCAGCCGATGAGATATTGTTCATAGTCCGACAGGGGCAGGGAGATGGCATAGCGTGTGCCGTCCTGATTGTTCAGCTGGAAGGGCTCGGTATAAAACACCAGTGCGTCCCGTGTCAGCAGATACCCCTGAGAAAGATCCGTCAGCGTCAGGCCTTCCGGTGCGGAGACCTCCACGGCATTTTCCGAGCACCAGTCCAGAATACCCTGCATCAGCAGCGGCTCTGCGTTGTCATATTCCGCGCCCAGCAGCGTCTCCAGGGAAAGCTCCCAGCCGTTGTCCAGCAGAAACACCGCCCCCTGACTCCAGCGATCCTTCTGATGATTTTCCGCCAGCGTATAATCACAGCGGACGGTGACATAGCCCTCCGGCGCATCCAGCAGCTCATAGTCTATGCTGATCTGGGAAAAATCGTCCGGCGGCAGATCGGTGATGCTGTTCCATTCCTCTCCGGCCAGCATCTGCACATCGGCGAAAAAGCCCTCACAGGCTTCCTTCAGGCCGGAAAACTCATTTTCAAAATAGTGATTGATGCGGGTAAAGCTCTCGGCCCGCTGGCCGTCGCTGGAAAACCGGGGCAGACGGACGCTGTAGGCCGCCAGACAGCAGCCTGCGCTGTTCAGCAGCTCCCGCTCCATACAGAATTCGTCGGTGAGCAGCGCCTGCAAATCCACCGTCTCCTCCATCTCCTGCCGCTTTTTCCGGGCAGCCTCCTCTGCCGCCCGCTGTTCCTCCGGTGTTTCAAAGCGCACCATGCCGCAGCCGCCCAGCAGCAGCAGGGCCAGCAGCGCCGGGAGCAGACGGCGGGAAATCATCTGAAATCTCATAGTTGCCTCCATGGATCAATCTGTTCTTACTATAGCGAAAAACCGCCGGGAAGTCAATGTTCACAGCAACCGGCGGGAAAATTTACATTCCAGCCGGGATTTTGCCTTGACAAGCGGGTAGAAGTATTGTACCATAACTCTGTTACTGATTTGTAATCATTTTTTGAATCTTTCCCTTTTGAGGTGTCCTCATGTTGCTTTCCGCAGAATCCCTGACTCTTCGTTCCGCCGGCGGTCTGTTCGGCGGCCTTCGCCGGATGGGCGTGCGCCTCCGGCTTCATGTGCGCAGACTCTCCGCCGTGGGAGCCAACGCCGTGGAGCTGCGGGGTCTTTTTGGCGTCCTGGCGACCTTTTTCAGCGGGATCGCATGGGTGCTTCTGCTGCTGCGCAATGTGCTGGCCCGGCTGTGGCAGCGCTTTTACCGCTTTGCCAGCGGTGAGCTGGAGGAGCTGCTGGACTGGCTGCGGGCGCAGGATGCCTGGCGGCTGGAGCTGTATCATCTCTGGCATGAGGCCAAGGCCCGGCCCAGAGGAAGGGGTGCTGCCATGGCGCTGCTGGGCTGCTCTGTCATGGCGATGATCTTCGCCTGTCAGGTGGGCGTGGGTTTTGAGGTACGGCTGGACGGCGAGAGTCTGGGCTATGTACAGGAACGGGATCAGGTAGAAGAGATTGTGGAACGGGTGGAAAAGCGTGTCTCCGCCTATCAGGGCTCACTGTACAATCTGGAGACGCATTTTTCCTACAAGCTGGGCTATCTGGATCAGAACCGGCTGCTGGACGAGGAGGCGCTGGAGGAGCGTCTGTTCTCCTCTGTTCCGGAGGAGGAGCGGCAGTATCTGCTGGTGGTGGACGGGGATACCGTGGGTGCCAGCACCAGCCGTTCCGCTCTGAATCTGATGCTGCGGCAGATCATGCTGCGCTCCTGCGACAATGCCACCCAGGTGAACACCACCTTTGTCAATACGGTGCAGGTGCAGACCACCACCCAGGGACAGGAGCAGCTGAAGGATATCGCCGCCATGCAGGATACCCTCTCCCAGAACCGGGAGGAAACGGTGATCTATACGGTAAAATCCGGCGACACCGTCAGCGCCATCGGCAAGAAATATGATCTGCGCATTGCGGAGATCGAGGCCCTGAATCCCGGTCTGGATCCGGCAAAAATCCATGTGGGACAGGAGCTGGTGCTGTCGGCGGCCGTGCCCTATCTCTCCGTACAGCAGACCATTACCGAGGCTTATCAGGAACCCATCCCCTATGATACCATCGTGGAATACAGCGACAGTATGTACACCTATCAGAGTAAGTATAAGGTGGAGGGCGTGGACGGCCTTGCGGATGTGGTGGCGGATGTGACCTATGTCAACGGCGTGGAGACCCAGCGGGTAGTCACCAGCTATACCGTGCTTCAGGAGCCGGTCACGGCGGTGAAGGTCAAGGGCACCAAGCGCAGCGTCACCACCGGCAGCTTTATCAAGCCCTGCAATCTGCGCTTTACCTCGGGCTTCGGCAGCCGGAAGAGTCTGGGCGACTATCATACCGGCGTGGACTGGGCCGGCAAAACAGGCTCCAAGATCTGGGCTGCCGACGGCGGCACCGTCATCTGGGCCGGACGCAAGGGCAACTATGGCAAATATATCATCATCGACCACGGCAACGGCTATACCACCTATTACTGCCATTGCAGTGAGCTGCTGGTGTCCAAGGGAGACAAGGTGGCCCAGGGTCAGCAGATCGCCAAGGTGGGCTCCACCGGCCGTGTCACCGGCCCGCACCTGCATTTTGAGATTCGCTATAAGGGCAAGGCGAAAAACCCCCTGAATTATGTGAAAAAATAACCGGCTTTGATACAGCGCTTCGCAGACACATCGCGGAGCGCCGTATTTTTTCTCCGCCGATACTTGCGCAGGCGGCCCGGGCCTGTTATACTGAAGCTATCAAACTGAATTGTAAGGAGGAACCGCATTATGCGCATTTTTATCAGTGCTGACATCGAGGGAACCGCCTTTACCACCCTCTGGGACGAAACCGAGGTTGGCAAGGGAATCTATGCCGCCGCCGCCCAGCAGATGACCCGGGAGGTCAAGGCCGCCTGTGAGGGTGCCATTGCCGCCGGCGCGGACTATATTCTGGTGAAGGATGCCCACGATTACGCCATCAATCTGGACATTCGCCAGCTGCCCGAGTGCGTGGAGGTCATCCGCGGCTGGAGCGGCAGCCCGCTGGGAATGTCGGACGGCGTGGACGAGAGCTTTGATGCCGCCATGTTCATCGGCTATCATTCTGCCGCCGGACGCTGCGGCAACCCTCTGTCCCATACCTTTACCACCAAGACCACCAGCGTCAAATTCAACGGCAAGCCCTGCTCCGAGTTTCTACTGTACAGCTATGCCTGCACCCTGCGGGGCGTTCCCACGGTGCTGCTGGCCGGTGACAAGATGCTCACCGAGGACTGCCGCAACCTGCATCCCCTGCTGAAAACGGTAGCGGTGAAGGACGGCTTCGGCGGCTCCACCCGCTGCGTCCATCCGGACAAGGCCTGCAAGCTGATCCGGGAAACGGCAGAGGCTGCGCTGAAGCAGGATCTGTCCAAGGCCAGCATCATTCTGCCGGAAAACTGCGTGTTTGAGGTGTCCTATAAGGAGCATAAGGACGCGGTGCGCCGCTCCTTCTATCCCGGCTTCCGTCTGGTGTCGGACAATACCATCCGCATGGAAACCGCCGATTTCATGGATGTCCTGCGTGCAGTGCAATTCGTACTGTAAGTAAAAAGCACAAACCGGCACGCAGGACATCCCCCGCCGACGAGTGTCGGCGTCATGCCGCAGGGAGGCACAGAAGTGTGCCGACCGAGGCGGTTTGAATCCCCGGGTTCCCGGAAAATCAAAGATTTTCCGGGAAATTTCTGCGTGCAGTGCAATTCGTACTGTAATTAGTAAAAGGAGAACATCATCCCATGCTGAAACTGCTTCAGAATATCCGTGTCTTTCGTGACGGCGCGTGGAAATCCACCGATCTGCTGATTGCCGACAGGCGCATTGCCGCCATGGACGATCATCTGGAGGTCAGCCTTCCCGATTTGGAGGTGCTGGACGGACAGAATATGCGGGCCATCCCCGGCTATATTGACCAGCATGTGCATATCACCGGCGGCGGCGGAGAGGGCGGCTTTTCCAATCAGGTGCCCCCGCTGCGCTTCAGCGCCCCGGTCAAGGCCGGTGTCACCACGCTGGTGGGCCTGCTGGGCACCGACGGCACCACCCGTTCGGTGGAAAGTCTGCTGGCCAAGTGCAAGGCCTTCCGGGAGCAGGGCCTGACCTGCTTCTTCCTCACCGGCGCTTACGAATATCCTTCCCCCACCGTTACCGGCTCCGTGCGGCGGGATATCGTGCTGCTGGAGGAATGCATCGGCGTGAAAATCGCCATCTGTGACCATCGCTCGGCCACCATCACCCGGGACGAGCTTATCCGTCTGGCCTCGGATGCCCATCAGGCGGGCATTCTGTCGGGCAAGCCGGGCATTGTGCATCTGCATACCGGCTCGGGACAGGATCAGCTGAATGTGATCTTTGAGGCGCTGGAGCATTCCGAGGTGCCCATCGCCACCTTCCGTCCCACCCATCTGGCGGGCAAGATCGACCAGGCCATCCGCTTTGCCAACATGGGCGGCTTTATCGACATCACCTGTTCTCTGGAAAATCTGCCCAGACGCTGCGGTGTCATCCATCGGGCGCTGCGGGAATGTCCCGCCGGGGCTGTGACCCTGAGCACCGACGGCAACGGCTCCATGCCGGTGTGGAACGAGAAAAAGGAAATGATCGGCATCGGCTCCGGCAAGATCACCGCGCTGCACACCACCGTAAAGGGTCTGATGGAATATGAGGGTCTGCCGCTGGAGGAGGCCATTCTTCCCGTCACCGCAAACCCGGCCAGGGCGCTGGGACTGGCGGGCAAAAAGGGCGTTCTGGCTCCCGGCGCTGACGCGGACCTGCTGCTGCTGGATGACCAGCTGAACATTGATACCACCATCGCCCTGGGCCGTGTGCTCCTGCGGGGCGGCGAGATGCAGGTGTTCTGCAACTTTGAGGACTGCTGAGGTCAGCCCCAATCGAAAATCATAACAAAACCCCCGACCGCATATGGCGAGGTTCATAAAACAGGAGTGTCAAACATTGCAAGTGAAGCCCAGCCGGAATGGGTACTGCAAACGAACGCTTGCAAGGCACAGGCAGAAGCTATCGTGAAGTTTGAACTGATTTATAATTGATACCGAGACCGCCCGGACGAAAATGTTCGGGCGGTCTTATCCCAACGGGAGATTTCTTCACATTTCTCTGGTATAATTTATTTGAAAAAACGAGACAAATCGGAATTTGAATAAGAGATCTTATGGAAATCAGAAAGGCAATATATGAACACGACAAATAAATTTGATGGTAGAGCTATCGACTATACAGCAAGCAGACCAAACTATTCAATGGATTTTATTAACTGTTTATATAGTCAATATGGTATTTCAAAAGCATCGGTTATTGCCGATATTGGCTCGGGTACTGGTAAATTTTCCAAGCATCTCCTTGACAGACGAAGCGAGGTATATTGTGTTGAACCGAATGATGATATGCGAAGCGTAGCGGAAAAGGAACTTTGTAAATATAAAAACTTCCATTCTGTCGCAGGAAATGCGGAAAACACGACGCTAAAAAGCAATTTTGTAG
>CAZIPA010000012.1:0-53579 GCA_964541085.1 uncultured Oscillospiraceae bacterium | reverse complement strand
GCAGGGACAGAATGCCGTTGAAAATGCCGGTATCCTGCAAAATGGTCATCCAGGCATAGGTGCGGATGAGGAAGTTCATCCACATGGGGATCATAATCAGGGTCATCATGGTCTTCTGGGCTTTGGGCCGGGCCCGGGCAATGATATAGGCGATGGGATAGCCCAGCAGGAGACAGATGGCCGTGGAGATCAGGGCCAGCTTCAGCGAACGCCAGAAGATGAGCAGATAGGTGTGGGTTTCCCGTCCGTCCACCTGCGAGGTAGCGGTGAAAAAGCGGGTGATGTTGTCCAGTGTAAACTGAAAACTGTTGTCGGTAAAGGCGTAATAGGCGATAAAGGCCAGCGGCACCAGAATGAAAATCGCGGCCCACAGAGAATAGGGGGCCAGCAGCGCGCCGGAGAAGGAGCGGCTGTTTTGGTTCCGGGTGTTCATTCCGCCCGCTCACTTTCCGCCATGGCCTCTTCCTCCGCAGCAATGGCTTCCGCGTTCAGCGCATCCAGATCCACATCCAGCGAATAATCGCCGTACAGACCGGAGTACTCGGACTTTTTCATAATGTGAATGGCATCGGGCTCGATATACAGGCCGATGTGGGCGCCGGGGGCCACATAGTCCGTGGTCTGGATCATCCACATAAAGCCGTTGATGTCTACGATGATTTCATAATGGACACCCATAAAGGTGACAGAGGTCACATCGCCCCGGAGCATGGCCTTGTCGCTGTCTGCGGGAACAATGTCCACATCCTCGGGACGGACAACCACATCCACCTGCTCCCGGGTCTGGAAGCCGCCGTCCACACAGTCAAAGGTGCGGCCGGAGAAGGTGACGCGGCGATCCTTCAGCATCACGCCGTCCAGAATGTTGCTTTCGCCGATGAAGTCCGCCACAAAGGCATTTTTCGGCTCGTTATAGATATCGGTGGGAGTGCCGATCTGCTGGATGGAGCCCCGGTTCATTACCACCACCGTGTCGGACATGGTGAGGGCCTCCTCCTGATCGTGGGTGACAAAGACAAAGGTGATGCCCACGCTCTGCTGGATGGCCTTCAGTTCCCGCTGCATTTCCTTCCGCAGCTTCAGATCCAGCGCGGAAAGAGGCTCGTCCAGAAGCAGCACCCGGGGATGATTCACCAGCGCACGGGCGATGGCCACCCGCTGCTGCTCGCCGCCGGACAGCTGACTGACAGAAACCCGCTCATAGCCGGAGAGATTCACCAGCTTGAGCATATCGCCCACCCGTTCCCGGATGGACGCCTCGGAAACGCCGGAAATACGCAGACCAAAGGCCACATTTTCAAACACATTCAGATGGGGGAACAGGGCATACCGCTGGAAAACCGTGTTCACCGGCCGTTTGTGGGGCGGAACATCATTGATTTTCTTTCCATCAAAATAGACCACTCCCGCGCTGGGGGTCTCAAACCCGCCGATAATACGCAGCGTAGTGGTCTTGCCGCAGCCCGAAGGCCCGAGCAAGGTGACAAACTCCTTGTCCCTCACATACAGATTGATGTTTTTCAGGACCTCTTTGCCTCCATAATCCTTGTGAATGTTTTCAAGCTGGATCAGACGATCAGCCATTTCACACACCTCCCAATCATCCCGTTTCTAATTCTGCGCAGGGCATATAAAACGAATCATAATATAGCACATTTTCTGGAATTGTCAATGATTTTTCGGAATGTTTTTGCAAAAATCAGAGGGAAATCGGATGGCTTTCAAAAAAGCTTTGATTTCCTTTGAATTGCGCTGTTTTTCTCTGAATTGCTCGAGTTCATTTTTTGGGCAAATTCCGGAACCAGGACAGGAAGGGAACCTCCCGCACCTGAAACTCCCGGCCCCGGAGATACTCCAGCTCTCCGGCGGGGGTGGGCAGGTCAAAGCGCAGGCGGCAGCTCCACAGCGTCTGATGGGCAAAGGGAATATCCTGATTGTATTTTGCCAGGCCATATTTGGTATCGCCCACCAGCGGATGTCCCGCCTGGGCCATCTGCACACGAATCTGATGGGTGCGTCCGGTGCGCAGGCGGCATTCCACCAGAGAAATATCCCGGCGGGTCTCCAGCGTACGATAATCCAGCAGGGCGGTGAGATTGTCCGCCGTTTTGTGCTTTTCCGCAAAGACCTGCTTTTTGTCCGTGTCCCGGCGCAGATAGCTTTTTAGCGTTCCGGCGGGCGGGGTCAGCCGGCCATGCACCAGACAGAGATAATATTTGGACAGCTCCCGGTCCCGGATCTTCTCGTTGAGAATGCGCAGGGCAGCGGCGGTTTTGGCTGCGATGACGATGCCGCCGGTGTTCCGGTCGATGCGGTTGCACAGGGCAGGGGTAAAGCTCTGCTCTCCGGCGGGGTCCCACTGGCCGCTCTGATAGAGATAGGCCTTGATCTGGTTAATCAGGGTGTTGGGAGTCTGGCTTTCGTCCTCATGCACCACCAGCCCCGCCGGCTTGTTCACCAGCAGAATGTGCCCGTCCTCATAGACGATATCCAGCCGGGGCGTGACCCGCCGCCAGCTTTCCTCCGGTGCGGGACTTTCAAAAAACTCGTCGTTAATATATAATTGGAGTGTGTCCCCCTCCTGCAAGCGGTAATTCAGCTCCACCCGCTTGCCGTCCAGCTTGATGCGCTTCAGGCGGATGTATTTGTGCAGCAGAGAGGGCGGCAGCGCAGGCAGGGCCTTTGTGAGAAACTTGTCCAGACGCTGTCCTGCGTCGTTGCGCTGAATGATGAGTTCTTTCATAAGACGGCTCTTTCCGGGAAAATCCAATGTTTTTTCCCGGAACGAGAAAAAAACCTTGACTTTTCCCTAATTGCTTTCTATAATAAATTTTGCGTTATTGCGAAAAGGAGTTTGTATGCTGATCCATCTTCGGGACCTGGCCGCGATGCCTTCGCATCGAATCCAGTTTGATTATACCACAGATTTGTCCAAAGAGGAAGTGGGCTTTGAATATCCTTTTCGTCAGCCCGTGCGGCTGACGGGACAGGTCACAGACGCTTCCGGCGCCGTGACGCTGCGTGCCGCCGTGCAGGCCCATGTCACCACCCGCTGTGCCCGCTGCGGAGAGCCGGTGGAGTATGACAAGGAAACGCCGGTGGAGTTTCTTCTGGTGAAGGAGCTTCCCGGAGAGGACAGCGACCTGCCCGATGATATGCTGGCGATTTCGTCAGACGATCTGGAGCTGGACGAGGTACTCATTCCCGAGCTTATCCTGGATATGGAGATGGCCGTTTTGTGCAGGGAAGACTGCAAAGGCCTGTGTCCCAAGTGCGGCGCGAATCTGAACCGCGGCGACTGTGGATGCGACCGGCGTGAGATCGACCCCCGGCTGGCGGTGCTTCAGAAGTTCCTGGAGGATCAATCGAAAAGCAAATAATGAAATATATGGTTTCCATAGGTCAAGGAGGTGTCTAATATGGCAGTACCCAGAGCGCGAATTTCCAAGCAGCGCCGTAATCTGCGCCGCAGCTCTCACTGGAAGCTGGCTTTGCCCGGCCTGGTGAAGTGCCCCAAGTGCGGCGAGCCTGTCCTGTCCCACAGAGCCTGTAAGGCTTGCGGGTATTACGCAGGCCGCAAGGTCCTCGAAGTTGCAGAGGAAAAATAAAGCATAAGAAATGGAGAGGGCCAAGGTCTTCTCCATTTTTGCTGTTCAGGGGCCACCGGGCCGGCCCCTTCTTTTCGACCCCGGAAGAAAGGTGCGATGATTGATGTCTGCTGTCATTACCCATGTGGATCCCCACTCTCCCGCAGAAAAGGCGGGACTGCGGGTGGGAGAAACCCTGCTGGCCATCGGCGGCCACCCCATCCACGATGTGATGGATTATAAATTCTATGCCTATGATGCGAGATTGACCCTCTCTCTCCGGCGGGAAAACGGCGAGGAGCACACGGTGCGTCTCCACAAGCAGGAGGGGCAGGATCTGGGCCTGGATTTTGAGACCTATCTGATGGATGCCCAGAAGGGCTGCTCCAACCGCTGCGTTTTCTGCTTTATCGACCAGCTGCCGAGAGGGATGCGGCCCAGCCTGTATTTCAAGGATGACGATGCACGGCTGTCCTTTTTGCTGGGCAATTATATCACCATGACCAATCTCAGTGACGAGGATGCGGATCGGATCATCCGGATGCACATTTCTCCCCTGAACATTTCGGTGCATACCACCGACCCGGAGCTGCGGGCCAGAATGCTGGGCAATCCCCGGGGCGGAGAAAGTCTGCGGCACCTGTATGCCTTCGCAAAGGCGGGCATCCGCATTCATGCCCAGATCGTCTGCTGTCCCGGCTGGAACGACGGCGAAGCGCTGGAAAAGACGCTGGCAGACCTTTCTGCCCTGCATCCCGCCGTGGAGAGCATCGCCGTGGTGCCGGTGGGACTGACCCGCCATCGTCAGCGGCTGACCCCGCTGGAGCCGGTTACGGAAGCAAGCGCCCGGGAGATCATCCGCATCATTGACAACCAGCGGGCGAAAAATCAGGCGGCCTGCGGCAGCGCGCTGGCGGCGGCCTCGGATGAGATTTATCTGAAGGCCCATCTGCCCATGCCCGGGCCGGACTATTATGAGGGCTATTTGCAGCTGGACAACGGCGTGGGATTGATGGCACTGTTTGAAGAGGAGCTTTCCGGCGCGCTGCTGTGCGAACAGGCTCCCATTTCCGCGCCCAGCCCCTTTACCGTTGCCTGCGGCATGGCCGCCGCCCCCTTTATGGAGCGTATGACGGAAAAGATTCGGCAGAAATGCCCGGGGCTCCAATGCCGGGTGATCGGCGTGCGCAACGATTTCTTCGGAGAACAGGTGGATGTTTCCGGCCTTGTCACCGGCGGTGATCTCATGCGTCAGCTGAAGGGACAGTTGCTGGGACAGCGGCTGCTGCTGCCCATTGTCATGCTGCGAGACAAACAGAATGTCTTTCTGGACGATGTGACCCGGGAACAGCTGGCCGAGGAGCTGGGCGTGCAGGTGCATACCGTGGACATTGACGGCGGTGCCTTTCTGGATGCCGTGCTGGAGACGGAAGCGTAAAAGGCCGCCGCAAAGTTCAACAAAAATTTGCTTGACTTCAGGCGCGATTCCTGAAACAATAAACAAAGGAACAAAACAGGGAGGAAGAAACCATGGAAAAACCGGTCATTGCCATTGTGGGCAGACCCAATGTGGGGAAATCCCTGCTGTTTAATCGAATCACAGAAAAAAAGGCCGCCATCGTGGAAAATACGCCGGGTGTGACCCGGGACCGTATCTACGGTGACGCGGAGTGGCGGGGCAAGCCCTTTATGGTGGTGGACACCGGCGGCATTGAGCCCCGGGCCAACGATCAGATTCTGCGGTTCATGCGGCAGCAGGCGCTGATTGCCATTGACCACGCCAGCGTGGTGATCCTCGTTACCGATATCCGTACCGGTCTGACCGCTGCGGATGAAGAGGTTGCCGCCATGCTGAAGCGGGCGCAGAAGCCCGTGGTGCTGGCGGTGAACAAGCTGGACTCTCCCGGCGAGCCCCCGGCAGAGTTTTATGAGTTTTACAATCTGGGTCTGGGTGACCCGGTGGGCATTTCCGCCATTCACGGCAACGGCACCGGCGATCTGCTGGATGCCTGCTTTGCCTATCTGCCGGAGGATGCCTGGGACGGCCCCGAGCAGGATGAGGGCATCCGGGTGGCTGTGATCGGCAAGCCCAACGCGGGCAAGAGCAGTCTGGTGAACTTTGTCACCGGAGAGGAACGGGTGATTGTCAGCGATATCCCCGGCACCACCCGGGACAGCATCGACAGCCGCATCACCCGGGGCGACGAGGTGTATACCTTTATTGATACCGCCGGTATCCGCCGGAAAAGCAAGGTGGATGAGGCCATCGAGCGGTTTTCCGTGCTGCGGGCCCAGATGGCCATCGAGCGGGCGGATGTATGTGTGCTGATGATCGACGCCTCCACCGGCATCACCGATCAGGATACCAAAATCGCGGGTCTGGCCCATGAAGCGGGCAAGGCCGCCATCATCGCCGTGAACAAGTGGGATCTCATCGAAAAGGAGACGGGAACCCAGGGCGAATATGAAAAGAAGATTCGCACGGAGCTTTCCTATATGCCCTATGCGCCCATGATCTTCCTTTCCGCCAAAACCGGACAGCGGGTGGAAAATCTCTTCGGCCTGATTCAGAAGGTCTATACGGCGGCCTCCACCCGGATCACCACCGGCAATCTGAACGCCATTCTGGCCGAGGCGACTGCCAGAGTGCAGCCACCCACGGACAAGGGCAGACGGCTGAAGATTTTCTACATGACTCAGGCCGGTGTGCAGCCGCCCACCTTTGTGTGCTTCTGCAACGATTCCCGGCTGTTCCATTTTTCCTATCTGCGGTATCTGGAAAATCAGATCCGGCAGGCATATCCCCTGGAGGGAACACCGGTGCGTATGGTGATCCGTCAGCGGGGCGAGGAGCTGTAAGCAAAGATCCGGCGGTGTTCTGCCGGACAGGATTGAAGCACAGGAGGGAGCGAAATGTTTCCGGATGCATTGTGGGCATGGATCGCCTCGGCGGTCTGCGCCTATCTGCTGGGCTCCGTCAGCGGAGGCCTGATCGCGTCCTATACCAGACATAAAGAGGATCTTCGTCGCCACGGCAGCGGCAACGCGGGTATGACCAACGCCCTGCGCACCTATGGCGTCCGCAACGCGGTGATGGTTATGGCCATTGATGTGGCAAAAACAGTGGCGGCGGTGCTGCTGGCCCGGCTGCTGCTGGGCAGCGTCTGGGGAACGATCGTCGGCGGCGGCTGCGCCGTGCTGGGACATGATTTCCCGGTGTATTATCGCTTCCGGGGCGGCAAGGGTGTGCTGTGCTCTGCCGCTGTGGCGGCGCTGCTGGACTGGAGAATGTTTCTCATATCGCTGGCGGTGTTCGCACTGGTGGTGCTGCTGACCCAGCGGGTGTCGGCGGGTTCGCTGAGCATCGCTGTCGCCGCGCCGGTGTGCTGTCTGGTGCTGGGACTGGGGCCGGCCTGTGAGCTGTTTGTGGCCGGTCTGGGGGCACTGCTGATCTTTACCCACAGGAGCAACCTGAAGCGTCTGCTGCGGGGAGAGGAACCGAAAACCGTTATTGCAAAAAGGAGACATTCATGAACATCACTGTTGCGGGCAGCGGCGGTTGGGGACTGGCCATTGCCAGACTGCTGGCGGAAAAGGGACATTCGGTATCCGTCTGGAGTCACAGACCGGAGAGCACCCGGCAGCTGCGGGAGCGGCGCTGCAATCCCCGTCTGCTTTCCGGCGTGACCATGCCGGAGAGCATCTGCTTTACCGATTCGCTGGAGTGCGCGGGCGACTGTCCCATCATCGTGCTGGCAACCCCCTCCTATGCAGTGGGAGAGACGGCGGAACGGCTGCGGCCGTATCTGCATCCGGGTCAGACGCTGGTGCTGCTGAGCAAGGGCTTCGATCTGGAAAACGGCTGCTGTCTGCTCAGCGATACCGTAACACGGGTGCTGGGGCCGGACTATCCTGTGGTGGCGCTGACGGGCCCCTCTCATGCGGAGGAGGTCAGCCGGGGGATTCCCACAGCGGTGGTGGCTGCCTGTCCCCGGCGGGAATCGGCAGAGCTGGTGCAGCAGGCGTTCGGCAATTCCTATTTCCGTGTTTATACCTCTCCCGATCTGGTGAGCGCAGAGCTGGGCGGCGCTATGAAGAATATTATGGCCATTGCGGTGGGCATCAGCGACGGCTACGGCTTCGGCGACAATACCAAGGCCATGCTGATGACCCGGGGCATTACGGAGATGTCCCGTCTGGGTGTGCTGCTGGGCGGCCGGGAGGAGACCTTTGCGGGGCTTTCCGGTGTGGGTGATCTCATCGTCACCTGCATTTCGCAGCATTCCAGAAATCGCCGGGCAGGACTGCTGATCGGACGGGGTGCCGCGCCGGAGCAGGCGTTGCAGCAGGTAGGTGCCGTGGTGGAGGGCTATTTTGCCACCCGGGCCGTCCATGAACTGACGGAGAGCCGGGGCGTTTCCATGCCCATCTGTGAGGCCATGTATGATATCCTGTTCCGGAATCGGATGCTGTCCGTTGTGGTGGAGGAGCTTCTGGGCCGTGCCAGCCGTGCCGAACATGATACCCAAAATACCCGGTGGGGGTAAGATGAAATCGAAAGCATAATGAAAAAAGCACCCGTCTTCAGACGAGTGCTTCATTTTCCCTGTTCAGATCTCAGATCGCGCGGGTGACCTTGCCGGAACGCAGGCAGCGGGTACACACATTGATGTGCTTGGGAGCGCCATCCACGACCGCCTTGACACGGCGCACATTGGGCTTCCAGGCGCGGTTGGTGCGTCTGTGGGAGTGGGAGACCTTAATACCAAAAGTCACGCCCTTGCCGCAAACATCGCATTTTGCCATTTTTCGCACCTCCTTCGGCCTTAGTCCAAAACGCATTTCCGGCTTCCCGGAAAGCGGCAACAATTATCATAGCATGAAGAAACCGAAAAAGCAAGCATTTTTGAAAAAACTTTTCCCCGTGCGGATTTTCCTTGCTTAGACGGCGGAAGGAGCGTATAATAGCGGTAACAAGTAGGGCCGATCGCATGGCGGCTTATGGAGTTTGGAGGGAAGCATATGGCGGAATATTCTGTGGCATTGCATCAGATCATCAGTGAGCTTCATCTGGAGGTGGTCTATGGGCCGGAGGATTATGAGGAAATCCTCATCAAATCCCGTGCCGTGACCCGGCCTGCCCTGCCGCTGACCGGCTTTTATGAGTATTTTGACGGGGACGAGGTGCAGGTGATCGGCAAGGCGGAGGATTATTATCTGCGCAGCCTGACACAGGCCCAGCGGCTGGAGAGCCTGGACAAACTGCTGTCCTATCACATTCCCCTGCTGGTGCTGGCCAATGGGGTGGAGCCTTCGCCGGAATATGTGGAGATGGCAAAAAAACACGCTGTCACCCTGACCCGCACTCAGGAACGCACCTCCAATCTGGTCTCGGCGCTGTCTGCGTCGCTGAATGTGCATCTGGGCGAACGGTGTACCATTCATGGTGTGCTGGTGGAGGTCTATGGCGAGGGCATTCTGCTGAAGGGCGACAGCGGCGTGGGCAAGAGCGAGGCCGCCGTGGAGCTGCTGAAGCGAGGCCACCGGCTGGTTTCCGATGACGCTGTGGACATCAAGCGGGTGTCCAACAAGACGCTGGTGGGTTCCGCACCGGAGCTGATCCGCTATTTCATGGAGATTCGCGGCATCGGCATTATTGATGTGCGTCGAATCTTCGGTACCGGCGCCATTAAGATGACGGAAAAAATCGACCTGATTATCAATCTGCGGAAATGGGAAGAGGGCAAGGCTTATGACCGCATGGGCGAGGATCAGAATTATGAGGAGATTCTGGGCCTGCCCATTCCGGCACTGGAGGTGCCTGTGCGGCCCGGCCGGAATCTGGCAGTGATCGTGGAGGTGGCGGCCCTGAACCACCGGAACAAGAAAATGGGCTATAATGCGGCAAAGGAGCTTTCTGACAAGCTCTATGCCAATATCATTGCGAAAAGCAACGGGAACTGATGGCCGCAGGTGTGCGGCAACTCTGGAATGAAGGAGCCTTTCCATGAAGAAAATGAATCCAATCCGCCTGGCCGTGGTGTTTTCCGGCTGTCTGCTGGGGGCGGGCTATGTCTCCGGACAGGAGCTGTGGCAGTTTTTCGGCTCCTACGGTCTGAACGGCTACTGGGGACTGCTGGCGGCGGTGACGCTGCTGTTTGTCATCAGTCTGCTGATTCTGCGGCTGGTGCAGCTGTCCGGCGTGGTGCAGATCGACCGTATTCTGATCCCCTGGGATATCCCGGTGCTGCGGGCCTCCGTAGGCGTGCTGGAGACTATCCAGTATTTCGGCGTGGTGGCGGTGATGACCGCCGGCGTAGGTGCGCTGCTGGAGACCATGTGCGGACTTCCGGCGGTCTGGGGCAGCGTGATTTTTTCCGTGCTGCTGCTGGCAATGGCGCTGCTGGGACTGTCCGGCGTGGTGTCGGCATTTTCCGTTTCCGTGCCCATTCTGGTGATTACTACCGTGGCCTTTGGCGTTGCGTCCCTGCTGCAGGGAGACTTTTTCGGTCAGCCCTGGGAAGCGGCTTCCGGCACCAATCCGCTGCTGGGCGGCTGGTTTCTGGGAGCGCTGACCTTTACCTCCTACAATGCCTTCGGCACGGTGGGCATTCTGGCCCCCTTCGGCAGCCATGTGAAGGAGAAAAAGGTGCTGTACGCCGGACTGGGACTGGGAGCGCTGGCGCTGCTGCTGGTGGCTCTCAGCGTGATGGTCTGTCTGCGGGTGTGGCCGGAGGCAGCCCAGACGGAGCTTCCCATGCTGACGGTGGCGGCGGACTTTGGCAAGGGCTATGCGTGGGTTTATGCGCTGCTGCTGATCGCGGCCATGTTTGGCACGGCGTTGTCCTGTCTGGTGGGCATGGTGGACTATCTGGAGCGGAAATACCCCGCCTTGTATCGCCGGAGAACGCCCTTTATCAGCGGCCTGACGGTGCTGATCTGCGCCTCCAGCCTGCTGGGCTTTGGCGGACTGATCTCCGTGCTCTATCCGCTGTTCGGCTATTGCAGCTTCGCGTTTCTGGTAACGGCGCTGATTCACTATCTGAAGCTGCGCTTTGGCAAAGGAAAAACCGGCACCGGAGAGACACAAAAGACCTCTTGACATTTGCACCCTTCGGGGGTACAATCAGAGTGAACTGAACAGCAGGGGCGCTGACGCAAGTCGGCTGAGAATTCGCGTAATGCCGCGGGAGTCCCTTATACCTGATCCGGGTAATGCCGGCGTAGGAAGCGAGAGAACTGAGGCTTTTTGACGCACTGCACCCGCAGTGCGTTTTTTCGTCTCCGGATTCTCCGTCAGGGCTGTTCTCCAAATCAAAAAAACAGGAGGACACACACATGAAACATCAAAAACTGCTTACCGTCTGCGAGGGCGCGCTGTGCATAGCGCTGGCCTATGCCCTGACCTTTTTTGAGATCGACCTGTGGTTTCAGGGCGGCTCTCTGGGCCTGACCATGCTGCCGCTGGCGGTCTATGCCTGGCGGCGGGGCTGGGGCTGGGGAATCGCGGCAGGACTGATCTTCGGCACGCTGAAATGCTTTTTTGCCGGCGGCTTTGGCTGGGGCTGGCAGTCCATTCTGCTGGATTACAGCGTGGCCTATGCCATGATCGGTCTGGGCGGTCTGTGCCGCAAACTGCCTCACGGTCTGGCCTGGACGGCAGCGGCAGGCGGCGCGGCCCGCTTTGTCATCCACTTTCTCAGCGGTATTACCATCTATGCCATTCTGGGGCCCACGGAGCTGTACGGCCTGACCTTTACCAGCCCGTGGATGTATTCTCTGGCCTACAATCTGGGCTATATGCTGCCCAGCACCCTGCTGGTGGCTGTTGTGGGACTGCTGCTGGAAAAGCCGCTGTCCCGGGCTGCTGGCACAAGCGCATAAACGCCGCATAATTTCCCGCCCTTTCCGGTATGATACCTTCAGGAGGTGATCCGATGGAGGAACGCATTTCCGATCTGAGCTTTCGGGAGGTCATTGATCTGGACAGCGGACGGCGGCTGGGCCGGGTGCGGGATGCGCTGGTGGACGGAGACACGGGAAAAATCGCCGCGCTGATCGTGCCGGGCCGTCTCCGGTGTCTGGGACTGCTGGGCCGGGAGGAGGAGCTTGTGCTGCCCTGGGAGACGCTGGAGCGGCTGGGAGAGGACATTCTGCTGGTGCGCCGGGGAAAAACCGGCAACCGGTAAAAAAGTTCCGGAGTTTTGCAAAAAAAGCTTGCAATGCGCCCGGGCTTGTGGTACGATAAGTTAGCTGTCGGAGTGTGCTGCTCCGACGGACGACACACATTGCGTAAGGCCGAGGGAAGTGCCTGCCGGGCAGGTGCCGGAGCCGATGAGCGTGGTGGAGGAAAATAACTTAAAGGAGGACATTACAATGTCTGTAATCAGCATGAAGCAGCTGCTGGAAGCCGGCGTCCATTTCGGACACCAGACCCGCCGCTGGAACCCCAAGATGGCCGAGTATATCTTTATGGAGCGCAACGGCATCTACATCATCGACCTGCAGAAGACCGTGAAGAAGCTGGAAGAGGCTTATTTCTTCGTTCGTGATCTGGCTGCCGAGGGCGGTACCGTTCTGTTCGTGGGCACCAAGAAGCAGGCTCAGGACGCCGTGAAGGAAGAGGCCGAGAAGGTCGGTATGTTCTATGTGAACGCCCGCTGGCTGGGCGGTATGCTCACCAACTTCAAGACCATGCGGCAGCGCGTGGAGCGTCTGAATCAGCTGAACCGGATGTCCGAGGACGGCACCTTTGATCTGCTGCCCAAGAAGGAAGTCATCAAGCTGCGTCTCGAGATCGAAAAGCTGGAAAAGTATCTGGGCGGCGTGAAGGAAATGAAGAAGCTGCCCGGCGCTCTGTTCGTGGTTGACCTGCGCAAGGAAAAGAACGCCATCGCCGAAGCCCGCAAGCTGGGTATCCCCATCGTTGCTATCGTGGACACCAACTGCGATCCCGATGAGGTGGATTATGTGATCCCCGGCAACGATGACGCCATCCGCGCCATCAAGCTGATTGCCGCCACCATGGGCGCTGCCATCACCGAGGGCCGTCAGGGCGAGCAGCTGGAAGTCTCTGATGAGACCGCTCCCGCCGCCGAGCAGGCTCCCGTGGACACCACCCCCCGCGCTCCCAGAAAGCGCGCTTCCAAGACTGCGGAAGAAATCGCTGCGGAATAAGCAGGAAAAATAACCCCAGAACACACGGGGCGGCGCTCCGGCACCGCCCCGCCCTTTTTTGAAAAAACTATTCTGATTCCATAGGAGGATATATATTATGGTATTTACTGCTGCTGATGTTAAGAATCTTCGCGAAATGACCGGCTGCGGCATGATGGACTGCAAGAAGGCCCTCACCGAGACCGACGGCGATGTGGACAAGGCAATTGAGCTGCTGCGTGAAAAGGGCCTGGCTTCTCAGGCTAAGAAGGCTGGCCGTGTGGCCGCCGAGGGTATGGCTTACGCCACCGTGGTAGACGGCGTGGGCGTGGTTGTGGAAGTCAACTGCGAGACCGACTTTGTGGCCAACGGCGAAATGTTCCAGACCTTCGTCAAGGGCGTGGCCGCTGTGGTGGCCAAGGAGAATCCCGCCGATGTGGATGCTCTGCAGAACTGCACCTGGGTGGACGGCAAGGGTACCGTTGCCACCGCCAAGGACGAGCTGTTCCTGGCGCTCCGTGAGAATATGCAGATTCGCCGCTTCGCCCGCATTGATACCGGCGTTTGCGTGCCCTATGTCCATATGAAGGGCAAGATCGGCGTTCTGGTCAATCTGGATGTGGAAGGCGCTGTGGACGCTACCGAGATCGGTAAGGATGTTGCCATGCAGATCGCCGCTCTGAATCCCCGCTTCTGGGACAAGGCCATGGTCACCGATGAGGTTCTGGAAGAGGAAAAGAAGATTGTTCTGGCCCAGATGGACAACGATCCTCAGATGGCTTCCAAGCCCCAGCAGGTGAAGGAAAAGATCGCTGCCGGCAAGATGAACAAGTTCTACTCCGAGAACTGCCTGCTCCAGCAGGAGTTCGTCCGGGGCGACATTTTCACCGGCACCGTGGAAGGTTATATCGCCGATGCTGCCAAGAAGCTGGGCGGCAAGGTTGCCTTCAAGAACGCTGTCCGCTTTGAGCGCGGCGAGGGCATCGAGAAGAAGCAGGAGAACTTCGCTGCCGAGATCGCACAGCTGGCCGGCCAGAAGGCGTAATCGCAACAGATCCATTTCAGAGCTCCGGGCTGTGCCCGGGGCTCTTTTTCAAGAGGAAAGGGGGGAAGCGTCGTGGAGGATTCTGTCAGGCTGCTGCCCGGACTGCTGCTGCCCTGGTTCCGGGAGAATGCAAGGCCGCTGCCCTGGCGGGAAAATCAGGAGCCGTATTCCGTGTGGCTTTCGGAGATCATGCTCCAGCAGACCCGGGTGGAGGCAGTAAAGGGCTATTATACCCGCTTTTTGCAGGCGCTGCCCGATGTGTTTGCTCTGGCGGAGGTGCCGGAGGAACAGCTGCTGAAGCTCTGGGAGGGACTGGGCTATTATAACCGGGCCCGAAATCTGCAAAAAACTGCCCGTATCGTGGCGTGGGAGCGGGAGGGCCGGTTTCCCGATACGGCGGAGGAGCTGCTGGCTCTGCCGGGCATCGGCGAATATACGGCGGGAGCCATTGCATCTATCTGCTTTGACCGGCCCTGCGCTGCGGTGGACGGCAATGTACTGCGGGTGCTGTCCCGCTATCTGGCAGATGCCGCGCCCCGGGAGGAACAGAAAAAACGCTTTCGCCTGCTGCTGGAGGCCGTTTATCCCCCGGGGCAGTGCGGACTGTTTACCCAGTCGCTGATGGAGCTGGGGGCGTCGGTCTGCGTGCCCAACGGTGCGCCCCGGTGTGAGGTGTGTCCCCTGCGGGAACACTGCGAAGCCTGTCTGCGGGGAGAGGTGCAGGCATTCCCGAAAAAAGAAGCGAAAAAGCCCCGGCGGCAGCAGGCACTGACCGTGTTTCTGCTGGATTGCGACGGAAAGCTTGCCCTGTGCAAGCGCCCGTCCCGGGGATTGCTGGCGGGACTGTGGCAGCTGCCCAACGCAGAGGGCGAAATGACTGTGGAGCAGGCGCTGGCACAGGTGGAGCGCTGGGGCCTGCGGCCCTCGGATGTGCGGGCGCAGCTGCGGCGAAAGCATATTTTCACCCATGTGGAGTGGAATATGACCGGCTATGAGATCACCGTGCAGGAACAGACCGGCCCCTTTGTCTGGCACACCCGGCAGGAGCTGGCCCGGGAATATGCCCTGCCAACCGCCTTTCGCCAGTTTCTGGAGGAAGCGTAAGCTGTGTAATATAAAAGTCTGGCTCCGGCCAGACTTTTTCGAGGCTGTCAGAAAACCGCTTCGCTGGGTTTTCTTCGACAAATTGGCTCCGGCCTGCGGGCCGGTTTCGCCGATTTTCTGCGGAAAATCCGGCGGGTTACGGTGTTTTTACCTACAATCACATAGATTGCAGGCAAAAACGATTCTTTAGGGCGGAGCCCTGTTCTATATTATTTGACACGCTGAAAAGTCTGGCTCCGGCCAGACTTTTTTGCTGCTTCAGCGCTCTTTTTTGCTGTCGTAGGTGCTGCACTGGGTTTCCTTGCAGGTGCAGGCGCTGACACCGCCGATGTCCACGCTGGGGGCGGAGCACTTGCACTCCCGGTTGTAGGAGCAGGAGCACACATCACAGTGAATGTCCGTCTCCGGCTGGGCGCTGGTGTGGCGGGCCACCACATTGCTGTAATTTTCCGCACGGCGGGTAAAGCTGTCGCAGCAGGTGTCATTTTTCCGGTCGGCGGAGGCACCCTCCACGCAAATCTCTTCCCGGATACAGAGATCGTTCTGATTGTTGGCACAATGCCGGGCGATGCATCGTAAATAGCTCATGGGGAAATAACCTTCCTTTCAGCCGCCTGCGGGCGGCTTTTTTCTTTGTTAGCTTGTGCGGCGGGGAAGAGAATATACATTCGGCAGGATGAGAGAAAAAGGACGGAGTTTGTCGGAAAAACTGAAAAATTCTCCGGGATTCCTGCGGAAAACTTCCGGATTCCCTATTGCAATTTTCCAAAGTGGTGTTTATAATAGAAGCATGATGGCGGCAAAGCCCAAATTCACTCCACTTTGGGGTGATGAGCGGTGATTTTCTTGGAAGGGAGGCGGAAAAATGCGCGGTGAGTATCGGCACAACATTGATGCCAAGGGCCGTATGATTTTTCCCATTCGCCTCCGGGAAGCACTGGGAGAGCACGCCGTCATTTTCCGCGGCATGGATCACTGTCTGACGGTGTTTTCGGAGGAACAGTGGAATCACCTTCAGGAAAAGGTCAACGCCATGCCCATTTCCGTAGGCCGGGATATCCGCCGGTTTTACGCTGCCAACTATGAGCTGGAGCCGGATGCCCAGGGCCGGATCGTGGTGCCGCCCATTCTGCGGCAGTATGCCGATCTGGAAAAGGAAGTGACCATCATCGGCATGATGGATCGGGTGGAGATCTGGAACACCGCCGCCTGGGAGAAATATAACGAAGAGCTGGATCAGAAGAAGGATGCCCTGATGGCCACCATGGATGCGCTGGGGGTGTAAGCATGGAATTTGAACACATTTCCGTGCTGCGTCCCGAATGTATACAGGGACTGCACATCCGTCCGGACGGAATCTATGCGGATGCCACCACCGGCGGCGGCGGACATTCGCTGGCCATTGCGGAGCAGCTGGACACCGGAAGGCTGATCTGCTTTGACCGGGACGAGGAGGCGCTGGCTGCGGCAAAAAAGCGGCTGGAGGGCCATCTGCACAAGGTCACCTTTGTACAGAGCAATTTTTCTGAGCTGAAAACCCGGCTGGAGGAGCTGGAGCTTCCGGCGCTGGACGGCATTCTCTTTGATCTGGGCGTGTCCTCCTATCAGCTGGACAATCCCGAACGGGGCTTTTCCTATATGCAGGATGCGCCGCTGGATATGCGGATGGACCGCAGCCAGAGCTACAGTGCCTGGAATGTGGTGAACGAGGAAAGCTTTGAAGAGCTGCGGCGGATCATCAGCCTGTATGGAGAAGAGCGCTTTGCCGGAAAAATCGCCTCGGCCATTGTGCGGCGGCGGGAGCAGGCTCCTGTGGAGACCACGCTGGAGCTGGTGGACATTATCAAAAGCGCCATGCCCGCGTCGGCGAAAAAGGAAAAGCAGCATCCTGCCAAGCGAACCTTTCAGGCCATCCGCATTCAGGTAAACGGCGAGCTCTCCGCGGTGGAGACGGCGGTTGCGGATGCCATTGACTGTCTGGCCCCCGGCGGCCGGTGCGCAGTCATCAGCTTTCATTCGCTGGAGGATCGGATCGTAAAGCATATCTTTCAGGATGCGGCCCGGGGCTGCACCTGTCCGCCGGAGTTTCCGGTGTGCATCTGCGGCAAGCAGCCCCGTGTAAAAATATTGACCAAAAGCCCCATCGTGGCAGACCAGCAGGAGCAGGAGGAAAATCCCCGTGCCCGCTCGGCCAAGCTTCGGGTGGCGGAAAAACTTTGATACGGATGATAACGGGAAGGAGCGGTGAACATGAGCAGATACGGTGCGGATAATGCGGCAAGGAAAATTCAATTCCCCGCAGAACAGGTTTTGCAGGAGGAACAGTCCCAACAGCTTCGGGCCCTGCCGGAAAATCATTCCCAAAAGGCCCCCAGGCTTGCGATCCCTTACGGCAAATATGCTGTGATTCTGGCGGGCGTGTTCGCAGTGCTTCTGTGTGTGGTGGGCAGCTATATGCGGCTTTCCTCTCTGAACACCGGCAACAGCAAGCTGCGGCGGGAGATTTCTTCGCTGGAGAGCGATATCAGCGCGCTGAATGCCAAAAAGGAGCAGCTTTACAATCTGGAGTTCGTGGAGGATTATGCCAAAAATACGCTGGGCATGGTCAAGGCGGACAAGAGCCAGATTTCCTATGTGGAGATGGGCAGCGGTGATCGGATGGTGCTGGCGGAGGCTTCCATGGAGGCGTCCCGGCAGGAAAACGGCCTTTGGAGCCGCATCGCCCGCAGCTTTAACGCCGTGCTGGAATATCTGAATTGAGCGGCGCAATATAATCAGAGGGAAGGCCATAGAAGGGGAGTAAGGCGCAAAGCTGTGTCTTGCTCCATTTTCCTACTTATCCGGCGGGAAAGACAGCTGCCGGAGCCTGCGTAAAGGAGTTGTAATGTCCAAGATTGATCGAACGGCTGACATTCATGTGCGGCGCAGAATCCGGCTGCTGGCCGTGGTATTCTGCGTGATTTGCTTTGCCGCCATTCTGGCCCGGCTGGCTTATCTGCAAATCATCAAGCGGGATTTTTATACCCAGAAGGCCCTGAGCAGCCAGACCCGGGATGTGACCATCTATCCCACCCGGGGCACGATTTACGATACCAACGGCAAGCCGCTGGCCATTTCCGCCAGCACGGAAATGCTGATTCTCAGCCCCAGCCAGCTGCGGCCGGAGAAATATGAGGATCTGCTTTCGGCGGAAAAAAAGGAATATCGGGAACGGTATAGCCTGACCACAAAACAGGTGAAGGCAGATGCCCAGCTGGCACCGGAGACCTGCGACTATTTTCAGCAGCAGCGGCTGGATAATGTGCTGAAAACGCTGCCCACCCTGCTGGAGCTGGAGCAGGAGACCATTCTGGCCAAGGTGGAAAAGGGCGGGGCCTATCAGGTGCTTCTGCGGGGCATCGAAAAAGAGGATGCCGACCCGGTGCGGGCATTTATTCAGGAAAACAAATATACCGGCTTTCTCTATTTTGAGGCCGATTCCACCCGTTATTATCCCTATGGCAGCTTTCTTTCCGGGGTGCTGGGCTGCGTGGGCAGCGATGAACAGGGACTTGCCGGTCTGGAGAAAAAATATGACGACCTGCTCACCGGTACGCCGGGCCGGGCGGTTTCTCTGACGGATACCCGGGGCAACGCCATCACCGAGGATTATGAAACCTATTATGCGGCGGAGGACGGCTGTTCGCTGGTGCTGACCATTGACGAGGTATTGCAGCACTATCTGGAAAAGCATCTGGAGATCGCCTACAATGACAACGAGGTCAAGGGCTCTGCCATCGGTGTCGTCATGGATGTGAATGACGGCGGCATTCTGGCCATGGCCTCCTATCCGGATTATGACCCCAACGAGCCCTTCCTGCTTTCGGAGGAAACAGAGGCTGAACTGGCGCTGATTGAAGACGAAAGCGCACGGGCGCAGGCCCGCAGCAACGCGGTTTATCAGATGTGGAGCAATAAGGGCGTGTCCTTTCTGTACTATCCCGGCTCCACCTTCAAGATCATC
The DNA here is from genome assembly GCA_964541085.1 of uncultured Oscillospiraceae bacterium. Classification (GTDB taxonomy): domain Bacteria; phylum Bacillota; class Clostridia; order Oscillospirales; family Butyricicoccaceae; genus UBA4644. Next base: position 34,684 of record CAZIPA010000012.1, on the reverse strand, counting down.
ACCATGGCCTCCGCACTGGAGGAAGGTGTGGTCAGCGAAAATACCCACTTTTATTGCAGCGGCTCCAAGCTGGTAGAGGGCTGGAGCCGGCCCATCGGCTGCTGGAAACGGGGAGGCCATGGAGACGAAAATCTGCGGGACGCTCTGAAAAACTCCTGCAACCCGGCATTGATTACCATTGGCCAGGCGCTGGGCATCCAGCGGTTCGGCGAATATGCCTCTGCCTTTGGCGTGCGCAGCAAAACCGGCGTGGATCTGCCCGGTGAGGAACTGGGCATCTTCAACCTGAACAGCGGCGTGGACCTGGCGGTATATTCCTTCGGCCAGAACTTTTCTGTCACGCCCCTTCAGCTGGTTACGGCGGTTTCCGCTGTGGCCAACGGCGGTACGCTTTTGCAGCCTCATGTGGTGAAGGAGGTTCTCAACGCCGATGGCACCGTAGCCCAGAGCTATGGCCGCACGGAGGTGCGGCAGGTGATCTCCCAGCAGACCTCGCTGCAAATGCGGGATATGCTGGAGGATGTGGTCAAAACCGGTACCGGTAAAAATGCCTATGTGGCAGGCTATCGGGTGGCGGGCAAGACCGGCACCACGGAAAATATCGAACGGAAAACCAAGGACGGGGAGGATGTGTATGTGACCTCCTTCGTGGCCTTTGCCCCGGCAGACAATCCCCAGATTGCCGTGCTGATCCTGATGGATGAGCCCACGGTGCTGCCCATTTCCGGCGGTCTGAATACCGCACCGGTGGTGCGGCGGTTTCTGGAGGAGGCGCTGCCCTATCTGGAGGTGGAGCCGGTGTATACCGAGGAGGAGCAGGCTTCCCGCAATGTGACCATGCCAGATCTCACGGGAATGAGCCTCAGTGAAGCGGAAAGCGCCCTGAAAAAGCTGGGCCTGACCTGCCAGAGCGTCGGCTCGGCCGCTGCCGTGACGGATCAGATTCCCGCGGCGGGCTCCATCGTCTCCGGCGGCAGCAAGGCGATTCTCTATCTGGGCGAAAGCCGGCCGGAAAAGCTGCTGACCGTGCCGGAGCTGTCCGGCATGACCCTGAGCCACGCCCGGAGCACCCTGCAGAATATGGGCCTGTATGTGCGGGTCAGCGGCGGTGTTTCCGAGGGAAGCCAGACCGTTATCAAGCAGGATGTGGCGGCGGAGACGCAGGTTGCCTATGGCCAGGTCATCACCGTGGAAACCTCGGATATGACCCAGCGGGCGGAGTAATCAAAACCCCGGAGCGGAAGGCCGCTCCACAGGAATCAAAGGAGCTGAAATCTATGAAACTGTCCCGGCTTTTGCGGGATGTGAACGGTGGAGATTTGTGCGGAGGGCCGGAGAGAGACATTACCGGCATCTGCTTCGATTCCCGGAAGGCAGAGCCCGGAAGCCTCTTTGTGGCCATCTGCGGCTTTCAGAGTGACGGGCACCGATATATTCATCAGGCCATCCGGCAGGGGGCCTGTGCCGTGGTGGCAGAGCATCTGCCAGAGGAGCCGGTGCCGGAGCAGGTGACCGTTATCCTGACACCGGACACCCGCCGGGCACTGGCACAGCTGGCGGCGGAATGGTATGAGCATCCGGAGCGGCAGCTGAAGCTGATCGGCATTACCGGAACCAACGGAAAAACCACCACCACCTATCTCATCCGGCATATTCTGGAGCAGCGGGGACATTCCTGCGGTCTGATCGGCACCAACGGCAGCATCGTCGGCGGAGAGCTGCGCCCGGCGGAACGCACCACGCCGGAGGCCCCGGAGCTGTTTGCCCTGCTGCGGGATATGGTAAAGGCCGGATGCGAATATGCGGTGATGGAGGTATCCTCCCACAGTCTGGTGCTGGAGCGGGTGTACGGACTGCATTTTGCGGCGGCAGCCTTTACCAATCTGACCCAGGATCATCTGGATTTTCATCAGGATATGGAGCATTATTTTCAGGCCAAGGCCACGCTGTTTCAGCACTGCGATACCGCTGTCATCAACGGGGACGACAGCTGGGGACGGCGGCTGGAGGAAGCTGCGTCCTGCCCCGTCCTGTGCTTTTCGGCAAAGCGGTCGGGCGTGAGCCTGATGGCAAAGGATGTGCGTCTGCTGCCGGACGGTGTGCAGGCAGTGCTGGTGCAGGGCAGCGACATTGCCCGGATGCGTCTGCGGATACCGGGAATGTTCTCCGTGTATAATGGCCTGACGGCCATCGGCTGCTGTATGGCGCTGGGGCTGACGCTGGCAGAGAGCACCGAGGCGCTGCAATCGGCGGAGGGCATCTGCGGCCGGGCGGAGATCGTGCCCACAGGCCGGGATTTTACCGTGATGATCGACTATTCCCACACGCCGGACAGCATGGAAAACATTCTGAAAACCGTGCGGGGCTATGCCAGAGGCCGGGTGATCGGACTGTTCGGCGCGGGAGGCGACCGGGATAAAACCAAGCGCCCCCTGATGGGACGCATCGCCGGCGAGCTGTGCGATCTGTGTATTGTCACCTCCGACAATCCCCGCAGCGAAGACCCGGAGGCCATCATCGAAGACATTCTCCGGGGCATGACGGCAAAGCGGCGGTATCGGGTGATTCCCGACCGGCGGGAGGCCATTGCCTGGTGTATCAAAAATGCCCGGAAGGACGATATCATCGTGCTCATGGGCAAGGGCCAGGAGACCTATCAGGAGATTCAGGGTGTGAAGCATCCTCTGGACGAGCGGGAAGAGGTTCGCCGCGCGCTGGAGGACTGCACACGATAAGGACGGCATGGGCCGGGAAGTTTAAGCAAGGAGAAGAGAGATATGCTGTACATTCTTCAGACGGCCGGCGTGGCCTTTATCATTGCGGTGCTGCTGGCACCGGCCATCATTGAAAAGCTCCGGGAGCTGCGCTTCGGACAGAAGATTCTGGAGGACGGCCCCACCTGGCACAGGGCCAAGCAGAACACCCCCACCATGGGCGGCGTGATTTTCATTCTGGCCATGGGTCTGGCGGTGCTGACCTGCCTGCCCCGGATGGTGATCCAGCAGGATTTCCGTCCGCTGGTGATGCTGGGCCTGAGCCTGATTTTTGCGGCAGTGGGCTTTGTGGATGACTGGACCAAAATCAAAAAGAAGCAGAATCAGGGTCTCACTGCCCGGCAAAAGCTGCTGCTGCAAATTGCGGCTGCGGTGCTGTTTCTGGTGGTGATGCGGGTGATGGGCTATCTGACCCCCGACTTCTACATCCCCTTTTTCGGCGTGACCTGGAAGCTGCCCTGGGCGGTATATCTGATTCTCGGCGTGTTCATCATCATCGGTGCGGACAATGCGGTGAATCTCACCGACGGCATCGACGGTCTGTGCTCCTCCGTGACGCTGATCGTATCGGTATTCTTTGCGGTGGTGCTGCTGCGGGAAAACAATCTGGGCGCAGCCTTTGCCCTGGCGCTGGCGGGAGGACTGCTGGGCTTTTTCCTGTTCAACAGGCATCCGGCAAAGGTGTTTATGGGCGATACCGGTTCGCTGTTTCTGGGCGGTGCGGTGTGCGCCATGGCCTTTGCCTATGATATGCCGCTGGTGCTGATCCCGGTGGGAATCGTCTATATTCTGGAAACACTGTCGGATATCATTCAGGTGGGCTATTTCAAGCTCACCCACGGCAAGCGGTTTTTCAAGATGGCCCCCTTCCATCATCATCTGGAGCTTTGCGGCTGGAGTGAATGGAAGATCGTCATTGCAGCGGATCTTCTTACGCTGGTATGCTGCGGGCTGTCGCTGCTGGCCTGAAGAACCCTTTTATAAAAAATCATTTTGCGGGAGGTGCAGACCGTGTCGGAATCTGCTGTGAAAAAAGAACGAAAGCCGCGCCCTGCGCCCCGGAAAAAGCCGGTGCAGGAGACGCCGGAGCCGCTGGAGCGCAGCGGAAAAATCGACCAGCCCATGCTGCTGCTGATTCTGCTGCTGCTGGCAATCGGTCTGGTCTGCCTGTTTTCCGCCAGCTATGCCACGGCCAGTGAATCCCGAAGCTCCGACTACAGCCCCATCTATTACATCAGAAGACAGGGAATGTTTGCGCTGGCGGGCGTGGCGGTTATGCTTGCTGTGGCCCTGTCGGAGTTTGACTATCGCAAGCTGCATTATGCTGCCATTCCGCTGCTGCTGCTTGCCATATTGCTGATGGCCACCATTAAAATCCCCGGCATCAAAAACCTCTGGAAGACGGTCAACGATGCTACCCGCTGGATTCAGGTGGGCGGTCTTCCGCAGTTTCAGCCCTCGGAGCTGGCCAAGTTCGCCGTAATTGTGAGCTTTTCCAGCATGGCCTGTCTTCTGGGCAAAAAGAAAATGCACACCCTGCGCTATGGCATTCTGCCCTTTATGGGAATTATCGGCATTTTTGCTCTGGAGCTTTACTGGGAAAAGCATCTGTCCGGCACGGCGATTATTGCCGCCATCGGAATGCTGATTATGTTCATAGGCGGAGCCAATATCCTCTGGTTTGTGCTGGGCGGCGTGGGTGTCGGCGCGGCCGGTGTGTGGTATATCCTCAGCAATGAATACGCCATGACCCGCATCCGGGTCTGGCTGGATCCCTTCAGCGATTATCGGGGCAAGGGCTGGCAGGGTGCGCAGAGCCAGATCGCCATCGGCAGCGGCGGCTTCTGGGGTCTGGGTCTGGGCCAGAGCCGGCAAAAGCACCTGTATCTGCCGGAGCCCGCCAATGATTTCATCTTCTCCGTCTGGTGCGAGGAGATGGGCTTTGTGGGTGCGCTTTTGCTGATCGTGCTGTTTGCGCTGCTGATCTGGCGGGGCTATCATATCGCCCTGCACGCCTCGGATAAGTTCGGAACGCTGCTGGCGGCGGGCATTACCACCCAGTTTGCCATCCAGACCATTTTGAATCTGTGCGTGGTCAGCGGACTGCTGCCGGTTACCGGCGCATCCCTGCCCCTGTTCAGCTATGGCGGCACATCGCTGCTGTTTCAGCTGGGAGAGCTGGGAATTTTGCTGAAAATCTCGAAGGATATGCCGGTGGATTCCTGAGAAAAGGGAGGAGACAACCATGAAAATCGTATTTGCGGGCGGCGGCACGGCCGGCCATGTAAATCCCGCGCTGGCGGTGGCAAATTATATCTGCGCCCGGGAGGAAAGTCAGGTGTGGCTTTCCGGCAACCGTGGCGGCATTGAGGAGCGTCTTGCCCAAAAGGCGGGCTATCCCATCTATACCTTTCCCCTGAAGGGCCTTGCCCGGGGAAAAAGTCTGGCGGCGCTGAAGCAGGATGTGCTGGCGCTGCGGGATATGGAGCAGGCTACCCGGAAATGCCGGGCGATTTTGCGGGAGCTGAAGCCCGATGTGGTCATGGGTACCGGCGGCTATGCCAGCTTTCCCATGGTGCGGGCGGCGGCACAGCTGGGCGTGAAAAGTGCGGTGCTGGAGGTAAATGCCACGCCGGGCATCGCCACAAAGCAGCTGTCCAAAAAGGTGGACTGTACCATGATCGCCTATGAGGAAACCGCGGCCCTGCTGCCCGGGGCCAGACGGGTGGTGCTCACCGGCTCTCCTGTGCGGGATGAGATCGTCCATTGCCGGGAGCGGGAATATGCAAAGCTGTTTGACAACGATCTGCCTACGCTGGTGTGCTTCTGGGGCAGCGTCGGTGCGGAATATATGAATCAGAAGATGGTGCAGACGGCGCTGATGGTGACGGAAAAGCGGCAGTTCAATCTGCTGCAGGTCAGCGGCGCGTCGCATTATGGCTGGATGAAGGAGGCCCTCACCCGGGAGGGCGTGCCGGTGGATGCGGGCAATTTCCGCCTGACGGATTATCTGTACGACATGGATCGGGTGATGGCAAAGGCCGATCTGATCCTGTGCCGGGCGGGGGGAACGCTGGCCGAGCTGTGCGCGGCAGGAGCGCCTGCCATTGTGGTGCCCTCTCCCTATGTGGCGGAAAATCATCAGGAAAAGAATGCCCGCATTCTGGAGGCTGCCGGTGCGGTGAAGGTCATCACCGAAAAGGAGGCCACACCGGAGCTGCTGTATGATACGGCGTGGCAGCTGCTGCGGGCCCCGGAGACCCTGAAGCAAATGGGAGAATGCGCCGCGCGAAAGGCACAAAAGGATGTTCTCCCCCACATTTATGAGACGCTGAAGGCGCTGTAACCGGAAAACCATCGGGTGCATAGCATGGATTGTGATCGAAGCAGAGAGGAGTCCTGATATGCAGTATTATCAAATCCGGGGCGGCAGTCCCCTGCGGGGCAGCATTTCCGTCAGCGGCGCGAAAAACAGTGTCCTGCCCATTCTGGCGGCTACCCTGCTCACCGGCGGCAAAACGCTGTTACATAATTGTCCCGATTTGCGGGATGTGCGTTCCGCACTGAAGATTCTGGAGCATCTGGGCTGCACGGCCCGGCGGCAGGGGAGCGATATTCTGGTGGATTCCTCCTGCGCAAACCGGTGGGATGTGCCCCATCGGCTGATGCGGGAAATGCGTTCCTCCGTGATTTTTCTGGGGCCGATTCTGGCACGGTTCGGCCGGGCGCAGCTGAGTCTGCCCGGCGGCTGTGAAATCGGCCAGCGGCCCATTGATCTGCATCTGGCGGCCCTGCGGCGGCTGGGGGCGGTGATCCGGGAGGAGGGCGGCGATATTTTCTGTCAGGCGGACGATCTGCGGGGCAGAGATATCATCCTGAGCTTTCCCAGCGTGGGAGCCACGGAAAATGCCATGCTGACCGCCTGTGCCTGTTCCGGCGTGACCCGCATCATCAATGCGGCAAGAGAGCCGGAAATTGCCGATTTGCAGGCATTTCTCCAAAAGACCGGGGCGGAGATTTCCGGCAGCGGAGAAAGCGTCATTACCGTCTCCGGCGGAATGCCCAGACGGGACACGGAGCATACCGTTCTGCCGGATCGCATCGAAACGGCCACCTATCTCTGTGCGGCTGCGGCCTGCGGCGGAGAGGTGACGCTGACGGAAGCCCAGCCGGAGCAGGTGGGGACGGTGCTCCAGTGTCTGACGGAGGCGGGCTGTGTAATCCGCACGGCAGGCAGGAGCATTACGCTGCTGGCCCCGGAACGGCTGGGCGGTGTGCGGCAGGTGCGCACCATGCCCTATCCCGGCTTTCCCACGGATGCCCAGGCACCGCTGATGGCGGCCCTGTGTACCGGAAGGGGCAATTCCGTATTTCTGGAAACCATTTTTGAAAATCGCTACCGTCATGTGTCCGAGCTGGCCCGCATGGGCGCGGAGATTCAGGTCAGCGGACGCACGGCGCTGGTAACGGGTGCCGAGCTGCACGGTGCCGCAGTACGATGCACCGATCTCCGGGGCGGGGCGGCGCTGGTGATTGCCGCGCTGGCGGCCCGGGGCGAAAGCCGCATTGAAGAGATTCAGCATATTGACCGGGGCTATGAGCATCTTACGGAAAAGCTGACCGCACTGGGCGGCCACATCCGTCGGGAAGAGGAGCCCTGAAAGTTCAGGAAGTCCAAAAGGAGCATCCCCCATGGCAAAGAAAAAAGCCGGAAAAAACAGAAAACGCCGGAGGCGGCGCGGCGGAACGCCGGTGCTGCTGGTGCTGCTGTGCGTCATCATCGCGGCGGCGGCAGTGATTACGGCCATGACGATCTTTTTCAAGATTGGACAGATTCGGCTCACCGGCGATACCCGCTATACCCAGCAGCAGGTGGCCGAGGCCACCGGGCTGGAGCTGGGGGGCAATCTGATCCTATTTGACAAAAATACCGTGCTGCGCCGTCTGCGGGAAAAGTGCCCCTATCTGGACAGCCTTCAGGTGCGCCGCAGACTGCCGGATACGGTGGAGGTCATTGTGACAGAGTGCGTCCCGGCGGCAGCGATTCGCTGGGAGGGCGGCTGGTGGCTCATAGACCGGGAGGGCAAGCTGCTGGAACGACAGACCTCCGCGCCGCGGAACGGTCTGACGGAAATCACCGGGCTGACCCTTGTGGAGCCCAAAGCGGGAGCTTTCGCTGAAATTTTTGAGGAAGATGCGAAAAAACCCATGATTTTGTTATTGAATACTGCGGAGGATGATGGTATACTGCAAGATATAGGGGCCATGGATTTTTCCCAGCAGTATGATATTCGATTTACCTATACAGAGCGCTTTACCGTAAAGCTGGGCTCCACGGAGGAGCTGGAAAAAAAGCTTCGCTTTCTCCATGTGATCGTGGAGGAAAAGCTGGGACAGAATGTTACCGGCGAGATCGACCTTTCCGACCCGCAAAAGGCGCGGTTTGTTCCGAAAAATAACTGAAGTTGATATATTGGAGGATCTATCATGGGTTTTGCGTTTGAATACGGTTCTGACACCAGCGTGGCCATCCGCGTCGTAGGCGTGGGCGGCGGCGGCGGAAACGCCGTTAACCGGATGATTACCGGGGGAGTCCGGGGAATTGACTTTATCGCCATCAACACGGACAAGCAGGTCCTGAATTATTCCGCGGCTACGATGAAGCTGCAAATCGGTGAAAAGCTCACCCATGGTCTGGGTGCCGGCGGAAAGCCCGAGGTGGGCTGCAAGGCGGCGCAGGAGAGCGAGGATGAGATCCGCAAGATGCTGGAGGGCGCCAACATGGTGTTCATCACCGCCGGTATGGGCGGCGGCACCGGTACCGGCGCGGCTCCTGTGGTGGCCAAGCTGGCCAAGGAAATGGGCATCCTCACGGTGGGCGTTGTGACCCGCCCCTTCAAGTTTGAGGGCAAGATCCGGGTGGAGCACGCCAACGCCGGTATTATCGAGCTGAAGGAGCAGGTGGACGCTCTGGTGGTGATTCCCAACGAGCGGCTGAAGCTGGTCTCCGATCAGAAGATCACCTTCCAGAATGCCTTTGAGGTGGCGGACAATGTGCTGCGTCAGGCGGTGCAGAGCATTTCCGAGCTGATGACTGTGCCGGGCATGATCAATCTGGACTTTAACGATGTGGCTACCATCATGCGCAATGCGGGCTTTGCCCATATGGGCGTTGGCCGGGCCTCCGGCAAGGAAAAGGCCGTGGATGCCGCCAAGATGGCCATTGAAAGTCCCCTGCTGGAAACCTCCATTTCCGGCGCACGGGGCGTGCTGCTGAATATCACCGGCTCTCCGGATATGGGTCTGGACGAGGTGGAGCAGGCCGCTTCCATGGTGCAGGAGGCTGCTCATCCCGATGCCCATATCATCTTCGGTGCGGCGGTGGATGAGTCGCTGGATGATGAGATTCGCATCACTGTGGTAGCTACCGGCTTTGACAAGCAGCCCCCCAGCATGACGGATACGGTCACGCCGCCTCCCGCGGAAAAGAAGGAACCGGCGGAAGCGGGCGAAGCGGCCCCGGCAGAACAGCCTGCCGCCCCGGCGGAAACGCCCCGGGATAACGGCGCGGATATCCCCAGCTTTATGCGGACGGATACCTGGAAAGCCCCTGCCGGTGCGTCCCGGGCCTCTGCGGAGGATGCCCAGCCCCAGACCGGCAAAAAGAAGGAACGGGATGCCTTTGACGACATTCTGAATATGTTCCGGGGCAAAAACAACTGAAAACCATATGCAGGCTCCCATCGCAGGTCATGCTGCGGCGGGAGCTTTTTTCGTCTGCGGATGCGGGTTTTCCTTGATTTTTGACGGGTTTTCGATATAATGATAGCTGTGAGAATTTTCTGATAAAGGAGCTCTAACATGAAAAAGACCATTGGTATTCTGGGCGGCATGGGCCCGCTGGCCACCGCTGACCTGTTCAAAAAAATCGTTCTGATGACCCGTGCGGGCTGCGATAACGAGCATATCCGCATTTATATTGATAACAACGCCCGCATCCCCGACCGGACGGCGGCCATTTTGCAGGGCGGCACGGATCCTGTTCCCGAGATGTCCGATGCGCTGCATCATCTGGAGGCCTGCGGCGCAGACTGCATCATCATGCCCTGCAACACGGCCCACTATTTCCTGCCCCGGCTGCAAAGCCAGACGGACATTCCCTTCATCAGTATGCTGGAGGCTACGGCAAAGGCCTGTGCCAGCCAGTTTCCGGGTAAGACCGCCTGTGTGCTGGCAACCCGGGGAACGCTGGCCTCCGGCCTGTACAATCAGGCGCTGGAGAAGGAGGGCGTTGCCTGCATCCTGCCTGATGAGGCCCAGCGGGATGTGCTGATGTATGCCATTTACGACTGCGTAAAGGGCGGCAAGCCGCTGGAGACTGTGCGGGAGCCCATGGAGACGCTGATTTCCGATCTCAGCGGAAAGGGCGCAGATTATTTCATTCTGGGCTGCACCGAGCTGCCCATCGTACAGCAGGAGCTGAACCTGCATGGCAGCTTTATCGACCCCACCTCCGAGCTGGCAAAGGCTGCGATCCAGTTCTGCGGCTATGAACTGAAGGACTGAGCGGTGTTTCGTTCCAGTCATCCCTTTCGGCCCCTGCGCCGTCCACCACCGAAGCCACACCTGTTTTTCGGATTTCTCAAATCATTTGAAAGCTGGTGAAAAATATGTGGTTTTGGCTGGCCCTGGCTGCTCTGCTTTGCTGGAGCGGCTCTGACCTGTTCTCCAAAATCGGCTGCGTCGATCCGGACGATCGGGACAGCCATCTGAAAATGGTGATGATGGTGGGCCTTGTGATGGGCCTCCACGCAGCCTATGAAATCTTTATCAACGGTGTACACATCTCTCTGAGCATTATCTGGACCTATCTGCCGGTGTCTCTGCTGTATATCGGCTCCATGACGCTGGGCTATCTGGGACTGCGGTATATCGAGCTGTCCATTTCCTCTCCCATCTGCAATTCCTCCGGCGCACTGGCCGCCATTCTCTACCTGCTGGCGGGTGAACGGCTGGAAAAGATGCAGTATGTGGGCGTGCTGTGCGTGTGTCTGGGTGTCATTGCTCTGGCCATCGTGGATGCCCGGGAGGATACCGAGCTGCGGGCCAGACGGCAGGAAGCCTCCAACCGGAAGTATACCAAGAGCTTTCTGGCGCTGGCGCTGCCAGTGCTGTACTGCGTTCTGGATGCGGCAGGCTCCTTCTGCGACGGGCTGGTGCTGGACAAGCTTTCGCTGACGGTGGAAAATCATGAGGCCTCCGCCAATGTGGCCTACGAGCTGACCTTCCTGTTTGCCGCCGCGGTGTGCTTTGTGCTGGTGTGTCTGGTGAAGAAAAAGCCGCTGACCGTGCGCAGCGAAGGCCCCAAGCTCATCGGTGCCTGCTTTGAAACCGCCGGTCAGTTCGCCTACATTTACGCGCTGTCCGCCAATCCTGCGGCAGCCGCACCCATGATTTCTTCCTACTGTGCCGTTTCCGTGCTGTGGAGCCGCATCTTCCTGAAGGAAAAGCTCAGCCTGAAGCATTACTGTACCATCGCACTGGCAGTGCTGGGCATTGTCATTCTGGGCGTTTACGACGCCTGATTTCTGTAACAGCAAATCTCCTCCGTATGACAGACGCATACGGAGGATTTTTTCACACAAACTCTGTTTTTTCGAAACCAAAGGCCGATTTTGTCGGGATAGAAGGGTGAAAGGAGGGATTCCATGCAGGACACGCAGATCGTGGCGCTGTACTGGGAACGGAAGGAGCAGGCCATCCGGGAGACGGAGGAAAAATACGGAAGCTATCTGCTGCAAATCGCCGTGAACATTCTGGGCGACCGGGAGGACGGCCGTGAGGTGGTGAATGATACCTGCTGGAAAACCTGGAGCTCCATCCCGCCCCAGCGTCCCGCACAGCTGAAAACCTATCTGGCAAGGCTGGCCCGGCAGACCGCCATTGACCGCTTTCGCAGCCGGAATCGGGACAAGCGCCGGGAATCTCAATATGCCCTGTCGCTGTCTGAACTGGAGGAATGTGTCTCCGGCGGCGACCGGACACTGGAGGATGCGGAAAGGCATCGTCTGGCGGAGGCCATGGAGCGCTGGCTTTGGAGCCGGAACCGTCAGACCCGCTGTGCCTTTCTCCGGCGATATTATTACGGTGAGAGTCTGGAGCAGACGGCAAAGGCGCTGGACATGAGTCAGAGCGCCGTGAAAAGTCTGCTGTACCGTGCCCGGCAGATGCTGCGGGCCTATCTGGAACAGGAGGGATTTGAACTGTGAAGGCAGAGGAACTCAGCTGCGCCATGGACCATTTCAGTGACGCATTGCTGAAGGAGGCGGAGGCCTCCCAAAGGAAAAAAATGCCCCGCAGGGGCTGGCTTCGCTGGACGGCAGCGGCAGCCTGCGCAGGGATTCTTGTGGGGCTGGGAGTGCAGCTGTTTCGGGAAAATCAGAACGCTGTGCCCTTGGAGCCGCCCGGAAGAGAGTATACCGGCTATCTGTCCTATGCGGGGCCGATCTTGCCGCTGTGCACCCCGGAAAGCAGGGAGAACATCACTGCCCGGCGGGCGCTGACGCTGGATTTCTCCCACGGGCAGGAAAACCAATGTCAGGTGACGGATGCCTACACCATTTCCAACACAGGCACGGCGGAGGCCCGTGTCACATTGGAATATCCTTATGCCGACGATCTGAAAAATGCCGCCCGGCCCACCGTTTTTGTCAACGGTGAAGAGGCGGCCTTTGAAACGGCGGTGGGGGGAAGTCTGGGCCTCAGCGGTTCGGTGAACCGCTGGGAGCAGTATCAGACGGCGCTGGCGGACGGAACTTATTTACAGCGTGCACTGGAGCCGGTGTCCCCGTCGGAGGAAACAGCGGTGGTGTATTTTGTCACGGAGCCCACGCAGGTGCCTGCGGACGAGCCGGGTGCGCCCACGCTGCACCTGCAATTCCGGCAAAATGGTGAGACGACGGTGCTGAGCTATGGCTTTGACGGCAGCGTTTACGGAGATGAGGAGGGCTGGCAGGGCCGAAGCTTTTCCCTGCCCCGGCAGGGAAGGAAAACGGCGGAGCAGCTGCGCTGTCTCATCGTGCTGGGCGGCGATATTGAGCAGTTGACGGTGCAGGGCTATACCGATGGCAGTCTGACCGGAAGCCGGGACGATCTTACGGCGGCAGTCACCCGACAGGAGCTGCCTCTTGCGCAGGTGCTTTCGCTGGCGCTGGAGGATCTGTATCGGCAATGGGAAGCCAACGAAGGGGAAAGCTGGCCGCCGGAGGGCATTTCCGGAGAAGCCTGCATGGCCCAGGTGCAGCGGGCATTGCCGGAATTTTTGGAAGAAACCCGGGAGGGCAGCGATACAGGCGAGCTGGAGCTGCTGTTTACCCGTGTATACGGCGGCAGACGGGTACTGTACTGCGGTCTGACACTGGACATTCCGGCGGGAGAGACGGCGGAGCTGACAGTGTGCTATCCCAAGGAGGGCAGCTTTGACTATCCCGGCATGGGCGGCGACCGGGAGGGTGTGTACGGCTTTGATATGGTGACGGGAAACACCCTTCTGCAGCTGACGGAGCAGCGGGTACAGGTGCTGCCGGGGGAGGGGCTGGAGATCACGGAGCAGAGCTTTGGCCTTGACCCGGAGAACGGACAGTATCAGGCAACGCTGGATCCCCGGCAGCAGCATTTCATGCTGGAGATACGGGAAGTGCCCTGAAAATCGGAGCACGCATATGGAAAACGGCCCCCGCCGAAGCGGAGGCCGTTTCTTGTCGCACTGAAATTATTCAGAGATCGCGCCCACGGGACATGCACCGGCGCAGGAGCCGCAGCTCACGCAGGTGTTCTCATCGATCTCGAATTTGCCGCCAGCGTCCTTGATGGCGCTCATGGGGCAAGCGCCGGCGCAAGTGCCGCAGCCGATGCAAGCGTCAGAAATTTTGTATGCCATGTTAAAGCACCTCCTGTTTTATTCTTCTTCCTATTTTAACAGATTCTTTGAAAAAAGCAATGCCTAATTCAACAAAAGAGCAAATAAATAATTCGGCCTTTTTCCGGGAAGAATAGCGGCGGAGGCGATGAAATGAAGAAACAGGCTTTGCGGCGGGTCACGCTGGCAGACGGTAACACGCTGGAAATGTCGGTGGCCCATGAAACACGGTTTTCCGGGCCGGAGGAAGGACGATGACGGAGACGAGATTTTCCCAAAGCGGACGGAACGCTCTGCGCCATGCCTATCAGCTGGCCCACGGTTCCGGTCACAGCTGGGTCGGGCCGGAGCATCTGCTGCTGGCGGCGCTGCTGGAGGAAAGTGGCCCGGGACGGCTGCTGGAGGGACAGGAGACGCTGGTGCGCCGGGCGGAACAGAGAATGCCGGAGCCGGCGGGTAGCGGCTGCGGGCCAGTAATGCTCAGCCGGGAAGGGGAAACGGTGATCCGTCAGGCGGCGATTCTGACGGAGGGCAGCATTACGGCGGGGGATCTGCTGCTGGCGCTGCTGGAAATGGAGGATCCTGCCTGCCGTGAGCTGTTGCAGGACGGTGAGAGGGAGCTGCTGCGGCGAAGATTGCGGCTGCGTCCGGCGGACAGCAAAGCACCGGGGCGGCGCTGTGAGCTGAAGCTGACCCTGCAATTCGGCGTGGACATGACGGCGGCGGCCCTGAGCCGGGGATATGATCCGGTGGCCTGTCGGGAACGGGAGCTGGAGCGGATCATGCAGATTCTGGCCCGGCGGCAGAAGTGCAATCCCGTGCTGCTGGGTGAGGCCGGTGTGGGCAAAACCGCCGTGGTGGAGGCCCTTGCCCAGCGCATCGCACTGGGAGACGCACCGGACTGTCTGCGGGAACGGCGGGTGATTTCCCTTCAGCTGGCGGCCATGATCGCCGGGACAAAATACCGGGGAGAGTTTGAAGAACGGGTCAACGGAATGCTTCGGGAGGTGCAAAGCGCCGGAAATGTGATTCTGTTTCTGGACGAGCTGCACACCGTCTGCGGGGCGGGTGCGGCCGAAGGGGCAGTCGATCTGAGCGGTCTGCTGAAGCCGGCACTGGCCCGGGGCGGTCTGCAAATGATCGGCGCAACCACAGCCGCGGAGTTTCAGAAATACATCAGCCGGGATGGGGCGCTGGCCCGCCGATTTCAGCCGGTGACGGTGGCAGAGCCATCTCCCCGGGAGACGGACATCATTCTGCGGGCGCTGCGTCCGGGATATGAGCGGCATCATGGAGTTCTGATCGGAGAGGACGCACTGGAGAGCATTGTGCGTCTGTCTCCCCGCTGTATGCCGGGACGCTGTGATCCGGATCGCTCGGTGGATCTGATGGATGAGGCGGCGGCCTGTGCAGCTCTGGCCCGGGAACGCCGGGTGGAAAGCCGCCATGTGATACAGGTGGCGCGGCAGCTTCAGGGCGAGGACTGGCAGACGGAACAGCAGCAGCGGGAACGGCTGCTTTCACTGGAGGAAACGCTGAAGCGGGAGATCATCGGTCAGCCGGAGGCGGCAGAGACGGTGGCCCGGGCCATGATCCGCCGGGGAGCCTTTCCCGGACAGCGGCGGCCCCGGGGAAGCTTTTTGCTGTGCGGCCCCAGCGGCGTGGGCAAAACCAGTCTGGCCCGTGCGCTGGCACAGGCCCTGTATCCCGGCAGAAGCGGCGGCCTTACCCGGCTGGATATGAGCGAATATATGGAAAAGCATTCTGTCTCCCGTCTGATCGGCGCACCGCCGGGCTATGCCGGATATGGAGAGGGCGGTCAGCTGACGCGGCGGGTGCAGGACAATCCGTGCAGCGTGGTGCTGCTGGACGAGGTGGAAAAGGCCCATCCGGAGGTACTGCATCTGCTGTTGCAGGTGCTGGAGGAGGGCTGTCTCACCGACGGAACGGGAAAGCGGGTGAGCTTTCGGGAGACAGTGCTGCTGATGACCTCCAATCTGGGGGCAGAGCAGTGGACAAAGCAGCCTGCGGCGGGCTTTTTGCGGGAGACGGAGGCAAGCCGGGGCGAAGAACAGATACAGAAGGAGCTGCGCCGCACCCTGCGTCCGGAGCTGCTGGGACGGCTGGACGGCGTGGTGCTGTTTCATCCGCTGGAGCAGGAGCAGCTGCGGGCCATTGTCCGCCGGGAACTGGAAAAGCTGCGGGAGCGCTGCCGGGAACAGCAGGTATCCCTGCGCTGGACGGCGGAATGTGAGGCCCTTTTGCTGGCTCAGTGTACCGACCGGTCTCAGGGGGCCAGACCGCTGCGGCGGGCGGTGGAGCAGCTGGCAGAGGAACCGCTGGCGCTGGCACTGCTGCGGGGCGGTGCGGGGGGAAGCGTGTGTCTTCAGGCAGCGGGAGATCGGCTTTTGCCCGTGTGGGAACAGACGCTTCAGCCGGTATCATGAAAAATACGGATTTTTCGGTGTGTTTCCGGGCGGGAAGCGCACCTTTTTTTCGCCTTTCTCTTGCAACGGAAAGCGGGAAGCGCTATAATAAAACGATATGATACGCAAATTATGACATTAGGAGTGACATAGAGATGAGCGATTCCATCCGTCTTGCACAGCTTCTGTTTCCCCATGTGACCCAAACCCCGGCGCAGCTGCTGGAGAAGCAATTCCCGCCCCGCGGCCTGAAGGAGGGTGCGCAGGTGACACGCTTTGCCCCCAGCCCCACCGGTTTTCTCCATATCGGCGGTGTGTTTTCCGCCATGATTTCTGAGCGTGTGGCCCATACTACCGGAGGCCGGGCCATCCTCCGCATTGAAGATACCGACAAAAAGCGTGAGGTGGAGGGCGGCGTCAGGCTCATTGCCCAGGGCCTGAAGGATTTCGGCATTACCTTTGACGAGGGTGCGCTGGACGACAGTGCGGAGAGCGGCGATTACGGCCCTTATACCCAGAGCCGCCGGGCGGAATATTATCATGTGTTCTGCAAGGAGCTGGTGGAAAAGGGGCTGGCCTATCCCTGCTTCTGTACGGCGGAGGAAATCGAGAGCATCCGCAAGGGACAGGAAGAGCAGGGCGTGACGCCGGGCTACTGGGGCGAATATGCCCGCTGCCGTGAGCTGACGCTGGAGCAGGTGGAGGAAAAGCTGAAGGCCGGACTGCCCTATGTGGTGCGGCTGCGTTCTCCGGGCAAGCCTGGCGGACGGGTGAAGTTTAAGGATGCCATCCGGGGCGATATCGAGATGGAGGAAAATTTTGTGGATGTGGTGCTGCTGAAGAGCGACGGCATCCCCACCTATCATTTTGCCCATGTGGTGGACGATACCCTGATGCGGGTGACGCAGGTGGTGCGGGGAGACGAATGGATCGCCTCCGCTCCCATCCATTTGCAGCTGTTCTGGCTGTGCGGTCTGAAGGCACCGAAATATGCCCACATCGCCCCCATTATGAAGGAGGAGGACGGTTCCCGCCGCAAGCTGTCCAAGCGGAAGGACCCGGAGGCTGCTGTCAGCTATTTTACCGAAGAGGGCTATCCGGCAGAGGCCGTGATGGAATATCTGCTGACCATCGCCAATTCCAACTTTGAAGACTGGCGGCGGCAGAACAGGGACGCCCATTACAGCAGCTTCCCCTTCAAGCTGAACAAAATGAGCGCCTCGGGCGCACTGTTCGACCTGAAAAAGCTGCAAAGCGTTTCTGCGGAAGTGATCTCCCGCATGACGGCAGAGGAGGTGTATGTCCAGGCTCTCGCCTGGGCCCAGCGCTTTGACCCGCAGCTGGCGGGCCTGCTGGAGGAGAACGAGGACATGGCAAAGGCGATGTTCTCCATCGACCGCGGCGGAAAAAAGCCCCGGAAGGATATCGTCCGCTGGAGCGATGTAAAGGGCTATGTGGCCTATTTCTTTGACGAGCTGTTCCGGCAGGAGGAGACGCTGGAGCTGGACAGCCTGCTGCAAAGGCAGGTGCTGGAGGCATATCTCCCGGTGATGGACTGCACCGACGACAAGGACAGCTGGTTCGGCAAAATGAAGGAGCTGTGCCCGCCGCTGGGTCTGTCTCCCGATGTAAAGGCCTATAAGGCCGCACCGGAGCAGTTCCGGGGTCATGTGGGCGATGTGAGCGCCGTGGTGCGGATGGCCGTCACCGGACGGAAAAACACCCCCGATCTCCACGCCATTATGGCCTTGCTGGGACAGAAAACCTGTGAAAAGCGCATCCGGGACTATCTGGAGCGCCTGTAAGATCAAAATCAGTACAAAAGGAGAAATCTATATATGGCAGAAGAAGTGAAGAGCACCGGCTATGCCGGCAATTTCATCCACGATTTCATTGAAGAGGATATCGCCCCCGGCGGACGCTTTGAAGGCAAAAAGGTGCATACCCGTTTCCCGCCGGAGCCCAACGGCTATCTGCACATCGGTCACTGCAAGGCCCTGTGCATCGACTTCGGCACAGCGGAAAAGTTCGGCGGCCTGTGCAACCTGCGCTTTGACGACACCAACCCCGCCAAGGAGGACACCGAGTTTGTGGAGGCCATTCAGGAGGACATCCACTGGCTGGGCTTTGACTGGGACGACCGGCTGTTTTACGGCTCGGACTATTTTGAAAAGGATTATGAATATGCCGTGGAGCTCATTAAAAAGGGTCTGGCCTATGTGTGCGAGCTGACTCCGGAGGAGTTTTCCAAATATCGCGGCGATACCCAGCATCCTGCCGTCAGCCCCTGGCGGGACCGTCCCGTGGAGGAAAGTCTGGAGCTGTTTGAGCGCATGAAAAACGGCGAGTTCCCCGAGGGAAAATACACCCTGCGGGCGAAGATCGACCTGGCCTCCGGCAACTTCAATATGCGTGACCCGGTGATCTACCGCATCCGCTACATTCAGCATCATCGTCAGGGCACCAAATGGTGCATCTTCCCCATGTATGACTTTGCCCACCCCATTCAGGATGCGCTGGAGCACATCACCCACTCTCTGTGCTCTCTGGAATACGAGGATCATCGCCCCCTGTATGACTGGGTTATCAACAATGTGTCCGTTCCCTCCAAGCCCCGGCAGATCGAGTTTGCCCGGCTGGGCATTGACCATACCGTCATGTCCAAGCGCAAGCTGCGCCAGCTGGTGGAGGAGGGCAGAGTGTCCGGCTGGGACGATCCCCGGATGCCGACCCTGTGCGGTCTGCGCCGGAGAGGCTATACTGCCGCCTCCATCCGCAATTTCTGTGAGCGCATCGGCGTGGCAAAGGTGTCCAGCACGGTGGAATACGGCTTTCTGGAGCACTGCCTGCGGGAGGATCTGAACGAGCACGCCCGCCGTGTGATGGCGGTGCTGCGCCCGGTGAAGCTGATTATCACCAACTATCCTGAGGGACAGAGCGAGACCTTTGAGGTGGAGAACAATCCCAACCGTCCCGAGGACGGCAATCATACCGTCACCTTCTCCCGGGAGCTCTATGTGGAGAGCGAGGACTTTCTGGAGACGCCTGTGCCCAAGTATAAGCGTCTGTTCCCCGGCGGCCCCGAGTGCCGTCTGAAGGGCGCCTATCTCATCACCTGCACCGGCTGCAAAAAGAATCCCGACGGTTCCATTGCGGAAATCTATGCGGAATACGATCCCGAATCCCGGGGCGGCGATCCTGCCGACGGCCGGAAGGTAAAGGGTGCAACGCTGCATTGGGTGGATGCCGCTACGGCGGTGGATGCCGAGGTGCGTCTGTATGACAATCTGTTTACCGATGCCAACCCCGACGGCGCGGAGGGCGGCTTCCTTTCCTGCCTGAATCCCAATTCTCTGGAGATTCTGGAAAACTGCAAGGTGGAAAAGTGGCTGGAAAATGCGGAAGCGCCGGCATCCTTCCAGTTTATGCGTCTGGGCTATTTTGCCGTGGACAGCAAGGACAGCGCACCCGGACATCTGGTGTTCAACCGGGCGGTGGCGCTGCGGGACAGCTTTAAGAAATAAGCATGGAATATTATCTGGATAACGCCGCGACCACGGCGCCCATTTCCTGTGCCCGGGCGGCGGCAGAGCGGGCCATGGACTGCTTCGGCAATCCGGGTTCCCTGCACGCCATGGGCCGCGGTGCCCGGGAGCTGCTGGAGGACAGCCGGAAAACGCTGGCGGCGGCGCTGGGTGTGGAGCCGGGGACGGTGGTATTCACCTCCGGCGGCACGGAAAGCATCAACACCGCCCTCCGCTGCGGCAGCCGGAAAAATCATCATGTGGGGATGCATCTGGTATCCACACAGATCGAGCACGATGCCACGCTGAACACGCTGAAGGAGCTGCGTCAGCAGGGCTGGGAGGTCACGCTGGCACAGCCGGAAATGGACGGAAGCGTTACCATAGATGCGCTGCGGAAGGCCCTGCGGCCGGATACGGCACTGGTGTCCGTCATGGGCGTGTGCAACGAGACAGGAGCGGTGCTGCCTCTGCGGGAGCTGAAAACCGCCATGAGAGAAATCTGCCCCCGGGCGCTGCTCCATGTGGACGGTGTGCAGACCTTCGGCAAGGTTGCGCTGCCCATGGACTGCATCGACCTGCTGAGCCTTTCCGCCCATAAAATCGGCGGACTGAAGGGCAGCGGAGCGCTGTACATCCGCAAGGGTCTGACGCTGCCGCCGCTGCTGACCGGCGGAAATCAGGAAAACGGAATGCGTTCCGGCACGGAAGCCATGCCGCAGATTATGGCCTTTGCCGCAGCGGCAAAGGAGCGGATGGCTCATTTTGACCGGGATCAGGCCTATATGTACGCCCTGCGGGATCGGGTGATCTCCGGTGCCCGGGCGCAGGGCTGGACGGTGAATACGCCGGAAAAGGGCGCGCCCCATGTGGTGAATCTGTCCACCTGCAAGGGCCGCAGCGAGGTCTATATCCGGATATTGTCCGACCGGGGCATCTATGTTTCCGGCGGCAGCGCCTGTGCCAGAGGGAAAAAGTCTCATGTGCTCACTGCCATGCGTCTGCCCGGAAAAAATGTGGACGCGGCGCTGCGGGTGAGCTTCTGTCCGGAGACCCCGGCAGAGGCGGCAGAGGCATTTCTGGCGGCACTGAAAGAGGCTGAGGCCATGTTCTGAACCGTGGCCCGCGGAAAACTGAATTGAAGGAAACCGAACATATGAAAGAGATACTGCTTTGTAAATGCGGCGAGCTGGTGCTCAAGGGACTGAACCGCCGTAAATTTGAGGATCGTCTCCATCGGACGCTGTACTGGCGGCTGAAAAAGGCGGGAGAGTTCAAAATCCACTCCTGCCAGTCCACCATCTATGTGGAGCCCCAGAATGAAGCCGCCTCGGTGGAGCAGGCGCTGGAGCTTTGCCAGAAGGTCTTTGGCATTGTGGGTGTCTGCCGGGCTGTGGTGTGCGAAAAGGACATTGAGGACATCAAGCAGAAGGCCGGAGAATATCTGAAGGACATTCTGGCCGGTGTGCGCACCTATAAGGTGGAATCCCGCCGGGCCGACAAGCGCTTTCCCCTGACCTCTCCGGAGATCAGCCGGGAGGTGGGCGGCTATCTCAGCGATATTTATGACCATTTGCAGGCCCAGATGGAGCAGCCCCAGATCACCGTCAAGGTGGAGGTGCGGGAGGACTATGCCTTTGTCAGTGCGGAAACGCTGCCCGGCGCAGGCGGTCTGCCGGTGGGCACCTCGGGACGGGGAATGCTGCTGCTCAGCGGCGGCATTGATTCTCCGGTGGCCGGATGGATGATGGCAAAGCGGGGCATGGAGCTGTGCGGCGTGCATTTCTTCAGCTATCCCTATACCTCTCCCGAGGCAAAGCAGAAGGTGCTGGATCTGGCAGAGGTGCTGGCCGGCTGGTGCGGCAGAATCTCCGTGACGGTGATTCCCTTTACCCATATCCAGACGGAGATCCGGGACAAGTGCAAGGAGGATTATTTCACGCTGGTGATGCGGCGGTTTATGATGCGTCTGGCGGAAAAAACGGCCCAGGCCCAGGACTGCCAGTGCCTGATTACCGGCGAAAGTCTGGCCCAGGTGGCCAGCCAGACGGTGCAGGCCATTCATACCACCAACGCGGTGTGTGAGCTGCCGGTGCTGCGGCCGGTGATCGGCATGGATAAGGAAGAGATCGTCTCCATCGCCCGGCGGGTGGGCACGATGGATATTTCCATTTTGCCCTATGAGGATTGCTGCACGGTGTTTACCCCCAAGCATCCTCAGACCAAGCCCCGGCTGGATATGGTGGAGGCTGAGGAAGCAAAGCTGGATGTGGAGACGCTGATTGCGGAGGCGCTGGCCGGTGCGGAGCAGATCACCATCGGCTGAGCATGATTGTCCGAATCAACAGGGAGGTATGGCGAAATGAATTGTGAACTGCTGGCTGTGGGAACAGAGCTGCTGCTGGGCGAGATTGCCAATACTGACGGGCAGATGATCGCCCAGGGCCTGAACGAGCACGGCATCAATGTATACTGGCAGACGGTGGTGGGAGACAATCCGGCCCGTCTGCGGCAGGCGCTGGAGATCGCCCGGGATCGGGCGGATATCATCATCACCACCGGCGGTCTGGGGCCTACGGCAGATGATCTGACCAAGGAAACGGTGGCTGCGGTTTTTGGAAAAAAGCTGTACACCGATCCCCGGCAGCTGGCCCGGCTGAAGGAGCGCATGGGCCCCCGTATGACGCCCAACAATCTGAAGCAGGCCGATCTGCCCGAAGGCTGTACCGTGCTGGAAAACGACTGGGGCACGGCCCCCGGCTGCGCCTTTGAAGCGGATGGCGTTCATGTTATCATGCTGCCCGGCCCGCCCCGGGAGTGCAAGCCCATGTTCCTGTATCGGGCGGTGCCCTATCTGGAAAAGCTCCAGGGCGGTGTTATCGGCAGCCGGTATGTGAAGATTTTCGGCGTGGGCGAAAGCTCCATGGAAACGCTGGTAAAGCCGCTGATGGAAAAACAGACCCGGGTCACCATGGCTCCCTATGCCAAGGAGGGCGAATGTGAGCTGCGCATTACGGCCCGGGCGGAAAGCCGGGAGGCGGCGCTGGCGCTGTGTGACCCGGTGGTGGAGCAGGTGCGGGAAATTTTAGGAGACAATATTTACGGCGTGGATGTGGCATCTCTGGAGGAACGGGTGGTGCAGGGACTGCGGGAGCAGGGCATGACGCTGGCGCTGGCGGAAAGCTGCACCGGCGGTCTGCTGGCAAAGCGGATCACCGATGTGCCCGGAGCCTCGGAGGTCTTTGGCTTTGGCTGCGTCACCTACAGTAACGAGGCCAAACAGGCGCTGGTGGGCGTTTCTCCGGAGACGCTGGAGCGCTATACTGCCGTCAGCCCGGAAACGGCGCTGGAGATGGCAAGGGGCGCACGGCAGCGCAGCGGTGCGGACATCGGTCTGAGCACCACCGGCTATGCGGGCCCCGGCGGCGGTACGGAGGAGCATCCGGTGGGAACGGTCTTTATCGGCCTGAGCTGGGACGGCGGAGAACGGGTCATCTGCCCGGAGCGGCGCTATATGCGTTCACGGGAGCAGATTCGGCGTTCCGCCTCCAGCACGGCGCTGGATCTGCTGCGGCGGGAGGTGCTGAAGCTGTGATGCAGCATGAAGAGATTCGCCTTTCCGGCGAAAAAGTATTTCAGGGTGCCATCATTTCCGTGGAACACGATCAGGTTCGTCTGGAGGACGGACAGAGGGCGCTGCGGGAGGTGGTGCGCCATCCCGGTGCGGTAGCGGTGCTGGCCGCAGACCGGGGAGAGCTGCTGCTGGTGCGGCAGTGCCGCTATGCGGTGGGGAGAGAGCTGCTGGAGATTCCGGCAGGCAAGCTGGAGCCGGGAGAGGCTCCGGAAAAAGCCGCCCGCCGGGAGCTGCGGGAGGAAACCGGCTGTGAATGCAGCGAATTGCAGCCGCTGGGTGTCTATTACGGCAGCCCGGGCATTCTGGACGAGACCATCTGGCTGTATTTTGCGGATATCACCCGACAGGGCAGCCAGCAGCCGGATGCAGATGAGTTTTTGACTCTGGAGCGCTGGACACCGGCAGAGCTGGAGCGGCGCATTGCCGCAGGTCTGGTGGCAGACGGCAAAACGCTCAGCGCATTTTTACTGGCCCGAAGCCGGGGCCTGATCTGAAGGGCGGCCCGGAGGGCCTGTCCAAGGGAGGAAAACCGATGAGCAAGATTCTGATTATTGAAGACGAAGCGACCATTGTGGATCTGATTGCCTTTAACCTGAAGCGGGAGGGCTTTTCCGTGGATACTGCCTATGACGGCAACGAGGGACTGCGCAAGGCGCTGGAGGGCGATGCGGATCTGATTCTGCTGGATGTGATGCTGCCGGGGATGAACGGCTTTGATGTGCTGCGGAAGCTGCGCAAAACCAGCGATGTGCCGGTCATTATGGTGACGGCCAGAGAAGAGGAGCGGGACAAGGTGCTGGGGCTGGAGACCGGCGCAGATGATTATGTGACCAAGCCCTTTTCCGTCAAGGAGCTGGTGGCCCGCATCCGTGCCAATACCCGTCGGAAAAGCGGTGAAAGCAAAACCGGCGGCGACCGGAAGAGCTTTGGCCCCTATACGCTGGACACCGGGATGCAGGCGGTGCTGCGGGACGGCAAGCCTGTGGAGCTGACCCAGCGGGAATATGATCTGGTGTGCTACTTTCTGGATTCCGTGGGCAAGGTGGTTTCCCGGGAAGAGCTGATGAAAAAGGTCTGGGGCTATGATTATTACGGCGACCTGCGGGCGGTGGATGTGGCCATGCGCCGTCTGCGGGAAAAGCTGGAGGACGATCCGGCCAATCCCAGACATTTTATGACCAAGCGCGGCGCGGGCTATTATCTGCAAAAATAACACAGCCCGCAGACGCTGCAGAAGGGAGAATGATCCATGTTCCGAAGCTTACATATGAAGCTGGTGCTGGTGCTGGTGCTGCTGATTATTTCCGTTATGGCCGTGGTGGGCACCTTTTTGATCAACTCCGTGATTTCCTATCACATTCAGGAGTTTGAAAGCCAGATGTCCTCCGTGTTTACTTCGGAGTTTATTCTTTCTCTGGAAAAAAACGCGGACGATCCGGCCATGCTCCAGGAGATGGTGGAAGCCTATTCCGCACCGCTGGGCATTGACGAATACCGCTGCTTTTATGTGCTGGACGGCAGCACCGGCGCCTATCTTTCCGGCTCGGACGACCGCTACGGCGCGTCGCTGACGCTGACCCCCAACATTCTGGCGGCCATGAACGGACGGGTGGGGCAGGATAACGATCTGCTGGACGATTCCTTTGATGTGGCCGTGCCGATCCGGGGCGCCGACGGCAAAACGGCCTATGTGGTGGGTGTACTGGACGACAAGACAGAGCTTCAGGAACTGAACTGGAACCTGTTCACCATTCTGATCCGGGCCATGCTGTTCGGACTGGTGGTGGCGATTTTCCTGTCCTTCCTGCTGTCCAAAACCATCACCAATCCGGTGGAGCGCCTGACCGATCAGGCTGCCCGGATCGCCGGCGGAGATTTCGGCAGTCTGGAGGAAATCCACTCCAATGACGAGATCGGCATTCTCAGCCAGACCTTTAATGAAATGAGCGTCCAGCTGGAAAATACCCTGCGGCAGGTGGGCGAGGAACGCAACAAGCTGGAGACACTGTTCCGGCATATGGCCGACGGCATGGTGGCCTTTGACAGCGAAAGCCGTCTGCTGCAATACAATCCGGCGGCGGAAGCCATGCTGGGCAGAACCTTACAGGGAAATCTCACCTACAGCGAGGTCTTTCCCAATGTGCAGGTGCGGCAGGAGGATCTGGCTCAGGACGGAAAATCCATTGAGGTGGATTTTGCCGCGGGCCCCCGCTTTTTGAAGATTTATTTTGCGCCGATTCATCTGGGCTCGGACAGTCAGGGCCTGATGGCGGTGCTCCACGATATCACCGAACAGCAGAAGCTGGACGACAGCCGCCGGGAGTTTGTGGCCAATGTGTCCCATGAGCTGCGCACGCCGCTGACCAATGTCAAGGGCTATGCGGAGACGCTGCTGGAGGCGGAGGATATCGACCGGGAAACCCAGACACGGTTTTTGCAGGTCATCGGCTCGGAGGCGGATCGGATGACCCGCATCGTGAAGGATCTGCTGACCCTGACCCGGCTGGATTACAATCGTATGGAAATGAATATGCACCTGATGGATCTGCGGCAGCTGGGCGAAAAGGCGGCGCAGGCGATGGCTATGGAGGCGGAAAACCGCGGTCTGACCCTGACCTGTGCCCTGCCGGAGAGTCTGCCGCCCACCTTTGGCGACCCGGAACGCATCCAGCAGGTTATCATCAATATTATCACCAACGCAATCAAATACAACAAAAAGAACGGCAGCATCCGGATCACCGGCGGCGTGGAGGACAGGCAGGTGTTCCTTCAGGTGGAGGACACCGGCATCGGTGTGCCCAAGGAGGATATGCCCCGGCTGTTTGAGCGGTTTTATCGGGTGGACAAGGCCCGCTCCCGGGAGAGCGGCGGTACCGGTCTGGGACTGGCCATTGCCCGGCAGATCGCAGAGACCCATGGGGGCTCCATCCGTTTTGAAAGTGAATACGGCAAGGGCAGCGTTGTGACCCTGCTGCTGCCGGTGGCGTCTCAGGAACAGGAGAAGCAGAATGCGTGACCGGGTGAAAAATCTGCTGCTGGCCCTGCTGCTGGTGCTGATGGCGGTGCTGCTGGGCGTGACCATGCTGCTGAGTATGCGGAACAGTCAGGGCGGACAGCGGCTGCTGCAAATGCTGCGGCCTGTGGAAAAGGCGGGCCCGGGAAAAACGGCTACCACCGTGATGGCGTGGCCGGAAAAGCTGGCGGTGCTCCGGCAGGAGGGCGTTTTTTATGCTGCCTCTCCGGAGGATTATCAGCGGCTGTATCAGCTGGAGGAAGCCCTCTGTCTGGAGGCGCTGGGCTCGGCAGGTGCGCCGGAGGTGCTCACCGAGCTGGAATATCAGCGGCTGCTGCAGGCCCCGGCCATTCTGGCGGAATATCACGGGGCGCTGCCCTTCTGTCTGCTTCAGGCGTGGAGCGGCGGAGAAGAGCTGCGGACGGAACTGACGGTGCGAAGCTTTGCACTGGTAAAATATGCCGGCGGCGTTGGCCTGCTGCTCACCGATGCCGGCGGCGGACGCTGGTATGCGGAAACAGCGGCCTCTACGGCAGAGCTGGAGGAAATCTGTGCCCAGCCCTGGGTGGACAATGCCATGCTGGCGAAAAACCGGTCGGCACAGCTGCGCTGGGACGAACTGCTGCTGTCCGGCACTACGGAGGCCCTTTGCTATCAGGCCCGGCAGCCGGAGATCGTGGAAAAGGGCGAGCTTTCCCAGTCGGTGCAAAAGCTCTTTGCCATGAATCCCTATCTGGCCCGGGTCTATCAGAACAGCAGCGGCAGTCTGGTCTATGTGGAGGGCCGCAGTACCCTGAGCTTGAGCACGGCGGGAGAGCTGATTTATGCCGGAACAGAGGGGGCCGATCTGGAACTGGCCGAGACGGAGGAGCCTCAGCGCACGGTGGAGATCTGTCAGAAGGTCTGTTCCCTCATGCGGGAGGTCTGGAGCGAAACCGATGCCTCCGGGCGTCTGAGTCTGGATCAGGTGCAGCAGGAGGGAAACGGACTGATTCTGACCTTTGCTCTGGATATGGATGGCCGGTTTCTGGAGCGCAGGGGCGGCTGGGCCCGGGTGACGGTGGAAAATGGCGCGATTACCGGTGCGTCTGCATCGCTGCGCCAGCTGGAGCCGGAGGAAAGTATTCTTCTGCTGCCCATGCATGAGGCGGCGGGAATGCTGGCGGAAGATGCCCGGGAAGCATCCCGGCTGTGCATTCGTCTGGTGGAGAAGCAGGCACGGTTTGTGCCCGGAATCTGCCGGGTGGCGGAGGACTGAGCATGGAATGGAAAAAGGTTCGGACCTGGCTGATCCTGCTGGTGCTGGCAGCCGATCTGGTGCTGGCGGGCAATATCGGCTGGCAGCTGTATCAGATGCGCCGGTCAGAGCTGCGGGCGGTGCAGGATGCCCTGACGCTGGCAGAGCAGGCGGGAATCCTGCTGCGGGAGGAACAGCTGCGGCAGCTGCCGAGACAGCCGGAGGCCTATCAGGTGACCCGTGACGGCGAGCTGGAAGGACTGGCGGCACAGGCGCTGCTGGACGCTGCACAGGCTTTGGAGCCCGGCGGCGGCGTGGCCATTTATCAAAGCGAAAAGGGACAGCTGAGCTTTCGCCGGGGCGGCGCGGTGGAGCTGTCCATGGTATGGACGGAGGAAAATCTGACCCCCGAGAGCTGTCGCGCCCTGCTGGAGCAGGCGGGCTTTCCCATGGAGCAGGCGGCCCTTTCCGGAGATGAAGACAGCATTACACTGACCCAGCAGTATCTGGGTGCCTATCTGTACAACTGCCGTCTGCAATGCACCCGGCAGGAGGGGCAGCTGCAGGTGCGGGGACGGTGGCTTATGAGCGGCGAACGGGGTGCGGAAACGGAGCATGAGACGCTGAGCCGTGCCCAGCTGGTGCTGGCCCTGTGCAGCCTGCTGGAGCAGCGGGGCGTGACGGAGGTGCAGTCGCTGGAGGCGGGCTATTATCTCCAGAGCGAAGACCCGCAGACGGCGCTGCTGGTGCCGGCTTGGGCTGTGGAAACGCCCCAGGGGCGCGTGATTATGAGCTGTTTGGACGGAACGGAGCTGAATTATTAAGTCATTTTCGTTAAAACACGAAAAAATCCGAAAAAACGGAAGTTGCCCTTTTTATTTGTGCAAAACTGTGATACAATATGATAGAATCCGTATGAGATGAAATATCGGCGGATTCGGAAAATGCCTGTAAGGGGGATCCCTCTTTGGATAAATTCATCATTCACGGCGGAAAACCGCTGTTTGGCGAGGTGGCCGTCAGCGGCGCAAAAAATGCGGCCGTAGCCATCATCCCCGCTGCCCTTCTGGTGGACGGGGTATGCCGGATCGAAAACATTCCCATGGTGCGGGATGTGGTGATCCAAATGGAAATTCTGCGGGAGCTGGGCGTAGAGGTCCGGGTGCTGCGGCAGAATACCATCGAGATCGACTGCCGTGGGCTGAAGGGCCATGTAGCGGTCAGCGACCTGAACCGGAAAATGCGGGCCTCCTATTATCTCATCGGTGCGTTTCTGGGTCGGTTCCAGAAGGCCGAGGTTGCCATGCCCGGCGGCTGCAACTTTGGCGGCGTGCGTCCCATTGACCAGCATCTCAAGGGCTTTGAGGCGCTGGGCGCGAAAATGGAGATTCGCAACGGCGTAGTTTATGCCGAGGCTGCGGAGGGTCTGCACGGTGCCAACATCTATCTGGATGTGGCCAGCGTGGGCGCAACTATGAATATCATGCTGGCGGCCTGCCGCACAGAGGGCCAGACGGTCATTGAAAATGCCGCCAAGGAGCCCCATATTGTGGATCTTGCCAACTTCCTCAATTCCATGGGCGCGGATATCATGGGCGCCGGAACGGATGTGATCAAGATTCGCGGCGTGGCCTGTCTCACCGGCGGAAGCTATTCCATCATTCCCGACCAGATCGAGGCCGGAACCTATATGGCGGCGGTGGCTGCTGCCGGCGGCAGTGTTCTGGTGAAGAATGTGATTCCCAAGCATATGGACTGCATCACGGCCAAGCTGGAGGAAATGGGTCTGGAGGTCACGGAGCAGGATGACAGCATCCGTGTCACCCGTACGGGCCCGCTGCACAAGATTCAGGTGAAGACCCTGTTCTACCCCGGCTTCCCCACGGATATGCAGCCCCAGCTGGCGGCGGCACTGTGTCTGGCGGAGGGAACCTCCATCATCACCGAGGGTGTGTGGGAGAATCGTTTCCGCTATTCTGACGAGCTGCGCCGCATGGGCGCACGGATTCAGGTGGACGGCAAGGTGGCCGTGATCGAGGGCGTGGAAAAGTTTACGGGCGCACCGGTACGGGCCAGTGACCTGCGGGCGGGAGCCGCGCTGGTGATCGCCGGCCTGGCAGCGGAAGGAACCACCGAGATCGAAGAGATCGGCTATATTGAACGCGGCTATGAAAATCTGGTGGAAAAGCTGCGCAGACTGGGTGCGGACATCACACGGGTCAGCGTAGAGGAACCGGTCATCATCCCCAAGGCGAATTAAAGAGCGATTGCAATCCGCATCGGGGCAGCCTTCCGCTGCCCCGTTTTTCAAAAAATCCAGGCAGGAGAAGCCTATGACCTATTTTTGTACGCTGGCCAGCGGCAGCAGCGGAAACTGTGCCGTCTTTGTAAGCGGAAACGCCCGCATTCTGGTGGATGCGGGAAAAAATCATCGTTACATTTCGGAAAAACTGCATCGTCTGGCCCTTTCTCCCCAGACGCTGACTCATATTCTGATTACCCACAGCCACGGGGATCATGTGGCGGCGCTGCCGGTGCTGCTGAAGCATACGGAGGCGCAGCTGGTGTGCTCCCATGAAACCTATGCGGCCATTGCACCTAAACTGCCGCCGAAGCAGCGGGTGCTGCTGTTTCAGCCGGGACAGACGCTGGAGCTGGCCGGGTGTCCCGTGCGCACCTTTGCCACCTTTCATGACGCAGAGGGCAGCTGCGGCTATGTGCTGGGTGTGCCGGAGCATCAGGTGGCCTTTTGTACGGATACCGGCACGGTGACGGGGGAGATGTTCGAGAGCATCCGCGGCAGCCGGGCGGCAGTGCTGGAGTTCAATCACGATCCCGAGCTGCTGAAGCAGGGGCCCTATCCCTATGCGCTGAAGGCACGGATTCTGTCCGATCAGGGCCATCTTTCCAACCGGTTTTCCGCAAAGGTGGCGGTGCGGCTGTGCCAGACGGGAACCTGTCATGTGACGCTGGCCCATCTGAGCCGGGAGAACAATACGCCCGAGCTGGCGCTGGAGGCACTGGAGCAGGCGCTGAACCAGGCGGGTCTGCGGGCCGAGACGGCGCTGGCACCCCGGGACGGACTGGGACAGCCGGTATTTCTGTAAGAAAAGGGAGCGCATATGCTGAACATCCGATTGATCTGCGTGGGCAAGCTGAAGGAAAAGTTTTATCTGGAGGCCTGCCGGGAATATGAAAAACGGCTGAGCACTCTTTGCCGTCTGGAGATTCTCCAGCTGGAGGAGGAGCCCGACCGGCCCGGCGCACTGCAAAAGGAGGCGGAGCGGATTCGTGCCGCCATTCCCCAGGGCAGCTATGTGATCGCCATGTGCATCGAGGGAAAAAGCCTTTCCTCCGAGGGGCTGGCAGAGCGGGTGCAGCAGCTGCAAAATCAGGGCGTTTCCCGCCTGTGCATTCTCATCGGCTCCTCCCGGGGACTGGATGAAGCCCTCAAGGCCCAGTGCGGTCTGCGGCTGTCCATGTCGCCTATGACCTTTCCCCATCATTTGGCCCGGGTGATGGTGCTGGAGCAGATTTATCGGGCGCTGTCCATTTTGTCCGGAAGCAAATATCACAAATAAAATTGAAGCAAACATCCAAATCAGCGATAAAGAACAGGAGATGCGTTATGAGCTATATTCCAACGCCGGAGCAGGCCCTTGCCATTTTGAAAAAGTACAATCAGGAGCCCTTTCATCTGAAGCACGGTCAGACCGTGTCCGGGGTGATGGGCTGGTATGCACAGCAGTATGACCCGGAGCGGGTGGACTATTGGCGCACCGTGGGAATGCTCCACGATGTGGATTTTGAGCTGTATCCCCAGGAGCACTGCGTCAAGGGCGTGGAGCTTTGCCGGGCGGAGGACATTGACGAGGGCGTGATGCGCGCTGCCATGAGCCACGGCTGGGGCATGACCGGCACGGAATACGCCCCGGAGCAGCAGATGGAAAAGATTCTGTTCGCCGTGGACGAGCTGACCGGACTGATCGGTGCGGCTGCCATGATGCGTCCCAGCAAAAGCGTTGCGGATATGGAGGTGTCCAGCCTGAAGAAAAAGTTCAAGGACAAAAAGTTCGCCGCCGGATGCAGCCGGGATGTGATCCGTCAGGGTGCGGAGGCGCTGGGCTGGACGCTGGAGGAGCTGTTTGAAAAAACCATTCTGGCCATGCGCAGCATTGAAAGCGCGCCGGAAGGGGAAAATGCCTGAAAAACCGGGAATATTTTCCTGCGCCGCAGAGACCGCCTCTGCGGCATTTTCTGCGCTTTCCGGGAGAAAACGGCCGCTGGGCAGGACTGTGAAAAAAGGAAGATCGTAGAAAAAGAAACAGCCTTTGCCACTTTTTTATCAAGCGTTGTGCTTTTCGACGGAAAACATGAAAATAAAGCGTAAAAACCGGCAATTTGCGTGTTGAAACAAAAGGCAATTCCGAATATAATAGAAATTGGTTTAGTGGGTAAACCATCGCAAGGAAACGAATTTTTTCAAAATAAAAAAGGAGTGTATCAACTATGAAAGAAGTCTATCTGGTAAGCATGGCCCGTACCGCAGTGGGCAGCTTTGGCGGCGCTCTGAAGACGATCCCCGCTGTTGAGCTGGGAAGCCTTGTTATCAAGGAAGCCCTGAAGCGCGGCAATGTGGACGCTGCCGATGTGAACGAGGTGTTCTTCGGCAATGTGCTGCAGGCTGGTCTGGGCCAGAACCCCGCCCGTCAGGCATCCCTGAAGGCCGGTCTGCCCATCGAGACTCCCTGCACTACCCTGAACAAGGTCTGCGGCTCCGGTCTGCACAGCGTTACGCTGGCTTACCGCACCATTCTGGCCGGCGAGGCCGAGTGCGTGGTTGCCGGCGGCATGGAGAACATGAGCCTGGCTCCCTACGCCATCAATTCTGCCCGTTGGGGCGCCCGCATGAACAACACCACCATGACCGATGTGATGGTCAACGATGGTCTGTGGGATGCTTTCAACAATTATCACATGGGCATCACTGCCGAGAATGTTGCCGAGAAGTACGGCATCACCCGTCAGATGCAGGACGAGCTGGCTGCCCGCTCTCAGCAGCGTGCCGTGGCCGCCCGTGACAGCGGCCGCTTTGACGACGAGATCGTGGAAGTGGTCATTCCCCAGCGCAAGGGCGATCCCATCGTCTTCAATAAGGACGAGCATCCCCGTGCAGGTACGACCGTTGAGACGCTGGCCAAGCTGAAGCCCGCCTTCAAGCGTGACGGCGGCACGGTGACTGCCGGTAACGCTTCCGGTATCAATGACGGCGCTGCCGCCATCGTGGTTGCCTCCGGCGAGTTTGTCAAGGCGCACGGCCTGAAGCCCATGGCCAAGATCGTTTCCACCGGCTCTGTGGGCGTGGATCCCGCTCTCATGGGCACCGGCCCCATCCCCTCTGTCCGTCAGGCTCTGAAGAAGGCCGAGCTGGAGACCAAGGACATCGACCTGTTCGAGCTGAACGAGGCCTTTGCTGCGCAGGCTGCTGCTGTCAATCAGGAGCTGGGCCTGACCCCCGACAATGTGAATGTGAACGGCGGCGCTATCGCTCTGGGCCATCCCATCGGTGCTTCCGGCGCTCGTATTCTGGTCACGCTGTGCTATGAGCTGGCCCGTCGCGGCGGCAAGTACGGTGTTGCCTCTCTGTGCATCGGCGGCGGCATGGGCGAAGCTGTCGTGGTGGAGCGCGTCTGATTTTTTCCGCCATATCGCTTTCCTGACCGAAAATCAAGCGAAAAACGCAAAAATCCATACAAAATATATCGTTTATAATTTGACAAACTCGGAACAACCTGCTATAATGAGGCAGTAAGGTATCAGGCGCGGGAAAACTGCGCCTGTTACCAGCCTGTAAAAAGGAGGTCTTCATCCATGGAGTATGTGAAATTTTCCGCAGAAGGCGGCGTGGGCGTGCTGACCATTGACCGTCCCCGGGCGCTGAATGCCCTGAACGATCAGGTGATCCGGGAGCTGGATCAGACACTGGATCAGATCGACCCGGACGAGGTGCGCTGTATCATCGTGCGTGGCAGCGGCGAAAAGGCATTTGTGGCCGGCGCAGACATTGCGCAGATGAGCACACTGACCCAACAGGAGGGCCAGAGCTTCGGCAAGCTGGGCAACGATGTGTTCCGCAAGCTGGAGACGCTGCCGGTTCCCACCATCGCTGCGGTGTGCGGCTTTGCCCTGGGCGGCGGCTGTGAGCTGGCTATGAGCTGCGACATCCGCATCTGCTCGGATACGGCGGTCTTCGGACAGCCGGAAACCGGACTGGGCATTACCCCCGGCTTTGGCGGTACTCAGCGGATGGCACGGCTGATCGGACCCGGCATGGCAAAGCAGCTGATCTATTCCGCCCGGAACATCAAGGCGGAGGAAGCCCTGCGCATCGGACTGGTCAATGCGGTGTATCCGGTGGAGGAGCTGATGCCCGCCGCCGAAAAGCTGGCGCAGGCCATCGCGAAAAATGCCCCCATCGCTGTCCGTGCCTGTAAACAGGCCATCAATGAGGGTCTGCAAACGGATATGGACCGGGCGCTGGAGATCGAGGAGTCGCTGTTTGGCAGCTGCTTTGAGACCGAGGATCAGCGGGAGGGCATGAGTGCCTTTCTGGAAAAACGGAAGCACGAGCCCTATCGCAACCGCTGAGTGGAAAAACAGGTTCAACATCATATCTTAAGGATTACAAACGATAACAGGAGGATTTTTTATCATGAAGGTCGCAATTTTCGGAGCCGGTACCATGGGCAGCGGCATTGCCCAGGTTTTTGCAGCCAATGGACACACCGCACTGATGTATGCCAGCAGCCTGGCTTCTGCACAGCGGCATAAGGATAAGCTGGCCGCGTCTCTGGCCAAGCGTGTTGCCAAGGGCAAGATGACCGAGGAGGCCAAGGAGGATCTGCTGAGCCGTGTTCTGGTGGAGGAGAAATCCGCCGCTGCGGACGCCGATCTGGTGATTGAATGCGTCAAGGAGGAGATGGAGACCAAGCGCGCCCTGCTGGGTGAGCTGGATGAGCTGTGCAAGCCCGAAGCCGTGTTTGCCACCAATACCTCTTCTCTGTCCGTTACCGAAATGGGCAACGGCCTAAAGCATCCCGTCATCGGTATGCACTTCTTCAACCCCGTCCCCAGCATGAAGCTGGTGGAGGTCATCCG
>CAZIPA010000011.1:0-53707 GCA_964541085.1 uncultured Oscillospiraceae bacterium | reverse complement strand
CGGCGGCGGTGTTCGGCGGCATCGGCTCCATCCCCGGCGCCATGCTGGGCGGCATTCTGCTGGGCGTGATTGAGCAGGCCTCCAAAACCTATATTTCCACCCTCTGGTCCGATGCCATCGTATTCGGCGTACTGGTGCTGATGCTGGTGGTCAATCCTACGGGCCTGCTGGGCAAAAAAATCAGCGAGAAGGTGTAATTATGGCAGGAAAACGAAACAACCGGGGCGCAGGCGATCTGGTGGTGCTGGCCGTCACAGCCGCCGCCTATCTGGTGGTGGGACTGCTGCTGAACAGCGGAAGCCTGACCCGACAGATCTCCAATATGCTGATCCCCATCTCTGTTTATATCGTGCTGGCCGTCTCCCTGAATCTGGTGGTGGGCCTGCTGGGCGAGCTTTCTCTGGGCCATGCGGGCTTTATGTCCGTGGGTCTGTTCAGCGGCTGTCTGCTGTCCATTGCCCTGAGTGAGACGCTGCCGCTGCCGCTGCGGCTGCCGCTGTCCATGCTGCTGGGCGGTGTGGTGGCTGCGGCCTTTGGTCTGCTGGTGGGATTGCCCGCGCTGCGGCTGAAGGGCGACTATCTGGCCATCGTCACCCTGGCCTGCGGCGAGATCATCAAAAATATCATCACCAATCTGAATATCACCGGCGGTGCGCTGGGTCTGGATACCGGCGCCATTTATTCCAACGCCAAAACCCTGCTGCCCTATGCGGCGGTGCTGGCGCTGCTGACGGTGCTGGTGATGATGAACCTCAAGCGTTCCCGTCATGGCCGGGCCATTATGGCCATCCGGGACAACCGGATCGCGGCGGAGAGCGTGGGCATTCATGTGACCCGCTACAAGCTGACGGTGTTCACGCTGGCGGCATTTTTCGCCGGTGCGGCGGGTACGCTCTACGGTCATTGCTTTGCCAATGTGAAGGCTGCGGCCTTTGATTATAATATGTCCATCGAGATTCTGGTCATTGTGGTGCTGGGCGGCATGGGAAGCGTTCCCGGCTCCATTCTGGCGGCGGTGGTATTGCAGGCGCTGCCGGAGGCCACCCGTGCCTTTGCGGATTATCGGATGCTGATTTATGCCATCGTGCTGATTCTGGTGATGCTGGTCACCAACAGTCCCCGGCTGAAGGCGCTGGTGCAGTCGGTGCATCCTGCGGCCCTGCTGGAGCGGTGGAAAAAACAACGGAAATCGAAAAAGGAGGCGGCGTAAATGGCACAGCAGCGATCCAAGCTGGTTCCGGTGGTGCGTACTGCGCTGCTGACGGAACGGGA
Organism: uncultured Oscillospiraceae bacterium; assembly: GCA_964541085.1. Lineage (GTDB taxonomy): Bacteria > Bacillota > Clostridia > Oscillospirales > Butyricicoccaceae > UBA4644. Next base: position 52,435 of record CAZIPA010000011.1, on the reverse strand, counting down.
TGCGGACAAGCGGCCCATTCTGGAATGTATTGATCTGGGCATTACCTTCGGCGGACTGAAGGCGGTGGACAGCTTCAGCATTGCGGTGGGCCCCACGGAAATCGCCGGACTTATCGGCCCCAACGGTGCGGGCAAGACCACGGTGTTCAATCTGCTCACCAAGGTCTATCAGCCCACCCACGGCACCATTCTGCTGGATGGCCGGGACATTCATGACCTGAATACGGCTCGGGTGAATCACGCGGGCATTGCCCGAACCTTTCAGAATATCCGCCTGTTTTCTCAGCTGACGGTGGAGGAAAACATCACCGTGGCCATGGGAAATCAGGTGCGCTACAATATGCTCAGCGGCATTTTCCGCCTGCCTCCCTTCTGGAAGGGAGAAAAGGTGGCCCACGATCGGGCTATGGAGCTGCTGTCCATCTTCCACATGGAAAAATACGCCGGGGACAAGGCGGGCAGTCTGCCCTACGGCGCACAGCGGCGGCTGGAAATCCTCCGGGCGCTGGCCACCAATCCCTGTCTGCTGCTGCTGGATGAGCCGGCGGCGGGCATGAACCCCTCGGAGACGGCGGAGCTGATGGAAAACATCCGCACCATCCGGGACACCTTCGGCATTGCCATTCTGCTCATCGAGCACGATATGAATCTGGTGATGAATGTGTGTGACGGTATCGCCGTGCTGAATTTCGGCAAGCTGATCGCCAAGGGCTCTCCGGAGGATATCCAGAACAATCCCCAGGTGATTGAAGCCTATCTGGGCAAGGGAAAGGAGGCAGGCGCATGAAGGACGCATTGTTGCAGGTGAAGGATCTTCAGGTGTATTACGGCAGCATTCACGCGGTGAAGGGGGTATCCTTCGAGGTGCGGGAAGGGGAGATCGTTACCCTGATCGGCGCCAACGGCGCGGGAAAATCCACCGTGCTCAACACCGTTTCCGGTCTGCTGCATCCCAAAAGCGGCAGCATTGTCTTTGACGGTCACGAGCTGAAGGGCACAGCCCCCCACAAGATCGTGATGCAGGGTCTGGCGCAGGTTCCCGAGGGACGCCATGTGTTTTTGCAGATGACCGTGGAGGAAAATCTGGAGATGGGTGCTTATACCCAAAACCGCTCCACCATCCGTCAGGGCATTGAGGATGTGTACCAGCGCTTTCCCCGTCTGGCAGAGCGGCGGCGGCAGGTGGCAGGAACGCTGTCTGGCGGCGAGCAGCAGATGCTGGCCATGGGCCGGGCGTTGATGTCAAAGCCCCGGCTGCTGATGCTGGACGAGCCTTCCATGGGACTGGCTCCCATTCTGGTGCAGCAGATTTTTGACATTATCCGGGAGCTGCACGCGGCGGGCACCACGGTGCTGCTGGTGGAGCAGAATGCGGCGGCGGCCCTGTCTGTGGCGGATCGGGCCTATGTGCTGGAAACCGGAAGCATCTCCCTCTCCGGCACCGGTGCGGAGCTGATCGCCAGCGATGAAGTGCGCAAGGCGTATCTGGGTGGATAAAAGCCTTTTACTCTTTTTGCAAAAAATGTAATTTTTTCCTGTCGGGATTGACAATGATTCGCCTCCGGTGCTATCATGGAAGCAATTCTTACACAGGAGGTGGGCACGGTGAAGCGTGGAAAATGGTTTCCTGCTCTGCTTGTCCTGCGGCTGACCCTTTCCGCCTGTGCAGGTGCGCCGGGGAACGAGCCGCAGGAACAGCTGCCGGATGAGGACACGATGCAGGAGATTTCAGAGACTTCCGAACCCGTTGCGATCATGCTGGACGGGCAGGAAATCACTTCCGTTTCCCCAGAGGGCTGGAGCCCGGAAATGACAGAAGTTGCCCCGGAATGCAGCTGGGAGGAAAGCGTTCTTCTGGAACATCTCCCGGCGGATGCCAGCATTTCCGCTGTACTTCTGATGCAGAATGGCACACCGCTGACGGAGGAAGCACCGCTGACATTGCAGCGGCAGGACGGCCAGGCACTTTTGACCCACGGCGGCTGGGACGGCCTCTGGCAGCAGCTTTGGCGCTCCGGAATCCATTGGGAGCAGGTCTGTGTGGGCTATCATGTGCAGCTTTCCACAGGTGAAAGCCTGTATTTCACCCTGAAAAGTCCCATGCCGGAAGCTCTTCCGGAAACGCTGGTGGAGGTCATTTCCCAAGAAAATGCCCTGCGAACGCTGACGGCAGAGGGTAATTTTTGCGGAAGCGGTGCGGAAACGGTGACGCTGACCGTGACGGAACCATCGCAGATTCCCTGCCTTTTCGCAGACGGCGTTCCGGTTTTGACGCTTTCCCGGACGGATGTGAATCTGTATGAAACCGCCACCGTAGACGCAAGAGATTATGACGGGGACGGGCGGGATGAACTTGTGATTTTTGCAAATCTGCCCGGTCAGTTTTCCGCACAGGCGCTGGATTGGGACGGGCTCTGGCATGGGCTGCCGCAGCCCGATTATCCCGATATTTCCGCAGCCCTGTCTGAGCATTCCACGGTGACGCTCACCACGCCGGAAGGTTTTCTGCAATGCATCACTCCGGCGGATGCGCCGGATATTGCCCGGTTTTTTGATGGGGCGGGTCTGCCCTATGGGCAGGAGGCCCGGGTGGATCGCCATCTCGGCCCGGACTTTTCCATTGTGGAAACGGAGGGCGGCTTTGCCCTTTCGCTGACGCTGGAGCTGTACCTGGGCGCTGTCGAGGAAGACGGTCAAAGCTATGCCCCGGCAGCCCTGTGTTCGCTTCCGGTTTTGTGGCAGGTAGGAAGGGAAAATGCCCTTTTGATCTGCAAAGAATAGCTTAAAACACAGAGCCTGACTGAAAAGTCAGGCTCTTCAGCGTGTCAAAAAAGATAGGACAGGGCTACGCCCTAAAGAATCGTTTTTGCCCGTAATCTATATGATTATGGGTAAAAACACCGTAACCCGCCGGATTTTTCGCAAAAAATCGGCGAAACCGGCCCGCAGGCCGGAGCCAAATTGTCGAAGAAAACCCAGCGAAGCGGTTTTCTGACAGTCTCCAGAGCCTGACTGAAAAGTCAGGCTCTTTTTGTATGCCGTATTTTTTATCGCCGGGATTTCCGGGAGGAAAAGTCCTGCCGGATGCTGTCGCACCAGTCGGCCTCCAGCGGCGCACTGGAACGCATCTGACACACGGCAGCTGCCACCGTGTCATAGGCCACCCGGGTTCCCTGTTCGTCGGCGTGATAATTCACCGCTCTGTCCGGACGGATGCCATAATGCCGGGCCGTCTCCACTGCGTTAATGTTGGCTCCCAGAAAGAGGAACTCCCAGCCACGCTGCTGCCGGGCACGCACCATCGCCTTCACCTGCTCCGCACGATAGCGGCAGCTGGCGTTTTCCATGCCGTCGGTGATGACCACAAACAGCGTGTGCTCGGGCACATCCTCCGGCCGGGCATAGCGATGAATGTCGGAAATGCGGCGAATCGCCCCGCCCAGCGCGTCCAGCAGCGCCGTACAGCCGCCCACCGTATAATCCCGATCCGTCAGAGGCTCCACCCGCTCCAGCGGCAGACGGTCATGGAGCACAAAGCTGCGGTCGTCAAAGAGCACGGTGGACACATAACACCGTCCATCCTGCCCCCGCTGTTTGGTGAGCATCCCGTTAAAGCCGCCGATGGTATCGCTTTCCAGTCCGGCCATGGAGCCGCTGCGATCCAGAATGAAAACCAGTTCCGTAATGTTGTTCTTCATGTGTGATTCCTCCTGTATTCTGTGGTTGGTTTACGGTTACAGAATACAGGATTTTTCGGCTGCTGTGGTCGCCTGGCAGACGACACTTTTTTATGCGCCGATGAGACTCTGGTCAAAGGCAAACAGGGCCTCATTGATTTCCAGCACATTATAATTGCCCTGCCGGATGAAGTATTCCACAATGATGTCAAACCGGCTGGAATGGGACAGGGTAAAGCCCGCCTTGCCCAGCAGCTCCTGCGTCTCCGCCAGCGGCAGCTCCAGCGCCAGCGCAAAGGCAATGGCCGTGATTTTGCTGGGACGATACTGCACATTGCCTCGAATCTTGGAAAAGAGCTTGCGGTCGATGTTGGCCTTTTTATAGCATTGGGCATCGGTCATGCCCTTTTCGTCAATCTTCCGCAGCAGCATCTGGGAAAAGCTTTCGTCGATCTCTCCCAGCGCCTCCCGCAGCGTGCCCATGGAAAGGCATTCCTCCGACAGCTGCATGGCAGCCGGCGGCATCATTTCCGGAAAAGAACGATTGGCGGCGGGCCGGGCTGTCTGCATCTCCCGGCGAAGGCGGCGGACTTCCAGATGGGCATCGGCATAGCAGTCGTCAATATACTGCTGAATATCGTGAAAACGCTGTTTCCCGATGGAGAAGGAACGCCGGTCAAAAATCACCAGCAGAACCTCCATATCCTGCTGCTGCAAAAAATCGCCGATGGTCTGTGTGGCGATGGACAGCGCTTCTTCCGGCGGATAGCCATAGGCCCCAGCGGAGATCAGGGGAAAGGCCACCCTTTTGCAGCCATATTCCAGCGCCAGCCGGAGAGAATTGTCATAACAGGCCCGCAGCAGCGCCCGCTCTCCGTGTCTGCCGTCCCGCCATATCGGCCCTACGGTATGAATCACATAGCGGCAGGGGAGATGGTAGCCGCCGGTGATCTTCGCCTGACCCACATCGCAGCCTCCCAGCGTCCGGCATTCTGCCAGCAGCTCCGGCCCTGCGGCCCGGTGAATGCAGCCGTCCACACCGCCTCCGCCCAGAAGCGAGGTGTTGGCTGCGTTGACAATGGCATCACAGGCCACTCTGGTAATATCGTTTCGAATGATTTGCAGCGGCATAAGCAAACTCCCTTTCCGTTTTTTGAATTTTACCACAGCCCGGAAGGTTTGTAAAGCGGCTGCGAAAAACAGGAGCCAAAAAAGATTTCCTGAAGAACAATAACTGGAATTCGAAACAATGTGTGTTATATTGAAATGCATAAAATATATGTAAAAATATAAATGTCGCACAATTTTCGAAAACTTTGTATCTTTTTTTCACTGGATGGGTCTTATTTGTGAGAAGGGGAAATGGTATGGACGGTTTTGATCAACTTTGCAGACAATGCAGCCCGATGGTATACCGTTATCTGATGTCCCTTGGGTGCAGTGCATCGCTTGCGGAGGAATTGACGGCAGAAACTTTCTATCGGGCGTTTTTGCATATCGGACAATTTCGCGGTGAATGTAAAATAGAATCCTGGCTTTGTGCCATTGCCAAAAACATCTGGTTCAAAGAGCGGAAAAAATCCGGGAGGTTCGTCTCCTTGGACACGCTTGCCGAAGCCGCAGACCCGGAGGATCGGATCGAAAGAGTGCACGATCGGGAGCAGGTCAGAATTGCGTTGAAACTGCTGCACACACTGAAGGGGCCTTATAAAGAGGTCTTTACTCTGCGGATCCTAGGTGATCTGAAATTCCGGGAAATTGCGGAAATCTTCGGGAAAACGGAATCCTGGGCAAAGGTGACATTTTACAGAGCAAAAGAAAAAATCATCGAAAGAATGGAGCGAGAATATGAAAATTAGTTGTGCTATCGCTGACGACCTGCTGCCGCTGTATGTCGACGAAAGCTGCTCCGAGGACAGCAAAGCTGCGTTGGAGGAACATATGAAATCGTGCCCTGCCTGTCTGGAACGATGCAATCGGATGAACGATCCTAGTATCTGTCCGGCGGAGCTTGCCGGGTCGGATACAAAAACAGCAGGCATGGTTCTGTATGCAAAAAAAATTCGCCGCCGCAGGACGGTGTTTGCATGTATACTGTCAATATCAACGATTCTTTTTTCGCTTGTATTTATAGTGATGTATCAGGCCTTTGCAATTATGGAGAGGCAGGATGTTTCTGTAGTCTCGGATGCTGAGAAGGGAGTTTTTAATTTGACTTCGGGAGAACTCGTCTGCTCCTTGGAGCAGATTGATCGGTATCTCCTGTATACCAATTCCGGTCAAATCATTGTTACCATACAGGCGGAACACGCTTTTTCAGAGAATATCATGTTATGGAATGCGGACATCGAAGATGGTTGCATCATGATTAGTAACATGAATGAGAAAAAGAGGGTCTGTATATTTACAAATTTATCCTCGGAGAATTACTATGTGATTCGTATGGAAGGCACTGTTGATGGGACAATTACCGTTCGCGACAAGGTTGATTTTTGGAGTGCAGTGATTATGTCATGGGAAATGCTTTTCTGATTGAATTGTGGTGAAAAAGGCTTGAGAAATGTGGAGAAGAAGTATTAAGGGGCATAGGAATCCCTGTGTTTAGCACCGACAAATAGAAAATGCCCCGATATCCTCTTCAAAAACGCATTTTCTGCCGGGACAGCCCTTGACAAGCCGGGGAAAATCCTGTACACTGGCAGTTAAAGAACTCTAATCAGGAGGCGCGTTCATGCTGGAAACCATGGTGAAAATTGAGGGAATGATGTGCGGGATGTGTGAGGCCCACATCAACGATGCCATCCGGAATGCTTTTCCGGTGAAAAAGGTGCGGGCATCCCGGAAAAAGGGGCTGGCGGTGATTCTCTCAGAGCAGCCCATTGACCTTGCGGCGCTGAAAACCGTAATCGAAAAGACCGGATATCAGGTGCTGGATGCGGAAACGCATATCACCGAGCCCAAGGGTCTGTTCGGCAGATAAAAGCAAAACCTCCGCAGAATTGCTCCTGCGGAGGTGATTTTTATGCTTGTGCAGCTCAGTTTGCGGGGTCGCAGTGCTGAGAGGGCAGCGGCTCCTCGTGGCCGTGGCCGTGATCCTCATGACAGCTGCTGCAATTGGCGTCGCAGCCCACGATGGGCTTGGGGTCGATGCCCTGCCGCTGATAATAGTCCGCCAGAGCGGCCCGGATGGCTTCCTCCGCCAGCACGGAGCAATGCACCTTCACCGGGGGCAAACCGTCCAGCGCCTCCATAACGGCCTTGTTGGTGAGCTGAAGGGCTTCTTCGATGGACTTGCCCTTCACCAGCTCGGTGGCCATGGAAGAGGTGGCCACGGCAGCGCCGCAGCCGAAGGTCTGGAACTTCACATCCTGAATGATGCCGTCCTCGATCTTCATCATCATCTTCATGATATCGCCGCACTTCTGATTGCCTACCATGCCAACGGCGTTGGCATCCGGCAGGTCGCCCACATTGCGGGGATGAGCGAAATGATCCATCACCTTTGCAGAATAATCCATGGTATGTTCCTCCTTAATTCAGACTGGGATCCCAGATGGGAGACATGGCCCGCAGCGTTTCCACAACGCTCTTCAGGCGCTCCAGAATATAATCGACATCCTCTTCCGTGTTCTGCGGCCCCAGAGTCAGACGCAGAGAGCCGTGGGAAATTTCGTGGCTCAGGCCGATGCCCAGCAGCACATGGCTGGGATCCAGACTGCCGGTGGAGCAGGCCGAGCCGGTGCTGGCGCAGATACCGTTCATATCCAGCCGCAGCACCAGACTTTCGCCCTCAATGGCATTGATGCAGAAGGAGCAGGTGCCGGGCAGACGCTGGGTGGGATGGCCGGTGAGAATGGTCTGAGGCAGCTGCAAAACGCCGTCAATAAGCTTGCGGGACAGCATTCCGGTATAGGCCATTTCCTGTTCCAGATTCACACGCTTCAGCCGGGCGGCCTCGCCCAGACCCACGATGGAGGCAATGTTCTCCGTGCCGGAGCGGCGTCCCCGCTCCTGACCGCCGCCGGTAATCAGCGGATTCACCAGCAGACCCTTGCGGATGTAAATGGCACCCACGCCCTTGGGTGCGTTGATTTTGTGGCCGGACAGGGAAAGCATATCAATGCCCATGGCCTTCACATCCACGGGAACATGACCATAAGCCTGCACCGCGTCGGTGTGGAACACCACGCCCTTTTCATGACAGACCCGGGAGAGGTCGGCGATGGGATTGATGGTGCCGATCTCATTGTTGGCAAACATGATGCTGACCAGCGCGGTATCCGGACGAATGGCCGCTGCCAGCGTTTCCGGCTCCACCTGTCCATACTGGTTGACGGGCAGATAGGTCACCTCAAAGCCCTCCTTCTCCAGCGCCTGCGCGGTGTAGAGAATGGCATGATGCTCAATGGTGGAAACGATCAGGTGGCGCTTGCCCTTGGCCTGGGGAGAATGGAGATAGCCCCGCAGAGCCATATTGTCCGATTCGCTGCCGCAGCCGGTGAAGGTGATCTCCGAGGGATCGGCGTTCATCAGCAGGGCGACTTCCTTCCGGGCCTCCTCCAGTGCCTTGTGACTGCTCTGACCCAGATGATACAGGGTGCTGGCGTTGCCGTACTGGGAGGTGAGGAAGGGCATCATTTTATTCAGAACATCGGTATGCACCGGTGTCGTAGCTGCGTTGTCCGCATAGACAAAACGATCTTCCATAGGAATGCTGCTGCTCCTTTCAGCGGGCCCGGGGGCCCGTTCTTTTGATTTCGGATATAATATACACCTTTTTGGTGGCCTTTACAAGTGGCAAATGCAAATTTTTTATCGAAATTTTCAAAATGTCCGCCGCAATCTGCGGCGGACGAAGAGATGATTTACAGAAACAGCTCCGAGCGGGCGTAAAGGGCTGCCTGACCGGAGAGACAAACCGTGTCCCCCTCCATGCGGCAGTAAAGGATCCCACCCCGGGGCGATGCCTGAAAAGCACGCAGCTGCTGCTTTCCCAGCGCCTTTGCCCAATAGGGAATGATGTGACAGTGGCCCGAGCCGCACACCGGATCCTCCGGCACGGCCAGCTTGGGGGCAAAGCTGCGGGATACACAGTCCCAATCCTGTCCGGGCGCCGTGACCTGCACCAGAAGCCCCTCCAGCGATTTCAGCTTTTCCATATCCGGCGTCAGCGCACGGACAGCAGCTTCACTGTCAAATACGCACAACAGATCGCGGCCCAGCCAGGCTTCCCGGGGACGCACACCCAGTGCGGCCTCCATTGCGTCGGTGACAGCCACCGGACGGAGGGTGTAGGCGGGAAAGCGCATTTCAAACAGGTCGCCCTTCTTTTCCACCGTCAGCAGACCGCTGCGGGTCAGAAAGGAGAGGGTCGCAGCCTCCGGCCGGTAAAACCGCAGGAGCACATAGGCGGCAGCCAGCGTGGCATGACCGCACAGATCGATTTCTCCGCCGGGGGTAAACCAGCGCAGACGATAGCAATCCCCCTCCTTTACGGCAAAGGCCGTCTCGGAAAGGTTGTTCTCCCGGGTGATCTGCATCATCAGCGCCTCATCGGGCCACTGCTCCAGAATATTCACCGCAGCAGGGTTGCCCTGAAAAACACGATCGGTAAAAGCATCCACAACATATTGGATCATTTTGTATTTCCTCCCGGGCTCCCGCTCTGAAACCGCCTTGTCTGGGCCACGGCCAGCTGGTCACAGCGATTGTTCAGAGCGTTGTCCGCATGACCCTTGACCCAGTGAAAGCACACCTGATGCCGGGCCAGCTGCCCGTCCAGCTGCTGCCAGAGCTCCTGATTCAGCACGGGAGACTTGTCCGCCTTTTTCCAGCCCCGGCGCTTCCAGCTTTCCAGCCAGCCCTGGTTGATGGCGGAGGCGATATACTGACTGTCGGTATACAGCTCCACCTGACAGGGCTCCTTCAGGGCCGTCAGACCGGAAATCACAGCGGTGAGCTCCATGCGATTGTTGGTGGTATCTGCCGCGCCGCCGGACAGCTCCTTTTCCACACCCTGATAAATCAGGATGGCACCCCAGCCGCCGGGGCCGGGGTTGCCGCTGCAGCTGCCGTCTGTGTACAGCTGTACCAATTTCATAAATTATTCACCCAGATCAATTTTCAGATGCAGCTCATCCAGCTGCTTCTGCGTGACCTCGGAGGGTGCGCCCATCATGATATCCTGCGCATTTTTGTTCATGGGGAAGGGGATGATCTCCCGGATGGAATCCTCACCGGCCAGCAGCATCACGATGCGGTCAATGCCCGGCGCAATGCCTGCATGGGGCGGCGCACCATAGCAGAAGGCGTTGTACATGGCGGGGAACTTGGATTTCACATCTTCTTCGCCCAGACGCACCATTTCAAAGGCCTTAATCATGATTTCCGGATCGTGATTCCGCACCGCGCCGGAGGACAGCTCCACGCCGTTGACCACCAGATCATACTGATCCGCCGTGATGGTCAGGGGATCCAGCTCACCCCGCTCTGCCTGAAGCAGCGGCGCAATACCGCCCTTGGGCATGGAGAAGGGATTGTGGCAGAACTCCAGCTGGCCGGACTCTTCGCCGATCTCGTACATGGGGAAGTCCACGATCCAGCAGAACTCATAGCGCTCTTTGTCCATATGGTTGGGGCACAGCGCACCCAGCTTGTTGCGCAAAACGCCTGCGGTCTTCTGGGCGGCAGTTTTTTTGCCTGCGGCCAGACCCACAAAGCAGCCGGGCTTCAGTCCCAGCGCCTCCACCACCTGCTCCTTGATGGGAGCGATGAATTTGGCGATGCCGCCCACGATTTCGCTGTTTTCATCATAGCGGAACCAGTAGGGCTTGCTGCCGGCCTGAACCTCCACATCATTGCACAGAGCGTCGATCTGCTTGCGGGTGGCGGTAAAGTCGGTCACCACAACGGCCTTGACGGTGTTGCCTTCAAAGGGGCCAAAGCCGCAGCCGCTCAGCAGGTCGCTGGCATCCTGCACCAGCAGGTCAATGCGCAGGTCGGGCTTGTCCGAGCCGTAGCTTTCCAGAGCGTCATTGTAGGAAATGCGGCGGAAGGGGGCCTGAGAGGCAATGTTATATTTACCGTACTTTGCGAAAATGGGCGGGAAAACATCCTCGATGATGGAGAAAACATCCTCCTGAGTGGCAAAGGCCATTTCCATATCCAGCTGATAGAACTCACCGGGAGAACGGTCGCCGCGGGCATCCTCATCCCGGAAGCAGGGGGCGATCTGGAAATAGCGGTCAAAGCCGGAAGCCATCAGAAGCTGCTTGAACTGCTGGGGCGCCTGGGGCAGGGCATAGAACTTGCCGGGATGCTTGCGGGCGGGCACCAGATAGTCTCTTGCGCCTTCCGGAGAAGAAGCGGTTAGGATCGGCGTGGTGATCTCCAGAAAATCGTGCTCCATCATGGCCTTGCGAATGGCGGCCACCACATTGCAGCGGAGGATGATATTGCTCTTGACGGCGGGATTGCGCAGGTCGAGATAACGGTATTTCAGCCGCTGGGTCTCGTCGGCATCCCGGCTGTGGTTGATTTCAAAGGGCAGCTCGTTGTTCCGGCAGCGGCCCAGCACCTTGATCTCCGTGGGGACAACTTCGATATCGCCGGTGGGCAGCTTGGGATTCTTGCTGGAGCGCTCCCGCACCGTGCCGGTGACCTGCAGGGTCGTCTCCTTGTTCAGGCTTTTGATCTGGGACAGCAGGGAAGCATCCTCCACCACGATCTGGGTGGTGCCGTAAAAGTCCCGGAGCACCAGAAAGGCCAGATTGCCGCCTACCTCCCGGACATTTTCCATAAAACCGGCCAGCGTTACCGTCTGGCCCACATGGGCAAGCCGCAGCTCCCCACAGGTATGTGTTCTGGATTGCATCATGGTTATTACACTCCTAATAATAAATATACAGTTAGTTGATGGGGTTGGATTTTATTTCTCCGCGATCACTGCGCCGCTGTTGCGGGCGGAAAGGGCCTCCTGCAGCAGGGGGATCAGCTGAGAGACCGGCAGGGTCTGCTGCTGACCGGTGGCCAGATCCTTGCAGCTGACCACATTCTGGGCGATCTCGTCCCCTCCCAGAAAGACGGCAAAGGGGATGCCCAGCTTTGCAGCATAGCCGATCCGGGCCTTGAATTTTTTCTTTTCCGTATAGAGCTGGGTGCGAATGCCCGCATCCCGCAGGGCGGTAGCTGCCTGAATGGCCGGCTGAAGCGCATCCGTCATGGGAATCACCAGCACATCCGCCGGAGCCGTCACCATGGAATCGTTGAGCATTCCCTGCTCCTCCAGCACATAAAACAGCCGGGTCACGCCGATGGAAATGCCCACGCCGGGCAGCTTTTTGTCGGTATAATATTCCGCCAGATTGTCATAGCGGCCGCCGGAGCAGATGGAGCCGATTTCCGGATGATCCAGCATGGCCGTCTCATACACCGTGCCGGTATAATAATCCAGTCCCCGGGCGATGGTCAGATCAACGGCAAAGTGATTTTCCGGCACACCAAAGGCGCTGAGATATTCGGTGACGGTCTTCAGCTCGTCCAGACCCTGATCGAACAGCTCGTCCCGGCCACGCCAGGCATCCAGCGCCTCCAGCACCTGTTCGTTGGTGCCCCGGATGGAAATAAAGGACAGAATGGCCTGGGCATCCGTATCGGACACACCCAGCTCCTCCGTGAGAATCTGCACGACCTTTTCCGGCCCGATCTTTTCCAGCTTGTCCACCGTGCGCATGATGTCTCCGGCCTGCTCCTTCAGTCCCAGCAGGGAATAGAAGCCATTGAGCACCTTGCGGTTGTTCACCCGAATCTGGAACCGGCGCAGACCCAGCGCAGTAAAGGTGCGGTAGATAATGGCGGGAATCTCTGCCTCGTTGACGATATCCAGCTGGCCGTCACCGATTACATCAATATCCGCCTGATAAAACTCCCGGAAGCGTCCCCGCTGGGCCCGTTCGCCCCGATAGACCTTGCCGATCTGGAACCGGCGGAAGGGGAAGCTGAGCACGCCATAATTCTGGGCAACATATTTTGCCAGCGGCACCGTCAGGTCAAAGCGCAGCGCCAGATCGCTGTCGCCCTTTTCAAAGCGGTAAATCTGCTTTTCCGTTTCGCCGCCGCCCTTGGCCAGCAGCACCTCCGCCGATTCGATCACCGGCGTGTCCAGCGGTGTAAAGCCGTAAAGGCTGTAGGTTTCCCGCAGCACCTGCAAAAAACGCTCCATCTGCATCTGCCGTGCAGGCAGCAGCTCCATAAAGCCAGACAGGGTACGGGGCTTGATTTTCTCCATAATCTGATTCCTTTCTGTATTTTAACATCAAAATATTACAAAATGACAGGGGATTCGGTAAAAAAAGCGCTCCCGTCCCCCAGATATGGGACGAGAGCGCAAAGCTTCGTGGTGCCACCCATATTCGGTGCAAGACGCACCCTTTCCTGCCCCATGGCGGCGGGGCTTGCCGCGCTTTCGGCAAATGCCTTATGCGCCCGCTCCGAGACTGTCTTCTGCATGGCCGGACCGCCGGATGCTTCCAGTCAGGACATCCTTCCCTGTAGACGCGGTATCATGCATACTCCTGCCTCATCCCTGCGGCGTTGGCTGATGATGAAATCAGCTGCTGTGACCTGTTAAAAGGAGGCGTAGGGATTGATCTCCCGCCAGGACATATCGCCCCGGGACAAACCCTGAATCAGCACCTCCGCCGTCGCCACATTGGTGGCCACGGGAATGCAGTTCTGGTCACAGGAGCGCAGCAGATCGTTGATCTGTGCGTCGTTCTGATACTTTTCCATGGGATCCCGGAAGAAGAGCACCAGATCAATCTCATTGTAGGAGACCCGTGCCGCGATCTGCTGTTCGCCGCCGGTGGAGCCGGGCAGCAGGCAGTCGATCCGCAGACCGGTTGCGTCCTTAATCATCTTGCCTGTGGTTGCGGTGGCGCAGAGATTGTGCCTTGCCAGAAGACCGCAATAGGCAATGCAGAACTGCACCATCAGTTCTTTTTTCCGGTTTTGCGCGATGAGTGCAATATTCATGGTTCCTCCTTATCTGTGTCCCCGGGCCCGATGGGGCCCTGTTCTTCCTGATCCTTTATTTTCAGCTCCATTTTCCGGGAATCTGATCCAGCAGACGGATCCTCCGGCCAATGAGCCGTTTTGCGATGTTCATATACGCCTGCGCCGCCTGACCGTAGTCCTCCAGAGCCAGAATGCTGCCCCGGTTGCCGCAGGCAATGACGCTTTCATCCTCCGGCACCACACCCAGCAGGGAAAGTCCGGAGGCATCCATGGCCCGATCCACATTGGCAGCCGAGCCCGCCTGAATCATCCCCGGCCGGAGCCGGTTGACCACAATGGCGCAGTTTTGCTGACCGATGCGGGCAAAAACGCTGGCCGTGCTCTGGGCCCCCCGCAGTGCGGTATAATCTGAGGTGGAAACGATCACGGCCCGATCCGCTGCCGCCGCGAAGGACAGCACATCCGAGCCCAGCCCGGCGGCACAGTCCACCAGCGTAAAGGTAAAATGGGCCCGGGCCCGCTGCAGCAGGGCGGCAATGTCTCTGGGAGCATAGATTTCGCCTACACCGGGCTGGCCCGGCGCAGTAAGCACCCGCAGACTTTTTACCACCGGATGGGGAACGGCAGCCTCCTTCAGACCGGCGCTGCCCTGAATCACATCCCCGTAGGAAAACAGCAGACTGTCGCTCATGCCCAGCACCAGATCCAGACTGCGCAGACCGGAATCCGCGTCGATGAGCAGCACCTTTTCTCCCAGCGCGCACAGGGAAACCGCCACATTGGCGCAGAAGGAGGTCTTTCCCGTTCCTCCCTTGCCGGAGGCCACTGCAATGACACAGCCCATAGCGCCCGTCCTTTCGCTGAAGAATAGTTGTCGCTGCCCATACAGAGCACCAATGATTCCAAGTATATAGTATAAAGGTTTTCCCGCAAAATCTCAAGAGCAAAACGCAGAATTTTTCAAAAAGCGAAGAACCCTGTGCGCAGATCACAGTAGCAGGCGGATTTTTTCTGCTTGCGAAGCAAGCCCCGCCGCCCAGTGGCGGCGAAATGCCGCAGGGAGGCGCAGCCATGCGCCGACTGAGGCGGTTTGATCTGAAGGGGACCCCGCAAAATCGAAGATTTTGTGGGGAAAAAAGGGATTTCAGCGGTCAGCAGAGACGGTATCTTCCTCGGCGTTCAGCCCCAGATGGAAATATTCATCATAAATGGCGATGGCCACCGGGGCCAGACTGCCGCCGGAGGAGGCATATTCGCCTACCACGCACACGGCAATCTCCGGATCGTCATAGGGAGCGAAGGATACAAACACGCCGGTGGCGCTGTGATTGACCATCTGCGCCGAGCCGGTCTTGCCGCCCACGCTGATGGGGAAATTGCGGAAATAGGAGCTGGCAGTACCGTCCTCTGTTACCACGCCCTTCATGCCCAGCTTGATGGCCTCCAGCGAGCTTTCCGAGATGCTGACGGTGTTCAGCACGGTGGGCTCCACCTCCAGCAGCGTTTCCGTGTTGGTATAATCCGTGACCTTTTTCAGCAGATGGGGCTGATAGCGGGTGCCGCCGTTTACCAGCGTAGCCACATAATTGGCCAGCTGCAAAGGGGAAAACAGATGATCGCCCTGTCCGATGGCTGCCATCAGCTCGTCGGCAGGATACCAGGCGGGTCCGCCCCGCTCTTCCCGTTCCTCCGGGCCTGCCAGAATGCCGGTGTTTTCCTCGATCTCAATGCCGGTGGGCTGCCCCAGACCCAGCTGAGAGGCGTAGCTGTCCAGCCGCTCAATGCCCAGCTGATAGCCCATTTCATAAAAGAAATAGTTGCAGGAATATTTCAGCGCTTCACTGACATTGATGCTGCCGTGGGTGCGGCCATGCTGCCGGAAGATCCAGCAGCGGGGCTGATATTCGCTGTAGCGTTCATAGCGGCCCTTGTCGGTGATTTTGGTGCGGGGGGTGATGAGCCCTTCCTCCAGAGAGGCCAGCGCGGTACACATCTTAAAGGTAGAGCCGGGAGAATAGGTGCCCTGACAGGCGCGGTTCCAGAAGGGCCGCAGGGGATCCAGGGCATTCTGGGAATAGTCCGCCTGAAAGGTCGCAAGACTGTAGGTGGGCCAGCTGGCCATAGCCAGCACCTCTCCGGTGTTTACATCCACCACCACGGCGGCGCCGCCCTCCACATCAGCACCCTCCTTGCTCTGGGAGGCTTCGCCTTTGGCCTTGATGGAGGCCAGCGTCTCCGCCAGCGCTTCCTCCGCCCGCTGCTGCAAATCCATGCGGATGGTCAGATAGCAGTCGTTGCCCGGCTGGGTTTCCTCCACCATATATTCCGTGACAACCTTGCCCGACTGCCGCTCCACCTCCACGGCCCGCAGGCCGTCTTCGCCCCGGAGATAGCTTTCCAGCGCCTTTTCCATGCCGTTTTTGCCCAGCATATCGTTGAGACCGTAGCCGGATTCCTTCAATTCCTCATATTCGTCCCGGTCGATGGAGCCGATGCGCCCCAGCACATGAGAAGCCAGCTGGGTAGGATATTTCCGGCTGTCCACCACCTGCACTTCTACGCCGGGCAGCTCGCCCGCATATTCCGCCAGCGCCGCCACCACGGAAATCTCCACATCCGAGGCCAGCGTGATGGGGGTATTGTAGGCGGAAAACTGACAGTCGTCCAGATAATACCGCAGACCGATCAGCTGGCGGCGTTCCGTCAGGGGAAGATTGGCATCAATGCCGTAATAATCGCACAGCAGATTCAGCAGCCGTCCCGGGCTGACCGTCTCCGGCGTGCCCCATTCCCGGGCTTCCATAAAGGCAGCCAGCTTTTTCCCTGCGCCGCTTTCCAGAGAAGCGTAGGTATACAGCGTGGGCCAGTCGGTGGTCAGGGGCAGGGTATCGTTGCAGGGAATTTCCGCCGCACTGAGCAGCCGCCAGAGAAGTTCCAGCACCTGATTCTGCTGCGCCTTGTCCCAGTTATAATAGTCCGCCTGCACGGAAAAGCCCAGGGCGTTTCCGGCCAGCACATTGCCGTCTGCGTCCAGAAGCTCTCCCCGGGAGGCAGGCTCGGTATATTTTCGGATGATGTTGGCATTGACCTGCTCCGAGGTCGTGCCGCCCTCCACCAGCTGGAGCTGGATCAGCCGATAGGCGATCACCGACAGCAGCAGCATCAGCAGAAGGCAAAGTGCCGCAATGCGGCGGGTACGGATATTCATAGGGTTTCCTCCGTAAAGCGCCGATGGATCAGGCGCACCACAAACCAGACCCCCACCCCCAGGGGCAGGGACAGCAGCAGTTCACCGCAGAATTGCCGCAGCGCATAGCCGGGCCCTGCGGAATATACCAGCAGATAGACAAAAACATAGCGGAAAACGGCCTGAATTCCCATGCACAAAAGCCCGCCCGCCAGCGCGGAGGGGATCACCGGCCGGAGATATTCTTCTCCAAACAGGCCGAACAGCACGCCAAACAGAACCAGGTACAGAGAGGTCAGTCCCTCCAGTCCGGTGCCGTTCAGCGCCAGCAGACCGCCGCAGACAAAGCCGAAGCAGCCGCCGGCATAGGGCCCCTCCAGCAGCGCCACCGCCGCCACGAAAAAGGGCAGGGCGTTTGCGGAAGCACCCCAGAGACGCAAAGCGGTTCCCCGGGAGGATTGCAGCAGAAACAATGCCAGCAGCAGCAGGGCATAGCCGCCGTTTTTCAGCAGAGCATAGCGTTGAGCTCGGGTTTGCAGCATGGTCAGTTCTCCACATCAAAGTCTTTGATGACAAATACGGTGCTCAGCTCGTCCAGAGAAACCGCAGGCTCCAGCTGGGCAAAGCTGCACACGCCGTGGCTTTCCGGCTGAACGGACAGCACCTGACCGATCATCAGATCGGGGGGATAGGAGCCGCCGCTGGTGACGATCCGGTCGCCTTCGTGAATGTCCGCGTCATTTTCCAGATAGGCGATTTTCAGACAGTTGTCGGCGGCCAGCTCAAAGCTGCCCTGGGTTATCACCACTTCCCGGGTGCGGGACACCACGGCGGCAGCGGTAAAGTCGGCGTTGATGACCGTGGTAACGGTGCAGTAATTCAGTCCGGCCTCGGAGACAAAGCCCACCAGACCGTCGCCGGTAATCACCGGGTCGCCCTCTTCAATGCCGGACAGCGTGCCCCGGCTGAGGGTGAGGGCACTCTGAAAGCCGCTGCCGGCCACAGACACCACCGAACACAGCTCCATGTCAAAATCCGCGTGACGCTGTTTGATGCCCGCCGCCTCCCGCAGAGCGGTATTCTGATCCACGGCGGAATAATAGCGGTTTTCCAGCGAGGTATAATACTGCACCTGCTCCCGCAGGGCCTGATTTTCCTCCACCAGCGCATCATAGCGGTAAAAATAGCCGAACAGATCACCGAACCAGTCTGCCGCCCGGGACAGTCCGTTTTGCAGCGGCGTGACAATGGCACCGGTGATGTTGGACAAAAAGGAGGGCTTGCCGGTCACACCGGACCAGAGCATCAACGCCAGACACACGGCCACCAGCAGCGCGGTAAACCAGAACAGACGGGAACGCATCAGCCGCATTGCCGTGTCCCCTCCTTCACAGGTACGCCCATCTCCCGCAGCAGCCGATACAGCGGCGCTACCGGCAGGCCCACCACATTAAAATAATCTCCCCGAATCTCCCGGGCCAGCAATGCGCCCCGGCCCTGAATGGCATAGGCACCCGCCTTGTCCATGGGTTCTCCGGTGGCGACATAGGCGGCGATTTCCTCCTCCGTCAGATCGTAAAAGAAAACCTCCGTCTGACAGGTAAAGGAGCGCAGCTGTCCCTGCCATGCCACAGCCACACCGGTGCAGACGGTATTTTTCCGGCCGGACAGACGGCGGAGCATCTCCACGGCATCCTGCGGGGAAGAAGGCTTTTCCAGAATGTCCCCCTCCAGAAATACAACGGTGTCCGCGGCGATGATGGCATCCTCCGGGGCGGGAGAAAGCTCCTTTTGAGCAGCCTCCGCCTTCCGGCAGGCCAGCAGACGCACATGCTCCACCGGATCGGCACAGCAGAGCGTCTCGTCACAGCCGGTGGGCCGGACGATGAAATCTTCGGTAATGAGAGAAAGCAGCGCCTTTCGGCGGGGCGATTGGGATGCGAGGATCAGCATAAAAATGCCCTTTCTGCCGTCATCAGCGACGGCCTGTGCTGCCGAAGCCGCCCTGTCCCCGGGCAGTTTCATCCAGCGTATCGGTTTGCAGCAGGGAAAGCATGGGCACGGGCAGCAGCACCAGCTGGGCGATGCGGTCGCCGTCCCGCACGGAAAATTCCTGCTGAGAATGATTGATCAGCGCCACCTTCACTTCGCCCCGATAGTCGGAGTCGATGAGGCCGACGCCATTGGAAAGGCTCACGCCGTATTTTGCCCCCATGCTGGAACGGGCCAGCAGAAAGCCGCCGTAGCCCTGAGGCACCGCCATGGTAAGCCCGGTGGGGATCAGCGCCCGGCCTCCGGGGGGAATGAGAACCTCGCCCTCGGGCAAAAAGGCACAGATATCCGCCCCGGCCGCACCCTCGGTCTGTCGGGCGGGAAGAGCAGGCTTTCTGCCGCAGCGCTCCAGTGGGCAGATGGGAAGAATCAGCTGTTCCATGATGGATACCTCCTGTTACTGTACGCCCCGATAATAGAGGCCCCGTGTGGTGCGTCCGGGCATCGTGCCTTCGCCGGACTGATAGGCCCGCAGCACCGCCTCAATCTCCCGGGGCTTTTCCGTGGTAAAGCTGAGACGCAGCCACCGCAGACCCAGCCGGGAAAGCTCTTCCCCCTTGTCCGCCAGCCAGAGCGTCTCCGCATTGTACAGAGTGGCTCTGCCGTGAGCCTCCGGCACGATGGGAAAGCTGCGGCCGGTTTTGTCGGTGAGTGTGGGCTTTCCGGTATAGTCCGGGGGCAGAATGGCATTTTCCGTCACCATCAGCGGCAGACGGCCATAGGCCATCAGCTGGCAGTCCATGCCGGGATTCATGTCCCGAATCTGGGCCAGATTCATTTCAAAGGAAAGGGTACAGGAGGCAAGTCCCAGCCGGGAAAGCTCCCGCACCGTCTGTGAGTTCATTACATTCAGGCCAAAATCGCCGTGCAGCTTCATGCCCAGCCGATGGACGATGGGCAGCTGACCCAGATTGCCGCAGACCAGATCGCTGACACCGGCCTGCTGCACCTGCCGCAGCAGACGGAGGGTTTCGGCCCACTGCCCGTCAAAGATGATCCGGTCGGGCACGGCGGCAAAGCGCAGTCCCTGCTGGGTGAGGGCACGGATCAGGGGCAGATTGTCCGCCATCTCCCGCAGGGGAAGCCAGATCATATCCGGCCCGGCGTGGAGAATGGGCGAGCTCAGCTGATCCACCGACAGGAAGGAAAAAATCCAGCCCGGTGCTTCCGTGGGCGAAAGCCGCTGGACACCCGGCTGCCATTCGCCGGTTCGCCGCTGGGGCGGCATTTTCCGCTGCAATGCCAGACTTTCCAGACACTGGCGGCGCATGGCGTTGATGGCGGCGGCAGAGGCCCGCAGACCGTCCTCCAGCTCCACCTCCATCTGCTCCGGATAAAAGACCGTGCCGCCGGTTTTGCTCAGGGCCGAGCGCACTTCGTCCTCGGTGGTGGCACGGCGCAGGGCAGGCTCCGCCGGGAGTCCCGCCGCTTCATGCCGGTGTCCCGCACCGTCATCGGCCAGCAGGGTCATGGGCGTCTCCGCCCGGGCAGAAAAGGAAAGCTTCACCGGAACGGTCGGCGGCTCCGGCTCGGTCTGATAGATGGCCTGAGCCTGCTTATACAGCTCCCGGGCCTCCCGGCCATTGTCCTCCTGCCGGGTGCCGAACATCTCCGGCCCCTTGTGCCCGGCAAAATAGCCGTCGGTAAAGCCCTCCCGGGAAAAGACCGCCTGAAGCTGCTCCAGCTCCTCCCGGGTAGGGGCACGGCGCTGGGTCAGGGCATTTTTATAGATGCGGGTCACCAGCGCGGTATATTCCGGCCGCTTCATACGGCCCTCGATTTTCAAAGTATGCACACCGGCCTGCTCCAGCTGAGACAGATGCTCTGCCAGAGAAAGGTCCTTCAGGCTCAGCGGATGCTCCGGCTTGCCGCCGCCCAGACCGTAGCTCATACGGCAGGGCTGGGCGCAAAGTCCCCGGTTGCCCGAGCGTCCGCCGATGGCGGCGGAAAGATAGCACTGGCCGGAATAGCACATACACAGCGCTCCGTGGACAAAGACCTCGATCTCCACCGGGCTGTTTTTGCAGATGAAGGCGATCTCCTCCAGCGGCAGCTCCCGGGACAGCACCACACGGGAAAAGCCCAGACGGGCCGCCTGAAGCACACCGCCGATGTTGTGCACGGTCATCTGCGTGGAAGCGTGAATGGGCAGCTCCGGCGCCAGCGAACGGATCATCCGGGCCATGCCCAGATCCTGCACGATCAGTGCGTCCGCACCCAGCTGATTCAGCTCCAGAATCAGCTCCTTCGCCCGGACAAGCTCCCGATCCGTCACCAGCGTATTCATGGTGATATAGGTTTTTACCCCCCGCAGACGGCAATAGCGCAGCGCCTCTGCCAGATCGTCTCCCGAGAGATTCTTGGCATTGCGCCGGGCGTTGAAATCACCCGTGCCGAAATATACGGCATCCGCACCGCCACGGACGGCAGCAATTACGCCCTCCAGCGAACCGGCGGGACTCATCAGTTCCATAGCCATGGCTGCGCCTCCGTCAACGCTTTGCGTCCTTCAGCTCTTTGGAAAGACGGGCCACCTCCGACCGGAGCCGGGCACATTCGGCGGCATAATCCCGAATCTGTACCCGCAGACCGTCGGCGGCATCCTGAGCCCTGTAATATTTATCCGAAAGATTCATGGCGGCCAGCACGGCGGCAGTCATGGCGGAGAAGGGCGTGGAAGCCTTGATCTCCCGGATGGTCTGATCCACCAGCACGGCGTTTTTGCGGATATAGTCCTCGGAATCCTCCGAGACGACGGTATAGTCAAAATCATCAATGTTCACAACAACACGGTTCAGCATAACCAAAATCCCCCTTATCTGTCATTCCAGCGGCGGAAACCCGCGATAACCTTATTATACACGGGGAAAAGAGGAATGCAAAGACAAAAATACAAAAGAATTCTAAAGTTATTCTAAAATTTGTGTCTCCCGGGGAAAACCTGCCCCCGGAGACCGGGCGGCGCGGTTGCCAAAAGGAAAAAACTGTGATAGGATAGGGCTGCAAGCTTTGTGTTTCGGGAGGAATCTGCGATGGAAATCGAAGTGAAATACAGTCCGGTGAGCAGCGCACAGGCACAGGCCCTGTTTGCCGATGATGCGCTGTCCGCTCCGGCGGGGGAGTGTACCTGCCTGCAAATGCGGACGGTTTATTATGACGATACCCTGCACCGTCTGTCCGGCAACGGCTGGACGCTGCGGCTGCGGCAGGAAAATGAAAAGAGCATCTGCACCTTCAAGGCCCGGGTGTCCCGGCTGGCCCGGCTGGAGCTGGAAACGGAGGCGGCGGATATTCAGCAGGGGGCGCTTGTGCTGGCAAAGCATCCGGAAATGCCTGCGGCTGCGGCACAGGTGCTGGAGGATGGAAGCTTTTTCCCCACCTGCGGTGCGGAATTTGTCCGGCAGGTACAGCTGCGGCGGCGGGGAGAAACCACCTTTGCCCTGTCCTGGGATCAGGGAACCCTGTGGCGGGAACAGCTGCGGGAACCCTTTACCGAGGCGGAGCTGGAGCTGGCCTCCGGCGAGGAACAGGCGCTGGAGACGCTGGCGGAGGAATATCGCCGGAAGCACGGTCTGACGGTGTGTAAGGATTCCAAGCAGCAGCGGGCCCGCCGGCTGGGAAGGGAAAGCGCGGTATGAAAGACTGGAAGGAGTCCCTGCGCCGTCTGCACCTTCGTCTGCGCCGCAAACAGTCGGGGGCGGCCCGGGGCTATCATCCCTATCGGGGCGGACGGCAGCCGGTGCGCTGGTTTGTCTGGCTGCTGTGGGCGATTGTTCCGGCGGTGTGTACCGGTCTGATCTGGATGATTTCTCACAAAAGCGCGGCGGCAGGAGCCTTTCTCCGCAGCGCCGCCCAGACCGTGGCAGCCTGTATTTCCCGGATCACCGGACTGCTGCCCATTCCCGTGAACGAATGGCTCATCGGCGGCGTGGTGGTCTGGGTGCTGTACCGGCTGATCTCCGGCATCCTTCGCAGACGGTGGGAGACGCTGGCAAGAGGTGCTTGTCGACTGGTGTTTTTTGCGTCCCTGTGCGTATTTTTATTCATGTCCCTGTTTATGGTGCAGCATTCCGCACCGGCGCTGGCAGACCGTCTGGGGCTGGAAGTGGAGCTGTATTCTCAGGCCCAGCTGGAGGAGTTCGGCTATTATGCGGCGGAGCAGGTGAACCGTCTGGCGGAGCAGGTCAGCCGGAACGATGGGGGAGACTGCGATTTCGGCTCCTTCCGGGCCCTGTCGCAGGCGGTAGAGGCGGAATATGAGACGCTGGCGGCAGACTGTCCGGTGTTTGATGTGCCCCGTCCCGGCCCGGTGAAGCGAAGCCTGCTGGGCGGACGGATCATGTCGCTGGTGGATCTGGCAGGCTATTATTTTCCCTGGACGGGGGAAAGCATCGTCAGCTCGGATGTGGTAGATTCTCACATTCCCTTCGACATTGCTCACGAGCGGGCCCATGCGCTGGGTCTGGGGCCGGAGGCGGAATGCAACTTTGCCGCATGGCTGGCGCTGAAGGACAGTGCGGATGTGCGTCTGCAATACTCTGCGTGGTTCAATGCTTATATTTATGTGAGCAACGCCCTGTACCGGCAGGATCGGGAGGCCAGCGCGGCGCTGGCTCAGACCCTCTGCGATCCGGCCCGGCACGATATCCAGGTGCTGAATACCAGTCTGGCCCGGTTTGAGGGGCCGCTGAACCGGGCGGGCAACGCCATCAACAACGCCTATATCAAGTCCACCGGCCAGCCTGACGGCGTTCGCAGCTACGGCAAGGTGGTGGATCTGCTGCTGGCCTATTATCTGGCACAATAAATATCGTCGCATTTTATGAAAAAATCCATGCTTTGTACCGGAATTTTATAAAATCGGTGCATTGCATGGATTTCCTGCTTTATGTATAATTGTGCTAATCTATTTTCGGGCTAAAGCATCACGCCCGAAAAGGAGCAAATAACTGCAATTCCTGTTTCACTACTTTCTTCCGCCGGGAGGCTGGCTTGGTCCAGTCTCCCGGCATCCCTTTGTCCGGATGTATGGGATATGCAGGAAAGGGCGGGGCGCGGTGCATAAACCGGCGCATATTCCCGGACTGCATATCCGGAAAAAATTCCGGGGCAAGCCCGCCGGAACTGCATGATTTTCCGGGGAAATCCGATAGAAACTGTGAAACACATACAAAACAGACCGAAATGAACTCCAAAGGTTTGTTGCATTTGACTATTGAATAATAATCCTATTTTTCGTATAATTATGCCATCAAAAACACCAAGGAATCGAGGAAATCAACAATGAACAAATGGATGAAAGCCGCTGCCCTTCTTCTGGCAGCCATGATGGTAACGATGCTGTGTGCCTGCGGAACGCAGAGCGACACCAACGATCCGGGCAACAATCCGGGCAGCGATCCGGGAAACGACGCACCCCAGGAACCTCAGAACGCGCTGGAAAAGATTCTGGCCGATGGCGTACTGCCTGTGGCCCTCTCTCCCGACTTTTCCCCCATGGAGTTTGTGGACTCCAGCAAATCCGGACAGGATCAGTATGTGGGCTTTGATGTGACGCTGGCCAAATTCATCGCACAGGAGCTGGGCGTGGAGCTGGAAATTCAGCCCATGGGCTTTGATGCCAGCCAGACCGCCGTCTATACCGGCTCCGTGCCCATGTCCATCTCCGGCTACAGCTGGACGGCCGAGCGTGCTGAGCAGTATGAGCTGTCCGATTATTATTACGCCGGTGAGAATGAAACCGCTCAGGTGCTGCTGATCCGTAAGGATGACGCGGAGACCTATACCAAAGCCGAGGATTTCGCCGGCAAGGATGTGGGTGCCCAGATCGCCTCTCTGCAAATGCAGCTGCTCACCAGCCAGCTGGCCGATGCCAACCCCATCACCGTGGGTACCATTGATACCGGCGTGCTGGAGCTGAAGAGCGGCAACATCGAAGCGCTGGTCGCCGCCGAGGGCAATGCCAAGATGATCTGCCTGAACAACGAGGATCTGGTCATCTGTGACTGGCAGTTTGAAGTCTCCGAGGAGGCGGAAAACAACCTCATCCTCATCACCAAGGGCGAGACCGAGCTGCTGGAAAAGGTGAATGAGATTCTGAAAAAAGCCTATGACGCCGGTTACTACGCACAGTGGTACGAAGAGGCTGTGGAGCTGGGCGAATCTGAGGCTGCCATGGAAGTGACCATGCCCGACTGAGCCTGACGCAGTCTGAACACAAAATCATAACCCCGGGCCGGATACCGCAACAGGCGTCCGGCCCTGCTGACTGGAGATGAAAGTGATGCATACCTCTGTTTTTCTGGCGTCCACCGGCTTTCAGTTTATCAATTTTCAAAAGCTCTGGGCGCTGTTTCTGAAATACTGGGATAAGTTTCTCATTGACGGCGTGGAGTTCACCCTGCTGATTTCGGCGGTGACGGTGCTCTTCGGTGCCGTGCTGGCGGCGCTGCTGGCGCTGATGAAAATGTCCCGGGTGCTGCCCCTGCGCTGGCTTGCCACCGTTTATGTGGAGATCATCCGGGGCACACCCATGCTGCTGCAATTATACTTTTTCTATTTCGGCCTGCCCATGCTTATCCCGGCGCTGACCAAACAGAAGCTTCTGTGCATCTGCATCGCCCTGATCTGCAACAGCGCGGCCTATCTGTCCGAGGTCATCCGTTCCGGCATTCAGGCGGTAGACCCGGGCCAGACGGAGGCGGCTCTGAGTCTGGGCTTCAACCGGCGGCAGACCATGCGGCATATCGTGCTGCCCCAGGCGGTAAAGAACATTCTACCGGCGCTGGGCAACGAGTTTATCATGATTGTGAAGGACTCCTCTCTGGCCTCCACCTTCTTTGCGGGAGATCTGATGACCCAGTATCTGCTGGTGAAGGGAACCTCCATGCTGCCCATCGAGCCGCTGGTAATCGTGGCAGTGATCTACTTCATTATGACCTTCGTGCTGAGCAAGATTTTTGGCGTACTGGAAAGGAGGCTTGGCCGCAGTGACCGGACATGAGCTGATTCAGGTCAAGGATCTGAAAAAATATTATCATAGGGGTGCCATCAAGGCCCTGGACGGCGTGACCGTCAACATCGAAAAGGGAGATGTGGCCGTGGTCATCGGCCCCTCCGGCGGCGGCAAGAGCACCTTTCTCCGTTCGCTGAATCTGCTGGAAACGCCCACGGCAGGCAGTATTGTCTTTGACGGCGAGGATATCACCGGAAAAAAGGTGAATCTCCCGCTCCACCGGCAGAAGATGGGCATGGTGTTCCAGCATTTCAATCTGTTCCCCCACAAGACCATTCTGGAAAATCTCACCCTGGCCCCCATCCAGGTGAAGCATATGCCGCCCCAGGAGGCCAAAGCCAAGGCCATGGCGCTTTTGGAGCGGGTGGGTCTGGCCGACCGTGCGGATGCCTATCCGGCCCAGCTTTCCGGCGGACAAAAGCAGCGTGTAGCCATCGTCCGTGCCCTGTGCATGGAGCCGGAGGTGCTGCTGTTTGATGAACCCACCTCCGCGCTGGATCCGGAAATGGTGGGCGAGGTGCTGGAGGTTATGCGGGAGCTGGCCCAGGACGGCATGACCATGGTGGTGGTCACCCATGAAATGGGCTTCGCCCGGGAGGTTGCCAGCCGGGTGCTGTTTATCGCCGACGGCAAGCTGCTGGAGCAGGGCCCGCCGGAGCAGATTTTCACCCAGCCCCAGCATCCCAGACTCAAGGACTTTCTCAGCAAGGTGCTGTAAATCACAGGCCCTGCGACCATAAAAACAACGAAACCGACCTGTGGCTGCGATCACAGGCCGGTTTGACTTTTTTATCCAGAGCTGTTATACTATGGACAGGCGCTGCCATGTACGGTAGGCGGCTCCGCACGCTCCCGGAAGGGAGGTGATGCGGATGTGGAAAAGACGGATTGCGTTTGTACTCCGTTTTCTGGTTATTATAGCAGTTCTGCTATACATACTTTCCATAAAAGCGTACTGACCGCCCGGACGCTACCCGAACGGTCAGTCTAAACTGATAACTGTTTGAGGGCTAACCGCTGATCGGCAGCGCCCTTTTCTATGTTTAATATATGCTCTGCATTCCCCGTTGTCAAGCAGCGGGGAGATTTTTTATCCGTTGGCTGCGGTCAGTCTGCCATGACCAGTCCTTCCAGTCCTTCGCCGCCGTAGAGGGGGCCGGAGGGCGTTTCCAGCGCAAAGGGCTCTGCCAGCTTCAGCCAGCAGGAATCCCCGTCTTCCGTTCGGGCATGGATCCAGAGCCGGTCATCCGTGCCGGTGAGCGTCAGCTGCTGTCCGGGCTCTGCGGCAGCATCCGCCGGGCCGCCGGCCTCCATGGCCTGATCCGACCAGAGGGAAAGGGTCTGAAGCACGGTGACGGAAATGGGACGGGTGCTTTCATATTCCTTCCGGGGCAGCAGCGTCAGCCAGCCCTGCTCATTCAGTCCATACTGTCCTTCGGCATACCAGGTTTGCAGCACCGACAGGCGGAAATAGCTGGACAGCGTACCGTTGCCGAAGCACTCGATATCCGACCAGCCGGTGGACGGACTGAACACCAGCCCCTCTGCCTTGCCGACGCACAGCAGCCGGGAGCCGTCATAGCGGAAAAAGGTGGTGGCGTAATCATCGCTGGGGCCCCATTCCTGTACGGCGATCTCCAGATAATTGTCGTCCAGATCCAGATCGGTGATGGCATAGGCGCTGTCCGGCGTGTCAAAGAACAGACCGGCTTCCCGCAGGGCGTTGGCATAATCCATGCCGTTGATGACAAAATGCTCCAGCCGCAGCCGGTCTGCTGCGGTATCCTGCCCCATTTCCAGCCAGACCGTATCCTCGCCGCCGCTGGGAGACAGGGAACAGCGCACTGCGTCGCCGCTTTCCACGATCAGAGGATAGATCTGAGGATTGTCCGCAAAGGGGAGCGTCTCCAGCAGCTCCTCCTCCACGGCCTCTCCGCTGCCCACGGAAAAGGCCATCTCCGGAGAGGTGCGGAACAGATAACGGGCCGTTCCCTGATACAGCGGCCTCTGCCAGTGGGCAGACAGCTCATAAACACAGTTCTCCTCCGGCAGCGGCAGCGTCAGCATATGATTGTCGCAGAAGGCCGCCTCCAGCGGCTCCGGCGCAAGTTCCCAGCCCAGCTCCCGCCAGCAGCGCAGGGAAAGACTGTCCGGCGGGTTGGCAAACTCCAGCTGAATCTCCGGTTGCCGGGTATACAGCCGGGGAAAATCCTCCAGCGGAAGGGCCGTTGTCTCCGTCACTGCATAATCGCAGATGACCACACTGCCGTCGGCCTGACTGTAGCTCCAGCTGTCCGGCTGTACGGCAGCCTCCACCATGAGATCCCCAGCTGTCAGCGTCAGAGCGGGAGCGCCCGTGGCCTCGGGAGACACATCCGCAGCGTCCGTTTCGCCATCCTCCGGCAGCACATCCTCCGGCAGCACCGGCGATGAGGCAGCAGGCGGGGAATACTGGGGAAAGTCCACAGGCTCCTCCTGCTGTCCGCAGCCAGCCAAAACTGTCAGCAGCAGTCCGCAGCACAGCGCCGGAGCCAACCATCTGTATTTCAGGCGCATAAACGCATCCTCCCTTCTTATTTGTATTCAGTATACCACAGGCCCGGAAAGCTGTCTACTGTCCGGGAGAAAAAACGGATGCCTCTTTCTTTTTGCCGGAAGGTATGCTATACTGCAAAAAGATACGAAAATTGCAGAGAAAAGCGGAGGCCGGAAGCATATGGAAACGGTATTTGAACGAATCTGGAAGGTGATGGAGGCTGACCCCGGCAGACGGGGCCTGACCCGGAATGTACCCCGTCCGGATCTGCGGGCCATGGGGCAGAGCCTGCTGGAGGCGGGAGAGATTTTTATCATTTCCGGCTTTCCGGTGCAGAAGGCCAACGGTGCCGGAGAAACGGACGGCCCGGTGGGTGCGGCCAATCTGGCGGCGGGTCTGTGTGCCGTGGGAAAAAAGGTCACGGTGCTGACGGACGAAAGCGCCTGTGCCGCCATTCTGGCTGCCTGTGAGCAGTATGCGCCGGAGGCGGAGGTGCTGTGTGTTCCCCATGCGGGCGGCCCGGCCTTTTGCTATCGGCTGTTCAAGCATCGCAGACCCACCCATATCATTGCCATCGAGCGCCCCGGCAAGGGCAGAGACGGCCATTATCACAACTTCCGGGGAGAGTGGATCGACGATCTGCTTTCCGATACCGATTTGCTGATGCAGGCGGAAAATGTGGTGAAGATCGGCATCGGCGACGGCGGAAACGAGCTGGGCATGGGTGCGCTGCGCACTGCGGTAGAGCGGCAGGTGGAGCACGGCGATGTGATCTGCGCCGAGGCCCCGGCGGATATCACCCTGACTGCCGGCGTTTCCAACTGGTGGGGCTGGGGCATCCGTGCGGTGCTCAGTGCCCTGACGGGACGGGATCTTATGCCCACCGAGGCCCAGGAATGGGCGTTGCTGCGCACCATCGTGGCCCAGGGCTGTGTAGACGGCGTGACCGGACGGGCGGAGCTGACGGTGGATCATCTGTCTCAGGAAGAAAATCTCTCCATTCTCCGGGCCCTGCGGGAGGCTGTACAGCAGCCGGACTGGCCTGCCATGGAGCCCGCGCAGGCACGGCGGCTGTTCCGGGATAACGGACTGGTGCGGCCTACGGCGGGAATGTGCGCCGGATATGCCCAGTGCAATCTGCTGGCTCTGCCCTCTGATCTGGCGGCAGATTTTCGGGAGTTTGCCAGACGCAACCCCTTTTCCTGTCCCGTTCTGGAGGAGAGCGCACCGGGCAGCCGGACACTGCACAAGCTGGCGGGAGATGTGGACCTTGCCCGGGATTTCCCCAAATATCGCATCTGGAAAAACGGTGAGCTGGCAGAGGAGCCGCTGGACGCGGAAGCCTTCTGGCAGGAGGATCTGACGGCCTTTCTCATCGGATGCAGCTTTTCCTTTGAGGATGCCCTGATGCAGGCGGGCATTCCCGTGCGTCATGTGGAGGAAAACTGCAATGTGCCCATGTTCCGCACCAATATCGACTGTACGCCCTATGGGGCCTTTTCCGGAAAAATGGTGGTGAGTATGCGTCCCATGACGCCGGAGCAGGCCCAGCTGGCCCGGCAGATCACGGAAAAAATGCCCCGTGTTCACGGTGCGCCGGTGGAGATCGGCCATCCGGAGCGCATCGGCATCCGGGATGTGTCCCGACCGGATTTCGGCGATCCCGTGACCATAAGGGAGGGCGAGATTCCCGTGTTCTGGCCCTGTGGCGTGACCCCGCAGTCGGTGGTCATGAACATTCGTCCGCCCTTTGCCATCACCCACGCACCGGGGCATATGCTGATTACCGATGTGCGCAATCAGGAGCTGATGTCCGAAAATCCGGAGAACTGTGCGAAAAATACTTGATTTTTCATTTGAAATCAGTTATACTATACGGGCGGTGAAAAAATGTTCCCGCCCATCCCCTTGCTGGAATAGCTCAGTCGGTAGAGCAGCTGATTCGTAATTGGAAAGTCAAATAGGCTTATAAAGTCTACAAACCCTTGTAAATAGGCACTTTTGAAAATCTAATTTCGATTGCAAACAGCATTTTGTGTCTTGTTTGTGTCTTATTTCTTGAAAAATAGGTTTTTGTGCCTTATATGCTGGTATGGCTCAGTTGGTAGAGCGACGCACTCGTAATGCGTAGGTCGCCGGTTCAAGTCCGGCTACCAGCTCCATTAAAAATTAGTCTATCTCGTTTTTTCAGCGAGATAGGCTTTTTTATATGCTCAAATTGAAAACCTATTAGGT
This sequence comes from uncultured Oscillospiraceae bacterium, assembly GCA_964541085.1. Classification (GTDB taxonomy): domain Bacteria; phylum Bacillota; class Clostridia; order Oscillospirales; family Butyricicoccaceae; genus UBA4644. Next base: position 21,719 of record CAZIPA010000011.1, on the reverse strand, counting down.
TTTTTAGGTTATGTTAGGTTTTAGAAAAACCAAAAGAAATCTAAAAAAGCCGATATAGATATAGAAATAGATATAGTTATAGATACAGATAAAGACAAAGACACGGAAAGGGGTGCAGGGGGAAACCACATTTTCACCTTTGAATATCACGCATAAGAAAAACCGCCTCAGCGTGATAGCTAAAGCGGTTTTCAGTGCTTTTTGTTATTCAACCTTTTTGCCATTCTTCCAAGCCTCTTTAGCTTGATTTAGGCTCATTTGGTTTTCTCCGCACTCCTCATCGGGGTTCAGTTCTTGCACAATATCATCTTGCCAGCCGCAAACTTCGCAGATGTCATCAGACCCTTTGCACTCAAATTCAAATTCTCCACAAACGGGGCATATATGAGACTTTGGTGCAGGTGCTATTTCTGCATCGTTGTATTCTGGTATCTCGTCGAAAATAATGTCTTGTATCTCATTGATAAGCTCTAACTCATCGCTATCGGCTTCCAGTGCATCACACTCCATTCCCAAAAGTTCATTACAAAGGGTGTTGCTTTGCTCATCGGTCATTTGCTCAATATCAGCAAAGGTTAGGTCGAGGTTATTTTTAAGCCATTTTATATGGCGTTCTCTAATAAGTTCTTTTTGCATATTTACCTCCCCTTGAAACCGTCTGCAAGTAACAGGCTGTATCTGTCCGTCAGTTCGGAAACCGCTTGCATATAACCCTCTACAAAAAAGCGTTTGGCAATTTCGGCGGCGGTGTCCTCTGTTGTGTGTTCGTTGCCAAGTTCGGCAGCGTATTCGGTAATCATTTCTTTGTAATGATTGAGGTTATACAGGTCTGCAATTTCCTCTTTCATTTGTTCCATTTCTTCACCTGTGAAATCAAGTGCATTCAGCTTTTCAGCATTTACATAAACAATAGCCATTTTGTGAAACCTCCACTTTTCTTTGAGTTTTGATAATTAAATTATACCGAAAGCAACGATATAATCAACAATTCTTACTCAAATGATAATAAAGACTTTTTCTTATAAAAGTGGTAATTTAACCGCTTTATGCTGTGCCTGTCCGCTTCATCGGCAGCACTATCGCTGTTTCTTTTTCGGGTGTGCCTAAGATGTCTGCAAACTTTTCGGAAATCTGAGCCGCCTTTTCGTCAGCAGATTGTATAACGTGGGCGTAAATGTTCGCCGTTGTGCTTACCTGTGCGTGTCCTAAACGGCGAGAAACCACAACAAGGGGTGTACCCTCAGAAATCATCAAAGAGGCGTATGTGTGTCTGAGGCTGTGTATATGAACATTCGGGAAACCGCATTTATTAGCAAAGTCCCGAAACCACCTTGAAAGAGCATCGGGGTGAATGGGTGCGCCTTCATCAGTTGTAAATATGCGGCGGTCTTTGTCTTTCCACCTGTCCCCACAAAGTTCTTTTTGCTTGTCCTGCCACTCTTTATACTCTCTGAGAATGAGGAACGCAGAGCGAGACAGCTTTAACGGTCTTGACGATGTTTTATTTTTCGGGGTATCTGTATAGATGCCCTTGCCCTTTGCGTAACTGGAAGTTTGAACAATGGTTATAGTCTCGTTTTCAAAGTCCACATCAGACCAACGCAACCCCAACAGTTCACCCCTCCGCAAACCCGAAAGCAAATCAAAGGTAATTGCTGCACGGTATTTTATCGGCTCAGTTTGGAGCAGTTGCAGCAGCTTCCGAGCATCAGCCTCATCTAAGTGCGCCGCCTCTTTCGTTTCCATTTTCGGCAGTTCAGCATTAACAGCAGGGTTAAAGGGAATGAAACCCCATTTAACAGCCTTTGACAGAATGGAAGATATAAGCCTGTGATACCCTCTTACTGTATTAGCATTAAGGGTATCGCTTTTTGCTATATCCTCAAACAGTTCTGAACGAGGTATTCCAAGAGCCTTTGCGACAGCGGCGGCAGTCTCTGTATTTACATTTTCTCCCCTCAACGCACGGCGCAGAGAGTATAAACAAATTCCGCTTTTTTCGGAGAGTTCTGCACTGGTGATACAACGCTTTTTGAGCAATGATTGTAAATCAACCCTTGCTTTGCATTTGGTATCACGCCGCATTCCCTCCTCTTGCAGATTATTGTAAAAAGTGTTTAGGTGTCCTGCTTTCAGGTCTTTCAGCTTAATATGTCCGATAGCCTGATTTATTCGGGGCAATAGTGCCTCATATCCCGAAACAGTTTTTATCTTTAACTGTTTCCTTGCATACTCTACAAGCCATTTTTCAGCGAAAGCGGCAAATTTCATTGTACCGTCTTGCGATGTTCCTGCATTAACTGCCTCCTCAAATCGCAAGGCTTCAATCTGTAACTGCTTTTCAATTTTCTTAGGCGTTAAACCCTCTGGGGGTGTCCAAGTCATAGACTGCTTACGCTGTTTTCCGTCTACGCCATATCCAGCGGAAACACGGATAAGGTATGATACTTTACCGTTTTTGCCTGTTCTCTTTGTTATTTGTGCCATTTGTCATAGCCTCCTTGAATTTCTGCAAAGACTATGATAAAATAGCTTTGCAGCTTAGATTGTTGACTGGTCTATCCTGCATCTTTCGCCGCTCCAGTGCGCCAACACTGGGGCGGTTTTTTATTTTTGCTCTTTTTTGTTTCCCTCAGCAAAAGCAATGATTGCTTTTTGGAAACGAAAAAGGGCAATTTCTTTTTCTCTGTCTGCCTCAATAGCAAGAAACTGTCTACCCGATGGCAGTTGTATATAATCGTCCGCTTCAGTAATTTTTGCATAATCGGCACAACTATATATTTCTTTATACTCCCTATAAATTGCAGCTAAGTGATATAGCTGCTCAGAACACAACAAATCCTCTATAAGTTGCTTTTCCGCACTTGTACTATTGTCTGTTCTCTTTCCAAACCACTTTAGTTTGTCTGATGCCTCAAAGCCAAACCCTGTTTGTTCTTCAATATCGGCGGTTATTCTGTGGGGCGCATCATATTCGCCGAATAAATATCCTACATCACAATCGAGGTGTTCACACAGTAGCCGAATTGTGTCGGTATCGGGGTACGCTTTGCCCTTTTCCCATTTAGCAATAGATGTTCGGCTGCTTTCTGACAAATCGACTGCGCCAGCCAAAGCCGCTTGCGACAACTTTAGTTTTTCTCTCCTGCTTTTAATACGCTCCCCCATTAGCTCTAATGTTGTCAAATTAACATCATCTCCTTTTCTTACTTTCTGAAAATGTGCTTATTTGTGGTCTGTACAACTACATCATATCAGATTATAATAAAGATGTCAATGGGAATGAAGTAAAAACCAACGGCAAAAAAGAAATTTAGGAGGTGTTTTTTTGACTACAAGAACCGATGCACAGCGGAACGCCGCAAAAGCGGCACGAAACGCATACGCCAAAGAATGGCGCAGAAAGAACCCTGATAAGGTAAAGGCGGCAAATGCCCGATATTGGGAGAAGAAAGCCGCCGAAATGAAACTTGCGGAGGAAGTGGCAACCTCCAACAGCGAGAATTAAACCGTAGGATAGACCAGTCAACAATCTAAATGTGGAGGAAAAAGAAAATGAAAGAAAATATTGTAAAATGTTGTATTTGCGGAAAATCCATTCCTGAATGGCGGGGAAATAACCCTGAGCCGCTTGTGTGCGGTTCCGAGAACGGTGTGCTAAATCATTGTTGTTCCGATTGTGACCAAATGGTTATAGTGGCGAGATGTCTTTTGAGCAAAGCTACCGAAGGTATGACCGATGAACAAAGCGAAGCTGTATATGACAATTTCTCTAAACTTCCTCTTTCCCTCAAAATTGCAACAGTGAAAGGCGCATTAGGAGGGAAAATCAATGAGTGATGAGAAATTTATTCCTGAATTTTTGGCACTCATTGATAAATATTCCCTTGAAATGGTGAATAAGGGTGCAGAAATCGGGTGCGAGCATTACGCCGACAAGCTGAATAGCGATGCCCTTGCTTATGCGTCCGCTATGTATATCGCCCATATTCTGAGAATGGGAACGGCAACGCAAGAAGAAATCAGCCTTTACTTGAAAAAGGCTCTTGCAAGGGTATCTCGTCTTGCTATGTATCTTGAATTTGATACAGGCAACCGAAAGAACGGAGGCGGCGAGCGATGAGAATGCGAACAATCAGAGAAGCAAGCGAGCATATTGCCACCATAGACCCCGAAACCGCTTTAACACAGACAGCTTTACGCCGCTTAGTGAAAACGGGTGCTATTCCCTCCGTCCGCATCGGCACGAAATACCTTGTTGCTCTTGAAGCGGTTGAGGAATATTTGCAGGGCAATCAACAGGCAACAGCGGAGGCGGCAAAGGGTGTAATTCGCCCTGTGGAGGTGTAAAAAATGGGTATCAATATCTATGATTTACTCCCCATAGGCGAAAAGAACGCTATTTCAAGGCGTGAGCTTATGAACATTACAGGTTATACAGATAGGCAGCTAAGGCGGCAAATAGCCGATGAACGCCGAGCGGGTGCGCTGATACTGTCAAGCACAGATTGCACACACGGAGGTTATTTCCGTCACGAGGAGGGCAACGCCGCCGAATTACGCCGCTTTATCAATTTTATGTCAAGTCACGGTCGTGCAACCTTTGCTGTACTGAAAACCGCAAGGAAAGTGCTTGCCGAGATGGAACAAGCAGAGGTTACAGAGGAGGCGGCGCAGAATGGCGAAATCAGAACGGAAAGCGTTTCTCCTGTATTATAACTGGTTAGATGTCTTAGAGGAGTTAGAACCTGTTGAGAGGTGGAAAACCCTAACCGCACTTGTGGAATATTCCCGTTATGGTGTTCTTCCAGAATTGGAGGGCAGTGCAAAAATGTTTTTCAAATGTGCGAAACCTTTGATTGATAGCGATAACGAGAAATACGAAAAAAGGTGCAAGGCAAGTGCTGAAAACGGTGCTAAGGGCGGCAGACCAAGAAAAGAAACTGAATAGCATATCACAGCTTAGGGGGTGAGAATGTGAACGAGAAACAACGCCGCTTTGCTGAATATTATGCAAGCAATCCAAACGCAACGGAGGCAGCAAAAGCGGCGGGGTATTCTGAACGCACTGCATATTCTCAGGGACAAAGGCTGTTGAAAAATGTTGAAGTCCGAAACCACATTGAGGAATTGCAAAATATGCTTGCATCGGAACGCATAGCCTCCGTTGAAGAAGTAAAACAGGTGTGGACGGAGTTTTTACGGTCTCCGCAAGAGAAAACCGCAAACAGAATAAAAGCGGGCGAATTGCTGTTGAAATCATCGGGGGCATTGCTACCGCCGACAGATAAAGAAGCCGAAGAAGATGCGGACAACGAGGGCGATATTATCATTGTCCCATATAACGGCAGAGGCGGCGAACCTAATGCAATACGATTAGCAAGCGGCGAGGTTTTACCCCTTGCCAACGCCAAAGGCAGCGATGTTTTACGCTTTGTTGATATTTCAGACGAGAATAAAAAATAAGGCTTGTACTGACTGTTTGAACAGGTGCATAGCAGGGTCATTCTGCGAAACTCATTGTTTCGGGGTCGAACCCTTTAACAGTCCCAACCGCTGTTATTGCCGCAACAATGAAGCTGCATATTTCAAGCGAAAATTTTGTCAGTTTTCGCCCTCCTCCAAATGTGCGGCAATCGTGCCTGTTGTGCATCTATTCAAGCAGTCAGGCAGCCAAAGAAACGAGGTAAGAAAATGTCAAACACTCTAATTGATGACCTTTTCGCTCCGTATGTTGATGCACTCGACAACTACAATATTCGTTATAGCGAATACTTTGCGGCGAGCCGAGCGGCAGAGGATATATTGCGAAAGGTTGAAAATCGGCAGCGAGCCGAGCAAGCAAAATTCATTTCACAAATTGCAGACCTTGAAAACGAAGAAAAACGCTTGAAACTGGCTATTCGTCAGCGTGTTCTAAAGGGGCAAAACTCCGATGAGGATATAACGGCAGGTGCAAGAATTGCCGTTATCAATGAGCAGAAAGCAGCGTTTCAAGAGCTATCGGAGAAGTGCAGACGAATGACCGATGAGGAAAAAGAACGGTGGGAACAGGCTACAAGCGTTTTGTATGATGCCGAAAGCAACTTTAATCTTGCTATTGCCGAAAGACAAAAATTAACAGCACGATTGCAAACCTATGTTCGCAGTATTGAATTATGGGGCGCAACTGTGCCTGTCAGGAACAGCGACAGCCTTTTTGATAAGGCTTATAAATTAAACAGTGATGGAGGTTTTGAAGATGAGCAAGAAGCATAAGGCAATGCGGCAGGGTACTCCCATTAGATGGGACGCATTAGACCGTATTCAGAAACAGCACGAGGAAACCGCAGCAGAGAAAGCACGAAAGAAAATGCTTGAACAGTATGCGGACAACGAGGAAGAAAATCCCTTTGAGGAGGTAAAAGAGCCTGTAACTCCCGAAATGGCTTACAAGTATATGACGAGAGAAAAGGACAAGCCGAAAGCGGCGAGAAGTCGAATGCTTGAACGCAGATTGCGTAAGTCAAGCGATGATTATACCCCTGGGGGCGTTAAGCAGTCAGGGACAGCGAGCGAGGCAAGACAGCAAATGATTGACCGACACGCTCAACCCGAAAACGGCGAAACCGCCGATAGTGCAAACAGGTCTGATGCAGCCGATGCAAGACAGCGTAAAAAGCAGTATACAGCCGCAAGAAACAGCGTGTATAAGCCTAAGTACAGGTATATCAAGAAGAAGTAAGCATAAACGGAGGCGGTTGCCGCCGCCTCCCTCTTTCCCTGTTTTCTTCACCTGTAAGACACAAAACAAGACACAAGGGCAGCAAACACAGCAGAGCAAAAGCGTGAAAACCCGCTGTTTTCAAGGCTTTTCAGCTTTTGCGTAAGTATGCGACTTTCTAATTAACTATTATAAGCAACGCTATTTTCCCCTCTCAGCCTTGCAAAATACTGAGGACAGGGGCAGCACAGAGGGGGCGAATTATGAGTAACGAAGAATTAGCAATCAGAGCAAAAAACGGCGATGCCGATGCAATCTTGCTTTTGTGGAACGCTGTTGAACGCTTTGTTATTGTAATGGCTGAAAAATACTCTATCGCCAACGAAAAAGCAGCCGAAACCGAAGATTTAATAAGTGCAGGATATTTAGCTGTTTGTAAAGCTGTCGAATACTTTAATGCTGAGAGGGGGACAGCCTTTTTAACGCTGTTAGGGTATTGCTTGAAAGGTGCTTTTGCTGAAGCATCGGGAATACGCAGTACAAAACGAGATGCCTTGTTATATTGCGACAGCCTAAACACCCCTGCTTTTCAAGGCGATAGCGATAGCGGCGAACAATTAGACTATATTGAGGACGATGCAGCGGAACAGCCTTATAACGATATAGAACAGGCTGATTTTATGCAATATACCCGCTCCGTTATTGCGGCAGCATTGGAAACCTTAGAGCCGATGCAACGAGCATTGTTAATTGACAAATATATCAATAACAAATCGTGGAAATATTGCGTGTCTAAATATGAGTTTGGCAGCCGCTCAGCCGCCAGCGATGCAGCAGAACGAGCCGCCTATAAATTAGAGTTCGGCAGGTACGGAAAGCAGCTCCGAGAATGCCTTGACGAGTTTAACGAGTACAACGGATATAAGCAAGCAGCACAGAATAGCGGTTTAGGCACTTTTTATCGTTATGGCGTTAGTTTAATAGAGGCGGTTACCCTGCTGAAAGATGGAGGTTTTGAAAATGAGTAATGAGGATATGGGCATTTATACACCCGATGCAGCACAAGAAATTTTTGTGAATTTCATCGAAGAAGCAGAACAGGAGCAGTATTTTCAAACACTTTTGCAACTTACCCGAAAAGCGGCAGAGTGTGCCCGAAAAGATACAGAGGTTAGAGAAATCCTTGATAGTAAACTTTCTATGTGTGTCAAGTGCTATCCTCAAATCGAAAAATCTGCAAGCATTTTTCGGGCGGTTTATCTTGATGGGGACAAGAAACCCACATATAGGGAAATTGGAAAACTGTACTATATGAACAAAAGGACAGTACCCCGCCACATTGATAAAGTCTTGAATATCTTAGTTGTTGCCCTGTTCGGCATTGTCGGCATTGAGTGGAAAAGCGTAGACAGCGGCGAAAACCTTGCATAATAAAAGCGAGTGGGACAAAACCCACCCGCTTTTTATGTATTATTCGTTTGTAGTCTTGATTATTTGCAGAATAGAAAGAATTTCCTGTGCGTCTTTGATGGCAGCTTTGTATGTATCACTGTCTTTCTTGACCTCATAATCAAGCAAGGACACATACAAGGCAGGGTGCTGAATGTCTTTCGTAGTAATCTTAATTTGGAGTTTACTGCAAGTGGCTTTTTGCTTGCCTGTCATACCTCCGACAACTGCACCGAGACCGCCGAAAACCAAACCGCCAGCAACAGCACGTCCCAAACTTCCGCTTGTAACTGTGTTTCCGTCCTCAATCAATTCATAGTCCAGTAAGTCAGCATAGTCATAAACTGATTTACTTTCCTTGCAACGAGGAAGATGCCACTTTTTATTTACATCGTCAATGTAAAAAACTTTTCCGACTTTCTTTGTTGGCTTAAACCTATAAGCTGCAACTGCATCGGGTTTTCTTGTTGCACTGTCTCCCTTTAGCAAAAATACTGCACCTATGATAAACATTACTGCACAAGCTGCAATGCTCCCTGTTGCTGCAACCGCAATAGCTAAAACGAAAAATACAATGCTGATTTTTCCGTTTTTCGTTTTGAATAGCATTTTGATTTTTTCTATATTCTCTTTCTTATCCATAGATACACTACCTCCACCTTATCAATATAATAATTATAGCGTGGCTATTATCGAAAGTCAATACAATGTCGTTAGAAAAACTAAATACATAGCTTAATGGTTAATTGCAATGTCATTAGGTAAACTAATTATAAAGAAAGGGGGCAAAGGCTATGCGTTCCAAGAAAGATATAAATATTGAAATCGGCGCAAATATTCAAGCGGCAAGAGAACAGGCAGGATATACGCAAGAACGGTTAGCCGAGATTTTAGGCTTTTCCCCTAATCATATCAGTGCTATTGAGCGTGGTGTGTCTGCTATCTCTCTTGATGCACTGAGGAAAATATGTAGCCTGTTCGGTGTGAGTGCTGATGTTATTATTTTCGGAAAGAATGAGCCAAGCAATGAGGTGTCCGCTATTGCTCAACAGCTTGCACGAATTAAACCCGAATATCAACAGCAAGTGAACAAGGTACTATCTGCATTGTTGGAGCTGTCTGCCATTATGCAAGATGAGGAGAACAGCGCAGAGCAATGATAAAACCACTCTCAGAAGCCTTAGAGACTGCCAAGAAACGGCGCAAGGGATTGTTGAGGGGAATTATACCAAAATAGAAAGCAAGGGTTATATGCCCTTGCTTTTTGCTTTGTGTGGCTATGCTGATAATTAAGCATTATCGCATAGAGGAAACCGCCGATAATCTGAAACAGGTGCATAGCACAGAAACGCCGCTTTGCCCTCAGTGCGGTTATCTTATGAGCGGGTACGATAAACGGCGGCGGTCTGTCATTCGGGCAGATGGGCAAAAAGAAATATACCTGCTACGCCGTTTTTACTGCCCTTGCTGTAATCGTCTGCATTTGGAAATACCCGACTTTATAGAGCCGCAAAAGCACTATGCAGCGGATATAATAGCCGACACAACAGCAGGTGTTATAGATTATTGCCCTGCTGATAATTCCACTATAAGACGATGGAAGAAATAACCCACCTGCTTTGCCTGTTGTTTTCGCTGCTGCTCAGGTATGCTATAAGTGTACCGATGCAAAGGAGGCGGCAATTATGACGAAGAACAAATTAAAAAACGCTGTTCTTATTCTGCTTACCTTTGTGCTGATGTTCTCAGGGGCGTTTTTAGGCGCAAGAATTGCCACAATGAACACAGGCACACAGACAGCAGAAACGCAAGCAGCAACAACCGAGCAAACAGGGAATATTGCTATACCCTGCTTTGAAGAAATCCGCTTGCAAGCAGAGCAAACGGCGCAAAGTGCCTATTTCTATAACCCAAGCGGAAACAACTGCTATTTTACTGTTTCCCTTTTCCTTGATGATACAGAGCTATACACTTCCGATATGATTGCGCCAAGTGAAGAAATTACAGAAATTGAGTTGTTGCAGCCTCTTTCAGCAGGTGTCTATTATGAGGGCATAATCAGATATTCGTGTTATGACCTTGATACAATGGAAAAGCTGAACGGTGCAGATGTTGTAACAAGATTGGAGGTAAAACAATGAAGCGAACAATTAAAATTGCTTTGTGCTTTGCATTGATATTCTGCTTTACATTCTCTGTAACTGCCTATGCAGCCAACGAAACCGATGCAAGTACAACTATCAAATATACCAAAAGCGGCAGCAGCGAAACAATGAGTACGCCGACAGCATCTTATGAAATCAACATACCCTCCGAAATCTCTTTGAACAGCGGCAGAGAATTATATATCACTGCAAACAGCCTTAACCTCAATGCGGGGCAATCGGTGATTGTGTCCGTAGACTATGCCAAAACATATACCGTTGATATTACAACAACAGATACAGGCATTATTGAGGATAGCTATATAAAGCTGATGAGTACAAACGGAGTTGATTTTGCAAAGGTGAATATTAACAGGCACGATTATGAGTTGAACGCAGGAACGTCAATAAACGCAGCCGATAGCACGGTAGCAGTATTTGAGGGGAACAATTTACAGCCTGTGAAATATGGCTTGATTTACTTAAATCTTTATAGACCTACCACTATTGCGGCGGGTACTTACACTGGAACGCTCTATTTCACTATTGAGCTTGTCAACGGATAATTTATATTGCATCGGTACAAGTGGGGCATAGCTTATATGCTCCACTTATTTACACATCGGGTATGTTTATTTGATTTTCATTGACAATTTACCTTTTTGCTATAGCAAAACTCTAAGCAAAAGTGCAAGCAAAATTTAAGCAAATCTCTGTTACTGCGTTTTGCTCCATTCCTCAGAAAATCAATGCAGCATTATGACCTCATCAGAGAAAAACCGCCTTGTTTTTGGTGTCTTGTTTGTGTCTTAAAGTTATCGCAAGGCACAAAAATGAGTTGAGTTTGAAGAAAGGAAAAACGCCGCAAAACCGCATAAAATCAAGGTTTATTGCAAACTGTGAAAAGCTGTGAAAAGCGTATTTCATAATTCGTAATCAGCAGGTCGCGTGTTCAAGTCACGTTTCCAGCTCCACAGGCGGCAGGTCTTCGGACTTGCCGCTTTTTTATTTTTTCCCGGCGGCAGCGCGGTTTTTAGGTTGCGGGAAAAGGGAAAATGGAGTATACTGAAGGCAAAGAGTCATTTTGCCGACAGGAGGCTTTTGTGTGACATTACAGGAATATCTGAACGGCATCCGGGACAAGCGTGTGACCGTCATCGGCATCGGCGTTTCCAACCGTCCGCTGCTGCGGCTGCTGGCACAGGCCGGGGCGCAGGTCACGGCCCGGGATAAAAAAACAGAGGAGCAGCTGGGAGAAATCACATCCGAGCTGCGGGAAAAGGGCGTCCGCCTGATTCTGGGAGAGCACTATCTGGAGGGGCTGGAGGGGGATATCATCTTCCGCACGCCGGGTCTGCGGCCCGACCATCCCGCCCTGCTGGAGGCAAAGGCCAGCGGTGCGCAGATCACCTCGGAGATGGAGGTCTTTTTCCAGGTCTGTCCCTGCCGGATGATTGCCGTAACCGGCAGTGACGGCAAGACCACCACCACCACGCTCATTGCGGAGATGCTGCGGGCAGCGGGAAAAAAGGTCTGGCTGGGCGGCAATATCGGCACACCGCTGCTGGATCAGGCCGGGCTCATGCAGACGGAGGATGTGGCCGTGCTGGAGCTGTCCTCCTTCCAGCTGATGAGCATGGAAAAAACACCCCACATCGCCGTGATTACCAATCTGAGCCCCAATCATCTGGATGTGCACCGGGACATGGAGGAATATATCAGCGCCAAGTGCAACATTTTCCGGGCACAGGGGCCGGAGGATGTGCTGGTGCTGAACTATGACAACGAGCTGACCCGGGCGCTGGCACCGCAGGCTCCGGGGCAGGTGCGGTTTTTCGCCCGGCAGAACACCCTGACCGAGGGGGTCTGTCTGAAGGACGGCTGCATCGCCGACAACGGCGCGCCGCTGATGGCAACAGCGGATATCCGCATCCCCGGCGTACACAACATTGAAAACTATATGGCGGCCTGTGCAGCGCTGCGGGGACTGGTTACTCCGGCGGTGATGGAGCAGGTGGCAAAGACCTTCGGCGGCGTGGAGCATCGGCTGGAGCTGGTACGGGAGCTGGACGGCGTGAAATGGTACAACGATTCCATCGGCAGCAGTCCCACACGCACCATTGCCGGACTGAAGAGCTTTTCTCAAAAGGTGATCCTCATTGCCGGCGGCTATGACAAGCACATTCCCTTTGACCGGCTGGGCGAGCTGATGCCGGAAAAGGTGAAGCTGCTGCTGCTGTGCGGCGCGACGGCGGAAAAGATTCAGGCGGCGGTTCTGGCGGCCCCCGGCTATCGCCCCGGCGCACCGGAGATTCTGCGCTTTGACCGGCTGGACGCAGTGATTCAAAAGGCGCAGCAGCTGGCCCGGCCCGGCGATATCGTGCTGTTCAGTCCGGCCTGTGCCTCCTTTGATCAGTTCCCCAATTTCATGCTGCGGGGCAAATATTTCAAGGAGCAGGTTCGAGCTCTGCAATCGACCAATACCACAGAAATCAGATAGAAAGAGGTGTATCGGAATTGACCTTACAGGAAAAGATCCGGAAGCTGACGGAGACACATGGCGTGTCCGGCGATGAGTTCCGGGTGGCGGAAATCGCCCGGGAGCTGATGGAGCCCTGGTGCGACCGTGTGGAGGTGGATGCCTTCGGCAATGTGCTGGGCTGGAAGGACTGCGGCATTCCCGGTGCGAAGACGGTGCTGCTGGATGCCCATATCGACCAGATCGGCTTTACCGTTACGGAGGTTACGGAAGAGGGCTTCCTGCGCTTTACCACTGAGGGCGGCGTGGATCAGCGGATGCTGCTGGGCAGCGAGCTGACGGTGCGCACCCGGGACGGGCAGGAGCTTTTGGGCATTGTGGCGGCGATGCCGCCCCATCTGCAAAAGGCAGGAGATCAGAAGCGCTCTGTCCCCATTCCCGAAATGGTGCTGGATGTGGGCATGACCGGCCCGCAGGCCAGAGAAGTCTTCCATGTGGGCGACTTTATGACCTTTGCCAACGATATGCTGGAGCTGAAGAGCGGCGCTATCTGCGGCAAGGCCTTTGACGACCGGGCCTGTCTGGTGTGTCTGCTGCACACCATGGAGCTGCTTTCCGGAAAACAGCTGCCGGTGAATGTGGTGCTGTCTGCCTCCACCAAGGAGGAAACCGGCTATGAAGGCGGCATTTCCAATGGATACAAGGTGCATCCGGACTATGCCATTGCCGTGGATGTGACCCATGCCCGCACCGGTGACGCGCCCAATGTGTGCGCGAAGCTGGGGGACGGTGCGGTGATTTCCGTGGGCGCCAACAGCGATCCCCGGCTGGCACGGCAGGCCATGGAGGTTGCCAGGGCCAAGGAGATCCCCTATCTGGCAGAAAGCTGCCCGGGATGCAGCTATACCAACGGCTGGCCCATGCAGATTCAGCGGGAGGGCTGCACCACGCTGGTGCTTTCTCTGCCCCTGAAATATATGCATTCTCCCGTGGAGCTGGTGCGGATGGAGGATATTGAAAGCGTAGGCCGCCTGACGGCGGAGCTGATTCTGTCGCTGGAAGGAGGCTGCGGAAAATGAAGGAGCTTTTGAGACAGCTGTGTCAGCTGGACGGCGTGGCCGGCTATGAGGACGCGGTGCGGGAGTTCATTCAGGAACAGGCCCGGCCCTATGCAGAGGAGCTGTTTACCGATGCGCTGGGCAATCTGTTTGTGTTCAAAAAGGGCGAAAAGCCCCGAAAGCGCCCCATGATGGTGTGCGCCCATATGGACGAGGTGGGCTTTCTGGTGCGGGACATTACCGAGGACGGTATGCTGCGTCTTTCTCCGGTGGGCGGCGTGGATCCCCGGGTGCTCATCGGCCGCAGAATGCGGGTAGGCACGAAAAAGACCTCCGGCGTGATCGCACTGAAGGCCGTACATCTGACTACCCCGGAGGAGCGGAAAAACGCCCCCGCGCTGAACAGTCTCTATGTGGATATGGGCTGCAAGAGCAAAAAGGAGGCGGAGGCGCTGGCCAGACCCGGCGACCCGGTGATGTTTGACAGCGCTTACATTCCCTTTGGTGTGGATTGCGTCAAGGCCAAGGCGCTGGACGACCGGGCAGGCTGTGCCGTGATGCTCAAGCTGCTGGAGCAGCCGCTGGAATATGATACCTGGTTTGTCTTTACCGTTGGGGAAGAGATCGGCTCCCGGGGCGCTGCGGTGGCGGTGCATCGGCTGGAGCCCGGCGGAATCCTCACGCTGGAGGGAACGACGGCTGCGGATATGCCGGAGATTCCTTCCCATAAACAGTCCTGCTGCCAACGGCAGGGCGCTGTGGTGTCTCTGCTGGACAAGGGCACGGTCTATCCCCGGGCCTTCCGGGAACAGGTTCTGAAGCAGGCGGACGCAGAGGGTGTCCGGTGGCAGTATCGCCGCTCGGCCAACGGCTCCACCGATTCCTCCCGGGCCATTGAAGGCCCCGGTGCCATCGCCTTCGGAATCTCCGCCCCCGTTCGTTATATTCACTGCGCCTGCAATGTGCTCTATCTTCCCGATCTGGAAGAGGTGCGGCATCTGGCGGAAATTGTTATCAGGGAAGCAGGTGAGCTGAATGTTTGATGTTCTGGAACTCCATCGTCAGCTGGCGGCGGCGGCCCGTCCCTCCGGCTCGGAGCAGACCGGCGTGGCCCAGGTGCTGCGGCAGCTGGCAGAGCCCTTTGTGGATGAAATCACCACCGATGCCATGGGCAATCTGATCTGCCACAAACAAGGCACCGGCGAAAAGGTGATGCTGGCGGCGCATATGGATGCCATCGGCTTTATCGTCATCGGCGTGGATGAACGGGGCTTTGTGGATATTGACGGCATCGGCGGTCACGATCCCATGAGCCTGATCAACTGCCGTGTGGTCTTTCCCAACGGCACCCATGGCGTGATTCGTGCCAGAGAGACTTCCCGTACCCTGTCCGCACCCTGGAGCCGGATGCGCTACGGCGATCTGTATCTGGATATCGGCGCTTCCTCCCGGGAAGAGGCAGAGCAGCTGGTGAAAATCGGCGATATGGCCGCCTTTGAGGGTGTGCCGGAGCTGGCAGCGGGCAACTGCATCGTCGGCCCCTATGCGGATGATCTCATTGGCTGCGTGGTGCTGCTGCTGACCATGGAACAGGTAAAGCAGAGCTCGTTTGATATCTATTATGTCTTCTCCGTGCAGGAGGAAGTGGGCTGCCGGGGTGCCCTCAGCGCAGCACAGGCCATCCGTCCCACCTATGGCATTGCCTGTGATGTGTGCGGCGTGGATGATACCCCCGCCTCTCCCAGAAAACAGGCCACCCGCACGCTGGGCAAAGGCCCCACCATTAAGATCAAGGATTCCAGCGTGATTTGCAGTCCTGCGCTGAATGCCATGCTGCGGCAGACCGCCCGGGAAAACGGCATCTGCTGGCAGGAGGAGGTTATGACCGGCGGCGGTACGGATACCTCTTCCATGCAGAGGGCGCTGGAAAATGTGGCCGCCACCTGTGTGAGCATTCCCACCCGCCACATTCATTCTCCCGCGGAAACCTATGATAAAGCCGACGCGGAACAGGCCGGCAAGCTGCTGGCTGCGTTCCTGAACCAGTAAGGAGGGGTCATGATGCAGAAAATTCTGGAATTGCAGCGCAGACTGACCGGCGTTGCCATGCCTTCCGGTTTGGAGGCACCCCAGGCGGAGCTGCTGGCAGAGCTGGCCCGCCCCTTTGTGGACGAGGTCTATCGGGACACCATGGGCAATGTGATCTGCCATAAAAAGGGCCCGGGCAAAAAGCTGATGATCCCTGCCCACATGGATGTGATCGGCATGATGATTACCGATGTGGACGCAAGAGGCTTCCTGCGGTTTGAGCCGCTGGGCGGTCATGCGGCCTTTTCTCTGGTGGGTGCGTCCGTGCGCACGGAGAGCGGCGTTCGCGGCAGCATCTGGCCGGATAAGGATGCCGGGATCGGCGGCAAAACTCCCGGCGAGGTGGACATTCACGACCTGTTTATCGACATCGGCGCAAAAAGCCGGGAGGAGGCGGAAAAGCTGGCCCCCATCGGCTCTGTGTGCGTGTTTGACGCACAGCCGGTGCTGCTGGCCGGGGACAATCTCATGAGTCCCTATACCGATGATCTTTCCGGCTGCATTGCCCTGCTGCTGGCGATGGAGCAGGTGAAAAACAGCCCCAACGATCTGTACTTTGTCTTCTCCGTGCAGGAGGAGGTTGGCTGCCGGGGCGCGGGCACTGCGGCCTTTGCCATTCAGCCGGATATGGGTATTGCGGTGGATGTGACCGTGGCGGCGGACACGCCGGAGCAGCTGCCTCACCAGCGCAATCAGGTGCGTCTGGGCGGCGGCCCTGCCATCAAGCTGAAGGATGGCGGTATGCAGGCTAATCCCCAGGTGGTAGCCCATCTGCGCCGGGCGGCGGAACAGGCGGGAATCGTCTGGCAGGATGAGATTCTGCTGGGCGGCTCGACCGATGCCCGCACCATGCAGGCATCCCGCAGCGGCGTTCTGGCCGGCTGCGTCAGCATTCCCTGCCGTCATGTGCATTCTCCCGGCGAGATCGTCAATCTGCGGGACATTCAGCAGACCGGCGCTCTGCTGGCAGCAGCTGCCATGCTGGAGCTGTAATTTACCAAAGGAGCAAGCTTGCAATGAATCAGAAAATGCAGGAGTTGGCCGCACGGGCAGAGGCCCGCTGTTCCGGCCGGTTTGCGGAGATCGACCGCATTGCGCTGCACAATACGGAAAAGGTGCTGAAGGCCTTCGCGGCGGAACGGGTGCAGACCTCGGATTTTAACGGAACCACCGGCTATGGCTATGACGATACCGGCAGAGACAAGCTGGAGCGAATCTATGCCCGGGTGCTGGGTGGAGAGCGGGCGCTGGTGCGTACCAGCTTTGTCAACGGCACTCACGCCATCGCCTGTGCCATGTTCGCCTGTGTCCGTCCGGGACAGACACTGTTGAGCATTACCGGCGGTGTATATGACACGCTGGAAACCGTGGTGGGCAAGCATGGAGCCGTGCCGGGAAGCTTTGCCGATTATGGCATCGGCTTCCGGGAGGTGCCCCTGAAGGACGGTCTGCCCGATGAGCCGGCCATTCTGGAGGCCATCGCCGCGCCGGATGTGGCGGCGGTGTTTATCCAGCGCAGCCGGGGCTACGGCATCCGCAAAACCCTGTCGCCGGAGGAAATCGGCCATCTGTGTCAGATGGTCAAGGCCGTGCGGCCGGAGCTGGTGGCCATGGTGGATAACAGCTACGGTGAGTTTGTCTGCGAGACCGAGCCCATCCAGCACGGGGCGGACCTTCAGGCGGCTTCCCTGATTAAAAATCCCGGCGGCGGTCTGGCCCCCTGCGGCGGCTATATCGCAGGCAGAGCCGATCTGGTAGAGCGGGCAGCGGCCCGGATGACCCTGCCGGGCATCGGCGGAGAATGCGGCGCCACACTGAATGTGAACCGCAGCCTGTATCAGGGCCTGTTTCTGGCCCCCCATGTGACGGCGCAGGCAGTCAAAACCGAGGCATTCTGCGCCGGTGTGATGCAGGAGCTGGGCTATCGGGTTTCTCCCACGGCGGAGGAGCTGCGCTATGACATCATTCAGACCATCGACTTCGGCGACCCCCAGCCGCTGATCCGGTTCTGTCAGGGCATCCAGTCAGCCTCTCCGGTGGACAGCTTTGCCAGCCCCATTCCCGGAGATATGCCCGGCTATGAGGATCCGGTGATTATGGCGGCGGGAGCCTTCATTCAGGGCTCGTCCATTGAGCTCAGCTGCGATGCCCCCCTGCGGGCACCCTATACCTGCTATTTGCAGGGCGGATTGACCTATGAATCCGGCAAGCTGGGCATTCTGCGGGCGGCGGAACGGATGATGGAGGCATGATTGTTCTCGGGGTGGATCCGGGCTATGCCATTGTGGGCTACGGAGCCATCGAAAGCAGCGGCGGACAGCAGAAAATGCTGTGCTACGGTGCCATAACCACCCGGGCGGGCACGGAAATGGCCCATCGGCTGCTGGAGATCTCCCGGGATATGCGTACCCTGCTGGATACCGTCAAGCCGGATGCGGTGGCCATTGAAGAGCTGTTTTTCAACACCAACATTACCACCGGCATTCAGGTGGCTCAGGCCCGGGGTGTCATCGTGGCAGCCTGTGCCGAACGGGGTCTGCTGCCCTTTGAATATACGCCCTCTCAGGTGAAACAGGCCGTGGTGGGCTATGGCAAGGCGGAGAAAAAGCAGGTGATGGAAATGACCCGTCAGATTCTCCATCTGAAGAGCATTCCCCGTCCGGACGACGCGGCAGACGCGCTGGCGCTGGCCATCTGTCATGCCCATACGGCGGGCAGCATCCTGCCCCAGCGGTAAGATGAAACTACGGAGAGACTGCTTTTTCGGCAGTCTCTCTTTTTTGTTGACAAACCGGAGAAAATCTGATAGCATAAAAGAAGCAACAAATGCTGCGCAACAAAAGTTACTTCATGAAAGGGGCCTTCTCATGCCGCCGAAACAACGCTATACCCGGGAAGAGATCGTGCAGGCCGCGCTGGAGCTTGTGCGGGAGGACGGCCTGACGGCTGTCACCGCAAGGGCGCTGGCCGCACGGCTGGACTGTTCCGTAAAACCCATCTTCGGCCTGTTCCGCAATATGGAGGAGGTGCAGCAGGCGCTGCTTTCCGCCGCTTATAACATCTATCAGAGCCGTTTGACACAGGCCATGAATGCGGGCGCACTGCCGCCCTACAAGGCCAGCGGCATGGCCTATATTCAGTTTGCCCGGGAGGAGCCGGAGCTGTTCCGTCTGCTGTTCATGCGGGATCGTACCCATGAAGCCCCGGCCCCGGAAGGAGAGGAGCTGGAGGGCCTGTATCAGCTGATCCAGCGGAACACCGGCCTGAGCCGGGAGCTGGCCATGCGCTTTCATCTGGAAAGCTGGGTCTATGTACACGGCATCGCCGTCATGCTGGCCACCCATTATCTGGACTGGCCCACAGAGGAAATCAACGCCGTGATGACCGACCTGTATGAGGGCCTGAAATATCGTTTTACCAAAGGAGGCAGGGAGGATGGAGGCCATCCGGACACAGCATCTCAGTAAGCAATATGGAGACATTGCGGCGGTGCGCGATCTGAATCTGACCGTGGAGCAGGGCGAGCTGCTGGCGCTGCTGGGTGTCAACGGCGCGGGCAAAACCACCACCGTCAAAATGCTGTCCTGCCTCACCCGGCCCACCGGCGGAGAGGCCTGGCTGGGCGGCAAAAGCATTCTCACCCAGGGGGCGGAGGTCAAGGGCATCATCAGCGTATCGCCCCAGGAGACTGCCGTCGCGCCCAATCTTTCCGTGGAGGAAAATCTGCGGCTGATGTGCGGCGTTCATGGCTTTTCCCGTGAAAAAAGCCGGAAAAAGGCAAACGAGCTGACGGAAACGCTGGGTCTGCAATCGGTGCTCCACCGTCGGGCGGGCAAGCTCTCCGGCGGCTGGCAGCGTCGTCTCAGCATCGCCATGGCGCTGGTGAGCCAGCCGGAAATCCTCTTTCTGGACGAGCCCACGCTGGGGCTGGATGTGCTGGCAAGAAGCGAGCTCTGGGATGTGATCCGTGCCCTGAAGGGAAGGGTGACCATCATCCTGACCACACATTATATGGAAGAGGCCGAGGCCCTGTCCGACCGGGTGGCGGTGATGAAGGATGGCCGCCTGCTGTGCTGCGATACCGTGGCCGGCATCAAGGCCCTTGCCGGAACAGACCGCTTTGAAGAGGCGTTTATCCGTATCATCAGGGAGGGGGAGGGAACATGAAGCTGCTGACCTTTGCCAGCCGGAACACAAAGGAAATCTTGCGGGATCCCATCAATCTGTTTTTCGGGCTGGGATTTCCGCTGGTGCTGATTTTGCTGCTCAGCGCCATTCAGGCCAACATTCCGGTGAGTCTGTTTGCCATTGACCGCCTGACACCGGGGATCACCGTGTTCGGCCTGTCCTTTCTGACCCTGTTTTCCGCAACGGTCATTTCCCGGGATCGGGGGAGTGCCCTGCTGCAGCGGCTGTACACCACGCCCATGACCCCGCCGGAGTTTATTCTGGGCTATACGCTGCCCATGCTGCCCATCGCCGTAGGCCAGTGCGTGCTCTGCTATCTGGCGGCCCTGTGTCTGGGACTCCAGCTGACTATCCATATTCTGTATGCCGTGCTGCTGATTTTGCCCATTGCGGTGCTGTATATTGCGCTGGGCCTGCTGTGCGGAAGCGTGTTTACAGACCGGC
Source organism: uncultured Oscillospiraceae bacterium (assembly GCA_964541085.1). Lineage (GTDB taxonomy): Bacteria > Bacillota > Clostridia > Oscillospirales > Butyricicoccaceae > UBA4644. Next base: position 1,166 of record CAZIPA010000011.1, on the reverse strand, counting down.
AGGTGGGCGGCATCTGCGGTGCGCTGCTGACCAATCTTTCCGCATGGCTCAGCGGTACCTGGTTTGATCTGGAGCTGGTAGGCGGCACTTTTCGCAAAATCGCCTATGCGCTGCCCTTTGTCCACGGCGTGGAGCTGGAGCGGGCGGTGCTCAGCGGTAGCTGGTCACAGGCGCTGCCCCATCTCTGGTGGGTGCTGGGCTACGGTGCGGCGGCGGGCATCGCGGCCATTCTGCTGTTTCTGCGGCAGATGCGGCGGCAGTAAAAAAGCAGGGAGTGTCTCAAAGGAGCACTCTCTGCCGTCAAACGATATTCCGGAGCAGGCAGGACTACGGTCGTGCCTGTTCTTTTTTTGCATTAGGAAGGAAACGGAAAGGTCAATTTACATCCCCACCCGTTTTTGCTCCAGACGGAGGCGGTCGGTGACCGTGGAGATGAACTCGGAATTGGTAGGCTTGCCCTTCAGGTTGGAGAGGAAACTCTTTTTCCTGCCGAAAACAGTCTCTTTTTATAAAGCATAGATAACTGCCGGATGAATCTTTTATTAAAAACGGATTGCCGCCCATAACCGCAGCTCCAACAACTTTCCCGTGAAGCCCTTTGGGCGGCTTGCTCCCAACGAGTTCACTGGCCAGTATATTTGACAAACCTGCAAAGCCCGGATGGGATGGGGAATGTGCAGGCCCGCATTACAGGAACGCTTCGATTCGCTGAAACACGGTTCGGCACGCATCATAGTCTGGCCTTTGTGCCGGCATCCAGAATTGATACAGATCTGTCAGTGCAGGGGAATCACCGCAGAGAGCTTTCGTTTTTTCGTAGGCAAATGTGCTTGCATCCATCTCATAGGGGAGACTTTTGTAAATATGGGTGAAGTATTCTTCCGGGCCCTCCAGACGGCATTCTTTCCACGCGTTTCCCACCAGCTTAAAGCACACGCCGTTGTATAGCACAACATAAAATCTGCTTTCCTGTATTTGCTCACAAAACAGCTGCGGACAAAGATATTGCATTGCGTGCCGCAGCTCGTGATACAGATAGAACAGCACTTCGTATGCGGGTGCGTTCTTCAGTCGTTCCGCATTCAGAAACAGTGTGTTGACCGTTACATCATATGTACCCTATAAAATAGGAAAACTACAAATACAAGGCTTTTCGGAGCCTGCAA
>CAZIPA010000010.1:0-57413 GCA_964541085.1 uncultured Oscillospiraceae bacterium | reverse complement strand
CAACGGATCGCTGGACAGCCAGTTTTATCTCACCCGGCTGGGCGACGGCACCAATATGGCCCGGCGGGTCAACGCACTCAGCGGCCTCTGGCGGGATTATGGCAGCACCTCGGAGGAGATCCTGGCCCACATTGACGAAATCTTCGGGGAAAACTCCCCCTATGCGGCCCTGTGGCGAAGCATTTATCTCCGGGGCTATCAGATGAACGGGGCGGAAGAGTATTCCGTGGGCGAGTTTGACTTTACCCAGGCTTCCGGCTGGATGTATTCCATCGGCGGCGGAACCTTTTATCCCGGCACGGCCCTGTCCGGCTATGAGCTGGAGGACGGCGATGTGCTGGTGCTGCGGTACACGCTGGCCTATGGCAGCGATATCGGCGGCGGACAGCGGGGCAGCGATTTCTGCGTGACCTTTTTGAACGGCAAGGGACAGGTCAACCACGATTATCAGGAGGAGCTGGTGGACGGCCACACCCGGCTGGTGTGCTCCAGCTGCGGCAAGGTGCAGGAATGCCCCCATACAAATGCGGAGATGCAGGACTGCGGCGACGGAACCTGCGCCTATTACTGCCCGGACTGCGGAAACTATGTCAGTCAGCCGGAGGAGCATGACTGGGAATATCATGCGGTGGAAAGCGAAGAATTCCACGAAAAGCACTGCCGCCGCTGCGGCGCGGTACAGGAGGAAGCCCACGGCTGGAGCTATCAGGCGTGTACCGCCACCTGCGCTCAGGACGGTGAAAATATCTATCTCTGCACCGATTGCGGTATGGAGCGGCGGGAGGCTGTTCCGGCCCAGGGACACCGGCCCGATCTCTATTCCGACGGACAGGCACACTGGGAGATTTGCAGCGTCTGCGGTGAAGAGGTGCTCGGCAGCCGGGAAACTCACAGCTATGCCTGGGACGGCTTTGACTGGTGCTGCGAGGTGTGCTGGACCTATCACGGGGATGTGTGCTTCGGCAGTCTGCATCCGGTGGAGTCCGAATGCGATTGCAGCCATGAGACGGTGGAATGTCCGGATTGCGGCATGGTGTTTGTCCGGGAAGAGGAGGGCGCCTTTGCGGACAGCTATCCCCATGTGTTTGAAGACGGGGAATGCGTCCTCTGCGGCGAACCTGACCCGGACTGGGCCGCACAGCCCGAACCTGAGCCCGAGCCTGAGCCGGAACCTGACCCGGAGCCGGAGCCGGAGCCGGAGCCGGAACCTGACCCCGAACCCGACCCCGAGCCTGACCCGGAACCCGATCCGGGCACGGAAAACCATTTCATTTCCATAACGGACCAAAAACGGAGGAAGCAATATGCGTGAAAAAGTACAGGAGATTCTGCGGCAGATCGGCACTGTCGTGGTAGGTAAGGATGAAATCATGGCCAAAATCCTCATGGCGATTCTGGCCGGCGGTCATGTGCTGATGGAGGATGTGCCCGGCGTGGGAAAAACCACCACCGCTATGGCCTTTTCCCGGGTGCTGGGGCTGGAGACCCGCCGTGTGCAGTTTACCTCCGATACCATGCCCTCGGATATCATCGGCTTCAGCGTGTATGACCGGGAGCAGGGCCGCTTTGTATACAAGCCCGGTGCGGTGATGACCAATCTGCTGCTGGCGGACGAAATCAACCGCACCTCCAGCAAAACCCAGTCGGCGCTGCTGGAGGCCATGGAGGAGGGTCATGTGAGCGTGGACGGGGAGACCTATCCTCTGCCGGAGCCCTTTGTGGTGCTGGCCACCCAGAACCCCGCCGGCTCTGCCGGAACCCAGCTGCTGCCCAATTCTCAGCTGGACCGGTTTCTGATCCGTCTGTCCATGGGCTATCCGGATTTTCAGAGTCAGGTGAACATTCTGAAGCAGCGGCACAGCAAAAATCCTCTGGAGGCCCTCACCCCCGTGGTGGATATTGCCCAGCTGCGGCAGCTGAAGGAGGAGGCCGCGCAGGTGGAAATCAAGGACGCGGTGTATGAATATGTCACCCGTCTGGCCGAGGCCACCCGAAAGGATCCCATGGTGCTGCTGGGTCTGAGCCCCCGTGGTGCGCTGGCTGTGTGCCGCATGGCCAAGAGCTATGCCTTTGTGGCAGGCCGGGATTATGTCACACCGGAGGATGTGGCGGCAGTGTTCCCGGATGTGTGCTGCCACCGTCTGATGCTGAATACCCGTGCCCGTATGCTGGAGCAAAAGCCGGAGGCGCTGGTGCAGTCCATCCTGAAGAGCGTGGAAATGCCCCAGACCCGCCGCAGCGGAAACGCATGATGGGCAGACTCTGTTATCTTCTTCTGCTGCTGGTGTCCGGCGGGGTCTGCCTGTTTTGGGGCAGCCGCTGGCTGCTGGTGCTGCCGCTGGCGCTGGTGCTGCTGCCGCTGGGCTCGGTGCTGCTTCAGCTGCTCCGGCGGCGGGGACTGCGGCTGGAGATTTCGGCCCCCTCCGATCTGGAGCGGAACGCCCGGGGAAGCGTGACGCTGACGCTGCACAATCCCGGGATTCTGCCGGTGGGCCACGGCGTCTGCCGTCTGCGCATGACCAATCTGCTCACCGGCGGACAGGAACAGCTGACAGTGCCGGTGTTTGCGCCGGGACGGGGAAGCCACAGCGTTTCGCTGGATTTTTCCAGCCGTCACTGCGGCAGAGTGGTGCTTCAGCCGGAAAAGCTGGAGCTGTATGATCCCTTCGGCGTTGCGGGTGTGCCCTGCGGGGTAAGCGCCGCCGCTCAGATCACCGTGCAGCCCGCCTGCTTCCCCCAGACCATTCTCGTCTCCGCCGATGCCAACTGTCCCGATGACAGCGAGGTTTATTCTGCGGAAAAGCCCGGCTACGATCTCTCCGAGGTGTGGCAGCTGCGGGAATATCAGCCGGGCGACAGTCCCCGGCAGATCCACTGGAAGCTTTCCGGCAAGCTGGATCGGCTGGTGGTGCGGGATCCCTCCCTGCCGGTGCGCCGGTCGGTGCTGGTATTCTGGGAGCGGACGCAGACTGCAACGCCGGAGGAAACGGACGCACAGGCCGATGCGGTGATTTCCGTCTGTCAGACCCTGCTGGAGGACGGGCTTTCCTTTACCGTGGCGTGGAATGACGGCGAAAGCGGCGGCTGTGTTTTGCAGGAGCTGCGTTCTCTGGACGATCTGGCGGCGCTGCTGCCCCGTCTGCTGGCGGCAAAAGAGACGGAAGGCGCTTCCGGTGCGGAGTTGCTGCTGCGCGGCTGCGGAGAAGCGGTGATTTCTCATATTCTGTACATTACCGGCCCTGTGGCCCGGGAGGCCCTTCAGCTGGGACAGCTGGGACGGCTGACCGTGCTTTCCTGCCGTCCGGAGGCAGAGGCACAGGGCGCGTTGATTTTCGATCCGGAGCATTATCGGGAACAGCTTGCGGAGCTGGAGCTTTAAGGAGGGAAGCCCATGAAAAAGCAAATGGATGCGGGACTTTCTCTCCGCCCCCGGGAGCAGACTGCCCCGGCGCTGCTGCGTCCGCTGGCAGACGGACTTTTGACCCTCGGCGGGCTGCTGGCGCTGCTGGAGGCGGTGTGCGGCTGGATTTCCGTCGGAAATCCCCTGCTGACGCTGGCGTGTGCCCTGCTGGGAACGGTGCTGGCTGCGGCGGGAGAACGGTTTTCTCCGCTGCGCACGGTGCGGCTGCTGCTGCCCGGTGTGTGTCTGCTGACGGCGATTGTGGCCAACGGAAGGATTTTTTCCGGCTGGCAAAGGGTTTATGCCTCCGCCTGTACCATTCTGACCCAAGCCCGGGGACGGCTCTTTCTGCCCCGGACAGGAGATGCGGCGCAGGGCAGTGCAGTGCTCTTCTGCTGTGTGATGACGCTGCTGCTGGCGCTGCTTTGCAGCCGTCTGGCCGGAAAAAGCCGCAGACTGTGCGGTGCGGGACTGTGTGTTCTTACGGCAGGGGCGGTGCTGCTGCTTCAGCCGGAAAAGGGCCAGAGCTGGATGGCGGCAGGGCTGCTGTGTACCCTTGTGCTGCTGCCCGATGTGCCAAAGGACAAAAAAGACCGGCAGTTTCTGCCGGAGCTGGCGCTGCTTTTGCTGGTGCCGATGATTCTGGCGCTGGTATCCGGTCTGGTTCCGGCCTGGCGGGAGGAAACGCTCAGCGCCCGACTGGGAGAAAGCGGCCGCAAATGGCTCCATGCGCTGCGCTATGAGACGGAGGACGCGGTGCTGCCGGAGGGCGATCTTTCTCAGGCCTGGGAAAAGCCCGCGCAGAGCGATACCCGGCTGGTGGTCACCATGGAACAGCCCGAGGCGCTGTATCTCCGGGGCTTTACCGGAGATGTGCTGGAAAACAGCCGCTGGAGCGCCTTTTCCCGGGAGACGCTGGCAGAGCACAGCGACCTGATTTACTGGCTCCATCGGGCGGGCTTTGATCCCCGCAGCCAGCTTTGGACGGCGGTGCAGTCGATGGAAACACTGCCGGAAACCCAGACCATTACCATTGAAAATACCGGCGGGTGCAGCGCATGGGTCTACATTCCCTGCGGCCTTGCCGGGGCGGGAGAACAGGCGCAGGATGTGCTTTCGCTGGAAAGCTCCGCCCTTTCGGCACGGGGCTGGAAAGGCGCACGGCAATATACCCTGCGGGTGCTGACGCAGCCGGAAAAAACCGCCCAAAGGGTGGTGGAATATTATCAGAATCATACGGAGGCCGGGCAGGACTATCTCAGTGCCGAGGGCAGCTGGCGGGCATTTTTAACGGAGCAGTCGCTGGCGGTGCCCCAGGAGGCGCTGACGCTGCTGAAGCCGCTGTTGGATCAGTGCTGCGAAGCCTATGGCGACCCGTCCTCTCTGACACCGGAGGAGGCCCAGCGCAGCACACTTGCCTTTCTGGATACCTATGTGACCGGGCGGGAGGCCGACGGCCCGGCGCTGCCGCTGGATGAAACCATGAAGGGGACGGAATATCAGACGGCCACGCTGACGGTGCTGGCGCTGCGCTATTACGGCATCCCGGCCCGCTATGCCGAGGGCTTTGTGCTGACGGAGGTGCAGGCACAGAAGGCCCAGCCGGGAGAGCCCATTTTGCTGGACGATACCTGTGCCCACCCCTGGGCAGAGGTCTATCAGGACGGCGCAGGGTGGCTGCCGCTGGAGCTGACCCCCGGCTATACCCTGCTGCTGGACACCATTTCTCAGGAAACCCAGCAGCAAACCGGTCTTTCCGGCAATGGCACGGGAAGCGCCGCTTCTCTGCCGGAGGCACAGGAGCCTGATGAGGAAACGCCGGACGCACCCCAGCAGACGGAGGATCCCACCGAAACGCCGCAGATGCAGGGCCTTCCCCTGAAAACCATCGTGCTGCTGGCGGCGCTGGCGCTGCTGCTTTTGCTGCTGTTGCTGCTGGCAATCCTTGCCCTGCGATACCGTGCCCGCAGCCGTCAGCGAGCCCGGCAGTTTTCTCAGGAAAACCACGCCGAGGCCATTTGTCAGGTGGGACTGGCACTGGATCGTCTGCTGCCCCGGCTGGAGCTGGATCGCAAGGGGGGCTCCTTTTACAGCCTGTGTCAGCCGGCGGAAACACTGGAGCCGGGCTATGGCGCAGCGCTGGAGCAGATGGCCCGCTATCACGGCGAGGCGCTGTTCAGCAGTCACCCCATGACGGCAGAGCAGGCTGACTGGGCCAGACAGTTCTGGAAGCGCACGGTGGCGCTGCTGCCCCGGCGGCAGAATGGGCTGCACCGTCTGTGGCTGAAATGGATTTTGTGTATGTATTGAAGTTTGGAAATCGAGCAAGGAGGCAGAACATGAAACAAGGGACAAAACGGGGGCTGAGCCTGCTGCTGGCAGTGCTGCTGACCCTGAGCCTGCTGCCGGTGAGCGCACTGGCCGCGGACGGCTGGTTTTATCTGACGGTAGAGACGGCTTCCGGTTTGCTGATCGCGCCGGAGCGGCTTTCCTATTCCGCCGGACAGACCGTTGCACAGGCGCTGGAGGACAGCGACCATACCTTTGACGGACTGGAGCAGGGGAACATTTATGCCGTGGACGGCTTTGCGGGCAACTTTACCCGCAGTGCAGAGGACGGCAGCTATGCGCTGGACCGTCCGGCCTCGGAGATTCGATTCTTCTGCATCACCGGGCGCATGGACAGCCAGCCCTCTGCCAGCCTGCAAAAGCTGATCGCCGCCATGGGCGATTATGCACAGGAAAGCGCGGATGTGCAGGCTGCGGCAAAAACCGCCTATGAGGCGGCGCTGGAGCAGTATTGTGACGCGGCGGACGGACAGGATGTGCTGGCGGAAACGCTGGCCGAAGCCATTACCGCTGCCGTGGAGGACTATCGAGGCCAGCTGGAGGGCGAGAGCCTTTCCGTGCGCTTTACCGATACCAGCGGCCTGTGGCAGCCCGGCGACGGACTGTGGGCGGAAAATGCCTACGGTCTGCGCTATGCGGATGAAAGTGGCAGCGGTACGCTGGAGCTCCCGGCGGGGAACTATACCTTCCATATGGAGGGCGACGGCTGCGGCGCAGAGGGAAGTATTTCCGTTCCCGCTCAGCAGCAGGTGACGGTGGCACTGCCGGAAGAGGACTGGCTGGTGCAGGACACCTTCCGTCTTTCTGCCAGCGGCGGCACGGAGTTTGAGGAAAGTCTGTTTGCGCCGGAGGCCACCGGCGGGCGCAGCTGGCAGGCGGCCATTCCCGACAGCTATTCCGGCAAGCTTTACAGCTGGTGGGACTATAACGGGAGCCTTTCCTGGAATGATACACCCACGCTCTATGCCATTTATACGCCGGTGGGTGAAAGCGGAGAAAGCCGGGTCGGACAGACGCTGCGCTCTGCCCGAAGCAGCATTTCTCAGGTGCTGGACACGGGTATTTCCGGCAATACGGTGATTTATCGTCTGTGCGCAGGGGACGAACAGGGCGTGACCCTGTATCAGGATACCCGGCTGGAGCTGGTGCGCACGCCTACTCTGAAAAATCTCACCGTGACGGACGATTCCGGCGCGCCCCAGAGCGGTCTGCCGTCCTTTGACCCGGCGGTGACGGACTATACCTATCAGGTGCTCACCGGTGTGAACACCCTGCAAATCACGGCGGAAAGCTTTGGCGGGGAAGACGGGGGCTATACGCTGCTGGTCAACGGGCAGAAGACGGCTTCCGGCACGGCGGCCACGGTGACCCTGAACACGGAGGCGGATACCGTTATTCCCGTCACGGTGCAGGGCGGCGGGCAGGAAACGGTTTATACTCTCACCTTCCAGCATACCGGCGGCGTTGCGGTGAACATCCGCACCACCCAGGAGGGCGTAGAGCTGGCAGTCTATGATGCCAACGGACAAAAGGTGCCCTATGCCTCCTACAATGCCGCCAACGGCCTGTATCGCTATCGGCTGAATCCCCAGTCGGATTATACCTATGTGGCCACCTGGCAGGACTATTTCCATGCCTCCCGCAGCTTTACCACCGGCACCACGGCCATGACCATGACGGCAGAGGTGCAGACGGAAAACGGTCTTTCCGGTCTGAGTCTGGGCGGCGGCCCCTCCGAGCGGGGCAGTCTGCCGCTGGAGCAGACCTTTGACCCGGCGCTGCATAGCTATACGGCCACAGTTCCCGATACGGAGCCCAGCGTGTATCTCTGGATCGAAAGCGGTCTGACGGCCTCCACCTTCCAGACCAGCTATCAGCAGCTCACCTCCTCCAGTCTGTACGACGGCAAAACCCGGACGGCAGACATCACGCCGGGCAAAAGCGCCGGAACCATGCTGAGAAATCTGCTGATGAGCGGCAGCGGCTATGGCAACACCGTGACGGTGCAGATCAGCCGGCAGGACGGCGTGGTGACCTATTCTCAGGATTATGTGGTGACGCTGCGCCGCCAGCTCTCTCTGAAAAATCTTTCTGCCGCCTGTATGGAGCAGTCACTCCCGCTGGTACAGCCCGACGGAACCAGAGGCTATACTCCCACGGTGACGGACTATCAGGTGACGGTACCGGCTGCCGTGACGCAGCTGGAGCTGACCGGTGAGCTGTACGCGGACAACGGACGCTTTGTGGACAATCGGGCCGCCGGTTATCACGGAACGGTCAACGGACAGGCGCTGACCTCCGGCGAAGGCCTGACGCTGGAGCTGAACGGCACGGCAGAGGCCGAACGGGTGGAGATCGCCGTGACCTGCGATTATGCCCCCGGCGTGGAGACGATCTATACCGTCACCGTGCTCAAGGCCGCACCGGTGGAGATGGTGCTCACCACCCAGCCGGAGGGCGCTCTGCTGTATCTCAACGATACCCTTTCCGGACATCGGGTGTGGCCGGAGGGCAATGCCTATGCCCTTTCCGAAGGCTTTACCTATGAATATGCCCTGACGGCGGCGGGCTATGTGGGCGTTACCGGACAGATTACCACCGATCATGACGAAACCACCGGCGCGGTGATTCTGCGGGTGGGCGAGGAGGTCTGGCCTGTGGAGGAAACACCGGAGGGTCTGCGGGCACAGGTGACCATGACCCTTGCCGCCGCACCGGAAAATACCACGCTGCAAACCAATCTTCCCGCGGTCTGGGCCGATTTCCGGGGAACCTCCTATGACGCGGAGGGCAACATCGGCGGCGCTGCCCTGAGCAACAATACCGTGCTGGATGCAAAACTGCCGGTGAGCAGCGAAAGCAGCACCCTTTACTGGGCCACCGCTGTGGGCACCGGCTTTGACAGTGAGGCCGTAGGCTGCCCGCTGCTGGTAAACGGCGATCTCATCACCTATGCGGGCCAGAAGCTGTATCGGGTGGATCGGATTTCCGGCGAAATTCTGGCCCAGGGCACCATGGAGCGCAGCTCCAGCTTTGCCATCACGCCGCCCACCTATGCAAAGGGAATGCTGTTTGTGGGTCTGTCCGACGGAACCGTTCAGGCCTTTGATGCGGTAACGCTGGAGTCCCTGTGGGTCTATCACGATCCGCTGACCGGCCAGCCCAACAGCCCCATTGCGGTGTATGGCGACTATCTCTATACCGGCTTCTGGCGCAGCGAAACGGATGAGGCCAACTTTGTCTGCCTGTCCATCACCGATGAAAACCCGGACAGTGACCGGGAGGAAAAAACCGCCTGCTGGCGCTGGACGCAGAAGGGCGGCTTCTACTGGGCCGGGGCCTATGTGTGCGAGGACTATCTGCTGGTGGGAACCGACGACGGAAAAGCCGGATATCTCAGCGAAACGGGCAGTCTGCTGCTGCTGGATCCCAAAACCGGTGCGCTGCTGGACAGCTGGACGGGTCTGAAGGGCGATGTGCGCAGCAGCATCTGCTATGACAGCGCAACGGACAGCTTCTGCTTTACCTCCAAGGGCGGCTGCTTCTATCAGGCAAAGGTGGAGCAGCAGGAAGGCACATGGCACATTACGGCCCGGAAATCGCTGGCGCTGGACAACGGCGGCAAGGATTCCCGGAATCCGCCCATGTCCACCTGCACTCCCGTAGTCTATCAGGGCAGAGCCTATGTGGGCGTTGCCGGTACGGGACAGTTTACCGCCTATTCCGGCCACAATCTGTCGGTGATCGACCTGAGCACCATGCGTCTGGCCTACAGCGTCCCCACCATGGGCTATGTGCAGACCTCCGGTGTGCTGACCACCGCCTATGGGGACAGCGGCTATGTGTATGTGTATTTCTTTGAAAACTACCAGCCCGGCCGTCTGCGGGTGCTGCGGGACAAGCCCGGCCAGAAGCAGGCAGACTATGTAACCGAGGAAAACGGTCAGGCCATGCCCTATACCCTGTTTACGCCCACGGGAGAACAGGCGCAATATGCCATTTGCAGCCCCATCGTGGACGAAAACGGCGTGATCTATTTCAAAAATGACTCCGGCTATCTCATGGCCTTTGGCCCCTCGGTATCGCTGGAGGTCACGGCCCAGCCCACAAAGACCGCCTATCAGGCCGGAGAAACCTTTGACCCGGCAGGAATGCAGGCCGAGCTGGTTTATGCCAACGGCCAGCGGCTGGATGTGACGGAATATCTGCTGTACAGCACCGATCCTCTGACCACAGAGGACAAGGCCGTGACGCTGCGCTTCCCCTATGTGCTCTATCATGACGAGGACACCGAGGATGGGCATCAGGCCGGTGTGCGCACCCAGACCCCCACCGTGCAGGTGAGCATCACCGTCAGCGAGCCGACGGAAACCCCCACGGTGCGGTATGGCGATGTGAACGGCGACGGTATCATTGATTTGCAGGATGTGCTGCTGGTGCAGCGGTATGTGGCCAAGCGCATTGATGCCACCCGTCTGACCACGGCGGCAGCCGATGTGAACGGCGACAGCATCATTGATTTGCAGGATGTGCTGCTGATCCAGCGCTATGTGGCAAAGCGCATCAGCCGCTTCCCGGTGGAATAAGAGGCGAAAATGGCGAAAACAGGAAGAAAAGAACGGGCAAGGCGGCATTCTCTCCGCACGCTGGCGCTGCTGCTGGCGCTGGCGCTGCTGGCGGGACTTTCCGCCTGCGGACAGACAGACAGCGGAGGCGGGCTGGATGCCATCCTTCAGCAGACCGCCGACTTTCTCATGGAGACCGTGCCGGAGCCCGCACCCGGCTCCGTTGGGGGAGAATGGCTGATTTTCGGGCTGAAGCGCAGCGGCGTTTCCGTGCCGGAGAGCTATTATCAGGGCTATTATGACCGGCTGTGCCAGCGGGTCACAGAGCAGCAGGGCGTGCTGGATGCCCGGAAAAATACCGAGTACAGCCGCACCATTCTGGCCCTGTCGGCGCTGGGCAGGGATCCCGGCGATGTGGCGGGCTATGATCTGCTGCGGCCGCTGAGCGATTATGAACAGACCCTGCGGCAGGGAATCAACGGCCCCATCTTTGCTCTGCTGGCGCTGGACAGCGGCGGATATACCCTGCCGGAGGGGCAGGATGCGGACCATCAGGCCAGCCGGGAGCGCTATCTTTCTGCCATTCTGGAGGCCCAGAACGAAGACGGCTCCTGGTCACTGGCACCCGGGGCCGGGGATGCGGATATCACCGCCATGGCCTTGCAGGCGCTGGCCGGGTATCCCGATGAGAGCCGTGCCGCCGCGGCGGCACAGCAGGGACTGGACTGGCTGGCGGGACAGGCACAGGGCGAGGGCCTTGCCAGCTACGGTCAGGAAAATCCCGAAACGCTGGCGCAGGTGATCGTGGCGCTGGGTTCGCTGGGAATCGACCCGTCTGACGAGCGCTTCTGCACCGATGCGGGCGATTTGCAGGCGCAGCTGCTGCGATTTCAGCTGCCGGAGGGCGGCTTTTGCCACACGCTGGGCGGACAGGCCGACCTGATGGCCACGGAGCAGGCATTTTACGCACTGGCGGCGCTGCGTCTGGCCCGGCTGGAGCAGCCCGGTCTGTATCAGCTGCGGAAAAGTGCCTCCGACACCGGCGGACAGTGTACCCTTTCCATCTCCTGCGCCAATCTCCGGAACGAGGGTGTGCGCTGCAACGAGGACAAGCTGGAGCTGCTGCCGGAGGACGGCTGGATTCTGAAGCCCCAGACGGTGGAGTTTCAGGCGGGAGACACGGTGTTTGATGTGCTGCTGGCCACCTGCCGGGAAAGCAAAATTCACATGGAATATGAAGAAACGCCCCTCTACCGTTCCGCCTATATTGAGGGCATCGGCAATCTGTATGAGTTCGACGCAGGCAGCCTTTCCGGCTGGATGTACAGCGTCAACGGCTGGTTCCCCAACGCCGGATGCAGCGATATCGCCCTGCGGGACGGCGACGAGGTCTGCTGGGTGTACACCTGCGATCTGGGCCGGGACGTGGGCAACGCCTACACCCTGGAATAACCGAAAAACAAAAAGAGCCGTCTCCTGTGAGACGGCTTTTTCTGTCCATATGGGATTACACTCCCGAGATTTCCCCGGCGAGGCTGGTTCCGAACCACTGGCGCACCTGCTCCACACTGTCTGTGCGGGCCAGCGTCCACATGAGCTTGGTAAAGGCGGCCTCGGAGGTCATGTCCTGAGCGGAAATGACACCCCGCTCCAGCGCCCGCTTGCCCACCTCATAGGTGGAAAGGTCCGAGCGCTCATAGAGACACTGGCTGGCTACCACCACGGGAATCTCATGCCGCCGCAGCTCCAGCAGCTTTTCATAGAGATCCCGGTGGACATAATGCAGTCCGCCCGCGCCGAAGGCTTCAATGAGCACGCCCCGATAGTTGCTTTGCAGCAGCAGGTCAAAAATGCCCGGATCCAGCCCGGGGGTGAGCTTCAGCAGAAACACCTGGGTACACAAGGCGTCCTCCAGACGGAAGGGCTCTTTGGGCGGCGGCGGCAGCAGCTCCCGATGGAGCTCCAGACCGGCTCCCGTCACCCTTGCCACCGGGGGATAATTGATGCTTTCAAAGGCGTCAAAGCCGGAGGTGCGCACCTTGACCCCCCGGCAGCCCAGCATCACCTTGCGGTTAAAGGCCAGAAACACCCCGGGAATGCCCGTCGCCGCCATAGCTGCCGCGCAGCGGAGATTGTCCGGCCCGTCGGACAGAGGATGGGTCAGGGGCAGCTGGCTTCCGGTGAGCACCACGGGAATGGCCAGATTGCGCAGCATATAGGTCAGGGCCGAGGCGGTATAGCCCATGGTATCCGTACCGTGGGTGATGATAATGCCGTCATATTGGTCACAGGCCGCCGCCGTCTGCCGGGCGATATACTGCCACTCCTCCGGCTGAATGTTGGAGGAATCCAGCGAAAGAATATCCCGACAGCTGAAGCGGCAGCCGGGGACATTGCGGAGGCTTCCCTCCACCAGCTCCGATGCGGACAGCTCCGGCCGCAGCCCGTTTTCTCCCGGCTCGGAGGCGATGGTGCCGCCGGTTGCCAGAACCAGAATGTGCTTTTCCTGCATGAGATTCACAGCTCCTTTGTTGTTTCGGTGTTCGCTTCGGCGGGCAGCAGACCCAGCAGTCCGGCATTTCGCCGCAGGGGTGCCACGCCCCGCCAGGTAAAGGCCCGTCCGGCGTATTTTTTCCGGAAGGCTTTGTCAGAAAGGGTCAGATCCTCCGGCGGGACAGGCGGGAGAGGCAGAAACTCCGGCAGTGGAACCGCAGTCAGCTGCTGATTTTCCGGACAGCACAGCTGGCACCGGTCACAGCCCCAGAGACTGCCGCTTTCCCGGATGAGAGCCTGCTGGGCTTCTGTCAGCGTCCCCCGCCGCTGGGTCAGGGCCGAAAGGCACACCTGCTCCCGGGGCGCATCGCCGGACAGGGCAGCTGCCGGACATTGGCGGATACAGGCACCGCAGCCCCGGCAGGGACGGATATCTCCCGCCGTCGAGGCAATTTCCAGATCGGAGGCCAGAAACGCCAGAAAAACATAGCTTCCGGCGCTTTCGGTGATGAGCAGTCCGTTTTGACCCAGCAGCCCCAGACCGGCTCTTGCCGCCGCCCACACCTCCGGAAAGGGAGAGGCATCGGCATAATAGCGGAAATGATGACCGGGAAAGGCCGTTTCCATTTTGGCAATCACCGGCTCCAGCCGCAGCCGCAGCACGGTGTGATAATCTCCGCCCCGGGCATAGCGGGAAAAGGGCCCCGGCGACTCCTGCCCGGTGGCATAGGGAAAGGCGGCGCACAGCAGACCTTTCATTCCCGGCAGCGTCTCCAGCACCGGCGCAAGGGCAGCTTCCGGCATCCGCTCCTTCAGAACGGCCAGGGGAAGACAGCCCACGGCACAGGCACCCGCCTGCCGCAGCAGCGCCCCAAAGGGGGCAAAGGCCCGAACCATACCATGCTCCTTTCCTGCCGCCTGTGAAAAAATCCCCGTTCCGGGGTTGCGGCCCACACCCGATGTGTGATAAAATACTGTTTTGTGAGGTGATCGTTTCCATGGAAACCGTTGAAACTAAAAAGAAAAATCTGGGCCCGATGTATCTGATCTTTGCCGCCGTGCTCTGGAGCACCGCCGGTGTGCTGACCAAGTTTATTCCCTGGAGCGCCATGACGGTGGCCTGCATCCGTGGTCTGGTGGCTGCGATGGTGCAGATTCTGTATACCCGGACCTTCCGGATCAAAATTACAAAGCCGGTGCTGCTGACGGCCTGCTGCTATCTGGGCGAAACCCTGCTGTTCACCTTTGCCAACAAGATGACCTCCGCAGGCTCGGCCATCGTGCTGCAAAATACTTCGCCCCTGTATATCATTCTCATGTCGCTGATCGTACTGAAGCAAAAGCCCTCCAAGCTGGATTGCTGCGTGGGCGTGGTGATCTTCTCCGGCATTCTGCTGTCCATGGTGGACACCTTCCGGGGCGGAGAGCTGCCCGGCTCCAATCCCATGCTGGGAAATCTGCTGGCGCTGCTGTCCGGCGTGTTTTACGCGGGCATCTTCTTTACCAGCCGTCTTCCCGGGGCCAATTCCATCCATTCCACCATTCTGGGCAACGCCATGTATGTGGTGCTGCTGCCGACGCTGCTGTTTGATGAGGCACTGATGCATCCCGCCGCCAACAGCGTCCCCGTGTGGCAGTCCTGGGCCGCCATGCTGTTTATGGGTGCCTGCCAGCTGGGTCTGTCCTGGATCTGCTTCAGCAAGGGCATCAAGACCACACCGGCCCTTCAGGCCAGCTTTATCACCATGGTGGAGCCGGTGCTCAATCCCATTCTGGCGCTGCTGCTGCTGGGCGAGGCCATGGGCACTCTGTCCATTATCGGCTCTGTGCTGGTGGTGGCCACCATCACGGTACACAGCATCCTGAGCGCCAAACAGGAGGAAAAAGCCCTTTCGGAGGGGAAATAAGAGAGAAAAAGTTCTTCTTGCAGATGCGCTTGACTTTTTGGCACTTTCTGTGATATGGTGTCTACGGTGCTACCGATAAACGGCAAGCGGTAAGGCTCCCTGACCTATGGGGGCGCTTCTTGCCCCCTGATCTTGCGAAAGGGGGGCTGCCAATGGTTACATATTCTGATTTGATACAAGTCGGCATTCTGATCGTTGGAATTATCAGCCTTTTTGTACAGGCTTATAAAAAGAAGTAACCGCCCAGCTTCCCGGCCAGCGGTTACTTCAGTAATCCAGTAGGGGGCTAACCGTCTGCCGGTAGCACCTTTGTACTACATTCAGTATAACGCGAAGGCTGTGAAATGTCAACGAAAATTTCCGAAGAGCGCCCGCTCAGTCGCCGCGGGGCTGCCCTCAGAGTAAACCGGTCGCTGTACACCCTCACGCCGCAAGGCGCATCACTTCTTACTTTTCCCTTTCCGGTTGTTTCCGGACTTTGCGGGCGCAGGTGCGCCCTTCCGATTTCCGCCCTTCGGGGCGGATTTTTGTTTCTCGGCGGGACGGTGCTCCGGCCGTCCGGCCTTTTTCTCCGGACGACCCTCTTCCCGGGAACGGGGACGATAGGGCTTTTCCGGCGGCACCAGACAATGCTTGCCCGTTCCGATGAGATCCTCCCGCCCGGCCAGATGCAGCGCCTTGCGCACCAGGGCAAAGTTCTGGGGATTGGCGCTTTGCAGCAGCGCCCGCTGCATGGCCTTGTCCTCCGGCGAACGGGCCACAAACACCGGTGTCATATCCCGGGGATCCAGACCGGTATAATACATGGCGGTGGAAAGGGTGCCCGGCGTGGGATAAAAATCCTGCACCTGTTCCGGCTTCAGCCGGTTTTCCCGGAGATAGCAGGCCAGATCAATGGCCTCCTTCAGCCCGGAGCCCGGATGAGAGGACATGAGATAGGGCACCAGATACTGCTCCTTGCCGTATTTTTCCGAAAGGGCATAATACTTCCTGCAAAACTGATCGTACACATCGGCAAAGGGCTTGCCCATATAATGCAGCACCCGGGGACTGATGTGCTCCGGCGCAACCTTCAGCTGGCCGCTTACATGATACCGCACCAGCTCTGCAAAGAAATCGCCGGCTTTGTCCTGCAACATATAGTCAAAACGGATGCCGCTGCGGATGAAGACCTTTTTCACCCCGGGCAGCGCCCGCAGCTTGCGCAGGGTATTCAGATAAGAGCTTTCGTCCGCGTTCAGATTGGGGCAGGGGGTGGGGAAGAGACACTGCCGGTTGGGACAGGCTCCGTGCTCCTTTTGCTTTGCACAGGCAGGATGGTCAAAATTGGCGGTGGGGCCGCCCACATCGTGAATATAGCCCTTGAAATCCGGGTCGGCGATGATCTGCTTTGCCTCGGCCAGAATGGACTGCTGACTGCGGGCGGAAACATACCGTCCCTGATGCAGCGCCAGCGCGCAGAAATTGCAGGAGCCAAAGCAGCCCCGGTTGTGTATGATGGAAAAGCGGACCTCTTCAATGGCCGCAACGCCGCCCTGACTTTCATAATCCGGGTGATAATAGCGGGCATAGGGCAGGGTAAACACATCGTCCAGCGCCTTGCCCTCCAGCGGCAGCGCCGGAGGATTCTGTACCAGCCAGCGGCTTCCCGTCTGCTGGAGCAGCGCCCGGCCCCGGGCAAAATCATTTTCATTCTGCTGGATAAAGGCAGCCTTTGCATAGGCACGCCTGTCCTCCCGCACCTGTTCAAAGGAGGGCAGGGTCAGGGCATTTTTAAAGGCGCATTCCGAAGGGTCAGAGGTCAGATAACAGGTGCCCCGGATATCGTGGAGCTGGGAAAGGCTTTTTCCCTGCTTCAGTCCCCGGGCCAGCGCCGTCATGGAGCGCTCACCCATGCCGTAGGAGAGAATATCCGCGCCGCTGTCCTCCAGAACGGTACGGCGCACCGCATCATCCCAGTAATCATAATGGGCAAACCGCCGGAGAGAGGCTTCAATGCCGCCGATGATAATGGGCACATGGGGAAAGGCCTCTCTTGCCCGGTTGGCATAGACGATCACCGCCCGGTCAGGACGCTTTCCGATGATGCCGCCGGGAGTGTAGGCATCCTTCTGCCGCCGCCGTTTGGCCACGGAATAATGGGCCACCATGGAGTCAATGTTGCCGGAATTGATGAGAATGCCCAGCCGGGGCTTGCCCATAGCCAGAAAATCCGCCGTGGTGTGCCAGTCGGGCTGGGACAGAATCGCCACCCGAAAGCCCTCCTTTTCCAGCACCCGGGAAATCACCGCCGTGCCGAAGGAGGGATGATCCACATAGGCATCCCCGGTAATCAGCAGAAAATCATAATAGTACCAGCCTCTGGCCAGCATATCCTCCCGACTGACGGGAAGAAATTCCTCTCTGGAATGCATGAAGCGCCTCCGATCTGTTCTATTGGCTCAGCATTCGCGCTTGCGGATCATGCGCTCCTGCCATTCCTGTTTGGTGATGAGCACCGGGCGGGGCTTGCTGCCCTCAAAGGGGCCAACGATGCCCCGATCCTCCATTTCGTCCACCAGACGGGCCGCCCGGGAATAACCCAGCTTGAGCCGCCGCTGGAGCATGGAGACAGAGGCCTGTCCGCTTTCCAGCACGATCTCCACGGCCTCATCGAATTTTTCATCCTCGCCGGCCTCATCCAGACCGCCGCCGCCATTGGCAGCAGCCTCGGCCTGCTGGGCCTGACGCTCGATGTGCTCGAGAATCTGCTGGTCGTATTCCACCGTGCCGCACTGCTTGACAAAGGCCACCACCTCTTCCACCTCGCTGTCGGTGACAAAGCAGCCCTGCACCCGCTGGGGCTTTTGCAGACCCAGAGGGAAATAGAGCATATCGCCCTTGCCCAGCAGCTTTTCCGCGCCCTGCTGGTCCAGAATAATGCGGGAATCCACGCCGGAGGCCACGGCAAAGGCGATCCGGGAGGGAATGTTGGTTTTCATCAGACCGGTAATCACATCGGCAGAGGGACGCTGGGTGGCGATGATGAGATGCATACCGGCGGCACGGGCCATCTGAGCCAGACGGATGATGGCATCCTCCACCTCCGAGCGGGCCACGGCCATCAGGTCGGAAAGCTCGTCAATGACAATGACCACCTGGGGCAGGGTTTCACCCTCGCCGCCCTCGGAGATGATCCGTTCCATTTCCTGATTGTAGCCCTTCAGATCCCGGGTGCCGATCTGGGAAAAGAGCTTGTACCGGCGCATCATTTCCGTCACGGCCCAGTTCAGGGCACCGGCGGCCTTTTTCGGGTCGGTGACCACGGGAATCAGCAGATGGGGAATGCCGTTGTACACGCCCAGCTCGATCATTTTGGGGTCTACCATAATCAGGCGAACCTCTTCCGGCGTGGCCTTGTACAGCAGACTGATGAGAATACTGTTGATGCAGACGGATTTACCGGAGCCGGTGGTACCGGCGATGAGCATATGGGGCATTTTTGCGATGTTGCCCACCACAGGCTGGCCGGTGATATCCTTGCCCACGGCGAAGGAAAGCTTGCTCTTGCTGGTCTGGAAGGCAGAGGAGCCGATGATATCCCGGGCCGTCACCAGCTCCTGCTGCTCGTTGGGAACTTCAATGCCCACGGCATTTTTGTCGGGGATGGTGGAAATACGCACACCGGAAGCGCCCAGCGCCAGAGCGATATCGTCCGCCAGATTGACCACCTTGCTGAACTTGATGCCCCGCTGGAGGCTCAGCTCATACCGGGTGACGGCAGGGCCCTCGGTGGTATCAATGACCGAGGCGGAAACGCCGAAGCTCTCCAGCGTGTCAATGAGCCGTTCCGCACAGCGGCGGATGGCCTCCTGACTGCCGGCGGGCTTGCCTGCGCCGGGCTTCAGCAGACGCAGGGGCGGATAGAGATAAATGGGCTGCTGGGCACCGCTGTCCAGTGCCTGCTGGAGCTGTTCCTCCACGGAAAGCTCGGCCTCCGGCGGCTCGGCTTCCGGTGTTTCCGGCGCAGCCGGGACTTCCTCCGGCACTTCCGGCGCAGCGGGCGCGGGCGCGGGAGCAGGGGCAGGGGCAGGGGCAGGGGCAGATGTATCCGAATCAATGGCGCGGAAGATTTCCTCCGCTGCGGCATCCTTCCGGGCCTCCGTCTCCGCAGGTGAGGCAGACGCGGGCTTCTTTTCCCGATGGAAGGGATTCCGGCGGGGCTCCGGGGACTTGTCCCCGGCAGGGGCTTTTTCCGAAGAAACCGGCGCACACACCGGCGAATCATCCAGCGCCACATCAATGCCGGAGGGGGTCACGGGACGCAGGGTACGGGAGGAAGTCTCCCGCCGGGGTGCGGGGGTCGGTGCAGGCTCGGGCTCCGGCTCGGGCAGCGGCTTCAGTCCACGGAAGAGGGCGACAATGCGGGAGGGGGTCAGATGACAGGCCGCCAGAAAGCACACCACCAGCAGGGCGCACAGCAAAATGGCCGCGCCCACCGTGGACAGCAGGGAGCGCAGCAGCTCTGCCAGTCCGCCGGACAGCATACCGCCGGAGGTGAGGGCAATGCCCTCCTTGCCCAGCGTTGCCCAGCTGCCGCTTTCGGGCACGGCTACCATATGGCGCACGGCACCGAACAGCAGGGGACACAGACACCAGCAGAGGGCCTGCAGCCGCACCCGTTTCCGCCGCTTCAGCAGCAGCAGAACGCCGCACACCAGCAGACACACGGGCAGAGCTACCTCACCGTAGCCCAGCAGCCAGCGAAAGACATACTGATAGCCGGTGATGAAAATCCCCTTGACAGAAAACATGGACAAAAAGCCCACAAAGGACAGAAACAGCAGAACTGCCGCCAGCCAGCAGCGGCGCACCGCCAGCGCCTCCATCGCCTTTTTCTGGGCGGCAGCCGAGGGCTTTTTGGAAGTACTTCCGGATTTTTTCCCGGCAGGAGCCTTTTTCGGGGCAGATTTGGTTTGCGCCAAAGCAGATCACCTTCCTTTCAGGGTTCCGGCTCAGAGAATGCTGCACACAATGGCCAGCACACCGGCACACAGACAATAGACGGAAAACCAGCGGAAGCTGTTTTTCTTCATCAGCAGCCGCACGGTAAAAATGGCCAGATAGCCAAACAGGGCAGAGGTCACAAAGCCCACGATGCAGGGCAGGGCCAGCTGGGCGGAAAAGCCGCCGTGGAACAGATCGGGCAGCTTGAAAACCACTGCGCCGCAGACGGCGGGAATGCTCATCAAAAAGCCAAAGCGCACGGCAAAATCCTTCTGAAAGCCGCAGAACAGGCCGCCGCAGATGGTGCTGCCGCTGCGGGAAATGCCGGGAAACAGGGCCACAAGCTGCATCAGACCCACCTTGAGGCCGTCGGAATAGCGGGCATCGGCCTCGGTCTTTTTGCCGCCGCTGTGGGCTGCCGCCACCCACAGCAGCACCGCCGTCACGCACAGGGCAATGCCGATGAACAGGGGACTGCCAAAGACGTCTTCCACAAGGCCCTCCAGCACTGCGCCCAGCACCAGCGGCAGCGTCGCCAGCAGAATGAGCACCACCAGCCGCCGTCCGGGCTTTTCCTTCACCTTGAAGCCGTCAAACAGCCAGCCAAAGCCCTCCCGGACGAGCAGCTTCACATCCGGCCAGAAGGCCACGATCACCGCTGCCAGTGTGCCCAGATGGAGCATCAGGTCAAAGGCCACGGCGTTGACATTGTATTGTTCAAAATCCAGCAGCGCCTGTACCAGCGCCAGATGTCCGGAGGAGGAAATGGGCAGAAACTCCGCAAGACCCTGCACCATACCCAGTAAAATCGCAACCCAGATCGGCATGATTTGTCACCTCATGTAAAGATTTTTGTTTCAGTGTATGACGGAAAAACAGGCTTCAGTCCCGTCCCGCCGCCGGAAGCTCCACCAGATACTTTTTCAGCAGACGGCAGGGCTTGTAGGAAAGCTTGGATTTGCGCAGACCCGCATCCCCGGCATCGTCCTCCCGGTTGATGTACAGAACGCCATCGCCTGCGGCATATTGGGAAAACTGCTGGACGATCATCTGATAGGCCCCGTGACAGGTGGGATCGGCCTTTTCCATGTGGACATACAGGGTGTCGCCCCGCACCTCGCCCAGCGCCATGGAAACCGCCCCGGCCTCCGTCAGAATCGCACCGCCGATAAAGCCATAGTCCGCATAATGATCCAGCACCTCCAGCGCCCGGCGCTCGTCCTCCAGAAAGGTCAGACTGTCCTTCTGCCGCAGGGCCGTATAGCGCAGCACCAGCTCCCGCACCGCCGGAATGGTTTCCGCCGTAATGGGGGCAAAGCGCCAGTCGGGATTGGCCCGGATAAACTGGCGGATATGATTTCGCTGACCGGCGTAGGAATGTCCCGCCAGCGTTTGCAGATCGGAGGCGTTGTAAAGATAGTCCGCCGCATCCGGCAGCTCCCGGGCAGACAGCGTGGGGCAGATGTCCCGCAGCAGCGCCAGCTCCTCCTCGGAGACAAAGCCCAGGGTCAGCGGCCCTGTCTGCTGCTGTCGCAGAAGAGCGATGGCCTGCTTCAGATCGCCGCCCATGGGAGAGCACCAGAATGCGCCCTCCGGGGCCTCCGGGCCGTGGGAACGGAGAAAAAGGGTGCCGTTTTCCACGGCATATTCCGTGCGGTAAAGATTGCGCCAGAGATAGACGCCGCCGGGGGTATCGTCACAGATGCGGCCGCTGGCCTGAGAAAACCAGGGGCGCAGCAGGGGCAGCGTTTGCAGTGTTACAGGGGAAAGTGAAAGCATGGGGAAACCTCGCTTGTGAAATGGGATAATGATATAGAATACATTATACCACACTCCGCCGGAAAATGCACTACCCAAAAAGCCGCTTTCCTGCGACAGGACAGCCCTTAATTTTTTTTGAAATTTGTCGGTGAATGGTTGCGGCCCGCCGGGGGAAATGCTATCATCAGGACAGAAGAACGGACAATTCAGAAAGGAGCGTTGTTTGTGCGTCCGGAAAAGTATCGCTGGCTCAGGCCGGTTATGACTGTGGGGACGATCCTGTTTTTTATATTGCTGGGCGTGCTGTGCCTGCGGGCGTGGCGGGCGGGCCTGTTCCGGGATATGGAGCGGCTTCAGACCTTTATCCGGAGCTGCGGCGTGTGGGCACCACTGGTGTTTATCCTGATGCAGATCATGCAGATTCTGCTGGCCTTCATTCCCGGCGGCCTGCTGCTGTCCGGCGGCGTGGCGGCCTTCGGGCCCTGGCTGGGACTGCTGTATAATATGGTGGGAACCCTGCTGGGCTCGTCTCTGAACTTTGCCATTGCCCGGCGCTGGGGCAGACCGCTGGCCAGGCGGCTCATGCCGGAAAAGACCTGGAACCGCTATGTGGGCTGGCTGGATGAAAACCAGCGAAAGTTTCAGCGGCTGTTTGCGGCGGCCATTCTGCTGCCCTTTTTCCCGGATGATGCCTTGTGTCTGGTGGCGGGCCTGACCCGGATGCGTTGGAGCGGATTTCTGCTGATCCTGCTGCTGAAGCTGCCCTCCGTGGCCTGCTACAGTCTGGCCTATCTGGGTATTTTTCAGATCATTTTATAAGAAAACAGAAAAACGAATGCCTGACGGGATGCACCGTCAGGCAGTTTTATTTGCAGAAAAGCGTTACATATCAGGATTCAGCCGCACCATATGAATATGCTCCTCCCACACGCCGTTGATGGAAAGATAGGCGGGGGAGCGGCCCTCCTCCTGAAAGCCGCAATGGCGGGCCAGCGCCAGCGAAGCCGTGTTCCGGGGCATGATGTGGGCCTCCACCCGGTGAAGCAGCAGTCCCCGAAAGGCAAAATCCACTACGGCCTCCACCGCCTCCGCACCGTAGCCCTGCCGCAGCAGCGCCCCGTCGGTTTTGTAGGCGATCATGCAGGAGCGAAAGGAGCCGTAGAAAATGCCGCTCAGCGCCACGCTGCCCCAGACCCTGCCGGGCTCGTCCCGGAGGAACATCCAGTAGCGCACCCCTTCTCCCCGGCGGGCGGCTGCCCGTTCCTGCCGCAGCTGGGCTCGCTGAAAGGTCAGGGTGAAAAAATCCGCCGGATACCGGGGCTCCACCGGCTGAAGCCGCTGGCCGTTGCGCCGGTAAAAATCCAGCACCTGCCGGGCCATGCGGGGATGCGAGGGCAAAAGCAGCAGCCGGGGCGTTTCCAGCACAGGCATCCGGATCACAGCGTTCCCTCCCTTGCCGCCAGCAGACGCAGAACACTGTCTGCGGTGCGGGCCAGATAGTCTGCGGCGAAGGGCGCACTTTCCTCCAGCGTCTGGGGCAGGGGATTGATGGGGAAAATGGCCGTCACGCCGCATTCATACAGGGGGGCCGGGTCTCCCCGCACACCGCCCACCAGCGCCGCCACCGGCACACCCAGCGCCCTGGCTCTGCGGGCCAGAGAAATGACGGCCTTGCCGTGGAGGGATTGTCCGTCCAGACAGCCCTCTCCGGTGAAGATCAGATCGGCATCCCGGGCCAGCGTTTCGAAATCCGCCGCATCCAGCAGCGCATCCATGCCGGGACGGAGACTGCCCCGGAAAAACGCACAGACCCCTGCACCCATGCCGCCAGCCGCACCGCCGCCGGAAATGGATTGCAGATCCTGTCCTGTCTGGGCAAGCCACAGCTGAGAAAGATGCCGGGAACCCGCCTCCAGCCGCAGGAGCATAGCTTCATCCGCACCCTTTTGTGGGGCAAACATCCGGGCCGCGCCCTCCGGCCCCAGCAGAGGATTGTCAATGTCACACAGGGCCGTCAGGGGCGTTGTCTCCAGTCGGGCATCCATGTGAGAAAGATCGATGGAGGCAATCCGGTGCAGCGTCCCGCCAGTGGGGACAAAGCTCTGTCCCTCCCCGTCATAAAATCGCGCGCCGCAGGCTGCCGCCATGCCGCAGCCCAGATCGTGGGTGGCGCTGCCGCCCAGGCCCAGCAAAATGCGCTTCGCACCGTGCTCCAGGGCGGAGAGGATCAGCTGTCCCACGCCGTAGGTGGTGGTTTTCTCCGGGTCAAGATGATTTTCGGTGAGGGTCAGTCCGGCGCAGGAGGCCATGTCCAGCACCGCTGTGCCATCGGACAGAAGACCGTAAACCGCAGAAACCGTCTGTCCGTGAGGCCCCTGCACCGTCTCGGCTACGGTCACGCCGCCCAGCACGGACAGAAAGGCTTCCGCCGTGCCCTCTCCGCCGTCCGCCGCCGGGATGCAGATGGTCTCCGCATGGGGAAACTGGCGCAAAATGGCCTTGTCCAGAATCCGGCAGACCTGCCGGGCTGTCAGCGTCCCCTTGAAAGAATCCGGAATCACCAGTATTTTTTGCATTGTGTTGACCTCCTTGTTCCCCACAAAATCTTCGATTTTGCGGGGACCCCTTTTCATTTAACCGCCTCGGTTGGCGCAGTTCTGCGCCGCCCTGCGGCATAACGCCGACACTCGTCGGCGGGGCTTGCTGCGCAAGCAGATTCACAAAATCAGGATTTTGCGGGGACCCCTTACAATTTAACCGCCTCGGTCACCCCGCTTCCGGGACTCCCTGCGGCATAACGCCGCCATTCGGCGGCGGGGGGCTGCGCTTGATGATATCCCTGCGGGGATGGGAAGAAGTGATGTGCCTTGCGGCGTGAGGTTTTCGGGCTTGGCTCTCCCTTTGGGAGAGCTGTCACCGCAGGTGACTGAGAGGATTGTCCTTTCGTCCCCCGTTCTTGGATCTCTCTGACGGGGGTAAAATGACGGCTTATTCCCCATTCTACCACACCCGCCGGAAAAAGAAAAGCGGCGTAGAAACTTCTGCGCCGCAGATTGTGCGGGAAAACACAGGGCAGGCTTTGCCCTAAAGAATTGTTTTTGCCCGTAATCTATATGATTATGGGTAAAAACACCATAACCCGCCGGATTTTCCGCAGAAAATCGGCGAAACCGGCCCGCAGGCCGGAGCCTGACTGTCGAAGAAAACCCTGCGAAGCGGTTTTCTGACAGTTTTAAGCGGCGCAGAGATTTCTGCGCCGCAGATTGTTCGGGAAATGGCTGCTTACCGCAGCTCGTGGATGAACAGACCGGACAGCAGCTTGGGCTCAAACCAGGTGGATTTGGGCGGCATGATGCGTCCGCTGTTGGCGATGCTCATAAGATCCTCGATGGAGGTGGGGCACATGGCAAAGGCCACGGCCATACCCTCGTTCACCCGGCGCTCCAGCTCCTTCAGACCGCGAATGCCGCCGATGAAGTCAATGCGCTTGTCGGTGCGGGGATCGCCGATACCCAGAACGGGCGTCAGCAGGTTTTCCTGCAAAATGGAGACATCCAGCTGTGCCACCACATCGTCGGCGTCAAAGGTGCCGGCCTTGGCGGTCAGCTTCCACCACTGACCGGACAGGAACATACCAAAGGTGTGCTTTTCCGTCACATGGGGGGCATCCGTTCCCAGCTGCTCCACATCGAACTTTTCAGAGACCTTGGCCAGAAACTCCGCTTCGGAATTGCCGTTCAGGTCTGCCACCACACGGTTGTAGTCCATGATGGCCAGCTGCTCATCGGGGAACAGCACGCACAGGAAGAAGTTGAACTCCTCTTCGCCGGTGAAATCGGGATTCTGCACACGGCGCTTCCGGGCCACACGCACGGCACTGGCGCAGCGGTGATGACCGTCGGCAATGTACAGAGCGGGAATGGCGGCAAAGGAGGACTGAATCACTTCGATATCCTCCGCCTTGTCGATGATCCAGCAGGTCTGCTGCACACCGTCGCCCACGAAATCGTAGACAGGAGCCTTCTGCATATTGCGCTCCACCACGGCGTTGATGGCATCGTTGGCACGGTAGGTCAGGAAGATGGGACCGGTGTTGGCGTTGCAGAAGTCCACATGATTGCAGCGGTCGTCTTCCTTCTTGGCCAGCGTCAGCTCGTGCTTCTTCACCACATTGTTCATATAATCGTCCACGCTGGCGCAGGCAACAATGCCCACCTGCGCACGGCCGTCCATCACCTGCTTGTAGATATAATAGCAGGGAGCGGCGTCCTGAATATACACGCCCTCCTTCTTCATATCGTTGAGGCGGGTGGCAGCGGTTTCATACACCTGCTGGGAGTACATATCCACACCCTCCGGCAGGTTGATCTCGGCACGGTCAATGCGCATGAAGGAATAGGGGTTGTCCTTCACATAGTCCCGGGCCTCCTGAGAGTTCATAACATCATAGGGCAGTGCGGCCACCTTGTCCGCCAGAGCGGGGGTGGGACGCACAGCACGGAAGGGGCGTACAATAGCCATAGTGTGTATCCTCCTGTGTCAGAATCAGAATGCGAAGTGGGTCACGATGTCCACGATCTCCGCACCAATGCGCTTCTGGGCTTCACCGGTGGCAGCGCCGATGTGGGGCGTGCAGGAAACCATGGGATGGCTGTACAGCTCGGTGTTGGAGGCGGGCTCGTCAGCATACACATCCAGACCGGCGGAACGGACCTTGCCGGAGTTCAGAGCGTCCAGCAGAGCCTTTTCGTCCACATTGGTGCCCCGGGAGGTGTTGATGATGGTCACGCCGTCCTTCATCTTGGCGATGGTGCTCTCGTTGATGATAGCGCCGCCGTCCACGGCGGGAGCATGGACAGAGATAAAGTCGGCCTGGGCCAGCAGCTCATCCATCTCCACATAGGGGATGCCCAGCTGCTCTTCGATGCCGGGGATGTGGAAGATATCAAAGGCGACGACCTTCATGCCGATGGCCTTGGCCATCACGCCCAGATGCTGACCGATGCGGCCATAGCCGATGATGCCCAGCGTTCTGCCCTGAAGCTCGATGCCCTTGCCGTAGGCCTTCTTTTCCCACTGGCCGTTGCGCATGGTATAGCCGGCGTGAGAGATGAAGCGGGCGCAGGAGAACATATGGCCCAGAGCCAGCTCGGCCACAGACTGGGAGGAAGCACGGGGAGTGTTCTTCACGGTGATGCCGTTGGCCTCGGCATACTTGACATCAATGTTGTCCACGCCGACGCCGCCGCGGATGATGAGCTTCAGACGGCCGCCCTTGGCCTCGTCAATGTGGTTCTGGCGAACCTTGGTCTTGGAGCGGACGACCACAGCGTCAAACTCCCGGAGGGCAGCGCCCAGCTGATCGGGCTCATAAAACTGCTCTACTACCTCGATGCCCTGCTCACGGAGCTGAGCCATGGCGGTCTTGTCCATACCGTCAGTAACAAGAATGCGAATCATAATAACAGTCTCCTCTCAAAATAGAAATGCGTGAATGAAAACGGGTTGCTGCTTATTTGTGGGCAGCTTCAAACTGCTTGCAGAACTCCACCAGCGCCACAACGCCTTCCTCGGGCATGGCATTGTAGATGGAGGCGCGCAGGCCGCCCACGCTGCGGTGGCCCTTCAGGTTGTCAAAGCCGGCAGCCTTGGCTTCCTTCACAAACTCGGCATCCAGCTCTTCGGAACCGGTGGTGAAGGTCACATTCATCAGGCTGCGGTCTTCCTTGCGCACGGGGGCGTGGAACAGCTGAGAGGCATCCAGATAATCATACAGGATGGCAGCCTTGTGCTGGTTGCGGGCAGCCATCACGGACAGACCGCCGATCTTGCGCAGATACTTGAACACCTTGCCGCAGCAGTACATGGCCCAGCAGTTGGGGGTGTTGTACATGGAGTCGCTGTCGGCATGGATCTTGTAGCTCATGTAGGTGGGCACGAAGGTGGGCAGATCCTCACGGATCAGGTCTTCCCGGATGATGACCACGGACATACCGGCGGGGCCAACATTCTTCTGGACACCGGCCCAGATCAGACCGTAATCCGCCACATTGCAGGGACGGGACAGGAACATGGAGGACTGGTCAGAAACGAGAATATGGCCGCGGGTCTCGGGCAGGCTGTTCCAGGTGGTGCCGTTGATGGTCTCGTTTTCGCAGATGTACACATAGTCGCTGTCTTCGGGGATATCGGTGCTGCACTCGGGGATATAGGTGAAGTTCTTGTCCTTGGAAGAGCCCAGAACCACCACTTCGCCATACTTTTTGGCCTCGGCAATGGCTTTCTTGGACCAGGTGCCGGTCTCCACATAGCAGGCCTTGCCGTTCTTCATCAGGTTCATGGGAACCATGGCGAACTGCAGCGTGCCGCCGCCCTGCACAAACAGGACCTTGTAATTGTCGGGGATGCCCATGACCTCACGCAGGTCGGCCTCGGCCTCCTTGGCGATGCGGTCAAAGACCTTGGAACGATGGCTCATCTCCATGACGCACATACCAGAGCCCTGGCAGTTCATCATTTCGTCCCGGATCTCCTCCAGCACCTCTTCCGGCATCATCGCCGGGCCGGCGGAAAAGTTATAAGTGCGATCGTACTTCATCTTGATCTTCCTCCAATTATTAAATTTTTCTTCAAAAATCCTTTTGAAATCTTGCCAATCCAACAAATATATACTATCATGAAGAAAAGAAAGGTGCAAGTGTTACCGACGAAGTTGGAACAAAAGATGATTTTCATCGAAAAAACAGATAGGAAATTGGTGAAAAGTTTGTTGCCATTTTAACGAAAAAACGACTGGCGAGAGCCGATTGGGAAAGGTGCACAAATTTATGGGTGAAAATTTGGTCAATTTGACGAAGCTCATCGGCGAGACTCCGCTGGTTCGGCTGGAACGATTCTCCCGCGCCCACGGCTGTGTCACGCCCATTCTGGCCAAGCTGGAGGGGATGAACCCCGGCGGAAGCATCAAGGACCGCACCATGTGGGCCATTCTGCGGGATGCCCTGCGGGACGGACGGCTCAAGCCGGGCGGGACGGTGCTGGAGGTCAGCGCGGGAAATCAGGGGATTTCGCTGGCCATGCTGTGCGCCGCGCTGGGACTGCACTGTATCGTGGTGATGCCGGATGATGCGTCACCGCTGCGGCTGGCGGTGCTCAAACGCTATGGCGCGGAACGGGTGCTGACCCCCGCGTCGCTGGGTGCGGCAGGCTGTCAGGAGGCGGCAGAGCAGCTGCGGCAGGCCAAACCGGATATTTTTCTTCCCGATGCCTTTTCCAACGAGAGCAA
Organism: uncultured Oscillospiraceae bacterium; assembly: GCA_964541085.1. Lineage (GTDB taxonomy): Bacteria > Bacillota > Clostridia > Oscillospirales > Butyricicoccaceae > UBA4644. The sequence goes on along the minus strand of CAZIPA010000010.1, from coordinate 28,667 downwards.
CCCTCAGGCCCATCGGGAGACCACCGGGCCGGAGATTCTGCGGCAGGCGGGATCGGTGGATTATTTCATCGCGGGCGTGGGCACCGGCGGCACCATTACCGGCTGCGGAGAGGTGCTGCGCATGGACAATCCCGACTGTCGGGTGATCGCCGTGGAGCCCTATGCGTCCCCGGTGCTGTCCGGCGGCTTTCCCGGCAGTCATCCGCTGGCGGGCATCGGCCCGGGCTTTGTGCCGGAGATTCTGAACACCTATCTGCTGGATGAGATCATCCGGGTGAAAACGCCGGATGCGCTGGAGCTGACCCGGGAGCTGGCCCGGGAGGACGGGATTCTGTGCGGCCCCTCCTCCGGTGCGGCGCTGTTCGGTGCACTGCTGGTGGCCCGGCGGCCGGAGGCGGCAGGAAAAACCGTTGTGACCATCCTGCCGGACAACGGACTGTTTTACGAAGCGGACAAGAAAGGATCTTGAGATATGACACAGGAACGCATTGATCGGCTGAATCAGCTGGCCCGGGCGAAAAAGCAGCGGGAGCTGACGGCACAGGAGCTGGCAGAGCAGGCGGAGCTGCGGGCGGAATACTTGCAGTCCATCCGGCAGAGCCTGACCTCTCAGCTGGACAACACCACCATTGTATATCCCGACGGAACCCGAAAGAAGCTGGAGCGGCGGCAGTGAGCCGTCCCTTCGGAGAAAGGAAGAATGATCTATGAGCAAGGAAAAACCCACCCCTCCTGACGGGATGCGGGCGGTGACGGAAAAAAGCGTACTGCCCATTCTGGCCATCGGCGGCGTGTGGCTGCTGTGGGCGCTGCTGTTTCCGCTGTACAGACTGACGCATTATCTGCTGTGCGGCGCGGTCAGCGTGCTGGTGTATCTGCTGCTGAAAAAGCTGCTGCCGGAGCGGGTGCGCTATGAGCCCATTCCCCAGGTATCCACCGGCGACCAGCAGGCGGACGCACTGCTGAAGGAGGGCCGGGAAACGCTGGCCAGCATCAGCCGCACGGCAGACGGCATTCAGAACACCATCGTGCGTCTGAAGATTCAGGGGCTGGAGAAAACCTGCGGGCGTATTCTGGAGCATTTGCAGGCCCATCCCAAAGCCGCCGGCAGTCTGCGGCGCTTTCTGGGCTATTATCTTCCCACGCTGGAAAAGCTCACCGCTTCTTATGCTCTGATGGAGCGGCAGGGCGTGGAGGGAGAAAACATCTCCGGCTCCATGGAGCGCATCGAGGGGCTGCTGGACACGCTGGACGGCGCCTTCCGCAAGCAGCTGGATGCCCTCTTCAGCGATACGGCGCTGGACATTGATTCCGATATCACCGTTATGGAGCAGCTGATGACCCAGGAGGGCCTCACTGAGCAGGAGGGCCCCGGCATGGCGGCCTCTGATACCATTCCCGATCCGCTGGCCCGAACCGGCGGGGCGGAGCCTGACATTCAACTGAAGCTTTGATGACATATTCGAAAAGAAAGAACAGGAGGAACACAACATGGAACAGGATAAAATCATGGATACCCCGGTGCTGACGCTGACCCCCGATCTGGCAGAGGAGGCCGTGCAGGCGGAAGAGGAACAGAAGCCCCAGGTGGAGCCGGTGCTGCTGGACGAAAGCAGCCTCACCGAGGCCGAGCGCAAGATGGTGCATGAGTTCGCGGACAAGATCGACCTGAGCAACAGCACGATGATTCTGCAATACGGCTCTGCCGCCCAGAAAAAGCTTTCCGACTTTTCCGAGAGCGCGCTGGGCAATGTGCGCACCAAGGATCTGGGCGAGGTGGGCGATGCCATCACCGATCTGGTGGGCGAGCTGAAGGGCTTTGAAGTGGAGGAAAGCGAAAAGGGCATTTCCGGCTTTTTCAAGCGCAGCGCCAACAAGCTCACCACGCTGAAGGCCCGCTATGACAAGGCGGAAACCAATGTGACCCGCATCTGCGATCTGCTGAACAATCATCAGGTGCAGCTGCTGAAGGACATCGCCATGCTGGACAAAATGTACGAGCGCAATCTGGCCAACTATAAGGAACTGGGAATGTACATTCTGGCCGGTAAGCGCAAGCTGAATCAGGTGCGCACCGAGACGCTGCCCGCCATGATCGAAAAGGCAAAGCAGACCGGCGATCCCGCCGACAGTCAGGCCGCCAACGATATGGCCGCCTATTGCGACCGGTTTGAGAAGAAGATTCACGATCTGGAGCTCACCCGGATGATCTCCCTGCAAATGGCACCCCAGATCCGTCTGGTGCAGAACAACGATACCCTGATGGCGGAAAAGATTCAGTCCACCCTCACCAACACCGTGCCGCTGTGGAAGAGTCAGATGGTGCTGGCTCTGGGCATGGAGCATTCCGTGCAGGCCACCAAGGCCCAGCGTGAGGTGACGGAGATGACCAACACCCTGCTGCGGCGCAATGCGGAAAAGCTGAAGATGGCCACCGTGGAAACCGCCCGGGAGAGCGAACGGGGCATCGTGGATCTGGAAACGCTGAAGAATACCAACAAAATGCTCATCGAGACGCTGGATGAAGTGGTCAAGATTCAGGACGAAGGCCGGACCAAGCGCCGGGAAGCCGAAGTGGAGCTGGGCCGCATCGAGGGCGAGCTGAAGCAGAAGCTGCTGGACATCCGCCAGTAAGTCTCCTGAGCGAGATCTCCACGAAAGGAGAAACAGGCAATGAAACGCAAAAAAGGATTGGCCATTCTGCTGGCCTGTATCATGGTGGGCGCAGCCATTGTGCTGGGCGCCTCCGGCCGTCCCGTAAGCAGAGATGCGTCGCTGTATGTGACGGATCATGCGGACGCATTTTCACCGCAGGCCCGGCAGGAGCTGATTTCCCGTCAGACCGACCGCAGCGTGCGGCTGAGTGTGGCGGCAGTGCGCAGCACCGGCAAGCTGAGTACGGCGGATTATGCAGAGGCACTGTGGAACAACTGGCAGCTGTCCAGCTCCGATCTGCTGCTGGTGCTGGTGACGGGAAGCAAGCTGGATTATTATTTCGGCTATGACACCGGCTCCTATGCGGGTCAGCTGCTGAATGACAGCTATGACCGGCTGCTGCAAACGGCGCTGGAGCCGGATTTTGCGGCGGGCGATTATGCCACGGCGGTGCTGACCCTTGATACGGCCCTGCAACAGCAGCTGGCTGCGGCAAAATGGGACAGTGATGCTGCCGGTGACGAGCTGTTTTACGGCGATGAAATCTATGGCGCTGCGCCTGCTGTTCAGGGCGTTGGCACGGGCGCTGGCCTGACGGTGCTGGTGTGCATCGTGATCCTTGTGCTGGCGCTCCGTTCCGTCAGCCGGATCGGACGGCGGCGGGGCCCCCGGGTGTACCGGAGCAGACCCATGGCACCTCCCCCGCCAAGACCCAGAACCGGGATGTACCGTCCGCCCATGGGCGGCCCGTCCCGTCCCCGCACCGGTCGTCCTCCCATGTCCAGACCTACCGTGTCCAGACCCTCCGCACCCCGGCCCTCCCGTCCCTCCGGCGGCAGCAGAGGTGGCTTCGGCGGCCGTTCCGGCGGTTTTGGCGGCGGTGGCCGTTCCTCCGGCGGCTTCGGAGGCGGCGGTCGCTCGGGCGGCAGCAGAGGCGGCGGCTTTGGCGGCGGCGGACGCAGATAATTTCATACAATATGCCAGACGCCCCGACAAATGTCGGGGCGCTTTTTGCGCCCCTGCTTCTCCCGGGTGAATTGTTAGCAGTGCCGTCCGATACTACTAAGAACAAACCCTTCTGGACAGAGGCTTTTTCTTGTTTCCGGCCCGGGCCCATGATAAACTGGAGACAGAAACCTCATCTCATAGACAAAGGAGTGCGAAGCAATGGAACAGGCAAGTGCAATCCGGCAGGTGCGTCTGGACGGTCACAGTCTGACGCTGTCCCAGCTGGTGGCGGTGGCCCGATTCGGCGCAAGCGTATCGCTGGAGCCTGCGGCACGGGAGGCGATGGAGCGTTCCCGGGCCATGGCACAGCAGCTGGGCGACCGGGGACAGGTGGCCTATGGCATTACCACCGGCTTCGGCGATTTTGCCAATGTGGCAGTGCCGGAGGAGATGAGCAGTCAGCTTTCCACCAATCTGATCCTCAGCCACTGCACCGGCACGGGAGACCCCTTTTCCGTGGAGCAGGTGCGGGGCATGATGCTGCTGCGGGCCAATGCGCTCTGTGTGGGACTCAGTGGCGTGCGGCCTGTGCTGGTGGAGCTGCTGCTGGAAATGCTCAACCGGGGCGTGACACCGGTGGTGCCCCAGAAGGGCTCACTGGGAGCCTCCGGCGATCTGGCACCGCTGAGCCATATCGGACTGGTGCTGCTGGGCAGGGGAGAGGCCTTTTATGAAAATCGACGGCTGCCCGGAGGGGAGGCCATGGAGCTCGCGGGCATTTCGCCGCTGGAAACGCTGGTGAGCAAGGAGGGACTTGGCATCACCAACGGAACCTGCGCCATGACCAGCGTAGGTGCGCTGCATCTTTATGACGCACTGCATACGGCGGCGCTGGCCGATCTTATTGCCTCTCTGACGCTGGCGGCGCTGGGAGGACAGCGGAACGCCTTTCAGGAGCGTCTCCATACCGCCCGGGGGCAGGTGGGACAGATTCATGTGGCGGCCAACATCCGCCGCCTTATGGAGCACTGTGAGCTGCTGGAGCGCAGTCAGGGCCTGCGGGTGCAGGATGCCTATGCCCTCCGGTGCATTCCCCAGGTGCATGGAGCCGTGCGGGATGCCCTGACCTTTATCCGCAGCCGGGTGGATATCGAGCTGAACGCCGTCACCGACAATCCGCTGCTGTTCTGTGAGGACGGCGCAGTGATCTCCGGCGGCAATTTCCACGGAGAACCCATGGCCCTGCCCTTTGATTTTCTGGGCATTGCCTGTGCGGAGCTGGCCTCCATATCCGAGCGCCGCATCGAGCGCATGGTCAACGCTGCATTGAGTAACGGCCTGACCCCTTTTCTGACCACCCAGGGCGGCGTGAACAGCGGCTTTATGATCGTGCAGTACAGCGCAGCCTCCATGGCCTCGGAGAACAAGGTGCTGGCTCATCCGGCCTGTGTGGATTCCATCCCTTCCTCTGCCAATCAGGAGGACTTTGTATCCATGGGAACCACCGCCGCGAGAAAGGCGGGCTGGATTCTGGAAAATACCCGTTCCGTGCTGGCCTTTGAGCTGCTCACCGCCTGCCAGGCCATTGACATCCGCCGGAGAAAGGGCGATCTGGGACAGGGCCTTTCGCCCGTGCAGCAGGAGGTCTATGACCGGGTGCGGCAGGAGGCAGCCTTTATGGAATGCGACCGGGAGCTTCAGCCGGACATTCAGCGGGTAGAGACGCTGCTGCGTTCCGGTGCGCTGGAGCGCATTCTGGTGCGGCATTTCCCGGATTTTGAGTAAAAGAAAACGCCCTCCCGGGTGGGAGAGCGATAAGGAAAGGGCAGGTTATTGCGGCTCGTCCTGCTCCAGCCGATCCAGTACGGTCTGATAGCCGCCGGAGCCGAATTGCAGCTCGGTGCTGATCCGGGTGATGGTGGCGCTGGACACGGGAAGGGCCTGACGGATGCGGTCATAGGTCTGTCCCTGCCGCAGCATCCGGGCAACCTGAAGCCGCCGCGCCATGGAGCGCAGCTCCTGTACGGTGCAAAGATCCTCCAGAAATGCCTGACATTCCGTCTCCGTGCGCAGTGTCCCCAGAGAACGCAGCAGCGTCTGCATCTCCGGTGCGGACCACAGATCCTTTTCACCCACGGAAAATCCCCCTTCGTGCCCCGCGGAATCCCATTGCGGCGGCAGCTCCGATTTTTGATACTTCTATTTTAACATCCGGCCGAGGGCCTGTCAACCGCCGGTAACGGCAATCATGGAAACAGGAGGCAGCTTTATGAACATCAGCAGCATTGATGCGGGCACGGTTCTTCTGGAAAACGGACAGCTTCCGGAATATCCGCCCTTTGAGCCCGGCATTCGCCGTGCTCCCCGCCGGGAAGCCCATCTTACGGAACAGGATCGGGTACAGGCGGTAAACAACGCACTGCGGTATATCCCGCCGCAGTTTCATGCCCAGATGGCGGAGGAATTCGCCCGGGAATTGCAGGAGCATGGCCGCATTTATGGCTACCGCTTCCGTCCCCGGGGCCGCATCTGGGGCAAACCCATTGACGAATATCCCGGAAAGTGCATCGAGGGCCGGGCCATGCAGGTGATGATCGACAACAATCTGGATTTTGATGTGGCACTGTACCCCTACGAGCTGGTCACCTATGGCGAAACGGGACAGGTTTGCCAGAACTGGATGCAGTACCGTCTGCTGAAGGCCTATTTGCAGCAGCTCACCCGGGAGCAGACGCTGGCGGTGATGTCCGGTCATCCGCTGGGACTGTTCCGCTCTCACGAACTGGCGCCCCGGGCCATTCTCACCAACGGCCTGATGATCGGCGCCTTTGATGACCAGCAAAACTTCAACCGTGCGGCGGCGCTGGGCGTGGCCAATTATGGTCAGATGACCGCCGGAGGCTGGATGTACATCGGCCCGCAGGGTATCGTTCACGGCACCTTCAACACTCTGCTCAATGCGGGACGGCTCAAGCTGGGCATTCCCCGGGAGGGCAATCTGGCCGGACGGCTGTTTGTGTCCGCCGGTCTGGGCGGTATGAGCGGCGCACAGGGCAAGGCTGCGGAAATCGCCGGGGCAGTGGCTCTCATTGCCGAGGTGGACGACAGCCGCATCGAAACAAGATATACGCAGGGCTGGGTCAGCGCCCGGACGGATTCGCTGCCGGAGGCCCTGTCGCTGGCAAAAAAGCATCTTCAGGACAAAACTCCCTGCGCCATCGCCTATCACGGCAACATTGTGGATCTGCTGGAATATCTGGAGCAGGAGCAGGTGCCGGTGGAACTGATGAGCGACCAGACCTCCTGCCATGTGCCCTATGACGGCGGCTATTGTCCTCAGGGGCTCACCTTTGCCCAGCGGACGGAAATGCTGGAGCACGACCCGGAAGGCTTCCGGAAAAAGGTGGATGAAAGCCTGCACCGGCATTATGACCTCATCTGCCGTTTCCATGAGAGAGGAACCTATTTCTTCGATTACGGCAACAGTTTTTTGAAGGCGGTCTATGATTCCGGCGTGAAAAGCGTGTGCAAAAACGGCGAAAACGATCTGGACGGCTTTGTGTTCCCCTCCTATGTGGAGGACATTTTAGGGCCCTGTCTCTTTGACTTTGGCTATGGCCCCTTCCGCTGGTGCTGCCTCAGCCGCAGGCCGGAGGATCTGGACAAAACCGATGAAGCGGCGGCAGAATACATCCGCAGCCACAACCGGCGCTATCAGGATCATGACAATTATGTGTGGGTGCGGGACGCGAAAAAGAACCGGCTGGTGGTGGGAACCCAGTGCCGCATTCTCTATCAGGATGCCCGGGGACGCACGGAGCTGGCGCTGATTTTCAACGAGCTGGTGCGGCGGGGCGAGATTGGCCCTGTGATGCTGGGACGGGATCATCATGATACCGGCGGTACGGACGCACCCTTCCGGGAGACCTCCAACATCAAAGACGGCTCCAACATTATGGCGGATATGGCGGTGCAGTGCTATGCGGGCAACGCGGCCCGGGGCATGAGCTATGTGGCTCTGCACAACGGCGGCGGCACCGGTATCGGCCGGGCGATTAACGGCGGCTTTGGCATGGTGCTGGACGGCTCAGAGCGGGTGGACGGGATTCTGCGCGCTGCCATGCCCTGGGATGTGATGGTGGGTGTTGCCCGGCGGGCCTGGGCCACCAATGAAAACGCCCTGTCCACCGCCGAAGAATACAACCGCACCGCCCCGGAGGATCATATCACCCTGCCCTATCCCGCCCAGCCGGGACTGGCAGAGCGGGCTGTGGCGCTGGCGGAGGAAAAATCATGAAAACACTGATTCGCAACCTGGGTCTGCTGGCCACGCCGGAGGGAAGGTCTGCCAGAAAGGGGCCGGAGCAGGGTCAGATTCGCCTGTATCACAATGCCTGGGTGCTGGCGGAGGACGGCGTGATCGCCGCGGTAGGAGAGGGCGAGCCCCCCTGCACGGCGGAAACCGTCATAGACGGCGGGGGAAGGCTGGCAACCCCCGGTCTGGTGGATGCCCACACCCATCTGATCTTCGGCGGCTGGCGGCAGAATGAGCTGGCCGACAAGCTCCACGGCGTACCCTATCTGGATATTCTGGCCCGGGGCGGCGGCATTCTGTCCACGGTGCAGGCCACCCGGAACGCCTCGGAGGAGGCGCTGCTGGAAAAGGGCCGACAGGCTCTGCTGGAAATGCGCACGCTGGGCGTGACCGCCTGTGAGGCCAAAAGCGGCTATGGACTGGATGTGGAAACCGAGCTGAAGCAGCTGCGGGTGATTCGCCGTCTGGCAGAGGAAAGCGGTATGGAAATCGCCGCCACCCTGCTGGGCGCGCACGCCCTGCCGCCGGAATATCGGAATGACCGGGAAGGATATCTTTCCCTGCTGTGTGAGCGGCTGATTCCCGCTGCGGCGGAGCAGAAGCTGGCGCAGTTCTGCGATGTATTCTGCGAGGAAGGAGTCTTTACCGCAGAAGAAACCCGTCGGGTGCTGAAGGCCGGCTTGGCGCACGGGCTGCTGCCCAAAATCCATGCGGATGAGATTCATCCCATCGGCGGCTCACAGCTGGCGGGAGAGCTGGGGGCCGTATCGGCGGAGCATCTCATCGTCTGTCCGGAGGATGGCATCCGGGCGCTGGCGGAGGGGAATGTGATTGCCTGTCTGCTGCCCTGCACCAGTCTCTATCTCCGGGCCGACTTTGCCCCTGCCCGGCGCATGGTGGAGCAGGGGGTGGCGGTGGCCGTTGCCACGGATTTCAATCCCGGCTCCTGTCCCTGTCTGAATCTGCCGCTGGCCATGAATCTGGCCTGTCTCTATTACCGGCTGACGCCGGAGGAGGTGCTTACCGCCGTCACCCTGAACGGGGCGGCTGCCATCCGTCAGGCCCACCGCATGGGCTCCGTTGAGCCGGGCAAGCTGTGTGATCTGGCTCTGTGGGAAGCACCCGACCTGAATTATCTCTGTTATCGTATGGGCAGCAGACTGTGCTCTGCTGTCATCAAAAACGGCGCGCTGCTGTAAGCCGCCCATTACAGGAGGAACAAACCATGAAACTGATAGAATGCATCCCCAATTTCAGCGTCAGCCGGGAAAAGGATCCCGCTGCCTTTCAGGCGCTGGTAGACACCGCAAACGCCGTTCCCGGCTGCACTCTGCTGGATGTCCAGACCGACGGCAGCCACAACCGCTGCGTCTTTACGCTGGTGGGCTCTCCGGAGGCCATCGGCGAGGTGGCCTTTCAGCTGTGCAAAAAGGCATCGGAAGTGATTGATATGCGCACCCATGTGGGCCAGCATCCCCGGATGGGCGCCACCGATGTGATTCCCTTTGTGCCCCAGATGGATATGACCGTGGAGGAAAGCGTGGAGCTGTCCAAGCAGGTGGCCGCCCGTATCTGGGAAGAGCTGCGCATCCCCTCCTTCCTGTATGAGGATTCTGCCGCCACCCCCAAGCGCCGCAATCTGGCTGCCTGCCGCAAGGGACAGTTTGAAGGAATGCCGGAAAAGCTGCTCCAGCCGGAGTGGGCCCCCGATTTTGGTGAGCGGGCCATTCATCCCACGGCGGGCATTACGGCCATCGGTGCCAGAATGCCGCTGATCGCTTTTAATGTGAATCTGGACACGGCAGATGTGGAAATCGCATCGAAAATCGCCAAAGCCATCCGCGGCTCCTCCGGCGGCTTCAAATACTGCAAGGCCATCGGCATTCTGCTGGAGGATCGGAACATTGCCCAGGTGTCCATGAACATGGTGAATTATGAGGGCACGCCCCTGTATTATGCCTATGAGATGATCCGGGCGCTGGCAGACCGGTACGGTGTGCGCATCATCGGCAGTGAGCTGGTGGGTCTGACTCCGGCCAAGGCGCTGGTGGACTGTGCGGAATATTATCTCAAACTGGAAAACTTCCATTGCCGGGAGCAGGTGATGGAATATCACCTCATCGGACTGGAATAAGGAGGACGGGACCATGGAACTGAAGCAGTTGACTGTGACGGAATTTGCCGCCCTGCTGGGCTCGGACGCACCGGCCCCCGGCGGCGGCAGTACGGCCGCACTGGAGGGTGCGCTGGGTGCGGCGCTGACGGCGATGGTCTGTGCGCTCACGCTGGGAAAGAAAAAATACGCCGAGCATCAGGAGCTGGCCTCCCGGACGCTGGAGGAAGCCCGGGCCCTTCAGACCCGCTTTCTGGAGCTGATGGACGAGGACACCCGGACATTTGGCGAGATGAGTGCCGCCTTTGCCCTGCCCAAGTCCACGGAGGAGGAAAAGGCCGCCCGGTCTGCCGCCATTCAGCGGGCGCTGGCCCGGTGTACCGAGGCACCCTTTGCCATGATGGAGCTGGCGGCGCAGACGCTGGAGCTGGCTTCGGCGGCGCTGGGCAAAACCAACACCAGTGCCCTCAGTGATCTGGGCGTTTCCGCCCTGTCGCTGGGCAGTGCCATCCGGGGCGCGTGGCTCAATGTGCTCATCAATACCGGCAGCATGAAGGACACCGCTCTGGCGGAAAGCTACCGCAGCCGTGGCCGTGCCCTGCTGGACCGTGCTCTTCCTCTGGCAGACGCCATTTACCGCGGCGTGGAGGAACAGCTGTAATCCCCTCCCCGAAAATAAAAGGCCCTCCGCAGCGGCGCTGCGGAGGGTTTCCTGTATTCAGAAAATAGGGTTGGGCTGTTATTCATGCTCCTTTCCGCAGAGGGAAGTGACCCGAAGGCGCAGCACACAGGTGTGCTCCAGCATTTTCTCCGGGAAGCTCCAGTCGCCGCGGGAGCTGTAATGGGCCATAATACAGGCCAGACCTGCCCGCTGTTCCTCCGGCTGGGTGAGCCGCTCCAGCGTACCCGTGCCGATGATGCTGCGAAAGGCGGCGGAAAAACCGCAGGCAGTTTCCGCAGGCTTCAGCCGATAGCCGCAGTCCAGCTCAAAGCCCACATGGGGATTCTGCTTCAGCAGCTCCAGCTTGCGGCCCTCCGGCGCACCGTGAAAATACAGCACATAGTGTCCCGCCTCCTGCTGCCAGCCAAAGCTCAGCGGCACAATATAGGGCGCATCCTCGGCAAAAAAGGCCAGACGGCACACCGATGCCTCCTGAAAGATGGCCTGAAGGGCGGAAGGGTCGGTGATCTCCCGGTCAGCACGGCGCATTTTCATACATCCGCCTCCGGAATATGCAGCGTGCCCTCCAGATAGAGCACGGCGTTGCCGCCGATGGACACCCGATCGCCCTGCATGGTACAGTGCAGCGTGCCGCCCCGACGGGAAAGCTGGCGGGCCACCATCGTCTCCTTACCCAGTCTGTCTGCCCAGAAGGGGGCCAGTGAGCAGTGGGCAGAGCCGGTCACCGGGTCCTCAGGCACGGCGTCCCGGGGGTCAAAATAGCGGCTGACAAAATCGCAGTCGGAGCCCGGTGCCGTGGGAACCATGCCCCACTGGGGCAGAATCCGGGCCATGGCTTCAAAATCCGGCTTCACAGACCGCACGGCCTGTTCATTTTCCAGCAGCACCAGCATATCCCGGGACTGCCAGCAGCTGAGCACCCTTGCGCCTAAACATTCTTCAATCCCCTCGGGAACAGGCACCTGCACCGGCGGACGGGAGGGAAAATCCAGCGCATAGCTGCCGCCCTGCCGCAGCACCCGCACCGGGCCGCTGCAGGAGGAAAACCGGGCCTCGTCCCCCGGCTCCACATAATTCATCAGCACAAAGCCGGAGGCCAGCGTTGCGTGACCGCACAAATCCATCTCAAAGGAGGGCGTGAACCAGCGAATGTGCCAGCCCTCCGGGCGCTTTTCCAGAAAAGCCGTCTCGGGCAGATTGTTTTCTCCGGCGATGCGCTGCATCAGCTCGGGAGAAATGGGATGCTCCAGCAGACACACCCCGGCGGGGTTGCCGGAAAACAGACTGTCGGTAAAGGCATCCACCAGAAAATATCTCATAGTGCCCCATCCTTTCGCGGGCGGGTGGTCACTTCGCCGCAGCTGAGGGTGCGGGTCTCACCGTTTGGCAGAGTGATGACCAGCCGGGCATCCCGGTCGATGTCCGTTGCCACGGCAGGATAGGGCGTACCCTCCGGCGGATAGACAGTGATCTCCCGGCCCAGCAGCAGATTCCGCTCCCGATACAGCTGCAAAAAGCTCCGATCCGGCAGCTCCTCTGCCCGCTTCAGCAGATTGTTGGCAATGGCGGCAGCCAGCATTTCCAGCGCGCCATACACCGGCTCGGGCAGCAGATAGCCCACCACATTCTGAAGCTTGGGGGGCAGCGGCTGGGAGGAAGGATACACATCCACGCCCACACCGATAATCACAGCGTCTCCGGCGCTTTCCGCCAGAATGCCGCAGACCTTTTTGCCGTTGTGGAACAGATCGTTCACCCATTTGATGCTGGTGGAAATCTGACATACCGACTGAATGGCCTCCTGCACGGCCACAGCCGCCATGGGCGTCAGCAGCATTTTTTCCGCCGGTGACAGGGGCAGACGGAGAATCATGCTCAGATAAAGTCCGCCCTCCGGAGAATAAAAGCAGCGGTCCAGCCGTCCCCGGCCGGTGGTCTGATGCAGTGCCGTGACCAGCTTGCCATGGGGCGCACCCTGTTGGGCCAGCTCCCGGGCCACCCGGTTGGTGCTGTCCGTTTCCTGCAAAACCAGAGGCTCCGGCAGTGCGGCGTCCAGCAGAGATAAAAGCAGCGGTGTATTCATAAAAGCAATCCTCCTTTCCCGGCGGACACTCCCGCGCGGGCTGTTTCTGCTGTCAGTATAGCAGAGCTTTTCCCGGGGCGCAAGCATTTTTCGGCTTGCGGGAAGGGCACGGATGGCGTATAATAGGCGGCAGAATATCATGCGGGAGGCGGAGCCCTTGGAGCGGGAGCTGAACCGGTGCCAGCGCATTGAGCGCAGCATCATCAAAAAATATCGGAAGGAAATCTGGAATCCCTTTATCATCGCTGTCAAGCAGTATCAGCTGATCCAGCCGGGGGATCATATCGCCGTGTGCATTTCCGGCGGCAAGGATTCCATGCTGATGGCAAAGCTTTTGCAGCAGCTGCAGCGGCACAGCGATTTTCCCTTTGACCTGACCTATCTGGTGATGGACCCGGGCTATGCCCCCCGGAACCGGCAGAAGATTCAGGAAAATGCCGCGCTGCTGGACATTCCGGTGACGATTTTTGAAAGCGATGTATTTCAGGTGGCCAACAAGGCGGAAAAGAATCCCTGCTATCTGTGCGCGCGGATGCGCCGGGGACATCTTTACAGTCAGGCCCGGGCGCTGGGCTGCAACAAAATCGCCCTGGGCCATCATTTCAACGATGTGGTGGAAACGACGGTGCTGGCCATGTTTTACGGGGCCCAGCTACAGGCCATGCCCCCCAAGCTCCACAGCAAAAATTTTCCCGGCATGACCCTCATCCGGCCCATGTACTGCATCCATGAGGAGGACATTCTGGCCTGGGTGCGGTATAACGAGCTGGAGTTTATCCAGTGCGCCTGCCGGTTTACAGAAAAGGCGGCGGAGGACGGCGGCGTGGGCCTGTCCAAGCGGCAGGAGATCAAGACCCTGCTGCGCACTCTGCGGCAGACCAGCCCCAATCTGGAGAAAAGCATCTTCCGCAGCATTCATGCGGTGGCGCTGGACACCTTTCCCGGCTACAAGAGCAACGGCGTGGAGCACAGCTTTCTGGAGCGCTTTGATGCCATGACGGCGGCGGAAGCCGGGGATGAAGCGGATGAAATTTGAAAAAAGTTGCAGAAATGTGCAATTTTTTATTGACAGCGGGAAGCTTCGGTGTTAATGTATAGGGCAGATGCTGTTCGCCCCAGGGCGGACGGAAGGGAGAAACTCTCATCATGGCGGCTTATTTTTCTATGATGATGCGCGATACGATGTACATGTGCATGGGCATGATGCTGATGTGCATGGTTTGCTGCGCGAAAAAAAGCCACCGTCCTCTGCCTGCTCTGCTGAGACAGGATGTTTGCTGAGAGTGAACTTCTGATACTGCTGAACTTGCGGGAGGCCCGGGACGGGGCTTCCCGCTTTTGTTTTGAGAAAAAGGAGGAATCCGCTTGATCCAGCTGAATCATGTATCCAAAAACTTCGGCTCCGGCGAAGGGCAGATCCATGCGGTGCAGGATGTGTCGCTGCACATTGCAAAGGGTGAAATCTTCGGTGTCATCGGCTTTTCCGGTGCGGGAAAATCCACGCTGGTGCGCTGCATCAATCTTCTGGAGCGGCCCACGGAGGGCACCGTGACGGTGGACGGACAGGAGCTCACCGCCCTGCCTCCTGCTGAGCTGCGGCAGGCCAGAAAGAAGATCGGCATGATCTTCCAGCATTTCAATCTCATGGGCTCCCGCACGGTGTTCGGCAATGTGGCCTATCCTCTCCGGGGCAGCGGCCTGAGCAAGGCGCAGATTGCGGAAAAGGTGCGGCGGCTGCTGGCGCTGGTGGACATTTCCGACAAGGAGGACGCCTATCCCAGTCAGCTGTCCGGCGGACAGAAGCAGCGGGTAGCCATTGCCCGGGCGCTGGCCAACGATCCCAATGTGCTGCTGTGCGACGAGGCCACCTCCGCGCTGGATCCCCAGACCACAAAATCCATTTTGCAGCTGCTGCGTCAGCTGAACGAGACACTGGGCATCACCATTGTGCTCATCACCCATGAAATGGCCGTGGTGAAGGAGATTTGCAGCCGTGTGGCGGTGATGGAGCATGGCCGTGTGGTGGAGGAGAGCGATGTGCTTACCGTGTTTTCCACCCCCCGGCAGGAGGTCACCCGGAGCTTTATCCGCACCACCTCCAATTTGCAGAAGATCAACGAGCTGGTGGCGGCGGACGCGCCCATTACCCGGCTTCAGCCCGGCGAGCTGATCGTGCGGCTGTCCTATCTGCAAAGCAACGCCTCTCAGCCGGTGATTTCGTCCATCTCCCGGCTGTTCCAGGTGGATGTGAACATCATCTTTGCCAATATCGAAATCATTCAGAATGTGCCCATTGGCGGCACCGTGGCCATTATCAGCGGCCAGCGGGCCCAGGTCACACAGGCCATTGAATATCTCATCGAGCACGATGTGGGAGTGGAGGTCATCAAGGATGCAAGAGCTGCTGAATAAATGGATTCCCAATGTGATGGAGCGTCTGCCGGACTTTTATCAGGCCATGGGCGACACCCTGCTGATGGTGCTCTGGTCGGGAGCCATCTCCTTTGTGCTGGGACTGGCGCTGGGTGTGGTGATTACCGTGACAAAGCCCGGCGGCATTCTGGAAAACAGAGTGATCTATCAGATTCTGGACAAGGCCATCAACTTTTTCCGCTCCATCCCCTTTATCATTCTGCTGACGGCGGTGATGCCGGTGTCCCGTCTGATTATGGGCACGGCCATCTATGTGCGGGGCGCCATTGTGCCGCTGGTCTTCGGAACCGTCCCCTTCTTCACCCGGCAGATCGAAAGCGCGCTGGCCCAGGTGGACAAGGGGCTGGTGGAGGCGGCTCTGTCCATGGGCTCCACGCCGCTGGAGATCATCTTCCGGGTCTATCTGCGGGAGAGCGTGGCGGCCATCGTCCGGGGCACCACCATTACCGTCATCAGCCTCATCGGCCTGACGGCTATGGCCGGTGCGGTAGGCGCGGGCGGACTGGGCGACTTTGCCATCCGCTACGGTCACGACCGGAACATGACCGATGTGACCTATGTCACCGTGCTGGTGGTATTTCTGCTGGTGAGTCTGATTCAGCTCATCGGCGGCCATATCGTCAGGAAAAACACCCACTGAGCATCCCGGCCCCCGGGCCGCTGCTATACAAGGAACAACAACCAAAACAACATCTGGAGGAAATGAACATGAAGCTGAAGAAAATCCCGGCCCTGCTGCTGGCCGCCCTTGTGATCCTGTCCCTGCTGTGTGCCTGCGGCCAGAAGGCTGACGGCGAAGCCAAAACCATTAAAATCGGCGTTACCGGAAGCTTTTACGAAGACCTGTGGCAGCCCGCCAAAAAGCTCATGGCTGAGGAAGGCGTCAATCTGGAGATCGTCCAGTTCTCCGACTTTGTCACCCCCAACAATGCGCTGGCCAACGGCGAGATCGACCTGAATGCCTTTCAGCATCGGGTGTATCTGGAGTCTGAGGTCAACAGCTACGGCTATGAGATTCAGAACATCGGCAACACGCTGATTATCCCCCTGAACATCTATTCCCAGAAAGTTTCCTCCGTGTCCGAGCTGAAGGACGGCGATACCGTGGCTATCCCCGACGATGAGAGCAACGGCGGCCGTGCCCTGAAGGTGCTGGAATCTGCGGGCCTTATCACCCTCAGCGACGAGGCCGGCTTCAACCCCAACCTGAACGACATCACCTCCTACAGCGTCAACATCCAGATCGAGGAGATGAAGGCCAACACCATCCCCTCCATCCTGCCCGATGTGACCGCCGCCGTGGTCAACGGCAACTTTGCGCTGGACTTCGGCCTGAAGCAGGAGGAAGCCATCTTCCAGGATGAAAATCTGGATCAGCAGGAATACTGGTGCCTGATCGCCGCCCGCTCTGCCGATCTGGAAAATGCGGAAACCAGGGCCCTGTATCAGAAGATCGTGGATGCCTATCATTCTGCCGAGACCCAGGCTGTGTTTGACGGCGAATACAAGGGCTATTTCGTCTCCGTGGGCTGGGACGAAGACCTGCTGAAATAAACTGTCAGGGAACCGCTGCGCTGGGTTCCCTTCGACAGAATGGCTCTGCGCTGCGGCGCAGTTTCGCCGGTTTTTTGAGAAAAACACGGCGGGTTACGGTGTTTTTGACCATAATCACATAGATTACGGCCAAAAACAATCGAAAAAGCGGCCGGAAAACGGCCGCTGAAATCAAAGCTGAAGTGAACCACATCTGTCGGAAAGCCGCCTCGCTGCGGTTTTTCGGCTGTCAAAAGAAAGGACTTAGCTTATGGCTGTTGACAAGAGCATTCTCCGCTCCATTTTCCCCGGTGCGGAGCAGACGGTCTTTGACCATATCGAGGAAAAATATCTCAGCGATACGCTGGGCCGCCGGAAGGGACAGGCGGAGGCGCTGGTGTTCCCGGAAAGCACGGAGCAGGTGTCCCGGCTGCTGCAATATGCCCACGAAAACCGCATTCCCGTCACGCCCCGGGGTGCGGGCACCAATCTGGTAGGCTCCACCGTGCCGCTGGACGGCGGCATCATTCTGGATCTGTCCCGGATGAACCGGGTGCTGGAGCTGGACAGAGATACCATGACCATCACCGTGGAGCCGGGTATGCTGCTGCAGGACTTGCAGGCCTATGTGGAGGAGCGGGGCCTGTTCTATCCCCCCGATCCCGGCGACAAGGAATCCTCCATCGGCGGCAACATCAGCACCAATGCCGGCGGTATGCGGGCAGTGAAATACGGCGTGACCCGGGACTATGTGCGTGGTCTGGAGGTCGTTCTGGCCGACGGTACCGTCATGCAGGCCGGCGGCAAAAATGTGAAGGATGCCAGCGGCCTTTCCCTGAAGCATCTGCTGGTAGGCTCCGAGGGCACACTGGCGGTCATCACCAAGTGCATTCTGAAGCTGATCCCCAAGCCGGAGACCTCTGTCAGCGTGCTGGTGCCCTATCCCGATCTGGAAACGGGCATTCGCAGCGTGCTGGCCATTTTGCAGGCCGATGCCAATCCCACCGCCGTGGAGTTTATTCAGCGGAAGGTGGTGGCGCTGGGCGAGCAGTATTCCGGCGTGCAGTATCCCTGCAAGGATGCCGGTTCCTTCATTCTGCTGACCTTTGACGGCAGAAAGGCACAGGTGCAGGACAGCGCGGAGCGGGTGCGGCAGACGGCGCTGGAGCACGGTGCCATGGATTATATCGTCCTCACCGATCCCAAACAGGCCGCCGATATCTGGCGGGTGCGGGGCGCGCTGGTGAAGGCGGTGGAAGCCGTTTCCGAGCAGGAGCCGGTGGACATCGTGGTGCCCATCAGCAAGACCGCCGATTTTATCGCCTTTATCAATGCGCTGGAGCAGGAGAGCGGTATGCAGATGGTGAGCTTTGGCCACGCCGGTGACGGCAATGTGCATCTCTGCGTGGTGCGGGGCAGCCGGGATGAGGAAACCTGGCAGCGGGAGCTGAAGCAGAACATGGAAAAGGCCTATGCCAGGGCCTACGCCCTGGGCGGTGTCACCTCCGGTGAGCACGGCATCGGCATCAGCAAGCGCCACTATTTCCTCCACGAAACGCCGAAGGCCAATCTGGAGACCATGAACCGCATCAAGGACGCACTGGATCCCCTGCACATTCTGAACGACAAGAAATCCTATATTCTGGGAGGAAACAACTGATGCAGCCCCTTTCTGAACGCACAAGCGTCTTTACCGATTCCGTCATTCGCCGCATGACCCGCATTTCCGCAAAATACGGTGCGGTGAATCTGTCGCAGGGATTCCCGGATTTTGATCCGCCGGAGGCCATTCTCAAGCGGCTGGCAGAGGTTTCCCATGAGGATTTCCACCAGTATTCCATCACCTGGGGCGCAAAGAACTTCCGGGAGGCGCTGGCGGAAAAGCAGTCTCCCCGCATGGGCCGCCAAATTGACCCGGAAAGTGAAATCGTCGTCACCTGCGGCAGCACCGAGGCCATGATGGCCGCCATGATGACGGTGGTCAACCCCGGCGACAAGGTGGTTGTGTTCTCCCCCTTCTATGAAAACTATGGCGCAGATGCCATTCTCTCCGGTGCAGAGCCCGTCTATGTGCCCCTGTGCCCGCCGGATTATCACTTTGATCCGGATGTGTTGGAGCAGGCTTTTCAGCAGAAGGCCAAGGCCCTGATTCTGTGCAATCCCTCCAACCCCTGCGGCAAGGTGTTCACCCGGCAGGAGCTCCAGCTCATTGCCGATCTGGCGGAAAAATATGATGTGTATGTGATTACCGACGAGGTTTACGAGCACATCGTTTACGCCCCCTATGAGCACATTTATTTCAGCTCTCTCCCCGGAATGTGGAAGCGCACCATCTGCTGCAGCTCTCTGTCCAAGACCTATTCCATCACCGGCTGGCGGCTGGGCTATACCATCGCCCCGGCGGAGATCAGCGAACGCATCAAAAAGGTGCATGATTTTCTGACGGTAGGTGCGGCAGCGCCCCTGCAGGAGGCCGTGGTGACGGGTCTGCGCTTCGGACAGGACTATTATGACGGTCTGCTTGCGGAATACACCCACAAGCGGGATCTGTTCCTCCGGGGCCTGGACGATATCGGCCTTGTACACAATGTGCCCCAGGGCGCCTATTATGTGATGCTGGACATTTCCGAGTTTGGATACCGGAGCGATCTGGAGTTTTGCGAAACGCTGGCGGAAAAGGTGGGCGTGGGCGCGGTGCCCGGCTCCAGCTTTTTCCGGGAGGATGTGAATCATCTCATCCGCTTCCACTTTGCCAAAAAGGACGAAACACTGTATGAGGCGCTGAACCGTCTGGAGAGCATCCGCAAAAATATCCCCGCAAGACGATAACCGAATTACCCAAAAAGATTGCCCCGGAACGGTGTGTTCCGGGGCTTTTGCATTATTTGTCTTCCACCACGCACCGATCCACGGCATATTCCAGAAACCGTGCGATGAGCTCGTTGCGGCTGTAGCCGGACTGGGCGGAAATCTGATTGATCCGTTCCACCAGCTCTTCCCGGATGCGGACGGAGAAGATACGGTAGCCATCCTCGCCCTTGGCCCGTTTCGGGTGCAGAACCAGCTTTTCCTCTTCCTGCGGCGGCATGAAAATCACCTCTTAACATAATTTTATGATTGAAAATCGGTGATAACTATGTTATTATTTATGTGATAAAATATGTTATGCAAGCCGGAAAGGAAGGGGTGATTCGTGAAGGAACAAAGGTGGCGCAGCTGGCTGTTGCTGCTGGCATTGCTGCTGACGATTCTGACACTGCTGACCGCACAGGCGCTGGCGGAAATGCTGAAGCTGCGGAAGGGTGTGCTTTTCCAAAAACAGCCGCCGGAAATCGTGGAGGCCGCAGCCGCATACGGCCCGTCTTTTCCAGAGATTTGCCCTCGCCCCTTGACAAGGGACGGGGGTTTTTGCTACCCTAATAAGCAGAGAAGTATGCTTTTTACCCGGGATACATGGAAGGAGCGAATGTGCATATGGAAAAACAACAGCTGCTGCGGGCCATACCCAAGATGGATGAGCTGCTGCGAAGCGAGCTTTTGCAAACGCCGGAGATCCCCGCCTCGATTGTGCGGGAGGCGCTGCGGGAGGAGCTGGAGGCGCTGCGGCGGGATATTCTGGAGGGCGTGTGTGTCCGGCTTCCCCAGCGGGAAACCCTGTGCCTTCAGGCCAGAGCACGGGCAGAGCAGACGGCTCGTTCCTCGCTGCGGCCTGTTATCAACGCCACCGGCGTGGTGCTGCATACCAATCTGGGCCGTTCCTGTCTCTCCCAGCGGGCGGCACAGGCGGCCTATGATGTGGCCCGGGGCTATTCCACGCTGGAATATGATGTGGAGCAGGGCTGCCGGGGCAGCCGTCACAGCCATGCGGAGGCGCTGCTGTGCCGCATTACCGGTGCGGAAAGTGCCATGGTGGTGAACAACAATGCGGCGGCGGTGCTGCTGATTCTGTCTGCGCTGGGCCGGGACGGAGAGGTGATTGCATCCCGGGGAGAGCTGGTGGAGATCGGCGGCTCCTTCCGCATTCCGGATATTATGATGCAGTGCGGCTGTACCCTGCGGGAGGTGGGCTGCACCAATAAGACGCACCTTCGGGATTATGAAGCCGCCATCGGAGAACAGACCCGGGCACTTTTGAAGGTACACACCAGCAATTTCCGCATTGTGGGCTTTACCGAGGCAGTTTCCCTTTCTGAGCTGGTGGCGCTGGGAAAAGAGCACGGTCTGCCGGTGATTCAGGATCTGGGCTCCGGCTCGCTGGCCGATCTGCTGCCGCTGGGCATTCATGACGAGCCCACTGTGCAGGAAAGCGTCCGTGCCGGTGTGGATGTGATCTCCTTCAGCGGAGACAAGCTGCTGGGCGGCCCCCAGGCGGGCATCATTCTGGGAAAAAAGGTGTATATGGATGCGCTGAAAAAGCATCCGCTGGCCCGGGCGGTGCGGGTGGACAAAATGACGCTGGCGGCCCTGCGGGAGACCCTCTGCGCCTATCTGGAGCCGGAAAAGGCCCTGCGGGAGATTCCCACCCTTTCCATGCTGTCGGTATCTCAGACGGCCCTGCGGGAACGGGCGGAAACGCTGGCCCGGCGGCTGGAGCAGGCCGGAGTGTCCTGCCGGGTGACGGAAGCCCGGGAGCAGGTTGGCGGCGGCTCGGTGCCCATGCAGCTGCTGCCCGGCTGGGCGGTGCAGGTAGACTGCGGCAGCCTTTCCGTGGACGGTCTGGAGGAAAAGCTGCGGCGGCGGAGCATTCCCGTCATTGGCCGCATTCATAAGGAGCAGTATCTGCTGGATGTGCGCACCCTGCGGGAAGAGGATTTTGACGAGCTGGTACGGGCGGCTGCGGAGGCGTTGCAATGAAGCATGTAATCATCGGCACGGCGGGCCATGTGGATCATGGAAAAACGCTGCTGGTAAAGGCCCTCACCGGCATTGATACCGACCGTTTGCAGGAGGAAAAAAAGCGGGGCATTACCATCGAGCTGGGCTTTGCCCATCTGGATTTTGACGACGGAACACAGGCGGGCATTGTGGATGTGCCCGGCCATGAAAAGCTCATCCGCAATATGCTGGCCGGTGCGGGCGGCATTGATCTGGCCATGCTGGTGGTGGCGGCAGACGAGGGCTTTATGCCCCAGACGGTGGAGCATCTGGGCATTTTGCAGCTGCTGGGCATCAAGGACGGCGTGGTGGTCATCACCAAATGCGATATGGCCGACCCAGACTGGATCGACATGGTGCAGGAGGACATTGCCCAGCGGGTGCAGGGCACCTTTCTGGAGGGCAAGCCGGTGTTCCGGGTGTCCGCTGCCACGGGAGAGGGCATTCCCCAGCTGAAGGCAGCCTTGCAGTCGCTGGTGGCCGGCGCTGCCGAA
The DNA here is from genome assembly GCA_964541085.1 of uncultured Oscillospiraceae bacterium. Lineage (GTDB taxonomy): Bacteria > Bacillota > Clostridia > Oscillospirales > Butyricicoccaceae > UBA4644. Next base: position 6,536 of record CAZIPA010000010.1, on the reverse strand, counting down.
AAGAGCCTGCGGGCCCCCTACCGTCTGCCCATCGACCGGGTATTTTCCGTGGACGGCTTTGGCACGGTGGTGACGGGAACCCTCATTGAAGGCTCTGTAACCGTAGGCGACGGTGCAGAGATTCTCCCCGGCGGGGCGGTGTGCCGGGTGCGCAATTTGCAGGTACACGGCAAGGATGTCAATACCGCCTATGCAGGCCAGCGGGTGGCCATCAATCTGGCCGGTGTGAAAAAGAGCGATCTGGCCCGGGGCGATACCATTGCCCTGCCGGGGACGGTGCGCACCTCTCTGATGCTGGATGTGCGTCTGCAAAATCTCAAGGAGAGCCACAGAACCATCCTCACCGGCTCGCAGGTTCACTTTTTCCACGGTTCCTCCGTGCGGCTGAGCAAGGTGGTGCTGCTGGATCGGGATGCGCTGCGGCCGGGAGAAAGCTGCTATGCCCAGCTGCGGATGCCGGAGGAAATCTCTGCCCGCCCGGGTGACCGGTTTGTGGTGCGGTTTTATTCGCCGCTGGAGACCATCGGCGGCGGCGTGATTCTGGACGACAGTCCTCTGAAGCACAAGCGGAACGATCTCCGGGTGCTGGAGGCGCTGGCGGTGAAGGAAAACGGCTCCGGCGACGAAAAGCTGGTGCAGACGGTGGCCGAGCAGGCGCTGGCCCTGCCCACGGCGGAACAGCTGGCGGCAAAGCTCCATCAGGAGCCGGAAGCGCTGCAAAGACAGCTTCAGGACCTCTGCACGGCGGGACGGCTGGTGGAGGCGTTGCCGGGAAGATATGCGGCATCCTCCGTGCTGGATGCCCGCTGGGAGACCTGCCGGGGCATTCTGGAGCAGTATCACAAGCAGAATCCCCTTCATGCGGGAATGCGGGTGGCCGAGCTGCGGCAGAAGCTGTTCAAAAATACCGATCAGGCCGTCTGCGACGCCATCCTCCGGGAGCTGGTTCGGGAAGGAAAGCTGCGGACGGAGGGAGAACGGTATGCCCTGATGGAGTTTGCCGTTCATCTGACCAAACGGCAGACGGCGCTGAAGGAGCGGCTGCTGCAAATCTATCGAAAGGCCGGACTGGAAACTCCCGGTCTGGATGAGGTGTATGCGGGCTTTGCCCCCAATGAGGTGGCCGACTGCAAGCAGGTGGTGGAGAGCCTTGTCACCGGCGGCGAGCTGGTGATGCTGACCCCGCAGCTGTGTATCTGTCGGCAGGTGTATGAGGAGATCCGGGAAAAGACCCGGGCGCATTTTGCCCAAAAGGACGAGCTGACCCTGGCGGAGTTCCGGGATATGCTGAATACTTCCCGAAAATATGCTCTGGCGGTGCTGGAATATTTCGATAAAAACAAGCTGCTGAAAAAAGAAGGAGATATCCGCAGGCTGGGACAGGGCCTGTGAAAAAATAAATAAAAGCGGCGAAGGTTCGGAAAAAATGATTTTTCCATTGTTTTTTGGGGAAAGCTATGGTATACTGACTTTCGCATCCGGGAGCAGATGGGTGCTGGTGTGCCCCCCGGTCTTCAAAACCGGTGAGAGTGGTGAAGAGCTGCTTAGGTGGGTTCGATTCCCACATGTTCCCGCCACAGGCCGCGGCAGAGTCAGACTTTGCCGTGGCTTCTTTTTTTATTTATCGGTTTTCGGAAAAGAAATGAATTTCCGGTAAAGATGCGGCAATTTTCCCGGAGAGGGTCTTTACATCCGCAGATTTTTCCGATATAATATTCATGATTTTAGGGGCAACGCCTTCTATCATCGAAAAGACAAATAAAAGTTGGAGGAAGCTTCCGGGAAATCTGCTTCGGGCAGAACCGACGGAATAAATCGACGGCCGGCCAGCCGCCGGTGAACATCTCAGGTAAACCGACCGGAAGCGGACGACACTCTGGAGAGCGAAAGCACCAAAGGAGCAACCTGCCGCAATACAGGGAATCTCTCAGGTATCAGAACAGAGCGGGGCGGCACGGGCTTTTTTGCCATACCGTTCCGTTTTTGCTTACACGGATTTGCCCGGGAGGTAGCATGGAAAGCGCAGCGGAGTTCCGGATTGTCACCAACAATCCTCTGGTCAGGCAGTGCCTGCCGGAACAGTATGAAGTGGATTATCAGGAGATCGGTTATCGGGAAATTCTTGTGCGGGTGCGGGATCTGGTATACGCAGGCCACCGGATGTATACCCATCCTCTGTCCGGCAGCGTCAAGCCCGGGGAAACCCCCTACAAGACCGTTGCCGTATCCCGCAAAGTGCGGGGCATGGACACCCAGGAGGCCCTGCTGATCTCCTCTGCCATCGAAACCTATGACAAGTTCACGCCCCACAGGCGGGAGCTGACGGAAGATATCCTGCGGGACTTTCAGCTGGTGGACTATACCCTGATCTGCGGCGCTCTGGACCTGGACGCCCTCTCGGGTCTTAGTAATAGAAGGATTCTCTGAAAAACGGAAAAAGGAGGTGTTCGCTTTGAAGTTGGAACTGGGTTTTATCCAGATTAACGACATTCAATTTTCAAACGAATGCAAGGTAGAAAACGGAACGCTCTTCGTAGATGCGGAGGCCGTGAAGGCCTTCCTCTATCAGGATGACGATGTGCGGCAGTGGGTCAAGGACTTCCGCTTTGACATTGCCAGACCCGGCGAGAGCGTTCGCATCACCCCGGTGAAGGATGTGATCGAGCCCCGTGTCAAGGTGGAGGGCCCCGGCGGAATGTTCCCCGGTGTGATCGCCAAGGTGGATACCGTTGGCTCCGGCCGCACCCATGTGCTGCGGGGCATGGCGGTGGTGACCGCCGGTAAGATCGTGGGCTTCCAGGAGGGCATCATCGACATGAGCGGCCCCGGCGCACAGTACACGCCCTTCAGCAAGCTGCAAAACTTTGTGGTGGTTGCGGAACCCGTGGACGATTATATGGAGCATCGTCATGAGTATGAGCACGCCGTGCGCATCGCCGGTCTGCGTGCCGCCACCTTCCTGGGCGAGCTGGCCCGGGAGCTGACCCCCGATGAGGTTCAGAGCTTTGAGACCTACGGCATCAAGGAAGGCATCGAAAAGCTGCCCGATCTGCCCCGTGTTGCCTATGTGCATATGCTGCAGTCTCAGGGCCTGCTCCATGACACCTATGTTTACGGCGTAGATGCCAAGCGCTCTCTCACCACCATTCTCTATCCCACCGAGACCATGGACGGCGCCATTCTGTCCGGCAACTGCGTGTCCGCCTGTGACAAGAATACCACCTACCATCATCAGAACAACCCCGTGGTGGCGGAGCTGTTTGCGGCACACGGCAAGACCCTGAACTATGTGTGCAACATCATTACCAACGAAAATGTTTATCTGGCTGACAAGCAGCGCTCCTCCGACTGGACGGCAAAGCTGTGCCGCCTGCTGGATCTGGACGGTGCCATCGTGTCTCAGGAGGGCTTCGGCAACCCGGATACCGACCTGATTATGAACACCAAAAAGATCGAGCTTCAGGGCGTGAAGACCACCATCATCACCGACGAATATGCCGGTCAGGATGGCAAGTCCCAGTCTCTGGCGGATGCAGACCCGCTGGCGGATGCCGTTGTCACCGGCGGCAATGCCAATGAAGTGATCGTCCTGCCCAAGATGGACAAGGTCATCGGCACACTGGATTATGTGGATGTGATTGCCGGCGGCCACGCAGGCTCTCTCCAGCCGGACGGCTCTATCGAAGCGGAGCTCCAGGTCATCACCGGCGCCACCAACGAGATGGGCTTTAACTGCTACAGCGCCCGATAAACAAGGAAAGGAGGAAACACCATGAGCTATCGTGTCGTACACTATATCAACCAGTTCTTTGCCCAGATCGGCGGCGAAGAAATGGCACACATTGCGCCCGAGCTGCGGGAAGGCTTTGTAGGCCCCGGCATGGCCCTGAACCAGAACTGGAAGGGCGAGGCCGAGATTGTCAAGACCATCGTCTGCGGCGACTCTTACTTTGCCGAGCATGAAAAGGCTGCCAGGGAGCAGATTCTGGAATGGGTCCGGGCAGAAAAGCCCGATCTGTTCATTGCGGGCCCCGCCTTCAACGCCGGCCGTTACGGCTATGCCTGCGCCAACATCTGCGCTGCCGTCAAGGAAGAGCTGGGTATTCCCGTGCTCACCGGTATGTATGAAGAGAACCCCGGCGCAGATCTGAAGAACAAGGTCATGATCGTGGCCACCGCCAATTCTGCCGCCGGTATGCGCAAGGCCGCTCCCGTGATGGCAAAGCTGGCCCTGAAGATCATGAAGGGCGAAAAGATCGGCGCTTCCTGCGAGGAAGGCTATATGAACATGGGCGTCCGTGTGAACTTCTTCGAGAAGGAGCGGGGCGCAAAGCGTGCCGTGGATATGCTGGTGAAAAAGCTGGCCGGAAAGCCCTTCGTCACCGAGTATCCCATGCCGTCCTTTGACCGTGTGGCTCCCAATCCCGCCGTCAAGGATCTGTCCAAGGCAACCATCGCCCTGTGCACCTCCGGCGGTATCGTCCCCAAGGGCAACCCCGACCATATCGAATCCTCTTCTGCCTCTCACTATGGCGAATACAACATCGCCGGTGTGGAGAAGCTGACCTCCGAGGGCTATGAGACGGCCCACGGCGGCTATGACCCGGTGTATGCCAACCAGAACCCCAACCGTGTCCTTCCCGTGGATGTGATGCGTCAGTTTGAGAAGGAAGGCAAGATCGGCAAGCTGCACGATTTCTTCTATACCACTGTTGGTAACGGAACCGCCGTTGCTTCCGCCAAGGGCTTTGCCGCAGAATATGCGAAAAAGCTGCTGGCAGCCGGCGTAGATGCCGTTATCATGACCTCGACTTGAGGCACCTGTACGCGTTGCGGTGCAACGATGGTCAAAGAGATCGAACGCGCAGGCATCCCTGTGGTGCATATGTGTACGGTCACCCCGATTTCCATGACGGTGGGCGCCAACAGAATCGTCCCCACCATCGCCATTCCCCATCCGCTGGGCAATCCCACGCTGTCCCCCGAGGACGAATATGCCCTGCGGGAAAAGCTGGTCAACCGTGCCCTGGAGGCGCTGACTACGCCCGTGGAGGACCAGACCATTTTCGAGGTCTGATGCTTTCGTAATTCCCCGTCTCTCCCGGAGGCCCGTCCTCCGGGAGAGGCAGACTGCGGCTTTCACCGGACGCATGGGGAAAGAAAACGCAGAGGCGGAAGCGTTGTTTTTCCCGATCCGTTCCGGAAGGCCGGAGCAGCTTTGCAGAATCAAACTATTATGAGAACAGGAGTGCGACATAACATGAGCAAGATTTATGATGTGATCGTTCTGGGTGCGGGCCCTGCCGGTCTTACCGCCGGCCTTTATGCGGGCCGTGCCCGTCTGGACACTCTGATTATCGAAAAAGGACAGGATGGCGGCCAGATCGCCATCACCGATGAGATCGAAAACTATCCCGGCGGCGTGGAGGGAGATTCCGGCCGCAGCCTGATCGAGCGCATGACCAAACAGGCCGAGCATTTCGGTGCGCAGCGGGTGAGCGACACCATCAAGAGCGTGGATTTTTCCGGCGAGGTCAAGACGCTCACCGGTGTCAAGGGCGAATATCAGGCCCATGCGGTGATTGTGGCCACCGGCGCTTTCCCCAAGCCCATCGGCTGCAAGAATGAAGGCAAGTATATCGGCAAGGGCATTTCCTTCTGCGCCACCTGCGATGCCTCCTTCTTCGAGGATTTCGAGGTGTATGTGGTGGGCGGCGGCGACTCTGCCGTGGAAGAGGCCATGTATCTCACCAAGTTTGCCCGCAAGGTGACGGTGATCCATCGCCGCAACGAGCTGCGGGCGGCCAAGTCCATTCAGGAAAAGGCCTTCCAGAATCCCAAGCTGCACTTTATGTGGGACACTGTGGTGGACGAAGTGGGCGGCGACGAGCTCATGAGCTACATGGTGGTGAAGAATGTCAAGACCGGCGAGCTCACCCGGATCGACGCCGATCCCGACGACGGCATTTTCGGTCTGTTCGGCTTCATCGGCTACAATCCCAACTCTGCCCTGTTTGAGGGCCTGCTGGATATGGAGCGGGGCTATATCGTCACCGATGCGGATATGCACACCAACATCGAGGGCGTTTATGCCGCCGGTGATATCCGCGTGAAATCCCTGCGTCAGGTGGTAACGGCCTGCGCCGACGGTGCGATCGCTGCCATGCAGGCGGAAAAGTTTATCTCGGAAAAGAAATGATTTTTACAAAACACAACGAAAAGGAGACTACTACAATGCTGGAACTGGATAAGACTACCTTTGAGGCGGAAGTGCTTCAGGCCCCGGGCAAGATCCTGGTGGATTTCTATGGCGATGGCTGCGTCCCCTGCGCCGCTCTGATGCCCCATGTACACGCCTTTGCTGAGACCTATGGCGACAAGATCAAATTCTGCGCCCTGAACACCACCAAGGCCCGCCGTCTGGCCATCAGCCAGAAGGTCATGGGTCTGCCCGTCATTGCCATCTACGAAAACGGCGCCATGATCGACAGCTGTGTCAAGGACGACGCCACCCCTGAAAATGTCGAGGCGATGAT
>CAZIPA010000009.1:0-60385 GCA_964541085.1 uncultured Oscillospiraceae bacterium | reverse complement strand
CGGTCAAATTGCAGTTCCTCGTCTTTCATCACTTTCTACCCACCAGCAGGGTCGAGCCTTGCAGCATCAGGCGATTCGCTTCTTTCTTCGTCATAAACATTCCATCGGTGGTGTCGATCAGCGATACCTCCGCATAGCCCATTTCTTTGAGTTTCCGGCAGAAAGCCGCCATATCACCGTAGCGGTTTTTGCCCATGAGATCGTGGATGGCGAAAGTACCGCCTTTTTTCAGAACCCGGAAGGTTTCCAGCAGAAGCTGCTGCTTGTCCACGCCGGAGATGTTGTGATAGACATAGTTGCTGGTGACGGCATCGAAGGTCTCGTCAGGGAAAGGCAATTTCGTGGCATCGCCTTTTTGAAATTCTGCGTTGCTTACCCATTCTGCTTTCGCATTGCTCCGGCAAAGGGGCAGGCTGAACTCCGCATAATCCTTGCCCCAGCGGTCAACGCCCACCATGCGTCCCTGAGGATTGCCCTTGGCACAGGCAATGGTCAAAGCACCGCTGCCGCAGCCAATATCCAAGCCGATACCGCCATCGGGCAGGGTGATATATTCCGCAGTTCCCTCAATGATTTTCCGGGAAAGCTGCCGCTTTCCATCATAGGAAAAGGCACGATAAGCCGTGATGCTCCATTGCAGCGTTTTCCCGCAACCGATGGTAGCGACGGCAAACACAATGGCAAGGATGATCCGCCATGTTTTCGTTACCCAAAGTCCGTAAACGCCAAAGATGATCAGGGCCGCAATAGAGATCACCGTTGCCGCAGCCATGCCAACGATCAGAATTTTCGGAACCCAATTCTTATAATTCGGTTTCATACTGTTTCTCCTTTCACACATTCCACATAAGTCAGCGGAAAGCTGGCCTTCAGCACTTCGCTTTTTCGCACCGTCCAGCCCTGCTCCCGCAGGAAATCCAGGTAGCTATCGCTTGACCACTTGCTGTACTGGCGAAAACCCACCAGCGTCATGAAGAACGCTTTGACATTGCCAAAAAAGTCATTTCCGGCATGGGTAAAGGTGGGGGCAATCAGCACACCGTCATCCTTCAGCACCCGGCGAATCTCGGCCAGCGCTTTCTTCGGCTCCGGCACGATATGCAGGGCGTTGGACACGATGACCGCATCGAAGGACTGGTCGGCGTAGGGCAGATGGAACATATCCTGCACCGAAAAATGGAGCCTGGTAGGCTGCACGCCCTGTTTCGCCTGTTCAATCATTTCCGGTGAAGCATCGGTAGCTTCTATGTGGTCAGCGGAACGAAGGATATTTCTGGCAATCAGGCCGGTTCCGGTGGCCAGCTCCAGCACCTGCCTGTGCCGCACTACGGGGCATATCAGGGCATACATCTGCCGGTATGCCGCATGATCTTTCCGCATAAAGCGGTCGTAGATTTTCGCCGTGCGATCCCAAAAGGTTTTCTTCATAGCAACACTCCTCATATGGCGGTTGGTCAACTCTAACTAACGGGCGTTTGAAAAGCCGCCCGAGGGCAGCCAGCGCCGGAACAAACCCGTATTTTCGGCTCTATTGTAGTCCTCTTTCCGCGGATTGTCAAGGAGTTTGAGGGGGCACAAAACGGGAAAGGCGTGCAAGAACCGATAAATAAAATCAGGGCCCGTCTGAGGGGTAACAGACGGGCCCTTTTGCCTGCCCGGAGCGGAGGGCCCTGGCGGCAGTTTACGAGTTGGCGGGGGTTATTCCGGAGTTATTTCTTCAGAAACAGCTCACAGAAGCGATGGAGGATGGCTGCGACCTGTGCACGGCTGGCGCTGCCCTTGGGAGACAGGGTGGATTCGCTGGTGCCGTTGATGATACCGGCGCCGCAGGTCCACTGCATGGCGGGCATGGCGTACTGGGAAAGCTCGGAAATGTCGGTGTAGCTGAGGATGTTGGTATCCTCGCCCACGCTGACATCCAGCCCCTGATACTGCGCATAGCGGTACAGGATGGTTGCCATCTGTTCCCGGGCGATGAGATCATCGGGGCCATAGAGGCCGTTGCCGTAGCCGTTGACAATGCCGTTTTCCGCTGCCCAGCAGATGGCCTTTTCGCAGTAGGAGCCTGCCTTGACATCGGTGAAGGGACAGGTGCCGGACACAGCGGGCTCACCGGCCAGACGGTACAGCACGGTAACGATCATGCCCCGGGTGGTGATGACATTGGGACTGAAGGTGCTGTCGCCGGTGCCGTTCATCAGAGCGTTGGTGTAGGCGTACAGAACATCTTCATAGAACCAGTCGGTTTCGAACACATCCACGAAGGGATTTTCCGGCGTATCCGGTGTATCCGGCGTGACAGGCTCCTCGGGGATTGTGGGAGTGGGGCCCACGGGAACGGGGGTGACGGGCTCCACCACGGGAGGCAGCTCTGCCATGGTCAGCACATAGGTGCTGGTGGCTGTGCCGTCTGCGGAGGTCACGGTGATGACAAAGACCTCATCGCCGCGGCCGGCAGTCAGGGAGAACATACCGTTTTCCGTTCTTCTCTGATTGACCTGGACAGTAGCGCCGGCATCCTCGGGAATCACGGTGAGCAGATACTGACCGGGGGTGACATCGTAAACCACGGCATGATGCTCCTCGTCAAAGTCGGCCAGAGACAGGGGATAGCCCTCCAGCGAAATGCTCTTCACATTGGCGTTGGAATCGTCCCGGGTGATGGGCTCACCGTAGCGCAGCACCACACGGGTACCGGACTTGGAGAAGGTGATGGGAATCTCCTGCAGCTCCTCGGTGCCCAGCGTCAGATCGCCCAGCGTCCGGGTTTCCAGCAGAGCGCCGTTTTCCGCCAGCAGAGCCGCCAGCAGATAGCCGCTGGAATTGGTTTGCAGAGAGTTGTTTTGCAGTGTGACCTGCGCCGTCGTGGTGCGGCCGTTGTTGTCTACCTCCACAGAGGTGGTGACGGTATCCGTACTGCGCTCCAGCAGGCTGTGGAAGGTGAGATTCTTCAGGTTGTTCTGGCTGTCTGCCTCGGGTAGATCCACCCAGACACCGTCGATCCGCTGCTGGATCCGGGCACGGACAAACAGCATCACGCCGGAGGCGGGAATCTCATCCTTGTCGGCATCGGCCATATAATCGCCGATGTGGAAGGTGAAGGACTGGGCAAAAATGTCGTCGTCGATCCGGGACAGGGCATCGCCGGTCAGCAGCAGCTCATAAGCCTCGCCCGGCGTACCACCGGCAAAGTAGCCGCCGTCCAGAGCGGTTTCGCACTGAGGATCGGAATAGACACCCAGCACCACCCGGCGGTCACTGCGGTTCAGCGTGGCAGCGGCCTGATTGTAAAGGGTGGCCAGGAAGTTGCGCTCGCCGTCCTGCTCCTGCATGATCCGCAGGGAGGAAATGCCCACATCGGGATAATCCAGATACAGTGTGCCGGAATCCGTCTGGGGATAAGCGCCCTCAAAGTCGGCGGTGACGGTATAGGGCAGATCCACGATGGTATCGCCGGTGCGGAGGATGACGGACACGGTTTCGGTCCGGCCGGGCAGCAGGGACAGATCAGAGAAGGTATGCGTCCGACCGTCGATATCCACGGCCAGCTCACGGATCGTATGGAGACCGCGGTTTTCCACCGTGAAGTTCACCGTTGTGTAGCTGTCGGTGGCCAGCGTGGAGAAGTCCACGAAGGTGCCGGTCACTGCCACGGAATCGGTGTAATACTCCAGAGCGCTGTACAGGTTGACGGTCTCGGAGGGAACCTCGGTCTCACCGGTATAGGTGGTACCTTCTACCTCCAGAGACACCGGCAGCTTCCGGGTATCCTCGATATCGTAGGTGACGGCCTGAAGCACGGCCTGCACATCCATACCGGTGTCGGTACAGGCGTCCAGATACTCCAGATGGGTGTTGGCGGGCAGAACGGCAACCTCGATGGGGGCAGAGGCGCTGTAGCTGTCGCCATATTTGCCGAACTTCACGGCGCGGAGGATGTCGTTGTTTTCCTCGCCGGAGTTGGCATCGTTCCACAGCAGGGACAGGTCATCCAGCGTGTAGGCGCCCTTTACGAAGGCAAACTTGCCGTCGAAGGACTTGGTGGAGACCAGATTGCTGAGAGAGGTGGGCAGGGTGCTTATGGGCGTGCCGTTGCGGTCAAACACCCGCAGACCCAGATCTCGCTGCTCCACGCCGGCATTGTCCTGAATGCTGTACCAGCCCAGAACGAAGAGCTCGTCATCGGCCAGCGCGGTGAGCTGGGGATTGCTGTCGCCGTAGCCGTTGTTGGTGGCACGGACGGTCTTGACGGCATCCTCGGGAGAAGCGGAGGTGATATCCACCACGGCGTAATAGATTTCGCTGCCGGTGGCGGAGGTGGCGGTGGTGTAATCGGTGGAATCCACGGTCATGGCAATGGCTGCCGTATCGCCCAGCAGCTCCACGGACATACCGCCAATATTGCCGGTGCTGCCGTTGTTGAGGGTGTAGGTGTCGCTCCAGGTGTGGCCGTCATAGATGCGGAACAGGACACGGTTTTCGCTGAAGCTCAGATCCAGCGTGTCATCGTCCACCTTGTTCCAGTCGGTCTGCACGGAACGCCAGACGGCAATGGCCTTGCCATCCTCGTTGACGGCGATGATGGGGCTCATTTCCTGGGTGCCGTTGTCGGTAAGACGGGTGGTGGTCCAGGTCTCGGTGTCGCCGTCCCAGAGGGAGGCCACGACCTCCAGACCGCTGACCAGAGAGATCTGCTGATCTCTGGAGACCTCTGCGCCGGCAGACAGATCCAGCGCAGCGCTCTGCCGCAGCCACACAGCACCGGCAAAGTCACGGGTGCCGTCAAAGTCGGGAGAGGTATCGCCATGGCCGGTGAAGCCGTCAGCTCCCGCAGAAATGGGATCGCCGTCGGAGAAGCTGCCGCCGCTGTTCAGGGAGTAGCGAATCTCCACATCCTCCACATCCGTGCTGTCCGCATCGGACATATAGATCAGGATGCCGCTGTCATCGGAAATCATGGGCGTGGAGAAGGGGTAAGCGTTAGTTTGCAGACCGGCAAGACGGTTGTCGGAACCGGTTTGCAGGGACATGAGGGAAAGGGTATCCTCGCCCAGCCATGCCCGGTCATTTGCCAGATAGTCACGGCTCTGCACCTGTACGCCGGAGGTGCTCCTGGCGAACATCAGCTCACCGGAGGACAGGGCGGCGGGGGCGGTGCTCTCGGGATCCAGATAGCCGGTGCTGAAGCCGCTGGAGGCGGACTTCCAGTAATCGTCGATGGTGTACCAGTCCTTGAAGCGCCACTGATCGCCAACCGTGAAGGAGATCAGGGTGGTCTCGTACATCAGGGAGCCGATGCCGGCCTTTTCCCGCAGACCAAAGGTGCCGTCCAGCTGGACAAAGTGGCCCTTCAGCTTGTGCTTGCTGCTGTCCTTCAGATAGGTGCGGTGCAGATAGCGGTTTTCGTTGTTCATTTCTACGCCGCCGAAGGCACTGAGGGTCAGCGCAACGCCGTATTTGTCGATACCGATACCGGCAAACAGCTCCACATAGGCGCTGATGCGCAGTGCGGTGAGGTAATCGTTGACCGCACGGGCGGTTTCATCGTTCCACTCCTCGCCCAGCTGCTCGGCGTAGCGGATGGCGGTTTCCAGCGTAATCACCAGACCGCCCCGGAGGGCAACGCCGTAGTTGTACAGAATGGGCTTGAAGCGCTGCTTGCTGATGGCTTTCTCCAGCTCTTTGCCGTAGGTGAAGCCGCCGCCGGTGGTGACGACCTGCCATTCGCCCTTGCTGAAGTTGTAGCAGATTTCGGCGGTCATCCAGCCCTGCATGGTGCTGCCTTCGCCGAACATATGGATGGCAAGGGAGGTGTTGTTTGTCTGGAGACGCTCCATATAGGTGCCGTCAGACATGGCCTGGAAGTCCGCCAGCGTGAAGCCCGCAAAGCTGGACTGCTCCAGATCCTCCACAAAGTTGGAGGGCTCCTTGTAGATGCCGTTGGCATCATAGCGGAGGTCAGCCATAACGGTGGTGTCGTAGCCGGTCCAGATATAGGCCGCAAACTTGGTGGGGTCTTCCGTAGGCATCAGAATGGTACGGAACAGGCCCAGCTTGGTGCCGATGCCCTCGATGAGGCTCATGGCATCCAGCAGCTCCTCGGCGATCTTCATGACCTTGTTGTCCTGCTTCTTTTCGTCCACGCTGCCGTCGGGAGAGGCTTCATATTCCGCCTGACCAAAGAGGGCAAGCTTGGCCATCATGGTGGTGACGGACTGGGAGGTGGAAAGCTTGGGAATGGAGGTCACATCTGCCAGACCGAAGGGCAGAGCCACGGTGCGGAGCAGTGCGCCGTCACCGCCGCAAATGGCCAGCTCCACGGGGGTGCGCAGCGTGCCGTTCAGCTCGGCGAAGCTGCCGCTGTCTATTTCCACAGAGCAGCCCAGCAGGGGGATGGAGGAGAAGGGATAGGAGGCATCCATCACCGGCTGCGGATACTGGTAAGGCACCACAAAGGCGGAATCCTGGGTACGCAGCTCCATATAGAGGGAGACATCCTCCAGATTCACATCGTTCATACCCCAGAGCAGAACCTGAGTATCCAGAATCAGGAAGGGATAATCGGGGCTGGGGCCAACCACGCCGGTGTGCTTGCGCACATCAATCTGCCGTCCGGTATAATTCACCGTCTGCTCGGCCACCACGGGCTTGACACCCTTGGCTGCGGTGAGGGTGAAGATGTTGCTGCCCAGACGGATGGTGTCGGTATAGGTCAGGGAGGCATCCAGCTTGACGATTTCGGGGTTGTAGGCGTTGTTGCCGAAGCGCAGCTCAAAGATGAAGCGCAGGGCATCATAGGTGTTCAGCGGGGTATCGTCCACAGAGGTAATGAACTGGGTGTTGTCCATATAGATGCGGAGGACACCGCTGCTGTCGGTGGTGAAGGTCATATCGGTCTTGCCGTCCAGGGTGGCGGGAGCGCCTTCCTTGCCGGTGAAGCGGGCCTCGGGGCAGTAACGCTCATCCCGGAAGGCGGCACCGTCGGGATTGCGGTAGACGCCGCCGCGGACGGTGACGGTTTCGTTGGCCAGCGGTGTGCCGTCGGGCTTCAGCAGCGTGAACTCGGCCACGGCTGCCTTGCGCAGCTGGACACTGTTCAGGGGATACAGGGCGCTGGTGATGCCGTTGGGCTCGCCGGAACGGAGATTCAGCTGGGTGTAGGTGCCGCGATAGACGCTGCCTTCGTACCAGGAGGAAGCGTACACATCGCCCTGAATGCCGTTGGGCTCATACAGGGCCATGGAGCCGTCATCGTTGGAATAGACGGTATGGGACTGGCCGTTGCTGTCCACATAGCAGACCTCGGTTTTCACGGCGGGGGTGAACTGGAAGAGATAGAGCCTGTTTTTCAGCCGCTCCACATTCACCTCCACGCTGGAGGTCAGGGCGGGAATCTTTCTGTGCTGGGCGGTGACGGTGGCTGTACCGTTTTCGATACCGCTGAGCAGCAGAACCGTCTCGGGCATATAGCACAGATAGGGATAGCTGTCCAGAGGACTGTAGGAGTTGCCCTCCAGATAGTTCAGGGTCACGATCTCCTGCAGCAGCTCTCCGGCTTCGGAGCTCTGGCCGGTGGAGGTTTCCCAGGCGAACATATCATAGAGCGCATCCCACTGGGCATCGGTGCAGTCCACAGAAATGCTCTTCAGCAGCGACAGCTCGGAACGCAGTCTGCCGATGGCATAGGCGTCCGTCAGGCCGGAACGGGTGGAGCCGTCGTTGTAAAGATGGATGGTGGGATTGGTGGTGGTGGAGCCCTCGATCTCATTTTTCATGGTAACGGAGTCCACGGGCTTGCCGCCCACCAGCAGATCCAGACTGTTCTCACGGTAGACGGTGAGAATGACGGAATCATAGCTCCAGGTGGGGTCGGTGTTGTTTTTGGCCTTGATGAGGACGGTATATTCATCCTTTAGGCCCGCGGGAGTGTCGGGACGCAGGGTGTAGCTGCCGGAGAGAGCCTGATTCACATCGGTGATGAGGCTGTCGCCGAAAACCACGCCGTCCTTTTCCACCCGGAACTCAAACTGACAGGTGCTCAGGTTGAGGGTGTCCAGATTGTCCACAGACCAGCTGATGGGGATGCCCTCGCTGCTGAGGAACATACCGGTGCCCACATCGCCCAGATGAATCTGGGCGGGCTTGGAGCGCACCAGAATGTAGGCCAGCGCTTCAAAGGAATAGTCCACATCCAGATAGCTGGCGGTGGCAGTGAGCTTCAGCGTGTAGGCGGGATCGTCGCCGGAGGAGATGCTGTGCAGGAGATTTTCCGGCAGGGTGATCTCGCTGGCGGTACGATCCAGCGTGTAGGTTGCCAGCGGGGTGCCGGTGGCCGTGGCGCCCTCATAGAGCTGGGCCGTGATGACACCCTCGGCATCGGTGCTGGCGGGAGCGTATTTGCCTACCGTGGAGGCGAAGGTCACGGTCAGGGAACGATCCTGCTGGGCGATGAAGGTATCCGCGCCCTGGGGGAACAGCAGAACGGGGGTGTTGTCGTCCTTGACGGTGACGGTAATGCCTGCGGCGGCTTTGGTTTCGCCGACGCCGCAGTTGTTGGCATACAGCTCAATGGTGGCTGTACCGGCACGGCGGGGAGTAATGCGAATCTGGGGAGAATATTCCAGCGTGATATCCGCACCGGTGGGAACAATTTCCAGCACCTCGGGATCGCTGGAGCGCCATTCCAGCTGGCTCAGATCGCCCTTGCAGGTATAGTCCACAGCGGTGTTCTGAATGGCGGTGAAGGTGGGCATGGCGCGGTCCTGAATATAGACCACCGCATCCTTGCCGGAGGGCCAGCCGTTGTCCACCTGAATGGTGTAGGCATTTGCGGGGGCGACAACCACCGGGGGCTGCGTGAAGGTGCTGTAAGCGCCCCAATAGAGCTCGCCGTCCAGATAGAGCTCTGCCACAAAGTCATGGGAAGTGGTGCTGGCGGGCAGGGTGATCTCAGAGGTGGTGAGCATGATGTTGCCGCTGCTGTCCCGGGTCAGCTGCAGGGGGAAGCTGTAGTTTTCCGTATCCCGGTTGAGAACGATTTCCGCAGTGAAGGTGGGAGTATCGTTCCAGTTGTACCAGAGGGTCTGGAAAGCGTCATCGGTCTTCAGCGCCACCGAGATGGTCGCGGTGACGGGAGAATTGGCCTGTGCGGTGATGCTCTGGATGGTGTCCTGAGGGCACACAGAACGGATGTTGCTGATGGTCAGGTTGGTGTCCAGATCATCCAGCGACACATAATCCAGTCCCGTAGTGAATTCGATGGGATTGCCCATGATATCCGTGACGCCGACCTTTCCGGAGGCGGTCACATTCAGGCCGGAGAGCTCTACGGTATGATCGCCGGGCTGCACCGTATACAGATAGGTCTGTGTATTGGACTCCCGGTAATTTCTGTCGTTGAGACCGTATTTCTCGTCATCAGACACGACGGAGCCCCAGGCGGTTCGGCTGTCGAAATAGTGAACGGCACCAAGCGAGCCGGTGGCTGTGACCGGAGGATTGTCGCCCTCCGCGGGCTGAAGCACCCGTTCATAGAGCAGGGCGGAAGTGCTTTCATTGGCGTTCAGAACCGGCTCACTGTAGGTTACGGTGATGGGGATCAGATCGCCGGGACGGAAGGCGGTGTATTCGGGCCAGGTTACACTGGTCACCGTGGGCGCAGTCGTCTCCGACAGGCCGAAATTGCCGTAAAGGACAAAATATTGCGGTTTGATGTCCAGGGATACACCCGTATCACGGTTTGTCAGCCAGTCCTTCCGCAGGTAAACGGCTTCGGGGCCGAGCGCCTCGTCACCGTAGTTGGCCTGAATGTTAACGGGGATGGACAGATCAGAGTAATAAACGAGAGTTCTGGAGTTGTTGTCGCCGTCCAACAAATTGGAGTACATTGCGGACAGCAGGAGCCGGTCGATTGGGCTAACCGTGGTGTCATCGTCGGCGGGGTATTCCCAGCGACCGGTGGAGAGGGCGGTGATCTTCTTCGCAATCTCTACATCTTCTGCATACTTCGACTGGAAGGAGGCATCAATGTCATCGCAAATATCACGCAGCTTACCATCGCTGCCCTTGACATAAAGATTGCCATTATTGAGCCGGCAATCCAGACGCTTGACATTGGCAACGACTGCGGCGTGTTTAACGGACATTCTGAAATCGTCCGGGTCACCGGCACCGGCCAGGTAGGCATCCCGCAGGATGGAAAACCACACATTGGTGTCCACCGTGTATTCGCCGTCATCCTTTGAGGTGTTAAACTCCGGGAGGGCGATGCGGTAATAGGTAACACCGTCTATGGTCTCTTCCGTGACATCGCTGTCGCTCAGCGAGAGGGAGAGGGGTACGACTTTATCGGTGGCGGAATCTGCCAGACCTACAACATAGTCTCCGGTGAAATAGTCCGGTTCAATGTGGTATTGGGTTTCGGCAAAGCTGATGTTAAAGTTGAAGGAGGTCTCCGGCATACCGGAAACAGAGCGGCATTGGAATTGGATGACTTCTCCTCTGCCCCAGAAAGCATCGTAATTGTGGTCAATGGAAGACAGCATAAACTGGCTCCGGAGCTTGCTTATATCCATCCGGAAGTCAATATAGCGATCGCCTGCCTCCAGCGTGTAGGCGCTAAAATCGTTGTTGAAGGCGGGCAGCTTCGGATTGTATCCGTCGGGAGAGAGATTCCCGCAGAGGAAGCTGGAAAAAATGCCGATTTCCAGCCCGATATCATGCGGCGCGGGGATCATATTCTCGGGATCCCTGACCCACACTCCGGAACTGTTGGTCAGACCGACCTTGATGGACACGATATCGTCGTTGTTATCGACTGTTTCCGTGTAACAGGCCAGCCGCAGGTTATGACCGCTCACATCAATATCCGATGCGGAGGTCTGAGGCGTATCGGCGCTGGCCAGAAGATTCAGACCGTCGGAAAGCATTCCGATCTGGGCTTCCACACCGATGGCCTGCAAAATCCAGTCGGCGGTGGCGGTGCGGCCGGTGGCATCTACTGTAATGAGGGTATCCATATCCTCTTCATCACAGGTATCATACCAGTCCAGCAGCGCATCCAGACTGGCCAGATGGGTGCCGTCCTCCACGGTAAAGCTGTTGTCACGAATCAGCGCGCCGTTTTCGTCCACAAGGCCAAGCTCGGCCATGTAGTAGGCAAGCTGTTCATCCAGCTCCCGCTGCTCTTCCACATATGCCGCGATGGCATTGAGGGGAAGCAGGGACAGCACCATGCAGAACACCAGCAGGATGCTGAGCAAGCGTTTCTTCATACGATTTCCTCACTTTCTTCCGCATGGGATGTGCGGTTTAATTTGGTTTTCCTCCATCGGAGGGAGAAGACGGTGGCGGCTACGCCTGCAACAAAAGCGGCAATGCCTACGACAACATAGGCACCGGCGCCCTCTTGCAGGAGAACGGAGCCATAGCCTGCGGCACCCAGAATAAATCGGGAAGGCATCGTATCCCGCATCAAAAAGCAAACGGCGGCAGCCAGCAGTGTGCTGAGTGCGCCGGTGCGGAAGAGGGAAAATGCTTCCCGCCTGCGGCGTTTGCGGGCAGTGCGGTGGAGAATGGTCTGAATGCGTTGGTGGGACAGATCGGTCATGGCCGAACCTCCTTTCACGGCGAAGTGGGCAAAAAAGCCCTTTACTTACTTAAATACCGAAAAACGAAAATCCTTCCACCAAAAAATAAAAAAATTTGAGCCATTCAAAGAAAATGGCTCAGAAAACGCTATTTCACAGAAAAGGGGCCGTGGGGCAGGTGCAGGCGCGGCAGCAGCTTTTTCAGCAGATACAGGACGAAAATGCCGCAGGCGGGGAAAAGATAGCCGATCATGCGCCAGGCGCCGTCGGCGGAGCTCAGCAGGTTGTAAATGGCGTGGGAGCCGATGCAGAAGCCCAGAATGCCGAAGGTTCCGGTGAGGGCCAGCCAGCGGCGGGGGAACACATAGGAGAGGCCAAAGCCGCAGAGCACACCGCAGAAAATGTGCAGCGCTCCGGCGGACAGACCCCGTACCAGCAGGAAATAGATATTTTCCGCGCCGTTTTCCGTCAGGTAGCAGACATTTTCAAAGGTGGCAAAGCCCACCGCAATGGCCAGCGCCGCGGAGGGAAGCTCCCGGGGCTGCGGCTCGAAGATCAGATAGTAAAACAGCAGGGGCAGCAGCTTGAGGATTTCTTCGCATACCGGGGCGATCTCGATGGCGGCGGTGACGGCATCGGTGGCGTAATAGCCCATGAAAAAGCTGCTGACATAGGCACTGAGCAGGCAGATAACCATGCCCAGCAGCAGAAAGCCGGAAAATCTCCGTGCCCGTCCCGCTGTGAAAAACAGGGACAGCAGCAGGGGCAGGGCAAGACAGATCAGGATGTTTTCGATATAGGTCATAGGGTCTGCTTCACCTCCCGCAGAGTCAGGGGCAGCAGGGCCAGCAGGCAGAGGGTCAGGGAAATGTCAACGGCATAATAGACATTGAAGCGGGTGAAATCCAGGGACAGAACGGAGATCTCATAGAGCAGAACCTGCAGGGGTACACACACCAGAAAGCAGATGTCCACGGCACGGTGGGGAGAGCGCTTCCACCGGAACAGGGACAGATAGATGATGAAGCCGGCTACGATGGCGAAGGAGCCGAAAACCAGCCAGGACGGCCCGCCTACACGGACGATCAGAATGGTCGCGGCGATCCACAGGGCTGCCAGTCCGGGCAGCAGGGCAGGTCTGAGGCGGATGCTTTTCATTCGCACGATTTGCAGGGAGAGGAAGAACAGATAGGCACCCAGCCAGGAAAGCTCGGAAACATAAAATACGCTGGGAACATAGTTGGTGACGGCAATGTGCAGCAGGAAAAACAGCGTTCCCATGGAAAAGCAGGCATAGCCAAAGGCCAGCAGCATCAGCCGTCGGCTCTGATAGCGCAGGGCCAGCGCCACGGAGGCCAGAGCGGCAATGCCCAGCAGCGTCACCTGAATCAGGTTGTCCAGCAGCTCAAAGTTCATGGGTATCGTCCTCCTGACGCCTGTGGCTGATATACCGCCGGAGACGGAACAGCAGCACGGTGACGGAAATCCCCAGCAGGAAGCACAGCAGACCCATCAGGATATAGCTCAGGGCGGGCTGGTCGGTCAGCAGACTGGCAACACCCAGTGCGGCACCTACAGGCGCGGCGGGGACGCTTTCCAGCGTGGAAAGCCAGCTGCCCATACCGCAGATGGCCAGCAGACAGAGGCTGAGAGAGACGGCGGTCAGGGTGTGCTGACGGCGGCGGCAGCGCTCTTTCCGGAGCTGGGCCGTGCGGACAGAAATGCGGCGCAGCCGTGCTTCATTCGTTTGCATAGACAAATCCCTCCTCCTCCAGCAGAGCCTTCAGGCTCTGCTTTCCCCGATGCACCAGCTTGGTGAGCTGCTGTTCGCTTTTGCCCATCACGGCGGCGGCATCGCGGTAGCGCATATTTTCAAAATAGACCAGATAGAGTGCTTCACGATAGTCCGGCTTCAGCCGGGACATGGCGGCGGTCAGCTGACTGGAGCGTTCCGCCTGCAGCAGGGGCAGCTCGGCAGAGGCTTCTCCGGGCGGGTCAAAGTCCAGCTCGTCCAGCCGCAGCAGCAGGGGACGGTGCTTCTGTCCGTGGCGCAGGGCCAGATGGCGGGCGGTTTTGTAAAGATAGGCCTTGAAGGCTCCGGGCTGGGTGATGGGTCGTTCCCGGGCAAACAGGCGGGAGAAGGCTTCGATCATCAGATCCTCCGCCTCGGCGGCATCCTTCAGATAGCCGGTGAGATAGAGCACCAGCGCGTCGCCGTGCCGTTCCACCAGCGTGGCGGCGGCGGATTCATCCCCGCCAAGATAGCGGCAGTAAAGCGCCTCATCAGAATGCATATCGGTTGACCCCCTTCCCGAAATGCGGATGCGGTCAGAGACGGCGGTCTCTGTCCGTGCATGAGCATACAAAGTTATATTACAGGAAAAGCCGAAAAAAAGCAAGGCTTTCGGCGGCCTTTCCCCGGTGTTGGCAAAAAATTAAAAATTACACAATATACGATAAAACAGGGGAAATGTCAAGGAAAATACTTTCCTGTTCATTTCCGAAAAAGGGGGGTATGATGGGCCCATCATTTTGAAGGAGGAATGCTTTTTATGGCAAAGGACTATGCAAAAACCTATCAGGACTACATCGACGAGGAGCTGGCTTCGGCCTCCGGTACGCAGTGGATGATGGCCGGCGAGGGTCAGGTGCGCTTCTGCGGCGGCAAGGAGGTGGAGGTGAACAACCTGAGCACCACCGGTCTGGGCGACTATGATCCCACCAAGACCGACGGCACCGCCTATCCCACCGGCGCTGTTACCAGCACCTGGGTCTCTCAGACGCTGGGCATGGATCGCGGCGTGAAGTTCGCTCTGGACCGCACCTCTCCCGAGGACATCGGCTTTGTGGCCAGCACCGAGGCTGTGGTGCGGGAGTTCGCCAGAACCCAGCTGGCCAAGGAACAGGACGCCTATCGCATCAACAAGCTGTATACGCTGGCGGTGAACAACAGCACCTATTCTGCCACCCATGTGCTGGGCTATGAAAGCGGCAAGGATGATCTGGTGGAAAAGCTCTGCGGTCTGGTGCAGACGCTGGAAAACGACAGCGAACGCAGCGGCGGCTTTGTGGCCATGATCGCCTCGGATCTGAAGCTGGACTTTCTGAAGGCCTCTTCTCAGACCTTCCACAACATCCAGTTTGAGCAGAAGGTGGAGATCAACGGCGTGACCTATGACCATGTGATGCTGGTGAATGATCTGCCCTGTATCTTCGTGCCCTCCAGCCGGATGTATACGGTGATTACCTCCCGCAGCGGCAGAGGTCAGCAGACCGCAGGCGGCATTCAGCCCTCCTCCGGCGCAAAGCGTGTCTATGCGCTGGTGGTGGCCTGTGATACGCCGCTGGCCGTGGCCCGCATCGACAGCCTGAAGCAGTTTGGCCCGGAGGAAAACCAGCTGTTTGACGGCACTGCCATTCAGGCCCGCTATCTGTATGACCTGTATGTTTCCAGAAACAAGCTGGTCACCATCGGCGCACTGGTGGAGAAGGCCAGCTGATGAGTATCCGGTTTGCAGAGGGCGGCAGAGATCGCATTTTGCAGCAGGGGCTGGCGCTTTCCGGACTGGAGAGCGCCCCGCCTCAGGCGGAGACGCTGCTGGATACGCTGATTTACAGTGCAGCGGCCCTGTGCGGCAGAAGGGACATCCCCAGAGCCATGGAGGGCGCGCTGGCGGTGCTGCTGGCAAGGAGCTATCAGGAGGGGCTGGGACGGTCGGTGAGCACGGTGAAGCGGGGAGATACCGCCATCACCTATGCTTCCGGTCAGCCCTCCATGCAGTCGCTGCTGCAGCCCTTTATGCGGCTGCACACGCCGGGAAGAAGGCGGAAACGGTATGACTGAGGCGGATATTCTGAAGGCGACGCTGACGGACAGGGCAGACATCGTCCGGCAGGTGTGGGACAATGGGCAGCAGCGGGCGGAAACCGTATATCGGGCGCTGCCCTGTGCCCTCTCCCGCAACAGTCATACGGCGGTGCCACGGCTGCGGGGTGAGCTGGAGGGCGCAGCGGAAAGCGGCTTTGCCATGATGCTCTATCTGCCCAGAGGAACCCGCCTTCTGGCAGGCGACCGGGCAGAGGTGCTGCGGGAAAATCAGCGCTTCCGGGGCATTTGCAGCGCATCGCTGAGCTATCCCAGCCATGCCGTGGCCATGATACAGGTACAGGAGGTGCAGGAGGCATGATCGGACTCAGTGCGCTGGCACGGGTGCTGACGGAGACGCTGAGCGGACGGTGCAGCACACCGGTGCTGGCAGGACGGGTGGAAAATCCGGTGTATCCCTGCTGTCTGGCGGAGCTGGCCGGAGAGACTGAGCTGGAAAACCGGCAGGTGCGCCGCCGGGTGCAGGTGACGCTGACCTGTTATCCTTCGGCACAGAGAGGCCGGGAAGAGGGAATGCAGCTGCTGGACCGGCTGGAGCTGGCGGCAGCGGAGGGCTTTACCGTCTCGGGACGGAAGCTCTGTCCGCAGAAGCTGGAAAGCCGCATCACCGGAAAGGAGCTGCCGCAGGTGCGGTTTGCGCTGGAATTTTATGATGCGCCCGGTGCGGAGGAAACGGCGGACAGCGGCGGCAATGCCGAGACGATGGCGGCGCTGGAGCTGACGCTGGAAACGGTAAAGGAGGAATGAAGATGGGCTTGCCCCAGATCATTATCAATTTCAAAACGGCAGGCAGCAGCGCAGTGCGGCGCAGTGCCCGGGGACAGGCGGTGCTGCTGGAGGAAAGCACGGAAGCGGCATTTTACAGCTTTTCCGCATTGGAGCAGGCAGATGACAAGGGACTTTCGCAGGACTGTCTGCGGCTGCTGCGGCTGTGCTTTCTGGGAAATCCGGCGAAGGTGCTGCTGTATTGCTATCCCAGGGGAGAGGAGCAGGCGGCGCTGAAGCGCTGTCAGGCGGCTGCGGAGGGCGGCTGGCTCTGTGCGCCCCGCATGGCGGCGGAGACGGTGACGGCTTTTGTCAAGGCCCGGCGGGCCGAGGGCAGACCTCTGCGGGCGGTGGTCAGCAGTCAGACCGGGCCGGACTGCGCCGGCATTGTGAATCTGACCACGCAGGGCATCTCTGTTTTGCTGGACGGCACGGTGACGGCGGTGAGCACGGCGGAATACTGTGCCCGCATTGCCGGACTGCTGGCGGGACTGTCTCTCCGGGAAAGCGCCACCTATTATACCCTGCCGGAGGTGACGGCTTTTACGGCCAGTGAGGACAGTGCGGCGGATATCGCTGCGGGAAAGCTGATTCTGGATCAGGGCTGCAACGGGGCCCGGATTGCCCGGGCGGTAACCAGTCTGACTACCCTGAGCCAGAGCGGCGACAGCGCCTTTCAGAAGATCAAGATCGCCGAAGGGGTGGATCTTATCCGGGCGGACATCCGCAGCGTATTCGAAAGCGAATATGTGGGAAAGGTGCTCAACGACTATGATTCCAAGCTGCTGCTGGTGACGGCCATCAACAGCTATTTTGCCGGGCTGGAGGGCAGTGTGCTGGATACGGGACGCAAAAATCTGGCGGCGGTGGATTTTGATGCCCAGAAGCGCTGGCTGGAGGGCCGGGGTGTGGATACTTCGGTGATGAGCGATACCGCCATTCTTTCGGCCAACACCGGCAGTCAGGTCTTTCTCCGGGCGAATCTGCGCTTTGCGGATGCCATGGAGGATCTGACCTTTGAAATCAGTATGTAAAGGAGGACAACATGGCAGCATGGAGCGCAAGCCGGGTGCTTTCCGGCTCTTTTGCGGAAATCTGGGTGGACGGCAGCCGTATCGCGGAGGCCAGCGGCATTCAGATGACCATTAAAATGCAGCGCAGCGATGTGCAGATCGGGATGGATGTGGATTCCAAGATCACCGGCTGGCGGGGCGAGGGACATCTGCGGCTGCGGCAGGTGTTCAGCCGTTTCTTTGATATCGTGGAGGGCGCGGCCCAGGGCAGGGATGTGCGTGTGACCATCACAACGGCCCTGAAGGATCCGGACAGCATCAACGGGGAAGAGGAACGCTACAGCGTGGATAATGTGGCGCTGGACAGTCTGCCGCTGGTGAACTATGCAGCGGGTAAGGTGAACGAGCAGACCATCTCCTTCCGCTTTGCGCCGGGGGATCTGAAGCAGCTTTCCGCCATCGGTGTGACGGAGGCTTGGACATGAGCACCCCGCAGCAGTGGGCAGAGGTGCTGGGGAAAACGCCGGAGGGCTTTACCCTGCAATTTCAGCGGCTGGGGCTGGAGGCTGACTGCCGTGTGCTGACGGCGGAGGAGGTGGAGGAATGCCGCCGGATGGGCGGCGAAAAGGGGCTGCGATATGCCCTGTATCTCTCCTGCGATGCGCTGCGGCAGGCGGGAGAACAGCTGAAGCGGCAGGGGGAGCTGGCACTGAGCTTTGACATCACCCAACGGCTGGCCTATGGGGACATTCTGGCAGCCGGAGGGGCGGTGCTGAGCCGGAGCGGTGTGGGCGGTGCCCGTGTGGCATTGCTGGAGGAACCGGGCACGGAGGGCAGAATGCTGAAATCCGGGACGCAGCCCGAAAGTGTCTGGCAGAGCGCGGAGACAATCTCCGGGGAAGCCGGACAGGATACACTCCCGGCGGAGCCGGAACCGCTGCCCTTGCAGCTGCGTCTGTCCGGAGCGTCTGACCGGGAGGAACAGGACACGGTGATGGCGCTGGCACGGGTGTTTGCGGAACGGCTGGCCACGGCTGCGTCCAATAGCTGAAGGGAGGATACATGGCACAGAAAACAAGAACCATGGTGCTGCAGCAGAGCGAGGAAGGCAGCGGGCTGCGGCTGGAGCTTCCGGTGAATCCCGGCAGCCTTCTCATCTCCCGCCCCCAGAACCTGCTGCAATATCAGACCATCAACGGAGAAACCGTCCAGACGGCACGGGGCCGGGGGCTGGCACAGGTGACGCTGGAGACCTTTTTGCCGGGGGAGAGCTCCCGTTTTTATCAGGGAACCGCACCGGAGGCGGCGCTGGCGCTGCTGCGGCAGTGGAAGGAGGGCGGCACGCCGGTGCGTCTGATGATTTCCGGCACAGAGCTGGACGAGCTGTTTCTCATCGGAGAGCTGCGGCAGAGCTTGCAGGAGGGCGATCCGGATCCGGGTATCGTTATTGTGCTGAAGGAATATCGCCGGCTGGCGCTGACCATGCAGGACAACGGCTTGCAGAATGCGGGAGGACTGCTGGAGCGGGAGGACGAACGGGAAACGCCGGGCGCCTATGTCACCGTGGGCGGCGAGGATCTGTGGGGTATCGCTCACCGGCTGCTGGGCTCCGGCAGGCTCTGGAAAACGCTGGCACGGCGCAACGGCATCAGCGATCCCCATAATCTCCCGGCGGGAAGGGAGATTTATCTCTCATGAAGGTATGGCTGGAGCAGCAGGAAATCACGGGACTCTGTGTGCAGGTGCTGCTGGAAAAGGACGGGGAGGCGGCGGGCATGGAGGCCCGGGTGCAGGTGATGTGTGCCCCGGAGGAGGAGCAGCTGCCCCGGCTGAATCCCTCCTGCGGAGAGACCCTTTCCGTATGGGAAGAGGAGGCGCTGCTGTTTACCGGACAGGTGGAGACCATCCGGTATGACGCGGCGGCGCTGACGCTGACCCTGCAATGCTTTGACCCGGCGGCCCGGCTGGCCCGGTGTCAGTGCTATGGCCCGCTGGAGGGAAGGCCGGGAGAGATTGCGGCGGCACTTTGCCGGGAATGCGGTCTGGAGCCGGGGTATATGGCGCCGGGAGACGGAAAACAGACACGGCTGGGCGCACTGTGCGGACGCAGCGCCTTTCGTGCCATCCGTCAGCTCTATGGCCCGGGCTATGTGGTGGAATGCCGGGATGGGCGTGTGTGCGTGGCGGCGGTAGGCGAAAGCCGGGCTGTGCTGGAAACCGGAAAGCTGCTGGCGCTGACGGCACGAAGCTCGGCAGAGGAAGCCATAAACCGGGTGCGCATCTGTGGCCGGGGAGAGCTGCTGGAGGAAGCCGTGGATGCGGAAAGCCTGAAGCAGCAGGGTCTGCGGCAGAAAACCGAGACGGCCCAGCCGGGCTATGAGACGCTGCGGGAGCAGGCAGAGGCCGAGCTGAAGGGCCTGAACCGGGAGGCCCGGGTGACACTGGAGGATCTGTATCCGGTGCGCTGCGGACAGCGGGTGACACTGGAAAAACCGCTGGCGGGGGCCTGGGGCGATTATACGGTAAGCTCCGTGCGGCTGTGCTGCCGGGGCGGCAAAAAAACGACGGAATTGGGGTTGACAGGCATATGACACGGGATCCCTTTTATCAGATCGCGGCGATGCTGCGGCAGGGACAGAGCGAATATCGGCTGGTGCTGGCAGAGCTTGCGGACGGCAAAAGCGGCACGGTGACAGCCAACGGTCGGCAGGACAGTCTGCAAGGGTATGCGGCCGGGCAGGAGCCGGGCCGGATGCCGCAGGGCAGCGTGCTTTTGTGTCTGGACGGGCCGGAGGGCCTGTTTGCCCTGTGCCGTCTGGTGAGCAGTGAGGAAGGAGCATAAGCGCATGGCATTTTTTGCACAGGGAAAAACGGCAGAGCTGCCGCTGCTGCGGGAGCTGGAAACCGATCTGTCCACGGGCCAGCCGAAGCTGGAAAACGGCAGGTTTCGCTATGTGACAGGCAGAGAGGCGGTAAAGGTGTGGATCTGGCGGGCCCTACAGCCGGAAAACGCCCGGTTCACCTACAGCGCCCATACCGGAAGCTATGGCAACCAGCTGATGAAGCTGGCGGGGCTGGCGCTGCCGGAGGCGGAAAGCCGTCTGGCCCGGATGGTGCGGGAGACGCTGCGGGTATGTCCCTATATTACCAGCGTGGAGCGCTTTTCCTTCAGCCGGGAGGACAGCCGGTTGAAGGCGGCCTTTACGGTGAAAACCATCTATGGCACAGTGACGGCAGAAAGTGAGGTAGCGCTGTGAATTATGATTTTGATGCCATTCTGGGCAGACTGCGGGCGGGCATGACCGGCCAGGTCAGCACCATGGAGGGCACCTTTGCGGGAGATATTCTGCAGGCCGTGGCGGCAGAGCTGGCCCGCATCTGGTCTCAGGAAATGGATACCGTCACCCAGCGGGGCTTTCTCTCCACGGCAGAGGGAGAATGGCTGGATGCGGTGTGCGGCAATTTTGGCCTCAGCCGCAAGGCGGGCGAAAGTGACGAGGCGCTGCGTCAGCGGGCGCTGGAATGGCTGCGGGGCAGAGGTGCCAGCGGCAATGCGGCGGATTATGTCAACTGGACGCTGGCGGTGAAGGATGTGGCGGCGGCACAGGCTGTACCGCTGGCCCGGGGCAACGGCACGGTGGATGTTTATTATGTTCCGGCAGAGGGCGCAGACAGCGGGCTGCGCGCACGGATTCAGGCTCGGCTGGAGGAGCTGCGGCCGGTGGGTGCGGATGTGCTGGTGCAGGAGGCAAACGCGGTGGCCTTGCAGGTAACGGCACAGGTGACGCTGGACGGCAGCCGCACGCTGGAGGCGGTGCAGCAGAGCTGTCAGCAGCTGCTGGAGGACTATCTGGAAAGCGTACAGCTGAAAAGCGGCGGCAGACTGGTGAGCCTGAACCGGATGATCGGTCTTTTGATCGGCTGCGAGGGCGTGGCGGATGTGGCACAGGTGCGCATCAACGGCAAGGCGGAAAATGTCACGCTGCCGGAGGGCAGCTATGCCAGCGCCGGTACGGTGACGCTGACGGAGGCGGAAGGCAATGGCTGATCTGAAGAAAACTCTGCCGCCCTTTGTAGGCAAAACCCGGGGAATCGGGGAGATTCTGACGGCGCTGGAGCCGGAAGTGGAGGCCGTGGAGCAGGCGGCCAGACAGACCTGCCTCCGGCTGGCCGCGGAAACGGCGGATGAAGCGGGCCTGCGGCTCTGGGAACAGGAGCTGGGTCTGGAGGACGGCGGCACGCTGGATGCAGAGGCCCGGCGGGAGCTGATCCGTCTGGCGCTGGAGCAGCTGGAAACCTGTACGCCCCGGCGGCTGTGTGCCATGCTGGAACGGCTGGGCGGCGGTGAGGCGGCGCTTCAGGAGGATTTTGACACCTACACGGTACACATGAAGCTGCGGGGCAGCAGCGTTCCGCCCTCCCGGCTGAGCACCATGCAGACTGTGCTGCGCAGAGCTGCTCCGGCCCATCTGCTGTGTCTGCTGGAGGCAGAACTGGCGGCCATGACCCGACAGCAGGGCAGACGAGCTCTGATTCAGGGCGTGGCGCTGGAAATCTATACGACGAAGGAGGAAAGCAAATGACTTTGACCGGATGTTATACCGTGGCCGGAGCCGCACTGGCGGCGGGTGTGCTGGCAAAAGAGACGGCGCTGGTCATCACCCGCGCGGTGGCAGGCTCCGGGCAGACCTCGGAAAATGCCTCGGCGCTGGCTCAGCAAAAGCAGCAGCTGACCCTGCTGCGGAAAACGGCCTCCGGGCAGAATTGTCAGGTACAGGCCGCACTGAGTGCGGAAAGCAGCGGGCAGGAATATGTGCTGCGGGAGATCGGCCTGTACGCCAAGGAGACCGGGGGCACGGAGGTGCTCTACAAGCTGTTCCGTCTGGATGAGACGCTGACGGTGGAGCCGGGGACGGACCTGACCGTGACCTTTTATCTGACGGAGAGCATTTTGCCCGCAGAGCAGGTGACGGTGAACCTGACCCAGCAGGGACTGATGACCCAGGCTGCCTGTGAAAGTGCCGTGCGGGAGGCGAAGGAGGCGGCCATTCAGGCGGCGGAGGAAGCGCTGGCGGCACACGCAGCCTCCACCGGTGCCCACAGTGCCCTGCTGGCCCAGAAAGCACCGCTGAGCCACACTCACAGCGCATCACAGGTCACGGCGGGAACCTTTCCGGGAACGGTGAAGGCCCATGACAATACCAGCTATACGGTGGCGCAGCTGCGGAATATCGTCCTTTCTCCCGACGCACCCAGCGGCGGCAGCAACGGACAGCTGTGGATTCAGTATGACTGAGGAGGGAAGCGGATGACACTGGCGGAAATGAGCCCGGGAGATCAGGTGAAAATCCCCATGTATCAGGGCAAGGATGAAAACGGCGGGGAGATCTGGAAGGATACAGCCTTTATCGTCGTCCAGCAGGGCAAGCCCGCGACGGCCTATGATGACAGCTTTCTGGCGGGGACAGTGCTGATGCAGGGCGGCAAAAGCGGCTTTTACCGGCAAAAGCTGCTGGAGCACAGCAACACCGGCAAGCAGGGGCAGAAGTGCGATTATTCCAAAACCTGTGCCCATCAGACCTATCTGGCGGCGGGCGGCGCCTATGAGCAGCTGCTGGATCCTGCCGTGGCGGCACAGGTGCGCACGGTGTGCATTCCCTATCGCTCCGGCACCTCCGGAAACACCGTCAAATATACGCTGGAGGCGAAATACTGGCTGCCCTCGGCGGTGGAGGTGGCCCGTGTGGGCGGAGAAGACCGAGATGCGGCGGAGGAAGACGAGATCTATGTGCAGGAGGGCGCACGGTTTGCCCTGTTTGCAGGCAAGACCCTGAGCTTTTATGACCAGTGGCAGGTGGACAATCCCAACGACGGACTGGATTTCTGGTTTACCCGCACACCGGCGGAATCGGAGGGCAGCACCGGCTTTTACGCAGTGGACGAGCTGGGCCGGGTCTCCCCGGCGGAAAGCGGCGAATATGCTGTCCGTGTGTGTATGGTGCTGCCGGGAAATGCCCGGGTGGGCAGCAGCGGACATCTGCATTTTGGCACCTCTGTGCCGGTTCGGCAGGAGGGTGTCTGGAAGAGCGGTGTGAACTTTTGCAGGATCGACGGCGTATGGCGTGAGGTCTCCGGCGTGTCCTGCAAAATTGACGGCGTATGGAAAGCATGAGAAAGGAAGAACGATATGGATAAGCTTCGATTCGGAGAAACAGAGCTGCGGGGCACGGTGCACCAGAGCTCTGCCAATGTGGCAGGACAGCAGCTGCCGGCGCTGGAGCTGCGGCTGGAGGGCGGCGTGGATGCTGCGGCGCTGGAGGCCATGCAGACCTGTCCGCTGGAGATTCTGGGACAGGACGGCAGTGTGCAGGGCGTGCATGAGGGCTATCACAGGCTGGTGCGGCACAGTGTGCTGCTGGCCCGTGTGGACGGTGTACAGCGGGAGCTGGAGGCTTCCCGCAGAGAATGCGCCGCGCTGGAGCGGGAAAACGCGGCATTGCTGCTGAAGGTGCTGACAGGTGAGGTGAAGACCCATGAATAATCTTCTGGAAAAGCTGCGGGAATATTGGCAGAAGGGCTATTACACCCCGGAGCAGCTGGAGCAGCTGGTGCAGGCCGGCGCACTGACGGAGGAGCAGCGGCAGGAGCTTCTGCACTCCTGAAATCGGCCTTCCCACAGGAAAATATTTGTTTCAGGCGGCATGGCGTGGTTCATGCCGCTTGTTTTTTTCCCGGGAGCCGCTATAATATATCATAGGAAAAAGCGGAATGTGCAGGAGGACGGGCCATGTTTGAACAGCTGGAGCAGATCAGCGCACGGTATGGGGAGATCGGACGGCTGCTGGAGGACGGCAGTATTTACGGAGATCCCCGGCGGGCGGCTGCCCTTTTGAAGGAGCAGAAGGAGCTCCAGCCGGTGGCGGAGGCCTATGACTGCTGGAGTCGTCTGCGCCGGGACCGGGAGGATGCGCTGGAGGCCATGAAGGAGCCGGACAGCGAGCTGCGGGCGCTGGCAGAGCAGCAGTTGCTGGAGGCCCGGCAGGGCATGGCGCAATGGGAGCAGACCCTGCGCAGACTGCTGCTGCCCCGGGATCGGGATGATGAAAAAAGTGTCATCGTGGAGATCCGTTCCGGCGTGGGCGGGCAGGAGGCGGCACTGTTCGCCGGTGATCTGTATCGGATGTATTCCATGTATGCGGAACGCCGCCGGTTTTCCGTGGAGGTGCTCAGCCGCAGCGAGGCCGAGATGGGCGGTCTGCGGGAGATCAGCTTTGAGGTCAATGGCGCGGGGGCCTGGAGCCGCTTCAAATTTGAAAGCGGAACCCACCGGGTGCAGCGTGTGCCCGAAACGGAAAGTCAGGGAAGGATTCAGACCTCTGCGGCCACGGTGGCGGTGCTGCCAGAGGCAGAGGAGGTGGAGGTGGCCATTGACCCCTCCGATTTGCAGATCGACACCTTCCGTTCCGGCGGGGCCGGAGGCCAGCATGTGAACAAAACGGAATCCGCCATCCGCATCACCCATCTGCCCACCGGCACGGTGGTGGAATGTCAGGACGAGCGAAGCCAATATAAAAATAAGGAGCAGGCCATGAAGCTGCTGCGTTCCCGGCTGTATCAGCGGCAGAAGGAGCAGCAGGAGGCAAAGCGGGCAGGTCTGCGGCGGGAGCAGGTAGGCTCCGGTGACCGGTCGGGACGCATCCGCACCTATAATTTTCCCCAGGGGCGGCTGACGGATCACCGCATCGGCTTTACCTCCTATCGGCTGGAGCAGATTATGAACGGCGATCTGGATGAAGTGGTGGATGCGCTGGCGGCAGCCGACGAAGCGGCAAGACTGCGCAGCGGGCCGGAGACGGAAGAATAACAGAGGCGATTTTTATGAAAGAACAGCAAACGGTGATTTTGCGGGGCCGCGCCGGTGTGGAACGGGCGGCAAAGCTGCTGGCGGCAGGAGAGCTGGTGGCCATTCCTACGGAGACGGTATACGGTCTGGCGGCAGATGCCAGAAATCCCCAGGCGGTAGCGCAGATTTTTCAGGCCAAGGGCAGACCCCAGGACAACCCCCTGATCGTCCACATTGCGGCGCTGGAGCAGCTGGAGCCGCTGGTACGGCGGGTGCCGCCTATGGCACTGCGGCTGGCAGAGCGCTTCTGGCCCGGCCCGCTGACCATGATTCTGGAAAAAGCGCCGGTGATTCCGGACATTACCTCCGCCGGACTGGATACGGTGGGCATCCGGATGCCTGCCCATCCCATGGCCCGGGAGATCATTGCCCGCTCCGGCTGTCCGCTGGCAGCGCCCTCTGCCAACACCTCCGGCAAGCCCTCTCCCACCACGGCACGGGATACGCTGGAGGATATGCGGGGAAGGATTCCCGCCATTGTAGACGGCGGCCCGTGCAGCGTAGGCGTGGAATCCACCGTGGTGGATATGACGGGAGAATGGCCGAAAATTCTCCGTCCCGGTGCCATCACTGAAGAAATGATCGCGGAGGCGGTGGGCTGTGCTGAGACAGACGGCGCAACCCTTCACGGATTGGCGGCGGGCGAGCGGCCCAAAGCCCCCGGCATGAAATACCGGCACTATGCCCCAAAGGCCCCGGTGCAGCTATTTGAAGGCCCGCCGGACAACACGGCGCAGGCCGTGCTGGAGCAGCTTCAGCCGGGCGACGGCGTACTGTGCTTTGAAGAATATCTCCCTCTGTTGGAGGCCCGGAAAAAGCGGCTGGTTTATTCTCTGGGGCCCAGCTGGGATTATGCGGAGCATTCCCGCCGGCTGTTTGCCCAGCTGCGGCGGTTTGACCATACGGGGGCCCGGCGGATTCTGGCTCAGTGTCCCCGAACCTGCGGCACCAATGCAGGAGCGGTAAACCGCTTCCGCAAGTCGGCGGGCTTTCAATGCACCGACTGCCGGGAGGGCAGATGGGTGGTTGGCGTGACCGGCCGCTCCGGTGCGGGAAAAAGTCTGCTGACCGCCGCACTGGCCGGAGAGGGTGCGCTGGTGCTGGATGCGGATGCCATCTATCATCAGCTGCTGGAGACGGACGAAACCCTGCTCGGACAAATCGAAGCCCGTTTTCCCGGCACGGTCAAGGCGGGAAGGGTGGATCGAAAGGCGCTGGGCGCACTGGTCTTTGCCGATGAACAGGCCCGGCTGGAGCTGAACGCCATTGCCCACAAACGGGTGATCGCCCGGACGAAGGAGCTCATGGCGCAGGATGACCGGCGGCTGGTGCTGCTGGATGTGCCGCTGCTGTTTGAAAGCGGAATGGATCGGATGTGCGATCTGACGCTGGGACTGCTGGCCGACCGGGAGAGTTCTCTTCAGCGGATCATGCGCCGGGACAACATCGACCGGGCAAGGGCAGAAAGCCGTCTCAACGCTCAGCCGGAGGATGCCTTTTACCGGGAACGCTGCGATGTGCTGCTGGAAAACAGGGGCACGCTGGAGGAGTTTCAGCAGAAAATCCGGCATTTTTACGACAAATATTGCAGGTGAGCAAAGGCACGGGGGAATGATGGAAGAAACGGCCTTTGACACGAACAGAATCATGTATATTACGGCGTTCATCCTTTGGCGGTCTGCGGAGGATGGACGCTGTTTTTTTCGAAAAGCGGCGTATGTTTTGCTCTCCCATGGGAATGCTGAAAAGCAGGAAGGCCCTTTCGTACAGCCGGAAGGGAGCACAGGATTCTGCTGCAAGGGAGCGTTTGTATGGAAGAGGAATGCCGCCGGGAAGACCTGCTGGAGCTGGGCAGTGCCCGGCTTGCGGGACGGGATGCCATCCATTGCCTTGCCATCGTGGGGCATATCGAGGGGCACCAGCTGTTGTCCAGCCAGACCAAAACCACAAAGTATGAGCACATTCTGCCGCTGCTGGCCTCCATTGAGGAGAGTCCGGAGATCGACGGTCTGCTGATCCTGCTGAACACGGCGGGCGGCGATGTGGAGGCGGGTCTGGCCATCGCGGAGCTGATTGCGGGCATGACCAAGCCCACCGTTTCGCTGGTGCTGGGCGGCGGACATTCCATCGGCATCCCGCTGGCGGTGGCGGCAAGGCGCTGCTTCATCGCGCCCACGGCCTCCATGACCCTGCATCCGGTGCGGATGAACGGAGAGGTGCAGGGTGTGCCTCAGATTTCCGCCTATTTTCAGCGGATTCAGGAGAGCATCGTGGATTTTATCACCGCCAATTCCCGCATTTCGCCGGAACGGCTGCGGCAGCTGATGCTGCGGGACGGTCAGCTTCTGGGCGAAGCTGGCAGCGTGCTGTATGGCAGGGAAGCGGTGGAGGCTGGTCTGTGCGACCGTCTGGGAAGTCTGCGGGAGGCGCTTTCCTGCCTGCATCAGATGATTGAGGAGGCGAGAGCATGACAGGCTTTGAGCTGCCCTTCCGGCAGGCGTGGCTGTTTCCCGGCAGACTTCCGGAAAGCTGCCGGATCCCGCCGGAATGCCGTCCGGAAAACCGTGACCTGCGGATTCCCAGACGGCTGGATCAGATGGAGGACACGGCGCAGCCGCCGGGGCTGCTGCACTGAAACGGCGGAGAAGCGACCCTTCTCCGCTACATAAGCTGCCCGGCGCGAAATCTGTCGATGAGAAAATTTGCATTTTCCCCCGGCTTGTGCTATGATAAAATATCATCGGCAGTTTCAGCCGGATTTTGCATCATTTCCGAGGTCAGTCCACTCAATGACCCGGATCAGATAGAACAACGGAACATTGCACACACGCAGTACCGCCGGAATGCGCCTTGCGCCGGGGGCTTGTCTGTGTGCGCAGAAAAAGGAGAATCATTACGAGCACTATGTCAGAAACCAAAAAAGAAAATCAGACCGGAGAAAAGCGCCGCCGGGCCCCCTATCGGAAAAAGCCCAAGGCCGCTCTGCCTCAGATGCAGGTGGAAAAGGCTGCGGAGGCGGCTCCGGCCCCGGAGAAAAAGCCCCAGCGCCGGCGTGCTGTCCAGAAGACTGCGGCCCCGAAATCCGCCGGCCGTGCGGCAGCCGCCCAGAAGCGTGCCTGGAGCAAGACGGCTCCTGCCGAGATTGCGGAGGCGGTGAAAGCGCCCGCCGGGAAAAAGCGTGCCTCCCGTCCTTCGAGGAGCCAGAGCCTCCAGCCCGAGCCGCAGCACGGGGGCAAGCTGCGGGTGATCCCCCTGGGCGGTCTGAATGAGATCGGCAAAAACATGACCGTGCTGGAATATGGCGAGGATATCATCGTCATTGATGCGGGCATGACCTTCCCGGATGAGGATCTGCTGGGCGTGGATATGGTAATTCCCGATATCACCTATCTTCAGAAAAACCGGGATCGGGTGCGGGCCATCTTTCTGACCCACGCCCATGAGGACCATGTGGGCGCGCTGCCCTATGTGCTGCGGGAGCTGAATGTGCCGGTCTACTGCACCGGACTGACCGCGGGACTGGTGAAGCTGAAGCTTCAGGAGCACCGGGATCTGAAAAAGCCCAAAATCCATGTGAAAAAAGACGGCGACCGGGTGAAAACCGGCTGCTTTGAGGTGGAGCTCATCCATGTGAACCATTCGGTGGCCGATGCCTGTGCCTTTGCCATCAAGACCCCCGTGGGCCTGGTGGTGGTCACCGGCGACTTCAAAATCGACACTACCCCCATTGACGGCAAGATGATCGACCTGCCCCGGCTGGGTGAGCTGGGCAAAAAGGGCGTGCTGCTGCTGATGATGGATTCCACCAACGCCGAGCGCCCGGGCATGGCCATGAGCGAACGGAAGGTGGGCGACAGTCTGGACCGGGAGTTCAAGAGCTGCGATCAGCGGATCATCGTGGCTTCCTTTGCCTCCAATGTCCACCGGGTGCAGCAGATTTTTGATGTGGCGGCGAAATATGGCCGCAAGGTGGCGGTGTCCGGCCGCAGCATGGAAAACATCCTGAAGGTTGGCGTGGAGCTGGGCTATCTGACCCTGCCCGCCGATACCTATATCGACCTGCACGATATTCGGAAATATCCCAAAAACAAGCTGACCATCATCACCACCGGCTCTCAGGGAGAGCCCATGAGCGCCCTGTACCGCATGGCCTTTTCCGGCCACCGGCAGGTGGAGGTGGGCTACGGCGACAAGATTTTGATCTCCGCCACCCCCATTCCCGGCAACGAAAAGCCGGTGTATACCATGATTAACGAGCTGTTCCGCAAGGGTGCGGATGTGGTTTACGAGCGTCTGGCGGATATGCATGTGTCCGGCCACGCCTGTCAGGAGGAGCTGAAAATGATGCTCTCCCTGCTGCGTCCCAAATATTTCATGCCCATGCACGGTGAATATCGCCATCTGATGGTCAACGCCGGACTGGGCCGGGCCTGCGGTGTCAAGCCGGAGAATATCTTCGTCTCCGATCTGGGCCGGGTGCTGGAGATCGGCGAGGACGGTGCGGGCTGGAACGGCAGCGTTCCCTCCGGCCGGGTGCTGGTAGACGGCTACGGCGTAGGCGATGTGGGTGCTGCCGTGCTGCGGGAGCGGAAGAGCCTCAGCGAAAGCGGCATTATCACCGTGGCCGTGGGGCTGGATATGCGGGAACGAACCATCGTTTCCGGCCCGGAGATCATTTCCCGGGGCTTCATCTTCGTCCGGGAAGCGGAGGAGCTGATGGGCGAGCTGCGGGAGCTGGCCCGGGAGACCCTGGAAAATGCGCTGGAAAAGGGCTCCACCAGCCGCAGCGCCATCCGGGAAGCGGTGAACCGCAGACTGGCAGATTATCTCTACAAGAAAACCAAGCGGGAACCGCTGGTTGTGACGATTTTGCTGGAAAGCTGAAAAATGCAATATCGGGAGGCGGCAAAAAGGGCTGCCTCCCCTTCTTTTTCTCCAAAAGAGCCCGGACGAAGGCGAAAAAATATTATAAAATGATTGCCTTTTCCGACGGCTTTCGTTATAATGGGGCTACACAAAAAAGGAGGTACCGTTTATGAAGGTACAGCAAATGCCCTATGAGCATATCCCTCTGGAGGAACTCCGGACAGAAATGCGCGCCATCATCGACGGCGTTCTGGCGGCAAAGAGCACGGAGGAGGTGCTGGCGCTGCGGCAGCGTTATCTGAAGCTGCGGGTGCGCTATGCCACTGCGGTCAATCTTTGCTATATCCGCTACAGCTGCAACACGGCGGATGAATATTATAATAAAGAGTGGGAGTATCTGGATGAGATCGGCCCGGAGATGAGCAGTCTGGATACGGAATACGGCAATGCGCTGCTGAACTCTCCCTTCCGGGCGGAGCTGGAGCAGGCACTGTCTCCCGTATATTTCCGCTATCTGGAGGTGGCCTCCAAGGCCATGTCCCCCGCCATTGTGGAGGATATGGTGGAGGAAAACAAGCTGGTCAGCGAATATTCCAAGCTGATGGCCGGAATGGAGTTTACCTTCCGGGGTGAGACCTATTCCCGGGCGGCGCTGGCCGGATTCTTCAAGGATGACGACCGGGAGACCCGCCGGGAGGCCTATCAGGTCTTCGGCGAGGAAATGAACCGCCACACCGCCGAGCTGGACGATATCTATGACCGCATGGTCAAGGTGCGG
Source organism: uncultured Oscillospiraceae bacterium (assembly GCA_964541085.1). Lineage (GTDB taxonomy): Bacteria > Bacillota > Clostridia > Oscillospirales > Butyricicoccaceae > UBA4644. Next base: position 29,586 of record CAZIPA010000009.1, on the reverse strand, counting down.
GATCGCATGGCCAAAAAGATGGGCTACCGGAACTTTGTGGAGCTGGGCTATTACCGGATGAACCGGGTGTGCTACGGCCAGAAGGAGATCGAGATCTTCCGGAAGAACATTCTGGAATCCATCACTCCCGCCGTCTCCCGCCTGCGTCTGGAAAACGCGAAGGATCTGGGCATCGACACCTATCGCTTCTATGATGACGGCGTGGTGATCCCCGGCGGCGACCCCAAGCCCGTGGGCACCAAGGAGGATATCTTCCGGGCGGCCCGGGAAATGTATCATGAGATGAGCCCGGAGGCCGGCGACTTCATCGACCTGATGCTGGAGAATGACGCCTTTGATGTGGATGCCCGCAAGAACAAATGGGGCGGCGGCTACTGCACGGAGATCGCGGCCTACAAGCAGCCCTTCATTCTGGCCAACTTCAACGGCACGGCCGGGGATGTGGATGTGATGACCCACGAGGCGGGCCACGCCTTCAACGCCTATCTCATCGCTGACAACCGCTTTGCGCAGGAAATCGGCTGCGGCGGCATGGAAACGGCGGAAACCCATTCCATGAGCATGGAATTTTTCGCATGGAAATACATCGAAAAGTTCTTCGGTGAAAATGCGGAAAAATACAAGTATATGCACGCACTGGATGCCTTTACCTTCCTGCCCTACGGCACCATGGTGGATGCCTTCCAGCATATCGTCTATGAGCATCCGGAGATGACCCCCGCCCAGCGGAACCAGGCGTGGCTGGAGCTGGAGAGCAGGTTCCGTCCCCACATCCACATGGAGGGCATCCCCTTTATCGAGGATGGCCGCCGGTGGCAGTATCAGATGCATATTTATGAATCTCCCTTCTATTACATCGACTATGCGCTGGCCCAGACCGCGGCCTTCGGCTTCCTGCTCCAGTCCCGGGAGGACTATGACGGGGCCTTTGCCAACTATCTGCGGCTGATGCGGCAGGGCGGCGAGCAGTATTATGACCTGCTTCTGGAGGAGGCGGGAATCCAGTCTCCCTTCAAGGAGGGCGCTCTGGAGACGCTGGCAAATCGGGTGGAGACGCTGCTCAAGCAGGTAAAACCCGCAAAATAAGCGCTTTTTTCAAAAGAGGATGGGGAAAAAATCGCCGCATCCTCTTGAAAACCCTTAGGGGAAATGGTATAATCTTTGCAGTTTAGGATGCTGTCGGCGGAAAAAGCGGGAGCATACTTCCGGTATTCTCTGACTTGAAAAGGAAAATCATGGCAAAGCACAAGTATGTAAAGGATTACAAGCTGGTTCACTCCGTGGACGACAGGGGGCGGATGCATACCTCGGCGGAATATGCCGGGGAGCTGTTCACCTTCTGCGCACCGCCGGAGCAGGTTCGTCAGCAGGGCATCCGGGCCGCCGTGGCCTGTGCCGTGGGATGGGCGTGCTGGCTGGGTTCCCTGTTTCTCAACACCGGAGCCATGCGCTGCTTTTACATCTCTCTGCCCTATGCCTTCACAGCGCTGCCGCTGTGGAAGCTTTCCTCTTCCATCGTAACGGCCCTGACGGTCAAACCGCCCATGTATCGGCGGCAGTCCCATCAGGTTTCCATGTTCTATCCCCCTGCTGCACTGTGGTGCGCGGCGCTGCCGGCGGTTTCGCTGGTGGGTCTGGCCGTCACCGCCGCCCTGGGCAAGGGCAATCTGGTGATGCAGGACGGCATCTTCGCTCTGTGCGGCGCAATCCTCGTGGCCTGCGCCTGCTTCTGTTTTTCCCTGCGAAAGAGCTTTGTCACAGAGCCGCAGGAAAAAAGGGGAGACTGAATCCCCATTCATTGGTTTATAATACCCAGCTCTGGGTCTTATAAAGAAATACACAAGGAGGAAATACGAATGAGCACCTTCAAAAAAATGCTGGCGCTGGTTCTCGCTCTGACCATGATCTTCTGCCTGGCCGCCTGCGGTGAGCAGAATAATCAGAACGATCAGCCCGAAGAGCCCAGCACTCCCAGCACTCCCAGCACCCCCAGCACCCCTTCTGAGCCCTCGACTCCCAGCGAGCCGGAGGCCGAGACCACTCTGGTCTATGCAACTGCGACCTTTGGTCAGAAGTTCAGCCCCTTCTTCTCTACCACCGCTTACGACACCGAAGTGTATGAGCTGTTCACCGGCGGCCTGCTGGCTGCTGACCGTGGCGGCGCCATCATCATGAACGGTATCGAAGGCGAAACCGTGACCTACAACGGCACCGACTATACCTACTATGGTATGGGTAATGTGGAAGTCGTCCAGAACGACGACGGCAGTGTGGATTATTTCCTGGAAATGCGCGATGATATCGTCTTCTCCGACGGTACTCCCGCCACCATCGACGATGTGATCTTCGGTATCTATGTGTACTGCGATCCCACCTATGATGGCTCCTCCACTCTGTACGCTCTGCCCATCGAGGGCATGGATGAGTACTATCATTCTGCTGCCTACAAGCGTGACCTGGTCATCGCTGCCGGCCGCGGCAATGAGTGCGAGTTCGCCACTGCCGAAGAGTCTGAGATCCTGTGGAACGCCATGGACGCCGCTCTGACCACCTTTGCTCAGGAAATCCTGGATTACCTGGAGGCCAATGGCATCACCGGCACCGTGGCTGAGATGGTTCCCAGCTGGGGCTTTGATCTGCCCGAAGGCTCTACCGTGGAAGATTTCGGCCGTCTGATCGGCGAAACCTACGGCTATAGCCTGAGCGACATGGAAGCTGAGACTGCCGGCTCCAGCATCACCGAGCTGTTCAACGCCGAGCTGGGTGACAACCTGGCCACCTTCGAAACGGTCATCTCTACCAACGATTGCGATTACATCAAGGGCATTATCCGTACCGGTGACTACACCATGACGGTTCACATGACCGAGTATGATGCTACCGCCATCTACAACATGAGCTTCACCATCGCTCCTCTGCATCACTACGGCGATGCCAGCCAGTATGATTATGAGAATCATAAGTTCGGCTTCCCCAAGGGCGATCTGAGCCTCATCCGCTCCAAGACCACCGATCCTCTGGGATGCGGCCCCTACATCTATGAGAGCTATGCCAACGGCACCGTGACCCTGAAGGCCAACCCCCTGTACTTCCTGGGCGCCCCCGAGATCGACACCATCCTGATGCAGGAATCCGTGGACTCTGACTATGTCCCCGGCATCATCACCGGCACCTTCGATCTGGCTGTTCCCTCTATCTCTGACTCTACCGTCAACGCCATCAAGGATGCCAACTCCAACAGCGAGCTGACCGGCGACACCCTGACCACCTATCTGGTGGACTATCGCGGCTACGGCTATCTGGGCATCAACGCTGACCTGGTCAACATCGGCGGCCAGCCCGCTTCCGATGCTTCCAAGGCTCTGCGTAAGGGCCTGATGACCGTTATGGCTGTCTATCGTGACACCGTCATCAACTCCTACTACGGCGATCGCGCCACCGTTATCCAGTATCCCATCTCCAACACCAGCTGGGCTGCTCCCCAGCCTGCTGACGAAGGCTACAAGACTGCTTACTCCGTGGATGTGGACGGCAACGCCATCTACGATTCCAGCATGAACGACGAGCAGAAGTATGAGGCCGCTCTGACCGCTGCCATCGGCTACTTCAAGGCCGCCGGCTTCACCTTCGACGAGGCTTCCGGCAAGTTCACCGACGCTACCGACAGCTATGAAGTCCTGATTCCCGGTAACGGCCAGCAGGATCACCCCGCTTACGGCGTGGTCGTGGCTGCTTCCGAGGCTCTGGAGAGCATCGGCATCACCCTGATGGTGAACGATGTGGGCTCCGCCGTCTGGAACAACGCTCTGGAATCCAACACTGCTCAGATCTGGGCCGCTGCCTGGAAGTCCACCGTGGACCCCGACATGACTCAGGTTTACAGCAGCGCCAATGCTCACGGCAACGGCACCAACTCCAACCACTACTCTGTGGATGACGCCGCTCTGGACGAGCTGATCAAGGCCGGCCGTCAGAGTGCCGATACCGAGACCCGTAAGTCCATCTATCGTGATGCCATGGACATCATCATGGATTGGGGCTGCGAGCTGCCTCTGTATCAGCGCAAGGATTGCACCGTCGTCTCTTCCATCCGTGTTGACAACGACACCATGCCCAAGGACATGACCCCCTACTGGGGCTGGAAGGCTGAGATCGAGACCATGGTCGTTCAGTAACAGAACTGACACGCTGGACTCCGGCATAATTCCAAAACATTTTGGATTGAAAAGGAGGGAGGCACCTCCCTCCTTTTCATATCTATAGCTGTGAAACAAATTATTGAAGAAAGCAGTGAAACGATATGCTCAAATATACAGTAAAACGTTTGCTTTACAGCGTGGTCATTCTGTTCTTTGTCATGTTCATCGTTTACACCCTGATGTACAACATGCCGATGGGCTTTGTGGAAACCAAGGCCCGTGAGCTGGCATCCCGTCCCGGCGCCGCCAAGAGCTATGCGGAATGGTTGGCGGATTTGAACGCTCAATATGGTATGGACAAAGGCGTCGTACAAGGTTACTTTGTATGGCTGAAGAGCGCTGTGAGAGGTAATTGGGGCGATAGCTGGTATTGGACCGTTCCCGTTACGGAGCAATTCTCGAAGACCGTCTGGTTCAGCTTTTCTCTGAGCCTGGTGTCTCTGGTGTTTCAGGTCCTGATCGCCATTCCCCTGGGTATTTCTGCTGCGAAAAAGCAGTACAGCTTTACCGACTATTTCACTACGGTGGTATCCATGGTATGTATATCCATGCCCACCTTCTTCCTTGCAACCCTGCTGAAATATGTATTCTCCGTGAAACTGGGCTGGTTTGACCTGTCCGGTATGCAGGGCAGAGACTACCATACCCTTTCTGAATTTGGAAAAATCCTGGATGTGGCAAAGCACTTTGTCCTTCCGGCTATCACCCTGATTATCATCAACATCGGCGGACTGATGCGGTATACCCGTACCAATATGCTGGAGGTGCTGAATGCGGACTATATCCGTACTGCCCGGGCCAAGGGCGTTCCGGAGAAAAAGGTCATCAATTCTCACGCCTTCCGCAACACGCTGATTCCGCTGATCACCACCCTGGGCGGCAGCCTTCCCGGTCTGTTCTCCGGTGCGCTGATTACGGAAACGCTGTTCTCCATCCGTGGTATCGGTTACGCATCCTATCACTCCATGGTGCAGGCAGATATTCCCTTTACCATGTTCTATCTTGCCTTCATCTCCATTCTGACCCTGCTGGGCAACCTGATTTCTGACCTGCTGTACGCCGCGGCTGACCCGCGTGTGCGGCTGAGCTGATGGAGGTGTATGTATGGCTACATATAATTTGAATGAAGTATTGAAGGCACGGGAAGCCAACGCCGCCCAGAAAACCGACAGCGGCGAAATCAAGCTGGACGATGTATCCCGCGTGAAGGTGCTTTCCCCCACCCGCCAGGTGTTCAAGCGCTTTATCCGCAACCGGCTGGCCGTGTTCGGCACGGTGCTGCTGGCTGTGATGTTTGTGTTCTGCTTCCTGGGCCCGCTGCTGTATCCCTATGGACAGAAGGACATTTTCTACACCTATAAGGAGCAGAATGTCAACTATGCCCTGGCCAAGGAAAACTCCGCCTACAACGGCTATGTGGTGGATGACTCCGTGGAGATCGGCGGCATGGCCAAAAACTCCATGAACTCCAATGTAAAATCCATGCTGGAAAACGGCGAAACCGTCCGTCATTTTACTGATGACAGCGGTTATTATGAGATTTGTGAGCTGGGCGACAATGTGTTTACGCTGGCCGCGCTGGATGCGGAGGAAATCTGCACCGTGGGCGTCAGCAAGTTTACCGTTGGCTCCTACAGCGTCATGAAGAAGACCGTGGAGTATGAGAGCGGCGTGGAAGAGGTTCCCGGTCTGCTGGATGCCGCAGCCAAAAACTGCAAGGGCAAAACCGGCGAGTTCAAGCTGGGCAGCAAGACCTACACCTTTACACTGGGCGAAAAGAAGACCTATGTTCTGGCCTGTGAGGACAGCGGTATCAACTATGCCGGTGCTTCTCAGAGCGAGGCCTTCGAAGCTGCCCTGAACGATGCCTACGAAGCCGAAGCCGCGGAGTTCTCTGTGGGCGGCAAGAATTATTCCCTGACCTACGGCGAGGACAATGCCGTGGTCACCCGCATCGGCAAGGCCGAGGTGGGCTATGTTTACACCCTGTTCTCTGTGGACACCTATGTCACCGGCCAGACGCTGGCGGATGATTTCCGTGCCAACGCTCTGATGGCTGCCTATGACAGCGGCAGGTTCACCGCCGGCGGTGAGAGCTTCACCGTGGAGCCGGAGGATGACAAGCTGGTGGTGCGGGATGCAAACGGCGCAGAGTACGCCGAGTTCACCGAGTTCACCGTGCGCCGCTATTCCGGCGAAGACTCCATGGATTATGACCTGAAGAACGCTGTTTCCGAGGCCATCGAAGCCATGAAGGGCCGGAACGAAAAGGTTACCACCCTCACTTATCGGCTGCCTCAGCAGGATGAGCAGGGCACCTATACCTATGACGAAAGCGGCAATCTGCAATATCAGGATGCCGAGCTGACCATTACCCAGAAGGACACCGGCGAATATGTCATCACGGCCTATCAGACCATCTATGTGATTGATATGTACGATTCTCCCTCTGCCACGCACATTCTGGGCACCGACGGCGACGGCTTTGATGTTATGGCCCGTATCATGTACGGCGGCCGTATCTCCCTGATGGTCGGCTTCGTGGTGGTCTTCCTGGAGTGCTTCCTGGGCATCATCATGGGCGGTCTGGCCGGCTACTACGGCGGCTGGGTGGATATGCTCATCATGCGTCTGGTGGACATCTTCTACTGTCTGCCCAGTATGCCCATTATGATTATTCTGGGCGCCATGATGGATGCTGTCCGTATGGACACCTATGTGCGCCTGATGATTATGATGGCGGCTCTGGGTATCATGGGCTGGGCCGGTGTGGCCCGTATGGTCCGCGGCCAGATTCTGTCTCTCCGTGAGCAGGAGTTCATGGTTGCCACCGAAGCCACCGGTATCCGGGTCAAGGACCGTATCTTCCGGCATCTGGTTCCCAATGTTATGCCCCAGCTGATCGTCATTGCCACCATGGGCATGGGCGGCGTTATCATTACCGAATCTACCCTGTCCTTCCTGGGCCTGGGCGTGAAGCACCCGCTGGCCACCTGGGGCACCATGATCAATTCCGTGTCCTCGGCCTCGGATATGGCACACTATGCATTTATCTGGATTCCTGTGGGCCTGCTCATCTGTCTGACCGTTATCGCCTTCAACTTCGTGGGCGACGGTCTGCGCGATGCGTATGACCCGAAGGCAAAACGCTAAGGAGGTGGGAAAAATGGCAGAAAAGAATACCGGAAAGAAATCCTCCTATATCAGTGCGAAGGAATCCCGTCGGATTTCCCGCACCAACCGCAAGATCACCAAAAAGCTGGAAGCAGCCCGGGCCGATGCCAACAAGGATCCCGCGCTGTACACCACCAAAATGCGTGACCCCAACAATGTGGTTGAGTTTGACAATGTCTGTACCTACTTCTTCACCGATGTGGGCGTGGTTCGCTCTGTGGACGGCGTGAACTTCGATGTGCCCAAGTGCTCCACTGTGGGCGTGGTGGGTGAGTCCGGCTGCGGCAAGAGCGTCACCAGCCTTTCTCTGATGCAGCTTTTGCAGCGCCCCACCGGTCAGGTGGTGGGCGGCGAGATCCGCTTTAACCTGGGCGACGGCACGGCCTACAACATCGTCAACACCCCCAACGCCGTGATGGAGCACATCCGTGGCAACAAGATCTCCATGATCTTCCAGGAGCCCATGACCGCCCTGAACCCTGTTTTCCGCATCGGCAAGCAGGTGGACGAGGTCACCAGGCTGCACAATCCGGAAATGTCCGATGAGGATGTGAAAAACCGGACGCTGGAGATGCTGGAGCTGGTTGGCATCGCCAACAAGGAAGGTGTCTACAATATGTATCCCCACGAGCTGTCCGGCGGTATGCGTCAGCGTATCTGCATCGCCATCGCTCTGGCCTGCAATCCCACGCTGATTATCGCCGACGAGCCCACCACCGCTCTGGATGTGACCATTCAGGCGCAGATTCTGGATCTGCTCCAGAACCTGAAGGATAAGCTGCAATCCTCCATCATGCTGATCACCCACGACCTGGGCGTGGTGGCCGGTATGGCAGATTATGTGGTGGTCATGTATGCCGGCCGTATCGTGGAAAAGGGTACTGCCAGCGATATCTTCCATCATCCCGCCCATCCTTACACCATCGGCCTGATGAAGTCCAAGCCCGTGGTGGGTAAAAAGGTGGAGGAGCTGTACAACATCTCCGGCAGCGTGCCCAACCCCGTAAATATGCCCGACTACTGCTATTTCCGTGACCGCTGCGATATGCGCTGCGATCAGTGCAGCGGCGATTATCCCCCGGAGATCAGCATCAGCGATACCCATGTGGTGTCCTGCTATCGGTATATTGATCAGGGCAAGATCCTCAAGTATCCGAAATCTGTGAATGTGGAGGAACTGTAATATGGCAGAAATCAGAAATGACGCGGTACCTCACAGCGAATATCTCCTTGAGGTCAAAAATCTGGTCAAATGGTTCCCCATCAAATCCAGCTTCTTCAAAAAGACCATCGGCAATGTGCGCGCCGTGGACGGCATCAGCTTCAAGATCAAGCGCGGCCAGACCATGGGTCTGGTGGGCGAGTCCGGCTGCGGCAAGTCCACCGCCGGCCGTACCATCCTGCGCCTGCTGGAAAAGACCTCCGGCGAGGTCTGGTTTGACGGACAGGAAATGTCCGCCCTCTCCAAGCAGGAGCTGCGCAAGATGCGTCCCCGGATGCAGATCGTCTTTCAGGATCCCTATTCCAGCCTTTCTCCCCGTCTGCCCGTAGGCGAAATCATCGGTGAGGCCGTCCGTGAGCACAACATCGTGCCCCCGGAGGAGTTTGATGCCTATATTTCCCGGGTTATGACGGCCTGCGGCCTGCAGGAATATTATAAAGAGCGTTATCCCCATGAGTTCTCCGGCGGCCAGCGGCAGCGTATCTGCATTGCCAGAGCACTGGCTCTGAGCCCCGACTTCATCGTGTGTGATGAGCCGGTCTCCGCACTGGATGTGTCCATCCAGGCCCAGATCATCAACCTGCTGCGTCAGCTGCAAAAGGACTTTGGCATTACCTATCTGTTCATTTCTCACGACCTGTCCGTGGTGGAGCACATCTCCGACACCGTGGGCGTGATGTATCTGGGCAGCATGGTGGAATACGCTCCCACGGAGAAGATTTTCTCCAATCCGCTGAACCCCTATACCAAGGCGCTGTTCTCCGCCATTCCCATCCCCGATCCGGATGCCAAAATCAACCGGATCATTCTGAAGGGCAGCATCCCCTCTCCCGCCAATCCCCCCGCAGGTTGCAAGTTCCATACCCGCTGCGATCAGTGCATGGAGGTCTGCAAATATGCGGCGCCGGAGTGGCTTGAGGTTGAGCCGGAGCATTTCTGCGCCTGCCATCTGTATGATGACGCGGCTGCAAAGCAGCGGGCACAGGAAACGATGGAGCAGGCCAAGACTAAGGCCAGGAAATAAGCCCCATGAAAAAGCGGAAGCTCGATCCCGAGGACGATGGCCGCACCATCGCCAGCATGAATGTGGAGGGAATGCCCTGGTATCAGGAGCCTTCACCCGATGCACCGCCGGAGGATACACCTCCGGGACAAAAGCCCTATCAGATGACCAAAGAAGAGGGCAGAGCCTATACCTGGGCCGCCGTCAAGGCCGGTCTGGCTGTGGTGCTCATCTTCGGTGTGATCTATTTTCTCTTCATTCTGTTCTGCACCAAGGTGTGGTTTCGCTGAGGGTGTCTGCAACAAATCCAATCAGGCGGCGTGACATTTGTCACGCCGCTTTTGCTGTCCTCAGGGGAAAGGAGGATAAGGAGACACGGGACATTCACCCGCAAAAAATCCGCAAAACAAGGCAAAAATTGCAGGCCATAATTTCATTTTTCCGGAAAAGACTAAGTGGGGAAAGGAGGAATCTGCATGAAAAAGATGATTTCCGGCATGAGCATGGGCATGGTTGCCGGTGTGTGCATGGGCGTTGCCGCCGCCGGTTTGCTCACCGATTCGGAAAAGCGCCGGGTGCGCCGCAAGGCCAATCAGGCTGCCCACAATCTCAGTGAAGCTGCCGAGGAGCTGCGCAGCTGGCTGAAAAGCTGAAAGGTTACGAAATCATGAGAAAAATGACGAAACAGAAACGAGTTCTGAATTCCTTCTGAATTTCGTCCCCGGGCTCTTGCCAACCTCTCCCGACTTTTTTACAATGGAGGCAGTCGTTGAACATCCCCGTCCCGGAGGACATTCCTCCGGAGAAAAGAAAGGAGCAGGAGCCATGGCAAAACAGCCGTATGTGGGCGCCCATCTGGCCGAACCCACGGAAAAGCCCCGAAAATCCCATCCCTTCCTGCGGCGGCTGGCGCTGCTGCTGGCCGTGCTGCTGGGCCTGTATGCCTTTGTGCTCTGGGCTCCCGTGCCCTTTGTGGAGCGGATGCGGAATATGTATATTGAAACAGCACTGTCCACCATGAGCCACCAATGGCTGGCCACGGCCTTTTTCCCCAAATCGCTGGTGGAGGATGTGCGGCAGCAGATGCAGGATGCCCAGAACTCCCAGAACGGCATGGTGTCCGACTGGACGGATTCTGCCGGAGAGCATCAGATGCCGGACATTCCCGAGATTCCGGCAGGGGAGACGGGCAGCACCGAAACCGGTGACGAGGCCATGGAGGCATTTTTCCGGCTGTTCTGGGAGCTGGACCGGCAGAGCGTGCTGGATTGGGTGCGGGAAGAGCCACAGCTGCTGGAGCATGGCTGGGCCCATCTTTCCGCCAACGAGGCCGGACTGAAGGATGAGGGCCTGCCGGTGTATACCACCATGGGCGAGCAGGTGCTGGCCATTGATGCCCATGAAAAGGTGCTGCTGGTGCGGGTAAAGGGCAGCGGCTATCGGGGCGTGCTGGCCATTGCGAAGGATCCCTCCCGCCTGAGTCTGCAAGCCTCCTCCCAGCTGGGTGAGCGGGGCGAAAATGCCGGGGTCATCGCAGAGGCCCACAACGGTCTCCTTGCTATGACGGCCAGCGGCTTCATTGATGAAGAGGGCCACGGCAAGGGCGGACTGGTGACGGGCTTTGCCCTGTGCGACGGCACAGCCTATGGAAACCACTTCGGCGGCGGCTACAAGCGCATGGAGCTGCGGGAGGATGATCTGCTGTATATCGTGGATGCGGGAGCGGAGGTCAGCCCGAAGGCTACCAACGCCATGGAGTTTACACCGGCCCTCATCATTGACGGAGAAATCACCGTGGACAGCTCCTGCGGCTGGACGGCGCTGAATCCCCGGGCCTGTCTGGGACAGTCTGCCCGCTATGAGATTCTCATGCTGGTGATCGAGGGACGGCTGGCCCAGTCCATCGGAACGGATGTGATCCGCTGTGCGGAAATCCTGCAGCGGCATGAATGTATGCAGGCCATGAACATGGACGGCGGTACCAGCGCCACCCTGTATTATGACGGAGAATATGTGACCCAGTGCTCCAACACCGCCCTGCCGGCGGGACGGCTGCTGCCGGATGCCTGGGTGTTCGCCCGAAAAGAATAAGGTTTTTTCAGAAAAGCAAGTGCTGCGGGGCTGCGGTGCTTGCTTTTTTGTCCGGAAAAGGCTATAATCGTGACGAAAACATTTTACCCTGAAAGGAAGTCAGTCTATGAATCATATCCTGAAGCCCGCGTCGGCGGGTACGCTGGAATCCAGCGATGTGATGGTGGAGCTGGAGCCCGCCGAGAGCCGGAGCATTGAGCTGCATTCCGTGGTGGAAAAGCAGTTCGGCCCCTCCATCGTGGCTCTGGCCGAGGAAATGCTGGAGCAAGCCGGTCTGGACAAGGTCTGTCTGCGCATTGAAGACCGCGGCGCGCTGGAATGCGTACTGCGGGCCCGCATCGAGACCGTGATCCTTCGTGCGAAAGGAGAGAACTGATATGCGCCGGAGTATGCTGTTTTTGCCGGGCAACACCCCGAACATTCTGCAAAACGGTGACGCACTGGGTGCGGATGCCGTGATCTTTGATCTGGAGGACGCTGTGGCCCCCGATCAGAAGGATGCCGCCCGAATCCTGGTGCGCAACACCATGACCTATCTGGATTTTTCCAAGGTGGAGATCATCGTGCGCATCAATTCCGTGGATACGGATTTCTGGAAGAAGGATCTGGACACCATCGTGCCCCTGAAGCCTTCGCTGATTATGCCCCCCAAATGCTCCTGCGCGCAGGACGTGCTGACGGTGGATGCCTATCTGTCCGTGCTGGAGGAAAAGCTGGGCTTTGCTCCCAACACCATTCGCCTGATTCCCCTGATCGAAACGGCGCTGGGCGTGGAAAATGCCTATCAGATCGCCTCCTGCACCAAGCGTGTAGCCGCCATTTTCCTGGGCGGTGAAGACCTGACGGCAGATTTGCAGTGCAAGCGCACCAAGGAAAGCCAGGAGATCGAATATGCCCGCAGCCGTATGGTCTGCGCTGCCCGTGCCGCCGGTGTGGATGTGTATGATACCCCCTTCACCGATGTAAATGACGACGAGGGCATCCGGATCGACGCGGAAAAGGCCAAGAGTCTGGGCTTTACGGGCAAATCCTCCATTTCTCCCCGCCATGTGCCGGTAATCAACGAGGTATTTTCTCCCTCGCAGCGGGACATTGAATATGCCTATGAGGTGATGGAAGCCATCCGCCGGGGCAAGGAAGAGGGCCGTGGCGCTGTGGCGCTGCGGGGCAAGATGATCGACGCGCCTGTGGTGAACCGGGCAAAGCGGGTCATCGAAACGGCAGAAGCGCTGGGACTGGGAAGGAGCGAAAACTGATATGGATAAGGTAGTACATTCCCTGAAGGAAGTTATCGAGCTGGCCGGCGTGCAGTCCGGTATGCGGATCTCCTTCCATCATCATCTGCGCAACGGCGATTTCGTGCTGAATATGGTGATGGACGCACTGGCTGAGGCGGGCATTCATGATCTGGATGTGAACGCCAGCTCTCTCTTTGACTGTCATGCGCCGCTGGTGGATCACATCAAAAACGGCGTTGTCACCCATCTGAAATGCAACTATATGGCCGCAGGCGTGGGCCGGGCCATTTCCCACGGCGTACTGAAAAATCCTGTGGAATTCCGCACCCATGGCGGCCGTCCGGCGGACATTGCTTCCGGCAAGACCCCCATTGATGTGGCCTTTATCGCCGCCCCCACGGCGGACACCATGGGCAACTGCACCGGCAAGCTGGGCAAATCTGCCTGCGGCAGTCTGGGCTATGCCTTCCCCGATGCCATGTACGCCAAAAAAGTCGTGGTCATCACCGACAATCTGGTGCCCTATCCTCTGACCGAGCGCTCCATTGATGAGACCTATGTGGATTATGTGGTGCCTGTGGAGGCCATCGGCGATCCCAGCGGCATTGTTTCCGGCACCACCCGCATCACCCGTGACCCGGTAGGTCTGGTGATGGCAGAGACGGCGGCAAAGGTGATTCAGGCCAGCGGCCTGCTGAAGGACGGCTTTTCCTTCCAGACCGGCGCAGGCGGCGCGTCTCTGGCGGCGGCAAAGTATCTGAAGGACATTATGCTGCGGGAAAAAATCTGCGGCTCCTTCGGTCTGGGCGGCATCACCGGCTATATGGTGGATATGCTTCAGGCGGGCTGCTTCCGCAAGCTGCTGGATGTGCAGTGCTTTGACCTGAAGGCTGTGGAATCCATCCGCACCAACCCCAACCACAGCGAGGTTTCCGCCATGCAGTATGCCTCTCCCAACGCCAGGAGCGCAGCGGTGGACAGTCTGGATGTGGTCATTCTGGGCGCCACCGAGGTTGACACGAAATTTAATGTAAATGTACACACGGATTCCAACGGCTCCATTATGGGCGGCTCCGGCGGACACAGCGATACCGCTGCCGGCGCAAAGCTGGCGATGATTATTGCGCCGCTGTCCCGTGCCCGTCTGCCCATCGTCACCGACCATGTGCAGTGCATCTCCACCCCCGGCTCCAGCATTGATGTGCTGGTGACCCAGCGGGGTGTGGCGGTGAATCCTGCCCGGGAAGAGCTGCGGAAGTCTCTGGAGGCTGCCGGTCTGCCGGTGTGCTCCATCGAGGAGCTGAAGCGCCGCGCCGAGGCCATCTGCGGCACACCCCGTCCGGTACAGCACGGCGACCGGGTGGTGGCCAATGTGATCTACCGTGACGGTACGCTGCTGGATCAGCTGTACAGCGTCAAGGACTAAGGAGGAAACACCTATGCGGGAAATCAATGCTTCCGCCATTACGGAGACGGTGGCCCGCCTCTGTGTGGAGGCCAATCGGCACCTGCCGCAGGATGTGCGGGAATGCCTTTCCTGCGCCCGGGAACAGGAACCCTGGGGCGTAGCGCAGAATATTCTGGATCGCATTCAGGAAAATTATCAGATCGCCGACCGGGACGAGGTTGCCATCTGTCAGGATACCGGCATGGCCTGTGTCTTTCTGGAGATCGGACAGGAGGTTCACATCTCCGGCGATCTGCGGGAGGCGGTCAATGAAGGTGTTCGGCAGGGCTACAGCCAGTATCTGCGGAAATCCGTGGTACGGGATCCGCTGGATCGGGTAAACACCGGCGACAATACCCCGGCCATGCTGTATACCGAGCTGGTGCCCGGGGACAGGCTGACCGTCACCGTAGCACCCAAGGGCTTCGGCAGCGAAAACATGAGCCAGATCCGGATGCTCAAGCCTTCGGACGGCCTTCAGGGCGTGAAGGATTTCATCCTGAAAGTTGTGGAAGAGGCCGGCCCCAATCCCTGCCCGCCCATCGTGGTAGGCGTGGGCATCGGCGGCACCTTTGACAAGGCGGCCCTGCTGGCGAAAAAGGCGCTGATGCGTCCGCTGAATGTACGCAACGCCAATCCCTTCTATCAGGCGCTGGAGCAGGAAATGCTGGAGAAGGTCAACGCACTGGGCATCGGGCCCCAGGGCTTCGGCGGCCGTACCACTGCGCTGGCGGTGAATATCGAATATCTGCCCACCCACATTGCCGGTCTGCCGGTGGCGGTCAATCTGAACTGCCATGTGACCCGGCACAAGACGGAGGTGCTGTAATATGTCTGAAAGCAAAATGCCCATCCGCATCCATACGCCGCTGACGCCGGAAACGGCCCGGACACTGAAAAGCGGCGACAGTGTGCTGCTGTCCGGCGTGGTCTATACCGCCCGGGACGCCGCCCACAAGCGTCTGTGCCAGCTGGTGGAGGAGGGCAAGCCGCTGCCCATGGATGTGAAGGATGCCGTGATCTATTTTGTCGGCCCCACGCCCGCAAAGCCCGGTCAGGCCATCGGCTCTGCCGGCCCGACCACGGCATATCGCATGGATGCCTATTCTCCCACGCTGATCCGTCAGGGCCTGACGGGTATGATCGGCAAGGGCAAGCGCGGCCCGGAGGTGGTTGCGGCCATGCGGGAATGCGGTGCGGTGTATTTCGGTGCCATCGGCGGCGCGGGCGCGCTGCTGTCCAGCTGCGTGAAAAAGGCCGAAGTGATTGCCTATGAGGATCTGGGCGCGGAGGCCATCCGCCGTCTGGAGGTGGAGGATCTGCCGGTCACCGTCATCATTGACAGCGAGGGCAACAATCTGTACCAGTGGGGCCGTGAGGCTTATCTGGCAACCCAGAGCAAATAAACGCTTTGCACGGGCGGAACGGCGGTTCCGCCCGCTTTTTTTACCGGAAAAGCGTTGACAAGGGACGGGCAGGGGTGCGATAATAGCAGTAAGAATGGGAAAAAAGGGGGAATGCCTATGTCCATGTTTCAGCTGAATCCCGATGCCAAACAGCCGCTGTACCGGCAGCTGGTGGAGCAGGTGGAGGCCGCCGTGCGGGCGGGGACGCTGCCGCCGGGCTACAAGCTGCCTACGGTGCGCCAGATGGCCCGGGAGCTTTCCACGGCCTCCGGCACGGTCATCCGGGCCTATGAGGAGCTGGAGCATCTGGGCATTATCCAGATGACACAGGGAAAGGGCACCTTTATCGCCCACCCCACCACCACAGAGGGCCGCAAGGAGCAGGCCATGGCCGCCATTGATGAAATGCTGGATGCCATGCAGTCGCTGTCCTTTACGCCCCAGGAGATTCAGATTTTTCTGGATCTGAAGCTGCGGGAGCGGCTGCTGCGGGAAAACGGACTGCGCATCGGGGCGGTAGCAACCTCTCCGGAGTGTCTGCGGGCGGTGTCGGAACGGCTTTACGGACTGCCGGATGCGGCGCTGTATCCCATGACGCTGGAGGAGGTCGAGCATGACCCCGCCCAGATTCTGTCGGATATGGATCTGATCGTGGCCACGGATGCCTGCTATACCCCCATCGCCTCCATGCAGGGCCGTGCTTCGCCGCTGGTGCGATTTTGTCTCCAGCTGAGCCGGGGATCCCTGTCCCAGCTGGCCAGACTGCCCCAGGGCTGCCGGGTGGGACTGCTGGTGCAGAGCCGGATCTTTGCGGAGACCGTGCGCTATGCGTGCAGCGTCGTCTGTCAGAATGTGGTTTTGCAGGAGACACGGCTGCTGGGCGGACGGATGTCGCTGGAGCTGTCCCGCTGTGATGCGGTGCTGGTGCCTGCCGGCTTTGAGCTGAGCTGTACGGCGGAGGAGCTGGCGCTGCTGCGGGAATATGACAGCAGTCATACGCTGATCCGTCTGGAGCTGGAGCCGGATCAGGGCTCTGTCCGGGCGCTGGAGGAAGCGCTGGCCCGCAACCGGAGACGGCTTTTCTAACGGAAAAGCCGGAATCATAGGAAAAACTGAAGAAAGAAACTCGTTTTTTTGAAAAAAGCACTTGACTATTGAACTGGTTCAATCTATATTAGAAGATATAGAACATTTAAGAAAAAGCAGAACTTGCGAATAATGAGGTGTCAGTATGGAAAAGAAAAAACTGGTCATCGGCGTTATCGGCGCAGATGTCCACGCAGTGGGAATCCAGATTCTCTACCATGCCTTTACCGAGGCAGGCTTTGAAGTGACCAACCTGGGCGTTCTGGTGTCTCAGGAGGAATTCATTGCGGCGGCAATCGAGACGCACGCAGATGCCATTATCGTCTCTTCCCTGTATGGTCAGGGCGAGCTGGACTGCCGCGGTATGCGGGAAAAGTGTGATGAGGCCGGTCTGAAGGATATCGTCCTTTATGTGGGCGGCAACATCGTCATCGGCAAGCAGGAGTTTTCCGATGTGGAAAAGCGCTTTGAGGCCATGGGCTTCAACCGTGCCTTCCCCCCGGGAACCGATCCGGCCGTGGATATCGAGTGCCTGAAGAAGGACCTGCATATCGAGGACTGATCCCATGCGTCCGGTGTTATTGATCGACTTCGGCAGCACTTATACCAAAGTCACCGCCGTCGATACCGAAGCCGAAGTCCTTTTGGGAACGGCGGCAGCCTATACCACCGTGCAGACAGATATCAACGAGGGACTGGGCCATGCGCTGGAAAAGCTGGAGGCCCAGACCGGCAAGCTGGAGTTCGCGGCCCGCTATGCCTGTTCCTCTGCCGCAGGCGGCCTGCGGATGATTGCCTCCGGTCTGGTGCCGGAGCTGACCAGCGAAGCGGCAAAGCAGGCGTCGCTGGGTGCAGGCGCCAAGATCATCAAGGTCTACTCCTTCGAGCTGACGGAGGACGACATTGAAGAGATCGACCGGCTCAAGCCGGACATTTTCCTGCTGGTGGGCGGCACGGACGGAGGCAACTCCGACTGCATCCGGCACAACGCCAGAATGCTGGCCACCTGCAAGGCGGATTTTCCGGTGATTATCGCGGGCAACCGCACCGCGGTCCGGCAGTGTGAGCGTTCGCTGGAGGGACGGCAGACCTTTATCTGTGAAAATGTCATGCCCCGCTTTGGTGTGCTGAACATCCAGCCGACGCAGGATTGCATCCGCAATCTGTTCCTCAACCGGATTATTCAGGCAAAGGGCCTGTCCCATGCGTCCAGGCTGATTTCCGGCATTCTGATGCCAACCCCTTCCGCCATGATGCGGGCCATGCAGCTGCTGGCTGAGGGCTGTAAGGAGGAAGCGGGCATCGGCGAACTGATGGCGCTGGATGTAGGCGGCGCAACCACCGATGTCTATTCCATTGCGGACGGTATGCCCAAGGAGGGCGGAACGGTCTACAAGGGTCTGCCGGAGCCTTATGTGAAGCGCACGGTAGAGGGCGATATCGGAATGCGCTACAGCATCGGCGGCATTGTGGAGGCGGCAACGCTGGACAAGGTGGCCCGGCTGGCCGGACTTACACCGGAGCGCACACAGGCGCTGGTGGACGATCTGGCGGTGAACACGGAAAAGGTGCCCGACAGCGACGAGACCGAACGGCTGGATTTTGCTCTGGCCTCCTGTGCCTGTGAAGCAGCGGCCCGCCGCCATGCGGGTTATATGGAAGAAACCTATAATATGGCCGGAAAGGTCTTTGTCCAGAGCGGCAAGGATCTGCGGCAGGTGCGGCAGATGATCGTCACCGGCGGCAGCCTGATCCACACCCGACGCACCGGTGAAATCGCATCCCACGCATTTTATGACCCTGCGGATCCCATGTCCCTGCGGCCTGTGAAGGCCCGGGTGCTGGTGGATCGACGCTATATTCTGGCGGCGATGGGTCTGCTGTCAGAATACGAACCCCGAACCGCCCTGCGAATTATGAAAAAGGAGTTGCAACCAGAAGATGGATATTCAGAATAAACGCATCCCCGAAGATCAGTTTCAGGCCCTTCGCCGTGAAGTGCTCACTCAGTGGCCCACCGGCAAGGATGTAAACTTTCAGGAGGCCGTGGACTATCACAAGGCCATGCCTGCCAACCGCATTTTCTCCCAGAAGCTGCTGGACGCCAAGAGAGACGGCATTACCCTGATCCAGCCCCGTGCCGGTGTGGCTCTGCTGGACGAGCATATCAAGCTGCTGACCTATTTGCAGGACAACGGCGAAGCCGATCTGCTGCCTACCACCATCGACAGCTACACCCGTCAGAACCGTTACGCCGAGGCAGAGGACGGTGTGCGGGAGTCTATCAAGAACGGCCGCAGTATGCTCAACGGCTTCCCGGCGGTCAACCACGGCGTTCATGCCTGCCGCCGTCTGATCGAGAGCCTGAACATCCCCGTTCAGGTGCGTCACGGCACCCCCGATGCCCGTCTGCTGACGGAGATCACCTATGCCGGCGGCTTTACCGCTTATGAAGGCGGCGGTATTTCCTACAACCTGCCCTATGCGAAGAATGTTCCCATGGAGCAGACCATCCGTGACTGGCAGTATGTGGATCGCCTGACCGGTATGTACGAAGAAGCCGGCGTTTCCATCAACCGTGAGCCCTATGGCCCCCTGACCGGTACGCTGGTGCCTCCCTGCATTTCCAACGCCGTGGCTGTGATCGAGGCGCTGCTGGCTGCGGAGCAGGGCGTGAAGAATGTGTCTGTGGGCTATGGCCAGTGCGGCAACCTGACCCAGGATGTGGCGGCCATCCGCACGCTGGAGGAGCTCACTGACGAATATATGCTCAAGGGCGGCTACAGTGATGTGAAGGTCACCACCGTGTTCCATCAGTGGATGGGCGGTTTCCCCGCCGACGAAGCCAAGGCCTTCGGCGTGATTTCCTGGGGCTCTGCCGCCGCCGCGCTGAGCAAGGCCACCAAGGTTATCGTCAAGACCCCCCATGAGGCCGTGGGTATCCCCACCATGGAAGCCAATGCCCAGGGCCTGCGCTGCACCAAGCAGGTCATCAATATGCTGCGTGACCAGGTGCTGGCCTCCTCTGAGCTGGAGACGGAAAAGGAAATCATCCGCCGCGAGACCCGCTGCATTCTGGACAAGTGCTTCGAGCTGGGCGAGGGTGATATCGCCGTGGGCGCCGTCCGTGCCGTACAGGCCGGTGTTCTGGACATTCCCTTCTCTCCCTCCCGCTTCAACGCCGGCAAGATGCTGCCCGCCCGTGACGATAACGGTGCGATCCGCATTCTGGAAATGGGCAACCTGCCCTTCGACAAGGAACTGAAGGACTTCCATCGGGAAAAGATCGAGGAGCGTGCCCGGGCTGAAAAGCGCAAGGCATCCTTCCAGATGGTCATCGACGATGTGTACGCCATCTCCAAGGGCCGTCTGGTGGGCCGTCCCAGAAAGTAAAACAAACCAATATTTTTATAAAAAGATAAGGAGAACAAGCTCATGAAAATCGTAGATGTTGTTTGCTCCGCCGGCCGTACCGGCTTCTATTTCGACGATCAGCGCGCCATCAAGCAGGGTGCGGGTCACGACGGTGTCTTTTATGTGGGCAAGCCTGTGACGGATGGCTTCAAGGCCGTGCGTCAGGCCGGTGAGTCCATCTCTGTCATGCTGATTCTGGAGGATGGCCAGATCGCTTACGGCGATTGCGCCGCCGTGCAGTATTCCGGCGCGGGCGGACGGGATCCTCTGTTCCTGGCCTCTGACTTTATCCCCATCATTGAGAATCATATCAAGCCTGTTCTGGTGGGCCGTGAGGCCGATGACTTCCGCGGCCTGTGCCGGGATATGGAAGCCATCCATGTGGACGGCAAGCGTCTGCACACCGCCATCCGTTACGGCGTTTCTCAGGCTATTCTGGATGCCGTCGCCAAGGCAACCAACCGCCTGATGTGCGAAGTGGTGGCCGATGAATACGGCTGCACCGTGTCCGAAAAGCCCATCCCCATCTTCACCCAGTCCGGCGATGACCGCTACTCCAACGCCGACAAGATGATTATCAAGGGCGCGCAGGTTCTGCCTCATGCTCTGATTAACAATGTGGAGGAAAAGCTGGGCCGTCACGGCGAAAAGCTGGCCGAGTATGTGGGCTGGCTGCGTGACCGCATCCTCACCCACCGTCATGATTCCGATTACTTCCCCGTGCTGCACATTGATGTGTACGGCACCATCGGCGTGATTTTCGGCAACAACAACTACAAGGAAATGGCCGATTACATCATGAAGCTGGAAGAGATCGCCAAGCCCTTCCATCTGCGCATCGAAGGCCCCATGGACTGCGACTGCGACCGTGAGACCCAGCTGGAAGCTCTGGCCGGTCTGACCCGTGAGCTGGACAGCCGCGGCAGCACCGTGGAGCTGGTGGCTGACGAGTGGTGCAACACGCTGGAGGACATCAAGCTGTTCGCCGATCACAAGGCCGGTCATATGGTGCAGATCAAGACCCCCGATCTGGGCGGCATCAACAACACCATCGAAGCCGTTCTGTACTGCAAGGAAAAGGGCATCGGCGCTTATCAGGGCGGTACCTGCAACGAGACCGACCGCAGCGCTCAGGTTTGCGTCAACTGCGCCATGGCCACTCAGCCTGTGCAGATTCTGGCCAAGCCCGGCATGGGCGTGGACGAGGGCTTCATGATCGTCTACAACGAGATGAACCGCATTCTGGCTCTGCGCAAGGCCAAGGCCAATCTGAAGAAATAAGAGAAAATATCTCAGCCGCCCGGGAATCTCCGGGCGGCTTTTCCTTTGCCCTCAGGCATCCTGAAAAATCCCTCTTTGCCTTTCACAGAACTTATGCTATAATAAAAAATGCCCGGCGGGGCAGAAGGGAAGCGTGTTTTATGAGCTATCAGCCGCTGGCAGACAAGATTCGTCCACGGGAGCTGGATGATATGGTGGGACAGCAGCACATCATCGGTGAAAACGGTGTGCTGCGGCGCATTTTGCAGAACGGAAGCGTCCCCAATATGATTTTCTATGGCCCCTCCGGCACGGGAAAAACCACGCTGGCCCAGATCATTGCGGGCAAGACCCATCGACAGCTGGTGAAGCTCAATGCCACCACGGCCTCCACGGCAGACATCCGGGCCGTGACCGGTCAGCTGGACACCCTGCTGGCGCCGGAGGGCGTGCTGCTGTATCTGGACGAAATTCAGTATTTCAATAAAAAGCAGCAGCAGAGCCTGCTGGAGTTCATCGAAAACGGGAAAATCACCCTGATTGCCGCCACTACGGAAAATCCCTATTTTTATGTATATAACGCCATTCTCAGCCGCAGCACCATCTTTGAGTTCAAGCCCATTTCTGCCGGAGAGACGGAAAAGGCCGTGGCGCGGGCCTTCCGCCTGTGGGGAGAGAGCAGCGGCTGCCGGGTGGAGCCGGAGGCGGGGGTTTCTGCCTATCTGGCCCAGAGCTGCGGCGGCGATATCCGAAAGGCCATCAACAGTGTGGAGCTGCTGTGTGCCGCAACGCTGCCCGGCGATCCCATGCGTCCCCGGATGGAGGATGCCCAGGCGGTGGCGCAGAAGTCCGCCAACCGCTATGATCGGGAGGGGGATGCCCATTTTGATCTGGTGTCGGCCCTGATGAAATCCATGCGGGGCTCTGACCCGGATGCGGCCGTGCATTATCTGGCCCGGCTGCTGGAGGCGGGAGATCTGATCGGTGCCTGCCGCCGGATTCTGTGCTCGGCCAGCGAGGATGTGGGTCTGGCCTATCCCATGGCGGTGCCCATTATCAAGGCCTGTGTGGACAGCGCCTTGCAGCTGGGTCTGCCGGAGGCGCAGCTGCCCCTCAGCGAGGCGGTGATTCTGCTGGCTACCTGGCCCAAATCCAACAGCGCCTATCAGGCCATTGCCGCCGCCCGGGCGGATGTAAAGGCGGGAAAGGCCCGCACCGTTCCCCGGGAGCTGCAAAATGTCCATGCGGACGGCACGGGCTTTGAACGGGAGCAGGGCTATCTTTACCCCCACGATTATCCCAATCACTGGGTGCGGCAGCAATATCTCCCCGACGAGCTGAAAAATGCCCACTATTACACCTTCGGTGACAACCGTACCGAGCAGCAGGCCAGGGCCTACTGGGAGCAGATCAAGGGGAGGAAATAAGGATGGATTACGGTGCGCTGCATCCCGGAGTGCGGGCCTTTCTGGAGGAGGCAGAGCAATGTCCGGTGCTGTCTCCGGAGGAACAGGCGGCCCTTTGTGCCCGGCAATTGCAGGGAGACACGGCAGCGGGAGAAGCCCTGCTGCGGGCCCAGTATCCCATGCTGGGAGATCTGATTCAGCATCTGCCCCGGGATTTCAAAACGCCGGAGCTGATGCGGCTGCTGCGGGAACGGCTGGAGGGCCTGACAGCGGACTATGATTTCTGCGGAGATGCCGCAGGCTTTCGCCGGGTGTTCAGCCGGGAAATGCGGGCTGTGGTGCGCCGCTGGATGGAAGATCGGACGCAAATCTGAAAAGCAAAAGGGTATGCAGGAGCTGCATACTCTTCTTTATTTTTGCCGGCTGGCGGCAGCAGTGCTTTCACATCAGTGGAGCCAGCACCTTGGAGAGCATCCCCAGAAAGCGCCAGTACAGACCGGGATGGGCGGCCTCATGCCGGGTGATCTGCCGGGACTGGGCCAGTGTCTGCTGAAAATCCTCCTCCAGCGCAGCCACGCAGGGCGCGCCGTAAAGATAGGTGCCGCATTCAAAATGATGATACAGGCTGCGATAATCCAGATTGATGGTGCCCACCGTCCCCCGGAGATCGTCGCTGACGAACACCTTGGCGTGGACAAAACCGGGAGTGTATTCATAAATCTTCACACCGGCATCCATCAGGGGGAGAAAATGAGTTTTCGCCAGGGCAAAGGGCACCTTTTTGTCGGGCACATGGGGCAGCAGCAGCGTGACCTCCACGCCCCGTTTGGCGGCAAAGCGCAGGGCATCCTCCAGCTCACTGTCCAGAATCAGATAGGGGGACATGATGTGAACATAGCGGCGGGCATGATTCAGAATGTGGGTGTAGACCCATTCGCCCACCGGCTCTCCGTCCAGCGGATGATCGCCGTAGGGAATCACATAGCCATGGTCCCCCTGAGGCAGCGCCGCCGGCATATCCAGCCAGGGCCCGGCGGAAAATGCCCGGCCATCCATCTGCCACATCTGCAAAAACAGCAGGGTAAAGGTGCGGGCAGCGTCGCCCTCCAGCCGGATGGCCGTATCCTTCCAATGACCGAAGGGATGGGTCACATTGATATATTCATCCGCCAGATTCACTCCGCCGGTATAGGCGATGCGGCTGTCGATCACGGCGATTTTCCGATGATCCCGATAGTTGTAATGGGTGGAAAGGAAGGGCCGGATGGGCGCAAACACCCGGCATTGCAGCCCCAGATCCTCCAGATGATGACAATAATCCCGGGACACCCGGAAAAACTCGCAGGTGCCGTCATAGAGAAAACGCACATCCACGCCCTCGTCTACCTTGCGGGTGAGCACATCCAGAATCTTCCCCCACATGACACCCTCCTCCAGAATGAAATATTCCAGAAAGATGGAGCGCTTTGCCTGCTCCAGATCCTCCAGCAGCGCCTGAAAGAAGGCTTCGCCGGTGGGATAATAGGTGGCCCGGGTGCGGTCATATACGGGAAAGCCGCCGACTGTGGACAGATAACGCACCAGACCCGTTTCCTCCGGGGCCTCCCGGCACAGCGCCTGTTCCGCCCCCGTGGGGGGAAGCATATGGGCAGACAGACGGGTGATCTCCGCAAGCCTGCCCCGCAGGGCACGGTGGCCGATTTCCAGCTGGGTATAGGCGTAAAAGGCGCAGGCTGGCAGCGGCGCTGCCAGCAGAAAGACCAGCCAGGTGATGGTATAGGTGGGCTCTGCGTGGCGGTTGACCAGATAGATGGCCATGACCATGGTGAGCAGGGTGGAAATGCCGTAATAGTGGGCGGCATACTGGGCGAACTTCAGATACAGCGCCAGCAGCATTCCCACCTGCAAAAGCACCAGCAGCAGAATGACACCCATCCGGCTGAATACCAGATGGAGCAGCCCCCGCTTTCCTTTTTGAAAATGGGCCGTTTCCGAAACGGGATATCGGTCAGACATAAGACTCCTTTCCGGCAGAGTCCAGAAGCTCCGCCAGGTTGACAATGGGAATATCCAGCAGGGCGGCCTGTCGGACGGTGTAGGCCGTGCCGCCGGTGGAATGCGAAAGATAGCAGATGCACCCCTGAGCTGCCGAGGCCATGGCACGGTCCCGTGCCAGATAGCAGCCGGTATAGTGATGCTCTGCCGTGTAGCAGATGGTATCCGCCCGGGCCAGAACGGATTCATAGTGCCGCTGCTCCGACAGCGGGTAGGATGCGGCCTGCTTGCGGAAGGGGAGAAACAGCCGCAGCCGGATATGGGGATAGAGCTCCTTCAGCTCCAGAACCGTGTCTGCCGCCAGCAGGTCAAAGCCCATGGCACCGCCGCAGAGAAAATCGGTGTAGTCCTCCTGCTCGATAAAGCGGATCAGCACATGACGCAGCAGCAGACGGATGGCAGAGGAATCCCGGGGCAGATGACGATGCCCGGTGAGAATGCAGCACTTCAAAAAATCACCTCCGCAATGCCCGGATGATTCTACTATAGCATATTTTTGGGGCTGCTTCAATGGCGGATTTTTGAAGAAATCAAAAAGAAAACCGGAAGAAGCTTCGAAAGGGGTTGACAGAAGCCCGCAAAATCCTTTATAATACATGGTGCGTTATCGTCACCGGTATGTGCTTGAAACGGCTCGAGCCTGTACCGGTGTCAATAACAGCTTGGATCAGGAGGTGTGGAACATGCTTCGTACTTATCAGCCCAAAAAGCGTCAGCGCCAGAAGGAACACGGCTTCATGAAGCGCATGAGAACCCGCAACGGCCGCAAGGTTCTGGCTCGCCGTCGTGCGAAAGGCAGAGCTCGTCTGTCTGCTTAAGCTTTTCCAGCATACAGGATTAAGACCGCATTGTCTGCGGTCTTAAATTTTAACAGACACTCAATTTCGGGGAAAGCATTTATGAAAAAGACCCTTTCCATTCAGGAAAACCATGTGTTTCGCGGCCTCTATGCCAAGGGAAAATCGGCGGCGCGAAGAAGCATGGTGCTCTATGTGCGAAAGCACAGGAGCCCAACGGTGAACCATCTGGGGATCACCGTTTCTGTCAAGCTGGGCTGCGCAGTGGAGCGGAACCGTATCCGGCGCAGACTCCGGGAGGTCTATCGTCTCAACGAGACCCGCCTGAAAAGCGGATTTGACATCGTCATCGTGGGACGGCGGGCTGCACTGGAGATGCCCTTTGACCAGCTGCAAGGCGACTTTCTTCGGCTCTGCAGGCAGCTGATGCTGCTGGAGGAGCAGGATGCGTAAGGCACTGGTCTGGTGTATCCGGTTTTATCAGAAGAATCTCTCAGCCCGAAAGGGCGGGCCAACCTGCCGCTTCCATCCCACCTGTTCGGAATATGCGGCGGAGGCCATTCAGCGCCATGGCGCCCTTTGCGGCGGTGCGCTGGCTCTCTGGCGAATCCTTCGGTGCAACCCTCTCTGCAAGGGCGGGTATGACCCGGTGCCGGAAGAGCTTCATTTTCCTCACAAAAACAAGAAGGAGAAGGATACATGAATTTTCTTTACACGATTTTCTCCACCCCCTTCGGCTATGTGATGCGCCTGATCTACCAGTTTGTGGGAAGCTACGGCTGGTCGATTTTCCTGTTTGCCCTGCTGGTCAAGCTGCTGATGCTGCCGCTGGGTTTCAAACAGAAGCGCTCCATGATGGAGATTCAGCGGATCCAGCCCAAGGTGGAAAAGATCCAGAAGACCTATGCCCGGGATCAGCGGAGAATGCAGGAGGAGCTGCAAAACCTCTACGATCAGGAGGGCGTGTCCCCTATGGCGGGCTGCGGCACCTCGCTGATTATCCTGCCGGTCATGTTCGGTCTGTACGGCGTCATTTTGCAGCCGCTGACCTATTTTATGCAGCTGACCTCTGCCCAGATCACGGAGATCGCCTCCCGGCTGGGCGTGGAAATGTCCGGCGCCTATGCCCAGATTGATCTGGCGCACAAGATCTTCCTGAACTTTGACAAGGTGGCGGATATCTCGGACAAGCTCATGCCTGTGAGCTTCAACTTTGGCCCCATCAATCTGGCCACCTCCGCGGATATCAAGCAGCTGTCCCTCCAGTGGATCATCCCCATTCTGGCGGGCCTCACCTCTCTGGGCCTCTCCTGGCTCACTCAGAAGTTGTCCAACCAGCAGAACACCAACCCCCAGGCACAGGCCAGCAACCGCATGATGATGTTCATGATGCCCCTGATGTCCCTGTGGTTCTCCTTTGCTCTGCCTGCCGGTCTGGGCGTTTACTGGATCTCCAACAATGTGCTGTCTGCGGCGCAGGAATATCTGCTCACCATGTGGATGCGGAAAAAGCTGAACAAAGACAGCGACAAAGAATAAAGATAAGGCGGAACAGTACATGAAATATATCGAAACCCAAGGCGACACGCTGGATGCCGCCATTGAAAGTGCTTTGCAGCAGCTGGGCATGACCCGGGAACAGGTGTCGGTGGAGCAGGTACAGCTGCCCAAGGCCGGTTTTCTGGGCATTGGCCGGGTGCCGGCCATCGTGCGGGTGTCCTATGAAGAAAGCCCCGCCGGCCGCGCGGTGGAATTTCTGGAGGGCCTGCTGACCCGTTTCGGCACCCCCGCCCAGATCACCTCGGAGGAAAATACGGAGGAAAAAACCATCCGTCTGACCCTCTCCGGCGACAATATGAGCGCCGTTATCGGCCATCACGGCGATACGCTGGATGCCATTCAGTATCTCACCAACATCGTCACCAACCGGAAGGAAGAGGAGCGGTGGCGTGTCACCGTGGACACGGAGAACTACCGTGCCAAGCGGGAAGAGAGCCTGATCGGTCTGGCCAACAAGACCGCCCAGAAGGCGCTGAAATATCGCAAGCCCGTGGCGCTGGAGCCCATGAATCCCCATGAGCGCCGCACCATTCACGCAGCCCTGCAGGAGGTTGCCGGTGTGACCACCTATTCCGTGGGCACTGAACCCAACCGCAAGGTGATCGTGGCGCCGGAGGGCATGGCCCCCGCCCAGGGCGACAACCGTTCTCAGGGCGGCAAAAAGCCCGGTGCCCGCCGTCATCGGGGCGGCAGAGGCGGCAAGCGTCCCGCACCCCGCGCCCAGGAGCAGAGCTCCGGCAGCGAAAACAACTGAGCGAACATACAGAAAATCCCGGAAGAGCGGCGTGCAGGCCGCTCTTCTTCGTTTTTTCGGGAAAAATGGCCGGGAAAGCATCCAAAAATTTTTTTAACAGTCATATTTGCACTTGAAATATTTCGGAAGCCGGGATATAATAACGACATACCTGTTCCGATGGAGGGCCGCCTTATGGATGAAATTGATGTTAAAATTCTGAAATGCCTGCGAAACAATGCCCGTGAAAATGCCAGCGTCATCAGTGACAAGGTGAATATGTCTGTGTCCGCCGTGATCGAGCGCATCCGCAAGCTGGAGGCCTCCGGTATGATTGTGAAGCATACCTCGATTCTCAGCGCGGCCAAGGCGGGCAAGGATGTGAACGCTTTCCTGTCTGTCAGTCTGGAGCATCCCCGTTATCATGAGCGCTTTCATACCTTTGTGAAGGAAAACCGGGAGATTCTGCAATGCTATTACATCACCGGCGATTTTGATTTCATGTTGCGGGTGGTGACGGACAACACTGCCAGTCTGGAGCATCTGCTGAATGCGGTGAAGGCACTGCCCGGTGTTTCCAATACCCGCACGATTCTGATCCTGTCCACCGTCAAGGAAGAGCACTCGGTAGACCCGGATGAGGTGCTCCGATAACAAAAAATTCAGAAATTTTCTGCGATTTTCACAAAAAACATAGTTTTTGCTTGACAGGAGCTACAGAAAAGGGATATACTGCCTTTATAAGCAGAAGTGGAAGTGACACCGAAAGGAGATACCGTGGCAGCTGTGCCGGAAAAATCCCTCCCGCTGGAGGAAGAAGCCTTTGCGGCAGAATATTCCCGGCTGGTTTCCCGGCTGGTGCGGCCGTATTTTTTGCAGGGCGGCGATCAGGATGACCTCTATCAGGAGGGCATGATCGGCCTGCTGAAAGCGATCCGCAGCTACGATCCCCGGAAAAATGACCATTTTGAGGCGTATGCGGTGCTTTGCATCCGACGCCAGCTTTATGACGCAATCCGCCGCAGCGCGAAGGGTGCTTTGCCGCAGGGGGATGCGCTGCTGCATCCGGAAACGGCCCAGGGGGCTGCGTTTGATCCGGAGACGCAGGTTCTGGCAAGCGAAACAGAAGAGGAAATCAAGGCTGCACTGCAAGGCATCCTGTCTGTATTTGAAGGGTCGGTTCTGACTCCGTATCTGGAAGGTTACTCCGTCCGCGAAATTGCAGAGCGTCTCGGCTGTACAGCAAAATCCGCAAGCAACGCCGTTTTGCGGATTCGGCGAAAGCTGGCGCAATATTTAGCTCAGGGCGAAAACAGGTGAAAGCCTGTTCGCATATAAACACTATCACCGCAACGCGGAAAAGAGAGGTAACTACCATGTACGAAGACAAGACTTTAGTGTGCAAAGAGTGCGGCAAGGAATTCGTTTTCACTGCCGGCGAGCAGGAGTTCTACGCAGAGCGCGGCTTCCAGAATGAGCCCCAGCGCTGCAAGGC
>CAZIPA010000008.1:0-63692 GCA_964541085.1 uncultured Oscillospiraceae bacterium | reverse complement strand
GTAGGTATCATCAGGTTACCTACATAGCCGTAGGTATCATAAATTCACACACACGCTGGTAAACGACCCCATATTTTCTGTTTTTTGGTGCGTTTGTCGAAGAGTGTCGAAAACTTTTTTCGCAAAAACGCTGTAAAAAGCTTGTATTTCCCGGCGTTCTGTGCTATCTTGAATGCACAATTCGGAGAGATGAGGCGATAGAATGAAGGTCATCATCGGGGACAGCAGCCGGGGGCGGTGCGAGGCGCTGGCGGAGAAGCTGGCGGAGTTTGCAGAATTGGAGGTTTTGGGCACCGCTCAGGACGGGCCGGAGCTGCTGAAGCTGTGTAGGAAAGCCCCGCCGGATGTGCTCATTGTGGACGCGCTTTTGCCGCAAAAGGATGGCCTTTCCGTGGTGCGTGAGCTGCGAAATGCCCAGCCCGGAAAATCGCCCGCCGTGTTTCTCCTGTCATTTTTCTCCAGCAATGCGTTGAGCGCGGAGGCGGCAGAGCTGGGCATTCAGTATTTCACCCTGAAGCCCTGCGACATTGCGGATTTGGCCGCAAGAGTGGCACATTTCAATATGGAAGAAAACGCCTTTTCGCCCAGAAAGCAGCCCTCCGCCGGGTTGGACCCGGAGCTGCACATTACCAATATTCTCCACGAAATCGGTGTGCCGGCCCATATCAAGGGCTACCAATATTTGCGGGAAGCCATTTCGCTGGCTGCCCGTGATATGGATGTAGTCAACGCCATCACGAAGGTGCTGTATCCCAACATTGCAAAGCAATTCAAGACAACCTCCAGCCGGGTGGAACGGGCCATCCGCCACGCCATCGAGGTGGCATGGGATCGGGGCGATGTAGAAGTTCTCAACGCCTACTTCGGCTATACCGTCTCCAACCTGAAGGGCAAGCCTACCAATTCTGAGTTCATTTCTATGATCGCCGACCGCCTCCGTCTGGAACAAAAGCGGGTGGGGATGTAAAAAGCAACGACTATCACAGGTGCTGCAAGCCACGCAGCGCCTGTTTTTTGCGTTTTTGGGGATTTACCTCGGCGTTTTTTCATTTCCAGGCGGCTGCGAAAATTAGCACTCTACACTCGAGAGTGCTAACATTTACATTTTATTCAAAAGAAAGACACAAAAAATGTGATTTTCCGGGATACACTATAGACAATCAAAGAAAAAGAAACGCTTCGATGGCCAGTCCGGTCAGACTGGCGGGAGCAGCAACCAAACGGAGGTATGATTTATGTTTGAACTGATTCGCAGAAATTCCAACAACAACCTGAACACCTACAACCCCTTCCGGGAGATGGAAGAGATGGAACGCCGCTTTTTCGGCCCGCAGTTTGACAGCTTTTTCCGCAGCGCCGATCTGGCGGAATTCAAGACCGATGTGACCGACGAGGGCGATCATTATCTGCTGGAGGCCGATCTGCCCGGCTTCCGCAAGGAGGATATCCAGCTGGCGCTGGAGGACAATGCCCTGACCATCCGGGCCCAGCGCCACAGCAATGTGGAACAGAAGGAAAAGGATCAGGTGGTGCGGGTGGAGCGCTCCTATGGCTCCTACAGCCGCAGCTTTGACCTCACGGGCATCAACCCCGAGGGCATCCGTGCCCGCTATGACAACGGCGTTTTGCAGCTGGTGCTGCCCAAGAAGGAGCAGACCCTGCCTGCCGCGCGGCCGATCGAAATCGAATAATCGGTAAAAGCACTGCCGGGAGCCTGCGGGCCCCCGGCATTTTTGCACCTTATAAAATATTATACGGTGTGCATTTTGTCGTCAGAAAGCTTCCGTGAGCAACGGCGCATCATGATGGCCACAAAGACGGCGGTGAGCAGCTCGGTGATGGGCATGGCAAACCAGATGGAACCGGCCGGTGCCACCGCCGGAAGGAGCAGAATGAGAATGCCGCTGATGACAGCGCCCCGGGCCACGGACACCACAAAGGAAGTGGCCGACTCCATCAGAGACTGGAAATAATAGGTGGAGAATACATTGAAGGGCAGCAGCAAAAAGGAGATCCCATAGCTGCGGATGATGGCGGGGGCGATTTGCAGAATGCTCTCTGTGGGTGTCATAAAAATGCGCACAAAGAGATTTGGTACGGCCAGACAGGCCCCGGCCCACAGCAGTCCGAACACCAGCGCTGTAATCACGGCATACTTCAGCACCTGCCGGATGCGGCTGCCCTTGCCCGCGCCATAGTTGGTGGAGAGAATGGGCTGGGAAGCCTGTCCGATGCTGTAGGCGCAGCACTGCACAAAGGTGGAAATATTGATGATGATGCCGTAAACCGACAGGGCATCCGTGCCCAGAAACCGGAGAATCTGGCGGTTGAACAGCACGGTGAGCAGTCCCATGGCCACATCGATGAAGAAGGTGGAAAAGCCGGTGGCGGTGATGGATTTCCACTTGTTCAGCAGACGGCTGGGCCGAACCAGCCGCAAAGTGTTCCGTTTTTGGAAAAAGTGGCTGCACATAATCAGCAGCGAGGCCACACTGCCGATGGCCGTGGCCAAACCGGCACCCAAAATGCCCCAGTCCATGGTGAATACAAAGAAATAATCGCCGAACACATTGAACACGCCGCCGAAAATCACGGCCTTTGTAGCAAGACCCGGATTGCCGTTGTTGCGCAGAAAGGCGGAGATCAGCTGGGTAAAGAGAAAGCTGGGCACGGCAAATTTGATGGGCAGCACATATTGCCGGGCCAGCGGCAGCAGCGTCTCCTCCGCGCCGAACAGCAGCAGCAGCTCCCGGTCAAAAAAGATCACCGCCACCCAAGTAATCGCCGACAGAATGACCGTCCCCCAGAAAGCGGCGGAAAAATATTCATTGGAGCGCTTTTCGTTTTCCGTGGATTCGCCCCGAATGGTGCTGAACAGCACCGAGCCGCCGATGCCCATCAGCAGTCCCAGACTGTAGATGATGTTCCAGATGGGGCTGACCACAGCCAGCGCCGCCGTGCCGTCCGGCCCCTGATACTGACCCACCATGGCCATATCCACCACGCTGTAGATGGACGAGATCAGCGAGCTGCCAAAGGCCGCGCTCAGATACTTCAGATAAATTGGTTTGATTTTTCCTGTGAGCAGATCCATTTGTAATGCCTCCTGTTCTAAAAAACGCCCGGTTTCCTCACATGAAACCGAGCGCACCCGACATCTTTCTCGATCATTCCGCTGCGGCGGACGATCCTCCGATGACTTCTTACCTGCGCAAAAGCAAAACAAAAATAAAAACCGAATAAGGGCAGACATTTCAGCCTGTGCCTTATCCGGCTTGTCATTTCCACTGAATGATTTGCCTCCGAGCAAGCGAAGCATATTTTACTCCCAAACGAAGAAAATGTCAACCGCCCGCAGCCCATTTTTGCTGAATCTTTTCCATGGATTTTCGGTTGACAATCCGGGGAAAGCAGAGTATAGTATTATCAATTACCTGAAAAACGAACGGAAAGTGTGGGGTTTAAGCGTATGGTCAATTCTGATTTCAACAGCAAATTTTTGAAAAAGGGCATCACCTTTGATGATGTTCTTCTGATCCCGGCCGAGAGCTGCATCACGCCGGATCAGGCGGATCTTTCTACCCGGCTGACCAAAAAAATTCGTTTGAATATTCCGCTGATTTCTGCCGCCATGGATACGGTGACAGAAGCCGGAATGGCCATTGCCATTGCCCGGGAGGGCGGCATCGGTGTCATTCACAAGAGTATGCCCATTGAAATGCAGGCGGACAATGTGGACCGGGTGAAGCGTTCGGAAAACGGCGTAATCAACAGCCCCTTTTATCTGTCTCCCGAGCACACGCTGGCGGATGCCGACGCACTGATGGGAAAATACCGCATCTCCGGCGTGCCCATCTGCAAGGACGGCAAGCTGGTGGGTATTCTGACCAACCGGGATCTGAAGTTTGAAGAGGATTTCTCCCGTCCCTGCGGCGAGGTCATGACCTGCAAAAATCTCATCACCGCCCCGGTGAACACTTCTCTGGCCGAGGCCAAGAAGATTCTGGGCGCTCACAAAATCGAAAAACTGCCGCTGGTGGACGAGCATTTCGCCCTGAAGGGCCTGATTACCATCAAGGACATTGAAAAGGCCGTGAAATATCCCAACACCGCCCGGGACGAGCAGGGCCGTCTGCTGTGTGCCGCTGCCATCGGCGTGACCAATGATGTGCTGGAGCGGGCAGGGGCACTGCTCCAGGCCGGCGCGGATGTGCTGGTGCTGGATTCTGCCCACGGCCATTCCAAGAATATTCTGGCCTGCCTGAAAAAGGTCAAGGCCGCCTATCCCGGCGCGCAGATCATTGCGGGCAATGTGGCCACTGCCGAGGGTGCGAAGGCCCTTATCGACGCAGGTGCGGACTGCGTAAAGGTGGGTATCGGCCCCGGCTCCATCTGCACCACCCGTGTGGTATCCGGCATCGGCGTTCCTCAGATTACGGCCATCTATGATGCGGCCTGTGAAGCCCAGAAGGTGGGCATTCCCGTGATTGCGGACGGCGGCATCAAATATTCCGGCGATATTGTCAAGGCACTGGCTGCCGGCGGCGATGTGGTCATGGTGGGATCCCTGCTGGCCGGCTGCGAAGAGAGCCCCGGCGATACGGAAATCTTCCAGGGCCGCCGCTTCAAGGTCTATCGCGGCATGGGCAGTCTGGCTGCCATGAACAAGGGCTCCGGCGACCGGTATTTCCAGTCGGGCTCCAAGAAATTCGTACCCGAAGGCGTGGAGGGCCGTGTGCCCTACAAGGGACCGGTGAGCGATACTGTGTTCCAGCTGATGGGCGGTCTGCGCTCCGGTATGGGCTATTGCGGAACACCCACCATCCCCGAGCTGCAGCAGCGCAGCCAGTTCATCCAGATTTCTCCCGCCGGTCTGAAGGAGAGCCATCCCCACGATATCTACATCACCAAGGAAGCCCCCAACTATTCCATCAATCCCGATTGATTGGAGGAAATATCATGAAAAAGTCTGCCTTCTGGCTGAGTGCATCGGCAATTGTGATGGTTGCCATTCCGTGGCTTACGGTCACATTAGTCAAAGGGGATGCGGGCATGGCAATATGCTTCCTTCTGTTCTTTGCATTTGACCCGGTTTATGCGATTTGCGCCGGAGCCTATGCGGGCGGAGACATCCGGCGCTGCTGGTTCTTTCCAATTGTTACGGCGGCATTCTTTCTGGCGGGAACATGGCTGTGCTTTGACCCGGGTGAAACCGCATTTGTGCTGTATGCGCTGGGATATTTGCTGCTGGGAATGCTGGCGATGCTGATTTCTCACTGCATTCGAAAAAAGAAAAAAGCCTGATTTTACAGGCGAAAGAAAGCGGCATGACTGAGGTCATGCCGCTTTTCTAATACCCAATATTGCATTTTCCCGCATCAAAAGCGGGGATTTTTACCCTGCGTCAGGGCAGGAGCCAATCCCAGAAGGAATGGTGGTCACCGGAGCCGCTGCCATCATCCTCCGAGGTGCCCGGAACGCCGGGCGCATCCGGCTCTGTGGGATCGCCGGAGCCGTCATCGGGATCGTAGGGGTCAGAGGGATCCCAGGGGTCCCAGGGATCGTTGGGGTCTGTCTCCCAGGGATCGGGAACATCAATGGGCTCGATATGCTCGGTACACACCTGATAGGTGGAGGGCGTGGGAATTTGCAGGCCCTGGGCGATCTGATCCTCCGTCAGCTCATAGGGAACGCAGAACTCCTGATCGGCCACCGTAACCGCCGAGGGGAAAATGCGCTGATAGTTCATCAGACTGGCGGTGATGCGGTTTTCCGAGGGGCAATATTCCGTGGCGATGCAGCCGGTCACGCTGTCCAGCTCCACCTGCACATGGCAGGTACAGGTGCGCTTGGGCACATCCTCCACAGCCACACTGGCCGTAGCCACCCGGCTGCCCCGCACATCCACGGAGCAGAGATCGGTGGCCAGCAGACCGCAGTCCAGACAATAGCTGACCTTGGTCATGGGCGTGCTCAGCTCGAAGGAGGCGGGCTCCGCATCCTCCAGAACGCTGGACATGACCCGCTTCCACAGCTCCAGGGCCGGGTTGGTGGAAAACTTTTGCAGACTCTGTTGGGCATCAAAGCCGAACCACACCACGCCGGTGTAGTAAGGGGTGATGCCGGCAAACCAGCGGTCACAGTCGGCGCTGGTCGTACCGGTTTTGCCGCCGGTTTCGATACCGCTGATGGCGGCCTTTGTACCGGTGCCGTTCTTTACCACATTGGTGAGCAGCTGGATCATATAATCCCGGGTCTTGGTGGACATGGCCACGGTAGTGACGGGCGTATTGTCCAGCAGCAGCTTGCCGTCGGAATCATAGACTTTGGTATAAAGCACCGGCGTGGTATACTGTCCGTCGTTGACAAAGGCGCTGTAGGCGGCGGTCATCTCCAGCACGGAAACGCCCCTGGTGAGCGAGCCCATGGAAAGGGGACTGACATCAATATCGCTGTAGGTCTTGACCGTGCCGTCCTTCAGCGTTTTTTCCATGGATTCCACCAGCGTGGTCAAACCGAGATTTTTGGAGGCCCAGTCATAGGAGCGCTGGGTGCCCACCCGGGTGAGCACATCCACAGCCACGGTGTTCAGGGATTTGGCAATACCGGTGAGAATGGTCACATGGCCGCTGTATTTCCGGTTTTCGTTGTAGGGCCAGCCCTCGCCGGTATCACGGACGGTAAAGTCCTTGGGCACATCGTCCACCACGGTAATGGGGGTGATGAGGCCATATTCCAGCGCGGGAGAATATACGGTAATGGGCTTGATGGCAGAACCGGGGCTGCGGTAGGTCTGGGTGGCACGGTTGAGCACCAGATCGCCTTCCTTTTCGCCGCGCCCGCCGTAAAGGGCCTTCACATGACCGGTGTAGGGATCCATCAGCACCATGGAAGCCTGGGGATAGGTGCCGTCATTGCCCAGACCGCCGGGGAAGTTTTCCGCGTCCTGAAAGACTGCGTCCATCTTCGCCTGAATCTCCGGATCCACCGTGGTGATGATCTTCAGGCCGCCGCTGTAAAGCAGCTGCTTGGCCAGATTTTCGCTGTAGCCCAGCTCACTTTGCAGATCGGAAATGACCTGCCGGATGGTGGCGTCGGTGAAATAGCTCTGATAGGCATCATCATCGCTGCCATCGTCCGCACCGGTGTCCCGATAGGCCTGCACATTTTCCTTCAGCGCCCGCTGTTTGGCCTCCTCCGGGAGGTTTCCGCAGTCCACCATACGCTGAAGCACCGTTTCCCGCCGTTCGGCGTTTGCCTCGGGGAAGCGCTTCAGGTCATAGCCAAAGGGGTTTTTCACCGTTCCGGCCAGTGCGGCGCATTCTGCCAGCGTCAGCTCGTCCAGCTCTTTATTGAAATAGACCTTCGCCGCCTGCTTGACACCATAGGCACCCTCGCCGAAATAGATGGTGTTCAGATACAGCTCCAGGATTTCGTCCTTGTCATAGTTTTTTTCCAGCTCCAGCGCCCGCATGGCCTCCCGCAGCTTGCGCTTGACGGAGGTATCGTTGTCGCCGGTGAGGTTTTTAATCAGCTGCTGGGTGATGGTGGAGCCGCCGCCGAAATTGTCCCGGAAGTGTACCAGAAAGTTCAGGCCCGCGCCGATGGTACGCCGCCAGTTTACGCCGTGGTGGGTATAAAAGGAATCGTCCTCCACGGAGATGAAGGCCAGCTGGAGCTGCTTGGGAATGTCATTCAGATCCACCCAGACACGATCCTCCACGCCGTGCAGGCTCTCATAGGGAACCTCTTCGCCGGTGTCGGAATCAATATAATAGAGGAAGCTGGTGAGATTCAGCCGATAGCTGTCCAGATAAATGTCCACATCATTGCTGATATACTTTCGGATATACATGGCAAACACCACGCCGCAGATGGCGACGGTGGTCATGCCCACAAGCAGAATGCTCAGCAGAACCATCAGGATGGATCGGCCGATATGCCGCTTCTTTTTCACTGCTGTTTTCTTCAAGGTAAAATCTCCTTTCGCGCCGCCCCGGGGACCCGCAGGCGCAAAGCGGCAGCCATTCTGCCGCAGAGCTGACAATAATTAAAGTTATTATAACACAGTCTGAGGGAAATTTCATCTTAAAATTCGGTAACATTTCAAGGAATTTCCGGAGGAATACATAGTTTCCTCTGCCCATGGAACACTACAGGCAAAGGAGTTGATGGCATGAGATCCCGTTTATTGCTGGCCGGTGCGGCAGCGCTGATGGTGCTGACAGCGGCGGTTTTCCTGCTTCGTCCGGCAGA
The DNA here is from genome assembly GCA_964541085.1 of uncultured Oscillospiraceae bacterium. Taxonomy (GTDB): domain Bacteria; phylum Bacillota; class Clostridia; order Oscillospirales; family Butyricicoccaceae; genus UBA4644. The sequence goes on along the minus strand of CAZIPA010000008.1, from coordinate 55,436 downwards.
ACCGGCGGCAGCGACAGGCGAGCTGACCCCCACACCGCTGTCTTCGGCGGAGGCGGAGCCTGTGCAGGAGGGCAGGGAGGAAGCGCCCTGGAAGGTGGGTATCTGGCAGGGCTATGTGGCAGTGTTTTCCGGCGGAAAAAATGCCCCGGATACCGTGCTGGAAATGCCGGCGGCTGCGCTGCCGGAGGCGGACCGCACCGCACTGGAGCAGGGCATCCCCATCCATTCCCGGGAGGAGCTGGCGGCGCTGCTGGAGGATTACGGCTCCTGAACGGGCCAAAACAGGGATGATTTTGCCGCCTTCCGCATAAGGTGAAATGCGGAGGTGACAACATGAACATTTACACATTCAGACTGACGAGAAAGCATATCGCGGCGGCGATTCTGGTGCTGGCGGCGCTGGTGGCGCTGCTGATTGTGCTGATCCCTTCCCGGGAATCCGGCTCTGCCCCGGCGGCTGCCACAGTGCGTATCCGGGACAGAAGCGACTGCGTGCAGTTTCTGGAGACGCTGGGCTATCAGGTGAATCCGGACACGGCAGAAGCCCGGGAGGTGGTGATCCCCCGGAGCTTTGACGCAGTATATGAGGCCTATAACGATATGCAGAAGGAATGCGGCTATGATCTGGCCGACTTTGCGGGAAAGCGGGTGGAGCTCATGACCTTTGAGATCACCAACTATCCCGGGGATGCAGCCGTGCTGGCAGATGTGCTGGTCTGCCGGAAAAAGGTCATCGGCGGCGCTGTGTACACCGCGTCGGTGGATGGCTTTATGGTGGGGCTTCAGCCCCTGAGCCGACTTTCCTGACCGGGCATCGGAGTCATGGGCCGGAGCGTGACGGCTTATTCGGCGCTGCGATCCCGGGCCAGCAGCTTTTTCAGATACAGGCCGGTGTAGGAACCCGGGCATTCTGCCACCTGCTCCGGTGTGCCCTGTGCCACGATTCTGCCGCCCCGGTCGCCGCCCTCCGGCCCCAGATCCAGAATATGGTCTGCGGTTTTCACCACATCCAGATTGTGCTCGATGACCACAACGGTGTTGCCGCTGTCCACCAGCTTTTGCAGCACCTCAATGAGGTTGTGAACATCGGCGCTGTGCAGACCGGTGGTAGGCTCGTCCAGAATGTAAATGGTGCGGCCGGTGGCTCTGCGGGCCAGCTCAGAGGCCAGCTTGACCCGCTGGGCTTCGCCGCCGGACAGAGTGGTGGAGGACTGTCCCAGCTTTACATAGGACAGGCCCACATCATAGAGGGTTTGCAGCTTTTTCCGCAGCTTGGGCAGATTTTCAAAAAAAGGCAGCGCCTCGGCCACGGTCATATCCAGAACCTCATAAATATTTTTGCCCTTGTAGCGTACCTCCAGCGTCTCCCGGTTGTAGCGCCGCCCCTTGCACACATCGCAGGGAACATAGATATCCGGCAGAAAATGCATCTCGATTTTCACCAGACCGTCGCCCTGACAGGCTTCACAGCGGCCGCCCCGCACATTGAAGGAAAAGCGTCCCGGGCCATAGCCCCGGGCCTTGGCATCCTGCGTCTGGGAAAACAGCTCCCGGATGTCGCCGAACAGGCCGGTATAGGTGGCGGGATTGGAGCGGGGCGTGCGGCCAATGGGGCTCTGGTCGATGCTGATTACCTTGTCCAGATGCTCCAGACCGTCAATGCCCGCATGCTTTCCCGCCCGGGTACGGGCGCCGTTCAGCTGGGCCGCCAGCGCTTTATACAGGATTTCGTTGATGAGACTGCTCTTTCCGCTGCCGGAAACGCCGGTAATGCAGGTAAAGGTGCCCAGGGGAATGGTGGCGTTGACGCTTTGCAGATTGTTCTCCGCTGCGCCCCGGACGGTAAGACTGTGACCGTTGCCCTTTCGCCGATGCTCCGGCAGAGGAATGCGTTTTGCCCCGGAAAGATACTGTCCGGTGACAGATTCCGGGCACTGCATGATCTCCCGGGCCGTACCGGAGGCGATGATGTGACCGCCATTGACACCGGCACCCGGGCCTACATCCACAATGTGATCGGCGGCCAGCATGGTATCCTCGTCATGCTCCACCACGATCAGGGTGTTGCCCAGATCCCGCAGCCGCTTCAGCGTGGCCAGCAGCTTGTCGTTGTCCCGCTGGTGCAGACCGATGGAGGGCTCGTCCAGTACATAGAGAACACCCATAAGTGAGGATCCGATCTGGGTAGCCAGCCGGATGCGCTGGCTTTCACCGCCGGACAGCGTTCCGGCAGAGCGGGACAGGGTGAGATATTCCAGACCCACATTCTGCAAGAATTGCAGGCGGGCACGAATTTCCTTCAGAATCAGATCGCCGATCTGGTGCTCCCGGGGAGTGAGGGACAGGTCGTTGACAAAGGTCAGTGCCTGTGTTACCGAGCGCTCGGTAAAGGCGGCAATGCTTTCGCCCCCCACGGTGACGGCCAGAACCTCCTTTTTCAGGCGGCGGCCATGACAGCAGGCGCAGGGGATGGCGCTCATGCAGCCTTCAATATCCTCCCGCTGGGATGGACTGGCACTCTCCCGATAGCGGCGCTGCAAATTGGGGATGATGCCCTCAAAGGGGCGGGGCCGGGCCTTGCCGCCCTCCCAGGAAAACCGCACATCCAGCTTGTCGCTGCCCGTACCGTAAAGGATGCGCTGCCGGGCCTCCGGCGCAAGCTCATCCCAGGGGGTGTCTAGCGAAAAGCCATATTTTTCGCTCATGGCCCGGAGATAGGTGCGGGAGATGCTCTTTTCGTCCAGCGTCATAAAGCCGGAGGCCTGCAAGGCCCCCTGATTCAGGGAAAGACGGCCATTGGGCACGATGCGCTGGGGGTCGATCTCCATTTTCACACCCAGACCGTCGCACTCCGGACAGGCACCGTAGGGATTGTTGAAGGAAAACATCCGGGGAGAAAGCTCCTCGATGGAAATGCCGCAGTCCGGGCAGGCATAATTCTGGGAAAAGGTCAGCTCGCCCTCTCCCATCCGGTCGGCGATAATCAGTCCGCCGGACAGATGGGCGGCAGTCTCCACAGAGTCGGTGAGACGGCCCAGAATCTCCGGCTTGACCACCAGACGGTCCACCACGATTTCGATATTGTGCTTTTTGTTTTTGTCCAGCTTGATGTCTTCGCTGAGATCATACAGGCTGCCGTCCACCCGCACCCGGGAAAAGCCGCTTTTGCGGGCATCCTCAAAGACCTTCTGATATTCGCCCTTCCGTCCCCGGATCACCGGCGCCAGAATGGACAGACGGGAACCCTGAGGCAGCGCCAGCAGCTGGTCGATGATCTGATCCACAGTCTGCTGCCGAATCTCCCGTCCGCATTTGGGACAATGGGGGATGCCGATGCGGGCCCACAGCAGACGGAGATAGTCATAAATCTCCGTCACCGTGCCCACGGTGGAGCGGGGATTTTTGGAGGTGGTTTTCTGGTCGATGGAGATGGCGGGGGACAGGCCCTCGATGGAATCCACATCGGGCTTTTCCATCTGTCCCAGAAACATCCGGGCATAGCTGGAAAGCGATTCCACATAGCGCCGCTGGCCCTCGGCATAGATGGTGTCAAAGGCCAGACTGCTCTTACCGGAGCCGGAAATGCCGGTGATGACAGTAAGGGCGTTCCGGGGAATCTCCACGGTGATATTTTTCAGATTATGGGCGCGCGCGCCCTTGACAACAATGGAATCCTGCATGATATTCTTCCTCGATTCAGGTGATAACGAAGGGCCGCATCAGCGATCCTTCCGGGTTTTTCTGGCCTCTTCCAGCTCCTTTTGCAGATCACGAATCTGATCCCGCAGCACGGCGGCATATTCGAACTCCAGCATTTTGGAGGCTTCCTTCATCTGCCGCTCCAGCTGATGAATCTCATCCTCCAGCGCATTCAGGCTGAGCTTTTTCCGGCTGGCCTGGGGCAGCTTGGCGGAGGTATCGTGGGAAATCTCGATGATGTCCCGCACACTCTTGTAAACAGTTTTCGGCGTGATGCCGTGCTCCCTGTTAAAGGCATCCTGCACAGCACGGCGGCGGTTGGTCTCGTCAATGGCAGCCTGCATGGAGGGCGTGACCGTCTCTCCGTACAGAATGACCTTGCCCTCCGCATTGCGGGCGGCCCGGCCGATGGTCTGGATCAGAGAGGTCTCCGAACGGAGAAAGCCCTCCTTGTCCGCATCCAGCACCGCCACCAGCGAAACCTCCGGCAGGTCCAGACCCTCCCGCAGCAGGTTGATGCCCACCAGCACCTGAAACTCCCCCAGCCGCAGATCCCGCAGCAGGGTCATGCGCTGGATGGTATCAATATCATGATGCATATAGCGCACCCGGATGCCCTGCTGGGTAAGATAATCCGTGAGATCCTCGGCCATGCGCTTGGTCAGGGTGGTCACCAGAACCCGCTCGTTTTTGACTTCCCGGGCACGGATCTCCGCCACCAGATCGTCGATCTGCCCCTCTGCGGGACGCACCTCCACCTCCGGATCCAGCAGACCCGTGGGCCGGATGATCTGCTCCACAATCTGACTGGAGCGGGAGCGCTCATATTCGCCCGGCGTGGCGGAGACATAGATCACCTGATGAATGCGCTGCTGAAACTCCTCAAAATTCAGAGGACGGTTGTCAAAGGCGGAGGGCAGACGAAAGCCGTAATTCACCAGCATTTCCTTCCGGGCCCGGTCTCCGTGATACATGGCCCGCACCTGGGGCAGCATCACATGGGATTCGTCAATGAACATGAGATAATCCCGGGGGAGATAGTCCAGCAGCGTATAGGGGGCGCTGCCCGGTGCCCGGCGGGACATGACCCGGCTGTAGTTTTCAATGCCGGAGCAAAAGCCGATCTCCCGCAGCATCTCCATATCATATTCCGTGCGCTGGCGGATGCGCTGGGCCTCGATGAGCTTGTTGTTGGCCTCAAAATAGCGAACCCGTTCTTCCATTTCTTCCGCAATATCCTTCAGAGCCTCTTCCATTTTGTCTCGGGGTGTGACATAATGGGAGGCAGGGTAGATGGCCACATGATCCACATAGCGCCGGGGTGCGCCGGTGACGGGGTTGATCTCCGCAATGCGGTCGATCTCGTCGCCGAAAAATTCAATGCGCAGGGCATATTCGTCGGTATAGGCCAGATGAATCTCCAGCGTATCCCCCCGCACCCGGAAGCGGTTGCGCTCAAAGCTGATGTCGTTGCGCTCATATTGCAGCTCCACCAGCTTGGCACAGAGCTGATCCCGATCCCGCTCCTGTCCTACCCGCAGGGAGATCACCATGTTGGCATAATCAATGGGGTTGCCCAGAGAGTAAATGCAGGAGACGCTGGCCACGATGATCACATCCCGCCGCTCAAACAGGCTGGAGGTGGCGCTGTGGCGCAGGCGGTCCAGCTCGGCATTCACATCGGAATCCTTTTCGATATAGGTGTCGGTAGAGGGAATATATGCCTCCGGCTGATAATAATCATAGTAACTGACGAAGAATTCCACGGCGTTTTCCGGGAAAAACTCCCGGAACTCCGAGCAGAGCTGGGCCGCCAGCGTCTTGTTGTGGGTGAGCACCAGTGCGGGCCGCTGAAGCTGCTGGATCACATTGGCCATGACAAAGGTCTTGCCCGCGCCGGTCACGCCCAGCATGGTCTGCTCGGGAAAGCCCAGCCGGGCACCCTGCACCAGCTGACGGATGGCCTCCGGTTGTCCGCCGGCAGGCTGATATTCACTTTTCAATCGGAACTCCGGCATAGCATTCTCCTGTGTGTTGGATTTCATTCTCTTCCCAAGTATAACAGAACATTCGTTCTATGGCAAGCAAAACTGCGAAAAAATTACAGCCGTGGCTTCACGGCTGCAAATCCGGCAAAATCGGCGAAAAATCGGCTTCAGCAATATCCGCTGTCCGACAGGGAAACAAAGTCGTGGTCGGCCACGATGATATGATCGAACAGACGGATCCCCGCGGCGCTCAGGGCCGATTTGATGTTGTTGGTGGTGCGGATGTCCTCTTCCGAGGGCAGGGCGATGCCGCCGGGATGATTGTGGGCCAGAATGATGCTGACCGCATTGTGCTTCAGGGCGACGCTCAGCAGCTTGCGGGTGTTGACCTCGGCAGAATTGACGCTGCCCTTGTGCAGAATGGAGCAGCTGAGCACCCGGTATTTTGCGTCCAGACAGACCAGCAGCACCGTCTCCTCCTGCCGTCCGATAAACCGGGGCATGAGATAGTTGCCCGCCTGCGCGGAATCGCTGAGACAGACCTCCTCCTGCCGCTGGCTGCAATAGATGCGGGTCAGCTCCGGCAGCAGCTTCAGAAAGGCGGCGGTATTTTCTCCCACGCCGCAGATGCTCTGAAGCTCCTGGGGAGAAGCGTCCAGAACCCCTGCCAGACTGCCGAAATGATCCAGCAGCACATGGGCCAGCGGGTTGGTATCCTTTCTGGGAATGGCGTAAAACAGCAGCAGTTCCAGAATATTATGTTCATCAAAGCCGTCCAGACCATCCCGCAGGAAGCGCTGGATCAGTCGCTGACGGTGTCCATCATGCAGACTCATGAGAGTTCCCCTTTCTCTGGAGGTTTTTATGAAAAAATGGATGATACGGTTTCTTTTCCTTTGCAGCCTGACGGTTCTGCTGGCGCTGCCGGTACAGGGCGCGTCGCTGGAGCTGCGGGGTGTCTGGGTCAGCACGGTCTATGATCTGGACTGGCCCTCCGCGCCGGGCCTTTCCGCATCCCAGCTTCAGGCCGAGGCGGATGCAGTGGTGGAAAATGCGAAAAAGTGGGGCATGAATGCCATCTTTTTGCAGGTGCGTCCCTGCGCCGATGCCCTCTATGTTTCCGAAACAGAGCCCTGGAGCCAGTGGCTTTCCGGCACACAGGGACAGGCTGCCGACGGCGGCTTTGATCCGCTGGAATATTTTGTGGAAATCTGCCATGAAAACGGCTTGCAGCTCCATGCCTGGATCAACCCCTATCGCATCACTCGAAAACAGGCGGACAGCCGGGAGGCGGCCTTTCAGCTGCTGTGTCAGGCGCATCCGGCCCGACAGCTGGAGGACTGCGTGGTGTTTCACACAGACGGCTGTCTCTATTACGATCCCGGACGGCCGGAGGTGCGGGAAATGCTGCTGGGGGTGGCAGAGGAGCTGCTGACCCGCTATGCCGTGGACGGACTGCATCTGGATGATTATTTCTATCCCGGCAGCGAATTTGACGATGGGGAGACCTTCCGCCTGTATGGACAGGGGTTTGCCACGGTGGGAGACTTTCGCCGGGAGGCCGTGACCCAGACGGTGGCGGCCCTTCAGACGCTGACCCATCAGGTGCGTCCCGGGGCGGTGTTCGGCGTATCGCCCGCCGGAATCTGGGCTACTGCGCAGGATCATGCGCTGGGTGCAGACACCCGGGGCAGCCAGTCTTATTTTGACCATTATGCCGATTCCCGCCGCTGGGTGCGGGAGAATCTGGTGGATTATATCATTCCGCAGATTTACTGGGAGATCGGCGCTGCCGCCGGAGAATATCAGACCATGCTGGACTGGTGGAGCGGCGTGGCCCGGGATACGGAGGTCAAGCTCTATATCGGTCTGGCGGCCTACAAATCCGCACAGGCGGAGGCGGGCTCCCTGTGGTACGGCAGCGATGAGCTGCTGCGGCAGCTGAGCCGGATTGAGCTTTCGGAAACGGCCTGCGGTGCAGTGCTGTTCCGCTATCGCTCCATTCTGGGACAACCGGCGGAGGAAGGCGTACAGCGGGCATTTTCCCAGGCGGCCCAGACGGAAGCTCCCACGGAAAAACGCCGCTTTGCGGGAGAGACCGGCGATTGTGCCGTGTTTTCCGGAGAACGGGTGCAGCTGTGCTGTACTGCGCCCCGGGACAGTCAGGTTACGGCCTTTTGGGGAAATGAATGGTGTCGGCTGCGCCGGGAGGACGGTGAACTCCGCACCGGAAGTCTCCGGGCAGAGACGGCATATCAGGAGACAGCCACCACGGCGCCGGTGCTGTTCTGTACCCGGCGGAACGGCGTGGTCTCCCTGAAGCTTTCCGCCTATACGGTGACGGCGGTGCGGCAGGAGAAAACGGCGCTGCTGTCGGTATTTTCGCAGGAAACAGAGCAGGGACACCAGCTTTGCTTTACCCTGTCCGCGCCCTGTGCGCCGGAGATTCGATACAGCGGAGATGTGCTGACCGTCACCCTGCGGGGCTGCACGGGAGAGGCCATCCCCTTACAGGACAGCTGGCTGAAGCACAGCTCCGTATCCTTGCAGGAGGGTTCGCTGTATTATCGGCTGGTGCTGCCGGAGGGGACAGATCGCCGGAGGGTGGATACCGCATGGGAAAACCGGCAGCTGCTTCTGACCGTCCGGGAGGAATGACCGGTCATTCCACCAGCCGCCGCAGCAGCGGAATCTTCCGCAGCAGCCAGCAGATGCCGCCGGACAGCAGGAAGATCAGCAGGCTCACCAGCGGTGCGCCCAGCAGAGGATGGATCACATTGCTGTGCAGACCAAAGCGCAGCAGCAGCTTTTCCACCATGAAATGACAGAGATAAATGCCGAAGGTCAGCGGCCCCGTGAAAGAGATCATCCGGGAAAGCCGGGGAGACTGCTCCAGCCGGGGAGACACGCTGCGGCACAGAACAAACAGTGCCAGCGAAAAGACGGCGGTGCCCAGACTGAAGACACCGTAATTCACATATTGATAATTCAGCTGCCGGGAGCGGATTTCACTGATAACCATGGCGCCCACCAGCAGCAGACCGCCGCAGAGATACAGCGTCCGCCGGGCCCATTTCGGCAGGGTAAACTGATGGAGATACCAGCCCGCCACATAATAAAAAATATAGCCGCCGAACAGCTGCACATCCAGCTTGTTGATCCAGCCGCCGTAGGGCTCCAGCCAGGAGAGGGTCAGCAGCCGGGGCAGCACAACGGCGAACAGGAAGGCGCAGACCAGAAAATAGGTCAGCGTCTTTTGTTCTGACCCCCGGATCATGGCCCGAAGAGGCGGCGTGATGATATACAGCCCCATAATCATATAAAGATACCACAGATGGGAATAGGCTTTTCCCCGGAGCAGATTGCGCACACCGCCCAGCAGAACCTCCACGCTGATGCCTCCGGCAGTGAGCACTTCATAGGCCAGCCCCCAGATCAGCAGCAGCAGTGCGATGCGGGGCAGATAGTGGGTGTAAATTTTCCGGATGGGAATATCCCGGGACAGCAGCAGCGCGCCGCTGACCATGCAGAATACCGGCACGCCCCAGCGGGACAGAGCATTGTAGCCGTTGTTCACCAGCCAATATACGCCCTGAATGTCGTCATACCAGTTTTCCGCCGTGACATGAATGAGAATTACAAAATAAATCGAGAGAATTTTCAGCAGATCCAGATACAGGATGCGGCTGCTTTTGTGCTGTTCCATAACCGACCGTCCTTCCTTTGGGCTATTATGCCACAGGTTTCGGCATATTGCAATGCCCTTTGCGCACAAATGGCACAAAGGGCGGGTAGGTGTTTTGCGGAAGAATCAGTGCAGACCCAGATAATAGGCCTTTTTCAGCGCTTTTTCCTCCAGATAGGTGTTGTGAATCTCGTCCACCAGTGCGGTATCCTCACCCAGCTGCTCCAGCAGTGCACGAATCTGCGTCTCCAGCGCCTTCATGCTGGCATCGCATTCCTTTTCCTTCTTCAGCGCTTCGTTGGCATAATTCAGACCGATGGAAAACTTGGAGGTGGCGGTGCGCTGTTCCTCCGGCAGAGCGTTGAAATCATCAATGGCGGACTGATTGGCCTTTTCCAGCCAGTCGTTATATTCCGCCTGCATTACATAGATTTCCGCCATGCAGGCAGCCAGCTGGCTGCGGGCCTGGGCATTGGCGTCCGGTTCCGGCTGAACGGCAGGTGTCTCCGCAGGAGTGGAGGGCGCGGCAGGTGTTGTCTCCGACGGTGCGGCAGGATCCGGAGAAGGATTGGTTGCTGTATCCGGCGCATCCGTCTGCGTGGGCGCCTCCGGGGGCTGCGGGTCGGAAGTCTCCGGCGTTTCATTCCCGGAGATGCGATGGATCAGATCCTCCCGGGAAAGCTGACCGGTATACAGCGCCTCTTTTTCCTCATCCGTCAGATCACGCACGGTAACACCGGCCTTCTGCGCCGTGTCCGCCACATTGCTGGCCTGCTGCTGCATCTGTTCCGTCAGCTCCTCCGAGGACAGCCTCACAGATTTCTGCAGCGCGACAATATTATTCCGCTGCCAGATCCAGAGTCCCGCACCGGCCAGCACCAGCGCCAGCGCAATGCCGAGGAATATTTTCAAGCCTTTTTTCATAACAGGTTCCGCCTTCCGGTAGTATACTGACGGAGCCCGCCCGGCGGCGGCCCCGCATATGGCATTATTATAAAGGAGAAACCCCGGAAAGTCAAATGGAGAAGCTGGAAAATTCAGAAAGCTTTCAGAAATAACCGCATAAATCTCTGATAAAATAATAGATATTTTGTGCAACTTTGCCCATTGAAAATGAATCAAAAAGCCTTGAAAAAAAGACGGAAACTGGGTATAATGTTTTCCAGAAAAAACTGCGCCCGTTTTTTATATTTTTCGGAAAAGAACGCTTGAAAAAAGCGGCTTCTTTTGCTATACTGAAATTTATAAAAGTAAAAGGGGCAATAGTACCTGCCGGCTTTGGCCGGAAACTACCCGCAATTCAATATTATATCTGAGGAGGAGATTCGATGAGCTTCAAGAACATCGGAAAAAAGCTGCTGGCCTTTATGCTGGTATTCGCCATGATGGCCGGTATGACGGCAGCCTTTGCCGCAGAAACCACGCTGGAAGAGGCCAAGGCCTCTCTGGCCACGGTAGACATCACCCAGTATTACAACACCAGAGAAACTGACAACGGTGTGCATGATTACCGCGTCAATGGCAAGGAAGTCAGCATTCAGTACTTTGCCACGCTGAAAATGACGGACATCATGGCCGGATATCTCCAGCCCCGTCAGGAACAGCTCTATGACGCCAAGTTCAATGTGAATGTCAACATGGATCTGAAGCTGCTGGAGTTTGACACCAACGCTGATACGCTGGAGTTCACCTTCACCAGCACCTTCCTGAAGCCCCGTGACGCCGCCAACATCAGCTATGCGCTGAAGGGCTATGAAAACGGCATCTTCACCTATACGCTGTCTGTGGACCGTGCCTGGGCCGAAAAGCAGACCGACGGCATGATCATCCCCATGGAGCTGATCGTCTACTCCGATTATCGGACGGTTGCCTATGGCTTTGAAGAGGCTGTCCAGAAGGCTCCCAACGCAAAGTTCATGTATGTGGAAAAGAACTTCACCGTGGCCGACTGGATGAAGGAAATCAAGCTGGAGCTGGCCAATATGCGTGTGAAGGACGGCGTGGAAAAGACCGTCACTACCGACTCCAGGACCTGGAAGACCGTTTACGCCTCCGGCACCGTGGAGGGCACCTTCTCCTATATTAAGCTGGAGACTCCCGCCACCATCGGCGACGCTGCGGAATATGTGGCCATCAACTATTTCAACACCCTGAAGTTCGGCAACGATGCGGACATCAAGGAATGGAAGTCCAATGTGGTGGAAGTGCTGCTCAAGCGCTCCAAGGAACCCACCCCCACCCCCGTCGGCCCCGAGCCCGAGAGCCCCTGGCTGAATGTGGAGGATCACTTCGCTTATATTATCGGTATGCCCGACGGTCTGGTTCATCCCGAGGGACTGATTACCCGTGCCGAGGTTGCCACCATCTTCTTCCGTATGCTGAAGGACGAAGTGCGCAACGAATACTGGTGCAAGACCAATGATTATTACGATGTCCAGCCTGAGGACTGGTTCAACAACGCCATTTCCACCCTCACCAACATGGGCATTTTCAACGGCAAGCCCGACGGCGGCTTCCATCCCCGTGACAACATCACCCGTGCGGAGTTCGCCACCATCGCCGTGCGTTTCTTCGCCAATATCACCGACAGTCTGGTGATTACCGAGGACTATTTCAGCGATATTTCCAATAGCTGGGCCAATGAGTATATCAACATGGCTTATCTGCTGGAGCTGGTCAAGGGCTATACCGACGGCACCTTCAAGCCCAGCAACGAAATCTCCCGTGCCGAGGCTATGAGCATCGTGAACAACACCCTGCGCCGCAGCCCCTGCAAGGAGGGTATGCTGCCTGACGAGCAGATGATTATGTGGCCCGACAACATGAACAAGAACCGCTGGTTCTATGTGGTTGTGCAGGAAGCCACCAACTCTCATGAGTTCCAGCTGTTTGAGGATGGCACCGAAGACTGGACCAAGCCTCTGCCCGTCCGTGACTGGGCCGCCTTCGAGCGTGCATGGTCCGACGCCAACTCCGCACCCAACCCCGGCGAAGTGGTCAGCGGTAACTAAAACCTGATACACTGTGGCGCTGCGGGGAGAGCTTTGCCCTTGCAGCGCTGCATGAATTCCCTCAGCGCACCAAAACAGCAAACTTTTGTAAAAGGGGAGACCCATATGAAAAACAGAAAACTTTGCAGACTGTTTGCCGCAGTGCTTGCTGTGGCAATGGTCGCCGCGATGATTCCTGTTTCGGCACTGGCCGGCTTCACTGGCTGGTTCAGCGGCTGGAAGGGCACCATTGCGGAGGAAGAAACCGTGGAAACGCTGGCGACAGGCAGCATTACACAGCCTTTTACCAGCAGCAGGACATTTACCAGCCGATATGGTGATGCTGTCAAAAGAAGTTACTGGCGGATTCCTGCCATTGTAACTCTGGATAACGGCACCATTGTTGCGGCTGCCGATGCCCGTCTAAGTAGTGCAGACTGCGGCGGTATTGATACGGCAGTTGCCTATTCCACCGATGGCGGCGCAAGCTGGACCGGTGTTATGGCCAATTATCTGGGCGATGATAACGGCGCATATAGCGAAGAGGCGGCCACTTTTATTGATCCGGCGTTGGCTACAGATGGTAAAACCGTTTATATGTTGGTTGACCTGTTTTCGGCGGGCTATTCCAACATGGGTTATTCCAGCAGTAATTCTCTTACCGTTGGCTTGGATAGCACTGGCTTTACAAGCGATGGCCATCTGCGGATCAGCAAGGGCGGCAACGGCAAGGCCAGCACCAATGATAGTGACTATACCTATTATCTCAGCGACTTTACCAATGAAAGTGATGAGGAAGCGCAGCGCGCCACCATCGTTGCCAGCGATGGCAAGACTGTTGAGGGATACACGGTTGACCGCTGGTTCAACCTGTATGATGAGGATGATGATAAGGTCAGCAACCTGTTTTATTGGGGTGCAGCCTATCAGGCGCATCCCCAGCAGCATCTGTATTTCACCAAATCTGAGGACGGCGGTGCAACTTGGTCTGCTCCCACGCTGTTGAATGTGAAAACCAAGGGCGATGTTTTCTGCGGCGTTGGCCCCGGTGGCGGTTATGTAACTTCCGATGGTACAATTGTATTCCCGCTTTATGACACTGTAAAGATTTTTGGCACACTGCAGGCCTCTGTGGTTTATTCCACGGATGAGGGTAAAACCTGGACGCACAGCGCCGGTATCGGTACGGATGGCACAACCAGTGAGGCAACTTTGTCTGAGGTGAAGCTCGATAAGAATTATCTGTACCTTTTTGCACGCGGTAGCGCTCAAGCGTACTTTGTTGCAGAAAGTCCTGATACATGGACAGAGAAAGGCAGTATTCCTTTTAGCTACGGTACAGATAGTGCTCTCGGTTCTATCACTTATTCGCAGCAGATTGATGGCTGCCCGGCCATCATCTTCTCTGCGCCGACCAGTACCTCTCATACTACTGGTGTGATTTATGTGGGTCTGGTACAGGCTGACGGCACGATTGATTTCAAGTACGACAAGGACATCAATAGCGCTTATTTCAAATATTCCGATCTGACAGAGCTGGAAGATGGCCGAGTTGCCCTTCTGTATGAGAGCGACTGGTCTGGAGGAGCGTCTCCGGAAATCACCTTCAAAACCTTTGACATTTCCGAACTCTGCCCCAATGCGAAAATCGGCAATGTGGTAGAAGATGACGGCGATTATGGCATCACTGTTACCGCACGGGATCTGACTTCTGTGAGTGCCAACAAGCTGCCGACCTTTGCGGTTGACGGCGCAGAGGATGGTAAGGTTCTCGCCTACGAAATGACCCTGAATGGCGGCGCCTATACCGGCGCGGCGATTGTGGAGTTCCCGCTGCCCGACTGGGGCGATGTGGATACAAGCCGCATTCGTGGCTTTGTGCAGGAGGAGAATGACAACATTACGACTTTGGCTGCGGATGTAGATGAGGCTGCCGGAACCGTGACGGTTGAGATTCCGCACTTCTCTAATGTCGGCATCTTCCTTGCTGCCGAGGATGCGGCTACTTACTACGAAGTTATCACCCTCAAAGTTGACGAAAGCGAAGAGGTATCCATTCCCGACAATAACTATAAGGATGCGCAGAATCGGACGAATCTGGACGAGTCCATCGCCACGGTGAAAGTGGTTGGCACGGATGCTGATAAAACCGATCCCGTGTACGAAAGCAGGAGTGTTTCCTACAGCGCACTGGCGGGAAGCAACACAAGCTGGACGAAGACGGATTATTATTACAAGTCTGACAATGATTATTATCCGGTTTATGCCTACAGGGCAAGGCGTAGCAATTATGGCAGTTACACATACTATTATGGCTATTCCACAACAGATAGCAGCAATAATGTGAATACACTTAGCAGCAGTTATTACAGCAGCGGTACTGTCACCGTCTACGAAAAGACCAGCGAAGGCACGGATATTCCTGCGCCTACCACCATCACCTTCAAGGGTATGGCCCCCGGCGATACTTCTGTGATTGTCGGCGAAACGCAGTATAATATCCATGTTGACAAGGGCACATACACGGTTGCCCTGAGGCCGGGCGCAAGCAAGACCCTTGCCGCTGACTACGGCACGGTGATTGCAGTGGCTCCCGTAGAAAACACCATCGCCACGGCTGAAAAAACCGCTGAAGGAATCCTCATCACCGCCGGTGATATCGAAGGCTCCACCACCATGGAAACCGATCTGTACATTATCACCATCACCGTGGCGGATATCATCGAGGTCACCGACCCCGCCCTGTCCCCGTTTGTGGGCGGCACGACGAATGTGTATATGAGTGCGACTACCCAATTCCCGGTCAGCCACGAAAAACAAATCACAAAGGTTACAATGACAACTGGTTTGAATGATGGCTATGATGTCGATTTGGCAAGCCAATTTGCTGACCAGCAAGTCGAATGGTCTGTGGGTGATTCGAGTGTTGTAACTGTGGATGAATACGGTAAAATCACACCGGTATCTCCCGGTGAAACGGTTTTGCAGGCAACAGTAAACGGAGTAACTTATCAGATGCCGGTGGTTGTGTATGAGGGACCCAGCGAGGATAACGACTACACTTTCCATATCTATGTTGATAAAACATATAATTGCAAAGTATATTATTCTTATACCTTTGGTGAATTGATTCTGGCTGGAAAAGGAAATGTGTTTTACGGTGCCGTTGCCAAAACTGGCACATCTGCGTTCGATTTCTTTGGTGCTCCGGATGAAGGCTATGCCCTGACTGGTATGAAGAGTCAAACAACTGATACACGCGTGACTGGCGAGTTTTTTAAACTGCACGATGATAATGGAAATGCAGTCACGGATACAACACAAACAAGCTATTTTGCAAGTATATTCGGCAGCAAGTTCGATGGACATCGTACCGAGATAAATGCGATGATTGAGGCTGCGGTTGCAATGGGGTGTGACGGCGCACAAGGATTTAACTCCGCCAATGGATCTATCAACTCCTTTGACCCGAGTGCAATTATAGCTTTTTACGCACAGAAACTCCCCACTGTGGAAAAAACGCTGGAAGGCATCTATGACAAAAATGGAACCCGCAAGACTGGTGACAACGCCAGTAAGGTGGAAATCGACGATACGGTAAAGTTCAACATTACCGTTACGAAACCCCTTACGATTGCGGATTATGGCACGATTACTTATTCGGGCGTGAGTGTAACGGATGCCCTGACAAGCAGTAAGTACGACAAATCTGTGGATCAAATGGGCGTGTCCACTACAGAAGATGTGCTGTACACCTACATTACCGAACTGAAACTGACCAATGAAAACTTTGCAACGGTTGTTCAGGACGGTAAGATTACGAATGAAGTGGAAGTTGCGTATACCTATCAGGCACAGTTCAGTAAGGGCTCTGCCAAGGCAAGCGCATCTGCTGCTGCCACAGTCACTGTCGGCGTTCCTACTTATGTGGTAGACTTCGGTCTGCCCGTGGAAGTTGATCTGCGAGATGTTGTGTACCCCATGGGTTATGAAATCACTTCTGCAACTGGTGCAGCCGCTTCCGGCTACAAAATTACTTATACCCCCGATCATGTTTTGGATGAGCCTGTTTATGTAAGTCTGAATCTGAAGGGTATCGGTGATAAGGACGGAAGAACCGCAGGTTACGGCGTCACCATCATCCCCGCCTCCAATGTCCTCTATGAGGAGAACTTCCTGACGGAAGTGGAGACGAAGTACGGACAATCGTGGACGCTGAATACGGATACCGCCATTAGTGAAAAGCAGTCTAACCAGCTGGCCAAGGCCGAAGGTGATGCCTATGGCTATGATAGGGCTTATCAAAACGCAAATGCGGATACCCGTGCATGGACGATTAGTAACTTGACAAAGGGCCAGTCTTCTCACAGACTGGATACCAGCTTTAATGGTAATGGCTTTGATCTGATTGGCCGGTGCGGCCCCGATACCGCCAGCGTCATGCTGCTGATTAGCGATGCGGACGGAAAGCTGGTCAAGGGCGTGTATGTGGATACCCGTTGCAACCAGGAGTTTGATTGGGTGCCGCTTGCACACATTATGCTGGATGAGACTGCAAACTATACGGCTACTGTGTACGCTTACTATGCAAACGAAACCGCGACAAGCGCAAATGCAGCTGCGGTGCAGTCTGTCCGTGCCAAGAGCGATGATTCTTTTGCAGCACTGAAGCGTGACCTGGCCGAACTTGGTCTGAGTGTTTCTGACTTGGAGTTCATTCAGCTGTCCGACACGATGAACGCCTCTGCACAGCGTGTAAGTGTGTACTCTACGATGGCGGAAACCACCTCTGGCCGTGCGGCAGGCACGCATATGGAAATTGATGCATTCCGTGTTTATCGTGAGACAAACGACAGCAACTATGCTGAATCTGAGCAAAACCGCACCTATGAGCGTGTTTTGGATTATGTGACAGAGTTGGTTGCGTATACGGAAAGCGGTAGCGAGTACACAATCGAAACCTACGACAGTGACACAGTTGGCGGCCCCAAGAACGAGATTTATCTGGAGAAATCTACCGGAGAGAGCGGCCATGCTGTTACCTTCCAGGTCGGAAATCTCGATAAGATTCAGGTCAGTCTCCGTTCTGTGGATGGCGAACCCGTAGGAGTGAATGGTGTTACTATCAATTCCACTACCGAAATGTATTATGAGATTACCGGAGAGAACGGTGTGTTCACCATCGTCAACACCGGTGACGGAATTCTGGGTATTGGCAACCTGAAGCTGCCTGTGGATGCAACAATTCAGACGGCCTCCGAGCTGGAGCCTGAAGTGGTTTCCTACAGTCTGCGTATGGCGCTGGCCGTGGAGCCTGACCAGCCTGAAGAGCCCGAACAGCCCGAGGTATTCCTGCCCCAGAGCTTTAACGCCTCCTGCCGTTCTGTGAATGTGCTGCGCAACAAGCTGGTGACTGTCAGCGTCACCGCCTCCACCGATGTGGCTTACATCACCGTCAACGGACAGAAGGTCAATGCCTGGAACAATGCGCTGGGCTGGATCTATCAGCCCGACACCCTGCGCTTTACCTTCACCGACCTGATCAAGCGGGGCGAAAGCAAGACCTATGAGATCGTGGCCTACAATGCCGACGGTGTTGCCAGTGCGGTGTACACCGTGCAGGGCTGAGTGCCGAAAGAGAGGAGAAATTACAATGAAAAAATATGTAAAGCCCGCTCTGATGGCACTGGAGCTGGAGGCAGACACGGTTCTTTGCAGTGGCAGCTGTGCGATTAACAAAAACAATTCGGATCTTATTCAGAGTTTCATGGATCAGTTTTCGTATTTGGACTGGGACAAACTCTTTGCAATGAGCGAAACCGAATGCGTGGAGAAATTCCCTGTAGACGGGTACTGTAAGTTTACAGGAACTGATAATCAGTTGTTTAATTCTTAACCCCCGCACAATCAAATCTTAACGCGATATGCGCCCATGCCCCTGCGGCGTGGGCGCATTTCTTATGGAGGAAACAACATGGAGCTGTATTATCATTTTTGCGGTGCGGATTTCCGCATCGACACGCCCCAGCCCCTGTGGGAAGAGCCGGATGCCCTGCAATTCCGGGTCTCACCCTGCGAAAATCCCCGCTTTCATCTGACACTGGAGACCCAGCCGGTGGTGCATCGTCCGGAGGGGCGTTTTCTGGGCCGCCGTGGGGAAAAATCTCTCTGGCGCACGATGCGTCAGGTCTCCCGTACCACCACGGACATTTTTCGCAAGCAGCCCCATATGTGCGTCACCTATCCGCTGGAGCAGGCAAGCCCGGTGCGGTGCATCGTGCGGGAAAATGCGTGGAAATGGGCCACACGCTCCAGCTTTTTCTGGCCGGGCGTGTCGCTGAACCAGCTGCTGCTCCATGTAAACGCGCTGGTGTTTCATGCCTCCTACATCTGCTGGCAGGGCCGTGCCATTCTCTTCACCGCCCCCAGCCAGACGGGAAAATCCACCCAGGCCGCCCTCTGGGAACAATATCGCGGCGCAGAGCTCATCAATGGAGACAAGGCTGCCGTAAAGCTGGGAGAGACGGCTTCCGCCTGTGGCCTGCCCTTCTGCGGCACCAGCGGCGTGTGCAAAAATCGCACCATGCCGCTGCGCTGTGTGGTCGTGCTGTCGCAGGCGCCGGAAAACACCGTGCGGCGGCTGGGCCCCACGGAGGCGCTGCCGCTCCTTTGCCAGAATCTGTTTTCCGATGATCTCATTTATGAAGAATGGCAGCTTTCCATGCAGCTTTTGCTGGATATGCTTCAGCAGGTGCCGGTTTATGCGCTGGCCTGCCGTCCGGATGAGGGCGCAGTGCTGGCGCTGGAGGAAGCCATGGCCCGGGATGGGCTGACAGCACAGGAGGTACAGCCGTGAACGCATATCAGATTTACAGCCAGCTGCTGTTTTCCAAGGCGGGCAGCCGGGGAATTCCGCTTTCGGGAACCTTTGAGCTGACATCCCGCTGCAATTTTGACTGCCGGATGTGCTACATTCATCGCCGGGCCAACGATGCCGCCGCGCTGGCAGGAGAGAAGAATGCGAAATGGTGGCTTTCGCTGGCGGAGGAATGCTGCCGGGAGGGAATGCTCCTGCTGCTGCTCACCGGCGGAGAACCGCTGCTGCGGCCGGATTTTCGGGAGATTTACAGCGGCTGCCGCAAAATGGGCCTGATGGTGTCGCTGAATACCAATGGCTCTCTGCTGGATGATTCCATGGTGGAGTTTCTGGCGGCGGACCCGCCCGCCCGGGTGAATCTGACCCTCTACGGTGCGTCCCGGGAGACCTATGGGGCCCTCTGCGGTGTGCCGGAGGCCTATGACCGTGTGGTGCGGGCCATTTTACGGCTGCAATCCGCCGGTGTTCTGCTGAAGCTGAATTATAGCATCACGCCCCAGAACCGGCAGGATGCACCCCGGGTGTATGCCTTTGCCCGGGAGCATGGACTGGCTCTTCAGGCGGCATCCTATATGTTCCCGCCGGTGCGGGCCTGTGAACAGGGTGTCTGCACCTCCCAGCGACTGACGCCGGAGGAGGCCGCAGAGGCCAAGCTGGAATATGATCGTTCCCGCTTTTCGCCGGAGGAGCTGCGCCAGCGGTGGCAGCGTCTGCTGGAAGGGCAGACCGTTGCCGATCCCCAGCAGGAATGCCAGGAGCTTCCCACCCAGCGCATTCGCTGCCGTGCGGGCAGCAGCACCTTCTGGGTCACATGGAATGGCCATATGCGTCCCTGCGGCATGATGACCCAGCCGGATGTGACGCTGGAGCCCGGTGCGTTTTCTCCGGCGTGGCAGCAGATTCGCACCCTGCGGGAGGAGATTCTGGTGCCTGCAAGGTGTACCGCCTGTACCATGCGCAATGCCTGTGACCAGTGTCCGGCCCTCTGTTTTGCGGAGACCGGCAGCTTTACCGGTGTTCCGGCCTATATGTGTCAGGAAACTGCCCATTTTCTGAAGCAAATTCAGCGGGAGCTGGCGCAGGATTTGGGTTGATTTGCATAAAATCGCAAGGAAATTATTGTCCAAAATTGACAAAGAAGTGTTCCTGTGCTATAATACAGGGATGAAACTGCCGCAGTAGGCAATCTGCCCGGAATGTCTGTCTCCTGCGGAAAAATGTACGAGAGTGAAGAACATGGAGCTGCTGCAAAAGGTGCGCCGGAAAATCAAAGAGGGAATGCTGGAGGAGCTTCTGAAGGAAGCCCGCTGGCTGCTTTGCTATATCCGGCGGTATCGCATGACGGTGCTGATTCACATCCTGCTGGGCGTGACAGCCATCCTCATGAGTCTGAGCAGCAGTGTGGCCTCCAAATATCTCATTGACGCCGTGACCGGCTATCGGCAGGAGCGGATTTTGCTGGCGGCAGCGGCGATGGCCGGAATGCTGCTGCTGAGCATTCTGCTGCGCTGCGTTTCCAGCCGGGTCGGCGCAAAGATCAATCTGCGGGTGCAGAACGAGATTCAGGCGGAGGTCTATCAGAAAATCCTTCGCACGGACTGGGAATCGCTGGAGGGCTATCGCAGCGGTGACCTGATGAACCGGCTGACCAGCGATGTGAGCGCAGTGTCCGGCGGCGTTACCAGCTTTGTGCCCGGGCTGATCTCCAGTCTGGTGCAGTTTTTCGGTGCGCTGGTCGTCATGCTGCTGTTTGATCCCACCATGGCCCTGATTGCGCTGGTGGGTATTCCGGTGTCGGTGCTGATGTCCCGGCTGCTGGTGCGGCGGATGCGCAGCCACAACCGGCAGATGAAGAGCATCGCCAGCGATATGATGGCCTTTTATGAAGATTCTCTTTCCAATATCACCAGTGTCAAATCCTTCGGCATCACCGGCCTGTTCCAGCAGAAAATGCTGCGTCTTCAGGACCGGTATCGGGAGGAATATCTGGATTATAATCTGTTCTCCGTGCGGACGGCGGCCTTTATGTCCCTGCTGGGGACGGCGGTCTCTGCCGGTTGTTTTGGCTGGGGCGTTTACCGGCTGTGGAGCGGACGGATCACCTATGGCTCGCTGACCATGTTTTTGCAGCTGGCCTCTTCGTTGAGCTCGGCCTTTTCCTCCCTGATCGGTCTGGTGTCCACGGCCATTTCTGTTTCTACCTCTGCCGGACGGGTGATGACCCTGTGCGATCTGCCGGAGGAGCAGTGTCCGGACGGCCCGGATTTCAGCCGTGCGCAGGATGCCGCCGTGTGTTTGGAGGATGCGGGCTTTGCCTATCAGAATGGTGAGCCTGTGCTGGAGCACGCCAGCCTGTATGCCGCACCGGGAGAGCTGGTGGCCATCACCGGCCCCTCGGGAGAGGGAAAAACCACGCTGCTGCGGATGATTCTGGGGCTGATTCGTCCTCATGAGGGCAAGGCAGAGCTGATTTCCCAAAATCAGCATTACCCCCTGTCTGCCGCCACCCGCAGCGCCTTTGCTTATGTGCCCCAGGGCAACAGTATGTTCGCCGGAACCATTCGGGAAAATCTGACCTTGACCCGCAGCGGAGAGGACAACGAAGCCGCCCTGATCCGGGCCTTGCAGGCCGCCTGTGCCTGGGAGTTTGTGTCCGCTTTGCCGGGCGGACTGGATTATGCCATCGGCGGACGGGGCAAGGGACTTTCGGAAGGACAGGCCCAGCGGCTGGCCATTGCCCGGGCGCTGCTGTGCGGTGCGCCGGTGCTGTTGCTGGATGAGGCCACCTCCGCACTGGATGAGGAAACAGAGGCCCGCCTGCTGCACAATCTCATGGAGGGTGAGCTGGCGCGAACCTGCATTTTTGTCACCCATCGTCCCGGCGCGGTGCGCTTCTGCACCCGGCGCTATCGGGTGGACAAGGGAAGGATACGGGAAGAAACCTGATGGAACAGCAGCGAAAAGTTGTGGAAACCGGCCTGCTGCTGGAGCAATACCGGGAGCTGCTGCAAACTGCGGACTGTCTGCCGCTGCAGGTGACAGGCAGCAGCATGACCCCCTTTCTGATTCCCAAGCGGGACAGCGTGATGCTTTCCGCCCTGCGGACTGTGCCGAAGAAGGGCGATATCATCCTGTACCGCCGAAAAAGCGGCGGCTATGTGCTGCACCGGGTCTATGCCCGCCAGCGGGACGGCCGCTACTCCATGGTGGGGGACGGTCAGCAGCAGATCGAACGGGACATCTCCCGGGAGCAGATGTTTGCCATGGTAACCCAGGCCAGACGCAAGGGCCGTGTGCAGCAGCCGGGCTGCTTCTGGTGGGAATTTTTTGCACGGATATGGATTCGGATTCTTCCGCTGCGGCCCGCGATTCGGCGGCTTTACGGGGCGGTATATCATTTTGGGAGGAAGAGAGCATGAGAGCATCCGGAAACTTTATTTTGCGGGAAATCGCCGGGGAATATCTTCTGGTGCCCACAGGGGCTGCCGCGGCGAGCATGAACGGACTGGTCACCATGAACGAGCTGGGCTGCTTTATTTTCAAGGCGCTGGCCCGGGAGCAGACGGAGGAAACACTGCTTCAGGCCATTCTGGCGGAATATGATGTACAGCGGGAGGAAGCGCTGGCCGATCTGCGGGAGTATTTGCAGCAGCTGCGGCAGCTGGGTGCTCTGGTGGAGGCTGCCCATGATTGATCTGCACTGCCACATTCTTCCCAATGTGGATGACGGCTCGGAAACGGAAGAATCTTCGCTGGAAATGGCGGCGATGGCTGTGTCCAGTGAGGTTACGGATATCATCGCCACGCCCCACTGCAATGTGCCCATGGAGGAATGCCTCTGGGCGGAGGATATGCGGAAGGCCGTGGCCCGGATGAACCGGCTGCTGGAGGAAAAACAGATTCCTCTGAAGCTGCACCCCGGGATGGAGATCTTCGGAACGCCGGAGACGGCGGAGCTTTTGGAAAGCGGGCTGCTGACCACGCTGGCCGATTCCCGTTATCCGCTGATCGAGTTTCCCTTTCAGGACTATGCCCGGGAGGCCACCGGCATTCTGGACAGCGTTCTGGGGCTGGGACTGCGGCCCATTGTGGCTCATCCGGAGCGGTATGACTATGTGCAGGGCGATCCGGGGCTCATCAATCTCTGGACAGACATGGGCTGCCTGCTTCAGGTGAACCGGGGCAGCCTTATGGGACGCTTCGGACGCCATCCGGAGGCGCTGTCCCACGCTCTGGTAGGCCGGGGCTTTGCCGCCTTTGTGGCCAGCGATGCCCATTCACCCGGAATGCGGACACCCTGGCTGAAGGATGTGGAGGAGCTGCTGATGCGGGAATATTCTCCCGGGACGGCGCAGGAGCTGCTGACGGACAATCCGCAGCGGGTACTGAAAAATGAAAAGATTCGGCGGAAAGAGCCGGTCTGGTTTTGATAAGGGGAATCGAAAGTGAAACGAAAGTGGAAAAGATTACTCACGGCGGCGACCGTGATCTGCTGCGGAGCCTTCGCCGTATTTTATATTTCCTACCAACGGGCCAGCGATCATGTGGCCCCGGAGATCACCATGGATCAGCCGGAGCTGACGCTGTCGGTGCAGGACGATGAGCAGGCGCTGCTGCAGGGCGTATCCGCACAGGATGCCCGGGACGGCGATGTGACGGCCTCTCTGGTGGTGGAATCCGTGCGGGGCATGGTGTCCGAGAAAAAGTTTACCGTGACCTATGCCGCCTTTGACCGGGCGGGCAATGTGGCAAAGGCCCAGCGCACGGTGCATTATGAAGATTATACCAGCCCCCATTTTGTGCTCACGGCGCCGCTGATTTTCCGGGCCAGCACGGTGCTGAACATTTTCAATGTGGTCAGCGCGGAGGATGTGTTTGACGGCACCATCAAGGATCGGGTGAAGGGCTCACTGGTGAGCGAGGAGCGGGAAATCGCCGATGCGGGCACCTATACCGTGGAGTTCCGTGTCACCAACAGTCTGGGCGACACCTCCTATCTCACCGTTCCCGTGGAGGTCTATTCCGGAGAAAACGGCAGCGCCACCGTGGCCCTGACCGACTATCTGGTCTATCTCAAGCGGGGCGGCAGCTTTGACCCGGAGAAATATCTCAGCCGTCTCACCGCCGGCGGCCGCCGGATCGACCTGAAGGCCCAGCGAAGCGAATGCGGCATCAGCTGGGATTCCGAGGTGGACATGAACACCCCGGGAATCTATTGTGTGAATTATACGGTGGAATATGGCTCCTATATCGGCTATACCCGCCTGATCGTGGTTGTGGAGGATTAACATGGCTGCTGAAAAACTGGAAAAGCAAGCGGAAGAGCAGGAATCCTTACTGAGCTTTGACCCCATCGTGATTCTGATGGATGTGGTCAAGCGCTGGTATCTCATCCTGCTGGCGGCAATGGTGGCGGCTATGGGCGTTTATGTCCACACCGTGACCTCCTATGTGCCAAAATATACCACCAATACCACCTTTGTAGTGTCGGCCCAGGGCAGCTCGGCCACCGTCTATCAGAATCTGTCGGCCACCACCAATCTGGCCACTGTGTTTTCTGAGGTGCTGAACAGCTCTCTGCTGCGCAAAACCGTAGAGGAGGCCATGGGCGGTGAGTCCTTCACCGGCACCATCGAGGCCTCTGCCATTGCGGAAACCAATCTGCTGACCATGCGGGTGACGGCGGAAAATCCCCGGACGGCATTTCTGGCCACCAAGGCCGTGATCGAGTATCATTCTGTGGTGTCCTATCAGGTCATGGGTGATACGGTGCTGGAGGTGCTCCAGCAGCCCCGGGTTCCCACCCAGCCCTCCAACCCCATCTCCGCCGCCTCTCAGGCGAAAAAGGGCGGGCTCTATGCCGCCGTGGCGATGTGTGCCCTGCTGGCGATTCTGTCCTATCTGAAGGACACCGTGCGCAGCCGGAAGGAGGCTGGCAAAAAGCTCTATTGCCGTGTGCTGGCGGAAATGAAGCATGAAAAGAAGTACAAGACCCTGCGGGCGGCCCTGAAGCATAAAAAGACCGGCATTCTCATCACCCGTCCCACCACCTCCTTTGCCTATACGGAAACCGTCCGGACGCTGCGCCGCAAGGTGGAGCAGCATATGCCCAAGGACGGCAAGGTGATTCTCATTACCAGCGTTCTGGAAAACGAGGGCAAATCCACCGTGGCGGTGAATCTGGCGCTGTCCTTTGCGCAAAAGCAGAAAAAGGTGCTGCTTCTGGAGGGCGATCTGCGCAAGCCGGCCTGCTGCAAGATCCTGGAGTGGAGCTGGCGGGGCAACGGCATTGCCAGCGTCATCCGGGGCGAGGCAAAGCTGGAGTCCGCGGCCCTGCCCTATGAGGAAGGCAAAAGCCTCCATGTGCTGCTGGAGCGCTCCAGTCTGCGCAACGCCACCGAGCTGGTGACCTCTCCCGGCATGGCAGAGCTCATCCGTCAGGTGCGGCAGGAATATGATTATGTGATTCTGGACACACCGCCCATGTCGGCCGGGCCCGATGCGGAATGTCTGCTGGAGTTCTCCGATGCCTCCATTCTGGTGGTACGGCAGAATCAGGCCCCTACCAAGATGATTAACAGCGCGCTGGAGGTTCTGCGTACCTCTCAGACCAAGCTGCTGGGCTGTGTGCTGAACAACTGCTACAGCTCCCTGTTCTCGGAGGAGAGCAACTACGGCTATGGCTATGGTTACGGCTACGGTGCCGGAAAGCATGGCTACGGCAAATATGGCTATGGACAGTATGGCCGCTATGGCGCCTATGGAAAATACGGTGCCTATGCCACCGTCACGGGAAAGCGGGAGGAGGAAGGACAGGATCGACATGAGTAATGAAGTATCGGATGTGAAGATCGCGGGTCTGGACATCAAGATCCTCCTGCATGATATGCTGCAGACGGCCCGGCGTACGCTGGCCATTCTGATTGCGCTGGTGGTGGTGTGCAGCGGTGTGCTGTGCTGGAATGTTTACCGCAGCTATCGGCCGGTCTATCGGGCACAGGCCACCTTTACCGTGTATGTCATCAACCCGCTGCAAGCGGAGATTCGCAGCTATAACACCGCCACGGCGGAGCAGATGGCAAAAACCTTTCCGTATATTCTCACCAGCGGTGCGCTGAGCGATACGGTCATGCGGGAGCTGGGACTGAGCTCCATGCCCTCCGTGACGGCCTCTGTGCTCAGCTCCACCAACATTTTCACCCTGTCGGTGACGGCCTCTCAGCCCCAGCTGGCCTATGATGTGCTGAACGCGGCCATCAAATATTATCCCGAGGTGGCGGAGTTTGTGGTAGGCCCCACGGTGATGAATCTGCTGGACGAAAGCGGCATTCCCACCCAACCGGCCAACAGCAAAAACTACAGTGCGCCGCTGAAAAAAGGCATCCTCATCGGCGCTGCCATCTGGGCGCTGATCGTGGTGGGCCTGACGGCGCTGCGCTCCACTATCCACAATGAGGATGAGCTGAAAACCATCCTGAACATCCGCAGTCTGGGCGTTCTGCCTGCGGTAAAGGGACTGAACCGGCAGAAGGGCGCGGTGTGCCCGCTGATTAACGACGGTATGGAGCATTATGGCTTTGGCGAATCGGTGCGGCTGATGCAGCTGCGTACGGAAAAGGAGCTGCGGGAGCACAACATCAAGGTGCTGCTGGTATCCAGCGCCACGCCCGGCGAAGGCAAAACCACTGTCGCGCTGAATCTGGCCACGGCACTGGCGGCCAAGGGCTGCCGGACGCTGCTGATCGACTGCGACCTGCGCAATCCCTCTGTGGCCAAAAATCTGCGGCAGGAAAACACCTGCGGCATGGTGGAATACATCCGGGGTCAGGTGCCCTATCAGAAGATCATTCACCCCGGCGCAGACGAAAATCTCTATCTGGTGTATGCGGGCGGCCCGGCGGGAGATGCCTCCGAGCTGCTGGCGAAGCCTGCCTGCAAGGCTTTCGTGGATGCCTGCCGGAAGGTGTTTGACTATATCATTCTGGACACGCCTCCGGCGGCGCTGCTGTCGGATGCTTCGGAGGCGGCCATTCTGGCGGACGGCGCTCTGCTGACCATCCGGCAGGACTATGCCTCCCGAAATCAGATTCTGGAGGGAACGCAGCTTTTGGCGGACAGCGGAACGCCCATCATCGGCTGTGTCATCAACTATGCCACCGGTGTCCTCAGCGGAGGCAGCTATTACGGCGGCTACGGCAACAGCAAGTATTATCGCAACTATACGGACCGGGAAAAAGGAGAAAAATAACCGGGCCTGCCTGAAGGGGGAGGCAGCCCCGCGTGGAATCACTTGAGGGGATGAGAGCTTGAAAAAGCAAAAAAGAACGCATGATATCGCACTGCACAAGCGGGTGGTGTCACTGATCCTGATGGACATTCTCGCGGTCAACGGCGCCATGCTGGCGGCACTCTGGATTCGCTTTGAGTTCAGCACCCAGCGGCTGCTGGAGTCCGGCTTTCTGCCGGTATACCGTACCATTGCGCCGGTATATACCCTGACGGCCATTGTGATCTTTGCCCTGCTGCATCTGTACCGCAGTCTGTGGGAATTTGCCAGCATTGACGAGCTTCGCTATATCATTCTGGCCTCCACGGCGGCGGCGGTGGACGCTTATGTCCTGAGCCTGATCTGGGATGTATATCTGCCCCGGAGTCTGCCGGTGCTGAATCTGATCTTTCTGTTCCTGCTGCTGACGCTGATTCGATATTCCTATCGGATTCTGCGCCGGTGGCACAGACGCTCCGGACGAACGCAGCGCCGTACCATGCTGATCGGAGCGGGTGCCTGCGGCGGAATCGTGCTGCGGGAGCTGAAGACCAGCGACCACAGCGTCAACCGTGTAGTGTGCATCATTGACGATGATCCCAAAAAGAAGGGCAGCTATCTGCTGGGTGTGCCTGTGGTGGGAGGCCGGGAAAAGATTCCCGCCATGGTGGAAAAATATCGGGTGACGGACATTCTCTTTGCCATCCCCACCATTTCCGCCCACGAAAAACGGGAGATCATGGCCTATTGTCAGCAAACCCGCTGCCGTCTGCAAACGCTGCCCGGTCTGTATCAGCTGGCCAGCGGTCAGATCAGTGTCAAGCAGATTCGGGATGTGCGGGTGGAGGATCTGCTGGGCCGGGACAAGGTACAGGCTAACCCGGAGGAAATCGACGCGTCCGTGCGGGGCAAGGTGGTTCTGGTGACGGGGGGCGGCGGCTCCATCGGCAGTGAGCTTTGCCGTCAGATTGCCCGGCACGGGCCCAAACGCCTGATTATTTTCGATATCTATGAAAACAACGCCTACAATATCCAACAGGAGCTGAAGGCCGCACTGCCGGAGCTGGATCTGGTGACACTGATCGGCTCGGTGCGGGACAGAGCCCGGGTGGAGGCAATTTTTGAAACCTATCATCCCCAGGTGATCTGCCATGCTGCGGCCCACAAGCATGTGCCTCTGATGGAGGACAGCCCCAACGAGGCCATCAAAAACAACATTTTCGGCACGCTGAATGTGGCCCGGGCGGCAGATGCCTTCGGCGCAGAGACCTTTGTGCTGATCTCCACAGACAAGGCAGTGAATCCCACCAATGTGATGGGCGCTACCAAGCGGGTCTGCGAAATGATTATTCAGGTGCTGAGCTGTCATTCCGGCACACGCTTTGCCGCAGTGCGCTTTGGCAATGTGCTGGGCTCCAACGGCAGCGTGATTCCTCTGTTCCAGCAGCAGATTCAGCGGGGCGGGCCGGTGACAGTGACCCATCGGGACATTATCCGCTATTTCATGACCATTTCCGAGGCGGTTTCGCTGGTGCTGCAAGCCTGCTGCTACGCCCATGGCGGCGAGGTTTTCGTGCTGGATATGGGCGAGCCGGTGCGCATTGACGACCTGGCCCGGAATATGATCCGCCTTTCCGGCTTTGAACCGGATGTGGATATTCCCATTGTTTATACCGGTCTGCGGCCGGGAGAAAAGCTGTTTGAAGAGCTGCTGATGCAGGACGAGGGCCTGGACAAGACCCCCAACGAGCTGATCTTCATCGGCCATTTCAACGATTTTGACGGCCAGCGGCTGATGGAAAAGCTGGAAGAGCTGCGGGGTGCCGTGGCAGAGCCGGACGGCGATGTGCGAAAGCTCCTGCGGGAGATCGTGCCCACCTATCGTCCGGAGCTGGGCGGCAGCGGCGCACAGGGCAACAGCTGAAAAGGAGCGGTAGTATGGCAATTCTGTTGACCGGCGGAGCCGGATTTATCGGCTCACATACGGCGGTTTCTCTGGCGGAGGCGGGCTATCAGCCTGTGATCGCCGACAATTTTTCCAACAGTGACCCGGCAGTGATCCGGCGGCTGGAGACACTCACCGGCAAAAGCATTCCCTGCTGCACCGTGGATGTGACAGACAGGGCCGGGCTGGAGCAGGTGTTTGCGGCCTATCCCATTGAGGCGGTGATCCACTTTGCCGGGTGGAAGGCCGTGGGCGAATCGGTGCGGGAGCCTGTGCGCTATTATCGCAACAATCTGGACAGCACGCTGACGCTGCTGGAGGTTATGGCCCGGCACGATTGTCACCGGCTGGTGTTCAGCTCCTCGGCCACGGTATACGGAGAGCACAATCCGGTGCCCTTTACCGAAGAAATGCCGGCAGGCGGCTGTACCAACCCCTATGGCCGGACGAAATATTTCATCGAGGAGATTCTGCGGGACGCGGCACGGGCGGATGCGTCTCTGTCCGTGGTGCTGCTGCGGTATTTCAATCCGGTGGGAGCCCACGAAAGCGGCCTCATCGGCGAACGGCCCCGGGGCATTCCCAACAATCTCATGCCCTATATCACCCAGACTGCGGCGGGAAAGCGGGAAATGCTCAGCGTTTACGGCAACGATTATCCCACGCCGGACGGCACCGGTGTGCGGGATTATATCCATGTGATGGATTTGGCAGAGGGCCATCGGGCGGCTCTGCGCTACAGCGAAGCCCACACCGGCACCGAGGTCATCAATCTGGGCACCGGCAGGGGCACCAGCGTTCTGGAGCTGATCCACACCTTTGAACAGGCCAACGGGCTGAAGCTGCCCTATCGAATCACGGCCCGCCGCCCCGGCGATATTGCGGAATGCTATGCCGCCACAGAAAAGGCAGAACGGCTGCTGGACTGGAAGGCCCGGCGTTCGCTGGAGGATATGTGCCGGGATGCCTGGCACTGGGAGCAGAACGCAGACCGGGCATGAGCTGCCTGAAAATCTGCCGACGGAAGGGAAGAGCGCTATGCTGGTTCAGGCCACGCCGGAAGATGTGAAAACCTATGGCGAGCTTGCCTATCGGCTGGCCCTCGATCCGGCAAAGTCCGGCTATCCCACCTATGCAGACGGCATTAAGACCCGGGCGGATTTTTTTCGGGCGGCGGAACGGGCTGTGACCGATGAAACTGCCGAGCTGCTGCTGTTTTGCGCAGAAGGAAAGGTGGAAGGCTGGATCTCGTTTTATTGGATTCCGGAGGACAGATACCTTCAGCTGACCGGCTTTCAGATCAACCGCAATATGCGGCAGGCGCTTTTCTGTGAGGATGCGGAAAGGGCAGTGCTGCGTGAGCTGGGCTTTCGGTGCGTCGGACAGTATGTTCTGTACATCAAAGCGCTTTGAACAATGAATGCGTAAAATCTGTCGGGCGGCCTTCGGGCCGCCTTTTTTGCGTCCCGGGAGAAGAAGCGGGGGAAATACAGTAGCATTTCCGGCCAAGCTGTGCTACAATAAAAAAAGCGGCCCCGAAAAGGGTGCCGGATGAGGTGAAGTATATGAAGATCATAACAGCAAAAAGCTATCAGGAGCTGAGCCGCCGGGCGGCCGCTCTGATTTCCGCACAGATTCTGCTCAAGCCGGACTGCGTTCTGGGTCTGGCCACCGGCTCCACGCCCATCGGAGCCTATCAGCAGCTGGCCGAATGGTATCGGCAGGGAGAACTGGACTTTTCCGCCGTCACCACCTTCAATCTGGATGAATATGTGGGATTGTCTCCGGAAAATCCCCAGAGCTATCACGCCTTTATGCAGGAGCAGCTGTTTTGCAGGGTGAATCTTGCGCCGGAACGCTGCCATGTGCCGGATGGATGCAGTGAAAATCCGGAGGAAACCTGCCGGGCCTATGACGCGGCGATTGCGGCAGCGGGCGGCGTGGATTTGCAGCTGCTGGGTATCGGCAGCAACGGCCATATCGCCTTTAACGAGCCGGGCGAAAGCTTTCCCCGGAACACCCATATCACCGACCTGAAGGAGAGCACCATTCAGGCCAACCGGCGCTTTTTCGAATCTGTGGATCAGGTGCCCCGCCGGGCCATTACCATGGGCATTGGATCCATCATGCAGGCCCGCAAAATCTTGCTGATTGCCGACGGAGCCGGGAAAAAACAGGCGCTGGAGCAGGCACTGTACGGCCCCATCACCCCCCATGTCCCCGCATCCGTGCTGCAGCTGCATCCCGACCTGACGGTGATTTGCCATGTGGAAGACTGATTTGCGCATTGCGGCGCTGGATGTCGGCGGCACAACCGTCAAATCTGCCCTGTGGCAGTCCGGCGCATTGACCCCGCCCCGGGAGACCCCCACGCCGGTATCCACGGTGGAGGCGCTGCTGGAGCAGCTTTGTGCCATCATTGCGGACATGGGCCCGGTAGATGCCATCGGCATCTCCACCCGTGGCTCTGTGGGCCGGGAGGGCGAGATCATTTTTGACAGCATTCTCCCCGGCTATACCGGAACGCCGCTGCGGGCGCTGCTGGAAAAACGCTTTCAGGTGCCAGTTGCGGTGGAAAATGATGTAAATGCAGCTGCCGTGGGAGAAGCCGCACTGGGTGCCGGAAAGGGAGCGCCGGATTTTCTGATGGTGACTTACGGCACCGGCGTAGGCGGTGCCATTGTGCTGGACGGCAAGGTGTATCGCGGCGCATCCAGCTCGGCAGGAGAGTTCGGCGGAATGTGCCTCTTCAGCGAACGCCCGGACAATCACGGCCCCTGGGGTGCGTTTTATGAAAATTATGCTGCCGCACCTGCACTGATTCAGCTGGTGCAGCAGGTGCGCCCGGAGGTGCAGAACGGCAAAGATGTGTGTGCCCTGCTGGACGAACCGCAGGTTTCTGCCGCCGTGGAGCAGTGGACCCGCCGGGTGGCCTATGGCCTGTGTACGCTGGTACACATTTTCAATCCGCCGCTGATGGTGCTGGGCGGGGGAATCATGCAGAATGCCCGCCTGTTCCGCCTTGTGGAGCAATGCACCAAGGGCATGGTCATGCCCGGCTATGAGATTCTGGAGATGAAGCCCGCTCTGCTGGGCAACACCGCCGGCATGATCGGCGCAGCCCTGCTGGCCCAGGGAAGGGCGGGGGCGCTGCATTGACAGCAGCTTTCTGCCCGGGAATGTAAGATTGAGGATGCTTTTGTTTTTGATTATGATTTGGAGGTGCTGCCGTGTTTGGTTCCCGCAAGCGCAGCAGATGCCTGCTGTGCATTTTCGCAATGGTTGCCATTGTGTTGCTTGCCGCCTGTGGCAGAGAGCCAAACCCCGGCGACCTTGCCGAGAATCAGACCTTTAACCCGCAGCTTCCGGCAATTCCGATGGTGAAGATCAACGATACCATCTATACCTATGTGGGCGCAACCAGTTGGATTTCTGAGGATTATCAGCAGATCGGGGAGGTCACGGGTATCATGACCTCCGTGTCCGCTATGGAAAACGGCGAGGCATCCGGCCTGTCTGTAGGCGACCCAATCTACCAGTGCCCGGGACGACCGGATGAGGTTTTGGCCTATACCACGCTGTTTTCCGGAAGTGAAGACAGCCGTCATTATGTGCGGTTTCACTGCAAATGAACCTCTGAAAACTATAACACTTGATGACGGCCAGTGCAATGTGTCCGGCTGGAAAAATATCAAGCTGCCCTAATCCCATAGACAATCATACAAAAAGAGGAAGCTCACGCTTCCTCTTGATTCTTTGTGCTGTATTCTTATTTGCCGAAATAGCGGTTCAGCAGACCGGCGAAGGCACGGCCGTGGCGGGCCTCGTCCCGAGCCATTTCATGGATGGTGTCGTGGAGGGCATCCAGATTGTACTTCTTGCACAGCTTGGCCAGATCGGTCTTGCCGGCGGTAGCGCCGTTTTCGGCTTCCACACGCAGCTCCAGATTCTTCTGGGTAGAAGCGCTCACCACATCGCCCAGCAGCTCGGCGAACTTGGCGGCGTGCTCGGCCTCTTCATAAGCGGCCTTTTCCCAATACAGACCGATCTCGGGATAACCCTCCCGATGAGCGGCACGGGCCATAGCCAGATACATACCAACCTCGGTGCACTCACCGGTGAAATTGGCCTGCAGGCCGGCAATGATCTCTTCCTGGGCCTCCTGGGGAACATCTGCGCCAAACTGACGGCCAACGCCGATCACGTGCTCGGCAGCCCAGGCCATATCGGCCTTCTGCTCCACAAACTTGGAGCCGGGAACACGGCACTGGGGGCAAAACTCGGGGGGCTGCTCGCCTTCATGAACATAACCGCAAACAGGACATACCCACTTCTTCATAACAAAATACCTCCGATTTTTTAATTTTTAAAAGAATCCATTTTAATATTGTAAAGCTCGGCCTTGAGCTTTGCATTCAGCTGATCGAAAATGTGATGGAACTGGCAGATGCTTTTGTCCTTCACACGGGTGCAGTCAAACTCCGCATTGAGGCAATGATTCAGCTCAAAGGGGCCGTCAATGCTTTCGATAATCAGGCCCAGAGAAATCTCTGCCGGCTCCATAGCCAGAGAATAGCCGCCACTGGCGCCCTTCTGCGCGGTGACGATGCCGCAGGAGGCCAGCTTCCGCAGAATCTTCAGGGTAAAGCGCAGGGTCACACCGGACTGCTCTGCCAGCTTGCTGGCGGCCACCGGAGGCTCCTCTGCCTGCATAATCGTATAAATGATACGAACCGCGTAATCGGCCTCATGGGTGATTCTCACGGGAACGCCCCCTTCGTTTGTTTACGAAAATAGTATACAATAGCCGTCCGCCGTTGTCAATACGGTTTTCAAAAATATTTTTTCAAAAATCCGCTCTTTTTTTGAAAAAACCCCTTGACATTTTCCGACCTTTGATGTAAGATAACTCATGCAGTTGCGGATGTGGCGGAATTGGCAGACGCGCATGGTTCAGGTCCATGTGAAAGCAATTTCATGGGGGTTCAAGTCCCTTCATCCGCACCAACAAGCACGAAGGTCGATCCCTTCGTGCTTTCTTTTTTTCACGGAAAGGAGCAAACCTTATGGAGAACACCGTTCGTTCCGGCGCAGATGTGCTGGAGACTCTGCCGGGAAAGCCTGCGCTGCGGGTAGGATTGATTACCAATCCCACCGGCGTTACGGCAAAGCTTCGGCCTACCTATGATATCCTCCGGGAAAAGTTTACCCTTGCGGCGCTGTTTTCGCCGGAGCATGGTGTGCGGGGAGACGCACAGGCCGGGGCAGAGGTTGCCGCCTATACCGACCGGGAAACCGGACTTCCGGTGTACAGCACCTATGGCCCGGGAAAGGAAGCTGCTCTGGAGGCCATGCAAACGCTGGACTGCGTATTTTTCGATATTGCGGACATCGGCTCCCGCTACTATACCTTTCAATATACCATGACCGAGGCTATGGAGGTCTGCGGCAAGGCTGGCGTGCCCTTTGTGGTGCTGGATCGTCCGCCGGTGATCGGCTGCCGGGCGGAGGGAAATCTGCTGGAGCCGGCGTGTGCCTCCTTTGTGGGAAAATATGCCACGGCGGCCCGCACCGGTCTGACCATCGGAGAGTTCGCCCGGTATATCAATGCCTCGGAAAAGCTGGGCTGCCCGCTGACCGTGCTGCCCTGTGAGCGGGTGAAGCGCACCATGTATTATGAGGAAACCGGTCTGCCCTTTGTGCCGCCTTCCCCCAATCTGCCTACGGTGGATGCCGCCCTGGTGTATGTGGGAACCTGTCTGCTGGAGGGAACCAATCTTTCCGAGGGACGGGGCACCACAAAGCCCTTTGAGCTGCTGGGAGCGCCCTGGCTGAACAGTCGGGCCGTGATCGCCGCCATGGGACGGCAGGAGGGCTGTCTGCTGCGGGAGGCGTATTTTACACCGTCCTTTTCCAAACACGCAGGGACGCTGTGCGCAGGCATCCAGATTCACATCACCCGGCGGGAGGATTTCCAGCCCTTTGAAGTAGGTCTGCGGCTGCTGTGTACCATTCGCAGGCTGCACCCGGAGCTGGCCTATACCCCCTTCCTGAAGCATCTCTTCGGCAGTATGGCCATATATGAAGAGGACTTTGACTGTGAAGCCTATCTTGTGGGGCAGCAGGCGCCGCTGTGCGCCTATCGCAAGGCCATCGAGCCCTATTTTTTATACTGAAGCAACATCGCCCGGTCTGTATCCAACGACAGCCGGGCGATGTTTAGCATCAAAACGCCGCCTGACTTCCGTCAGGCGGCTTTCATATCTGTAATTTATTTCACCAGAACCTTTTTCAGCTTTGCGAAGCGGGGCAGACCGTTTTCCCAGGCGTAATCCGGCTGTCCGGCGATGAGCGGCAGCGCATAATCGGCAAAGGCGGGACGGATGCCTGCGCCGTCCTCGGTGATCCATTCCAGCGGGAACATATGCTCGGTGTTGGCGGTGATGGTCAGGTCAGCCAGTACGATCTCCGGCGCATAGTCTGCGGCATCCGGCTTGCGGCGGAGGGCTACCATCTTGTCAGTTTCGCCCCGCAGAGCGGCCAGCACAGCCTCCCGTCCCAGCCAGACAGCTTCCTCCACATCGGTTCGGGAAGCCAGATGCGCACCGCACCGCTGGAGCAGGGAAAGCTCGATGGCACGGGTCTTGACCCCCATGCGCTCCTTCACCTGCGCCGCAAGGTAAGCCGCTGCGCCGCCCATCTGCTTGTGACCAAAGGCATCGGTGCCGCTGTTTTTGGCGGCATATTCGTTGATAAACACGCCCTCGCTGTCATGAATGCCCTCGGAAATGGCCACAAAGCAGTTGTGCTTTTCGT
This sequence comes from uncultured Oscillospiraceae bacterium, assembly GCA_964541085.1. Taxonomy (GTDB): domain Bacteria; phylum Bacillota; class Clostridia; order Oscillospirales; family Butyricicoccaceae; genus UBA4644. The sequence continues at coordinate 19,170 of CAZIPA010000008.1, read as the reverse complement.
TCCAGACACGCCGCACATCCCCGAAAAAGCGCTCCACATCAAAATCCACCTCCGGCAGATAGATCAGATCGGGCCCTTCTCCCTGCATGGTGGCCAGAGAGGCAGAAGCCGTCAGCCAGCCTGCGTTGCGGCCCATGCACTCCAGAATCGTCACCGCACCGGTATCATAGACCCGGGCATCCTGTGCGATCTCCATGCAGGAGGTGGCGATATATTTGGCCGCCGAGCCAAAGCCGGGGCAGTGATCCGTTCCGGCCAGATCGTTGTCGATGGTCTTGGGCACGCCCATCACCCGGCATTCATAGCCAACCTTCTGCATATATTTCGAAATTTTGTTGCAGGTATCCATGGAATCATTGCCGCCGTTGTAGAAGAAATAGCGCACATCGTACTTCTTGAAAATCTCCAGAATGCGGCGATAATCCGTGTCATCCGCATCTGCGTCCTTCAGCTTGTAGCGGCAGGAGCCCAGCGCAGAGGAGGGCGTGCTCTTCAGCAGGGCCAGCTCCCGGGGATCCTCCAGCGAGATATCATAAAGCTGATCGTTGAGAATGCCCTTGACACCGTGGGCCGCACCCAACACACGGGTGATGCAGCCGCTCTCCAGAGCAGCGGAAAAAACGCCGTAGGCGCTGGCGTTGATAACAGAAGTGGGGCCGCCGGACTGGCCGAAAATACAGGCACCGCGAAGTTCCATAGTGATAACCTCCGTAACATTTGCGTGTTTTCTTTAGCCTACCAGAAAACCGGTAAAAAGTCAATGTGGAAGGGGCATTTCCAGGCTGCCTTTGCGGACAGCAGACATCTGCGCCTTCATGCTGCAATCCGGTTGACAGTATGATATTATGGAGTGAGGAATTTTTGAAAAATGTGTGAGATTCCGGTTCAAAAGCTGTGTATATAAGTGAAAGGCAAAAAGAAAAGTGAGGTGAGAGCAAATGCATGACGCAGAGCTTGTTCAGCTGTATTGGGACAGGGACGAGCGGGCCATCCCGGCCACCGCCGACAAATACGGCAGCTACTGCGCCTCTATCGCCAGAAACATACTGGGCAGCCCGGAGGACGCGGAGGAATGTGTCAACGATACCTGGCTGAAGGCATGGAACACCATGCCGCCGCACCGACCGGACAGTTTATCGGCATTCCTTGGGAAAATCGTCCGCAATCTGTCGCTGAACCGATACCGGCACAACACTGCTGCCAAGCGGGGCGGGGGAGAGCTGCCTGCGGTTTTGGATGAGCTTTCCGAGCTGGTTTCCGGCAAGGAGGATGTAGAGCGGGAAATGGATCGCCGGGAGCTTGTCCAGGCCATGGATGCCTTTCTGGAGTGCCTTTCTCCGGAAAAACGAAGCATCTTCATCCACCGATACTGGTACACGGCCAGCATTTCCGAAATCGCCGGAAAACACGGCATGACGGAGGGCGCCGTGGCCATGACCCTTCACCGCCTCCGTGGGAAACTGCACAGCTATCTTTTGGAAAGGAGCTTTGAATTATGACGAAGGAAAAATTGTATGAAATCCTCGGCGACATCAGCGAAAAGAAGATCAAAGAGGCCGGAGATTACCGCAAGGCCCCAAGACCTGTCTGGCGCGGATGGTGTGCTGTGGCAGCCTGTCTGTGTCTTGTGGCTGTGGGAGCGCTGGCGCTCCGGAACGGGAGTTGGGGCAACCATGAGGTAACCTTTGATAACGGCGATACATTGGTATTCGTAAAATCCGACACAGGGTTGGCACAATTTGATGTAGAACGCACCAATGTGGAGAGCCATACATTAACCCCGTCTGAAATCAACCTGCTATTTCATGAGCTGCCTGTGTCTGGTGTTGCTTACTTTGAACAGGAAAGCGGTCACTTTGTTGCGCTTGAAGGCAAAATGAAGGATGTGACGCTGGTGATTACTGCCCCGGGCGAAACCTTTAAGGACACTATCCTTGTGGGGAAGGAAACCATTTCTGAAATCGGGGGCACAGAAGTCCGTGCCGGGTATTTCCTGACGGACAAAAACAGCAGGGGTGAAAGAACGATCATTTATTATGCAAGCTTCAACCTTGGTCAATACACGGTGTATGTTGACCACGCAGGCAATGCAAAGGTGCGTGATACCGTAAGAGCCGCACTGGCAGATGCGGTGCAGGCGCTGATTGCAAACGGCGAAATGGATGCGGGGTTTGCACTGCTGGAACAGAAATAAAGCACCCAATCCGGCTTCACAGGCTTCCGGAGCTCTGTGGAGCCTTTTCTGTGCGTCCGCTTCCGTAGAGGTGACGAGGGCTTGGCGGGCGTTAGCCAGACCAATGGAACTTTTTTGCGGTTTTTGCGTCTGTATCAGTAGGACGATAAAAAGTACAAAGGAGGCAGATTACATGAAAAGAGGAATGGCATTCGTTCTGAGCCTGATTTGTGTATTGGGAATGGCGGGCTGCGCCGACGGAGGCAGGACAGACGGCAGGCCGGAAACGGGCGAAATCCACGGACAGACGGCCGGTGACGGGGAAAATGCGGATTCGGTGATCCTTCAGAACATTGCGGAGGAAATGGACGCCTTCCGATATCCCGAGGGTCAACCGGGGGTAAAAACCTCCGGATTTGTCAACACTGCCGAAACGGAAATTACCTCTGAGAATGTGGCGGAACACGCGGGAAAGGAATGCACCATCGAATATGACAGCGTGACAACAGCGCTGGATCTGAGCAAAAGCGTGTGGAAGGTGCATTTTTATACATCCGGGACAGCGGGCGGCGACCAGACCGTTTATCTGGATGACGAAGGAAAAACCATCCTGATCGTATATGGGGGAATAACATCAAAACAAGGTTGCGCACATGGCAGAACTGTGATAAAATCAAAGCACCAATGATTATTTTGACAGGGGGAAGCATTTATGCCACTGGTTACCACAAAAGAAATGTTTGAAAAAGCCTATCAGGGCGGCTACGCCATCGGTGCGTTCAATGTGAACAACATGGAGATCATTCAGGGCATCACGGAGGCGGCACAGCTGGAGCGTTCTCCGGTAATTTTGCAGGTGTCTGCCGGCGCACGGAAGTATGCCAAGCATATCTACCTGACCAAGCTGGTGGAGGCGGCCATTGCGGATACCGATCTGCCGGTGGCGCTGCATCTGGATCACGGCGAAAGCTTTGAAGTGTGCAAGTCCTGCATCGACGGCGGCTTTTCCTCCGTGATGATCGACGGCAGCAAGTACAGCTTTGAAGAAAATATTGCAATGACCCGTCAGGTGGTGGAATATGCCCACGCCCGTGGCGTTGTGGTGGAGGGTGAGCTGGGCAAGCTGGCCGGAATCGAGGATGCGGTGAATGTATCCGAGGAGGATGCCATGTTCACCAATCCCGCCGAGGTGGAGGAGTTTGTCACCCGCACCGGCGTGGACAGCCTTGCCATCGCCATTGGCACCAGCCACGGCGCATACAAGTTCAAGCCCGGCACCACGCCCCGGCTGCGCTTTGACATTCTGGAGGAAGTGGAGCGCCGTCTGCCCGGATTCCCCATCGTGCTCCACGGCAGCTCCTCTGTGCCTCAGGAGTTTGTAAAAATCGTCAACGAATACGGCGGCTCCATGCCCGATGCCATCGGCATTCCGGAGGAAATGCTGCGGCAGGCAGCGAAAATGGCCGTCTGCAAGATCAATATCGACTCTGACCTGCGTCTGTGCATGACGGCAGCCATCCGAAAGCATCTGGCAGAGCATCCCGATCATTTTGACCCCCGTCAGTATCTGAAGGACGGACGGGATGCCCTGCGGGATATGGTGCGGCATAAGATTCGTGATGTGCTGGGCTCCGGCAACGCGCTGGACTGAGCACACACCGGTAAGGAAGGAGAGTGCCTATGAAGCCCCTGAAGCTGGATCAGTTTCTGGATTATCGCTTTTTGTCCCGGCTGCGCTACGCTCCCGGCGGAAAACAGGCCGCCTTTGCGGTGAGCCGCTGCGACCGGGAGGACAATTCCTACACCTCCAACCTGTATCTCTATGACGGCAGCGGTATCCGCCGTCTTTCCGGCATGGGAAAGGAAACGCTGTTTTTCTGGGAGGATGAGACTCATGTGCTCTTCCCGGCCTGCCGTTCTTCGGAGGAAAAGAAGCGGGCCGAGGCGGGAGAGTGCTTTACTGCCTATTACCGTCTGGCAACCGACGGCGGCGAAGCGGAAAAGGCCTTTGAGCTGCCCCTGTCTGCGGGAGAGCTGTTCCCCATGGAAAACGGAACCTATTTCTTCACGGCAGAGGTGGAGCTGGATTGCCCCGATGCCTATCGGCTGCCCCGGGAAGAGCGGGAGAAAAAGCTTGCCGAGGAAAAGAAAAACGGGGATTATATCGTTCTGGAGGAGCATCCCTTCTGGTTCAACGGCGGAAGCCACCGCAGCCGTCTGCGCACGGCCCTGTTTACCTTTGACAGCAAAAGCGGCAGCGTGCAGCGTCTGACACCGCCGGAGCTGAATGTGTCCGATGCGGTCTATTGCCGGGGACGGCTGTATTTTCAGGGAGAGTGCTATCAGGGCAGACCCGGTTATCGTCCCGGTCTGTTTTCCGTGGATCCCGCCGGCGGCGAGCCAGTGTGCATGATTCCGCAGGATCAGTGCTATCTGTCCGGCCCGCTGGTCTGGCAGGATGGATTGCTGCTGCTGCGCAGCGAGGGAAAGACCTATGCCTATGAAGAATCGCCCTTCCTGTATCGCTGCGACCCGGAAACCGGTGCGCTGACGCTGCTGTGCGAAAATTACGGCTCCCTGTACAATTCCGTGGGCAGTGATTGCCGTCTGGGCGGCGGAGAGAGCATCCGCTGCGTGGGCGACAGTGTTTATACCCTGTCCACTCAGGGCGGTGCCTGCCATCTCCATCGCATTGCCGGAGACGGAAGCCGACAGGCCATTTATGCCGGAACCGGCTCGGTGGATGCCTTTGATGTAAACGGGGCGGGAGAGGTGCTGGCCATTGCCCTGCTGGACGGAGCCTTGCAGGAGCTGTATCGCCTGAACGCCGACGGCAGCTATGACCGCCTTTCCGATTTCAATCAGGCGGTGCTGGAGGACTGCTATGTGTCCGACTATGAAGAGCTGACCATCCGGAGCGAGGGTCAGGACATTACCGGCTGGATCCTGAAGCCCCGGGATTATGACCCGGCCAAAAGCTATCCCGCCATTCTGGACATTCACGGCGGCCCCCGCACGGTATATGGTCAGGTGTTTTATCATGAGATGCAGTATTGGGCAGGGCAGGGGTACTTTGTGTTCTTCTGCAACCCCATCGGCTCGGATGGCCGGGGTGATGCCTTTGCGGATATCCGTGGCCGCTATGGTCAGCAGGAATATCGCAATCTCATGGACTTTACCGATGCCGTGCTGGAGCGCTATTCCCAGATCGACCGGAAGCGGGTGGCTGTGACCGGCGGCAGCTACGGCGGCTTTATGACCAACTGGATCATCGGCCATACCGATCGCTTCTGCTGCGCTGCGACCCAGCGGAGCATTTCCAACTGGATCAGCTTTTACGGCGTTTCCGATATCGGCATTCTGTTCGGCGAATATCAGACGGATGCTACCATTTTCCGGAATCCGGAGAAGATGTGGCAGCAGTCCCCGCTGAAATACGCAGGCAATTTCAAAACGCCTACGCTGATTATTCATTCTGACTGCGATTACCGCTGCCCTATTTCCGAGGGCTATCAGCTGTTTACCGCTCTGAAGGAGATGGGCGTGGACAGCCGTATGGTGGTGTTCAAAGGGGAGAATCACGAGCTTTCCCGCTCGGGCAAGCCGCTGCACCGTGTGCGCCGTTTGCAGGAGATTTCGGACTGGTTCGCGAAATACACCGGCAGCGCCGGAGAGGGCTAAACCGGCCTTCGGCAGAAAAACATTGAAGGAAAAGGAGGCGGGAGGATGGCGCGACTTCGGCTGCGGGAAAGGCTTCGTGGAAAGCTGACCATTGTGAGCTGCGTGGCGGCTCTTGGTGCGGCGCTGGCGCTGATTCTGTATTTTATCTATATTCTGGCGCTGCAAACCGGCTGGAAGCGGGATCTGCAGCAGCTGGAGCTGCAGTTCAGCCGGGCGTATACCGAGGGCGCTGTGCTGTGCTATGACGGACAGGAAGTGTCGGCAGATGCCAGAGCGCTGAATTATTACCTGCAAATCCTGAATATGCCCGGTCTGATGGCCACCCGCCGGGAAACGCAGACCGCCCGGGACCCGGGCGATGATGTGATTCGGCTGGAGCTGCCGGAATATACCCTGCATTATACGCTTTCCCGGGACGGCTTTTCCATCTGTGTTTACTGGCAGGAGGGAGAGAAGCTGCACGCCTATGCCGTCAATGGCGGCGTGGATTTTTCCCATCTGAAGACCTATTTCAGCAACCTGCTGCGCAACGCCGGGCAGGAATCCTGAGCCTTGCGGCAGAGTGAGCCGGACGGCACTTTCCAAAAACATCATAAAAGGGGCATGGCGATCTGCCATGCCCCTGCTTTGTTATAGAATGAAATTGCGCCCCGGATGCGTCAATCGCCGGAAAGTCCCTCCGGGAAGACCTCCGCCAGCGTTTCCTCCTTCGGCGTGTCCGGCTGGAGAAAGGCTTTCAGCAGCGCCGGGTCGGAAAAATCCTTTTGCAGCACCTGACAGATCACCTTGGTCTGGGTGGAAAAGCAGACCTCAATGAGAAAACGATTGCCCACATAGTCATAGATGCGGGCGGCGGACATGGTGCCGTTGGCCTTGGTGGAAACGCTGTTTGCCACATAGCCCACCATCACACCGCCCCGGGCCAGCACTCGGATGGCCTCTGTATCATAGGTATTGTTGGGATCCTTGCAGCACAAAAGCCGGCTGCCGATGGTAAAGGGCACCTTTCCCTGATACCCCTTGAACCGGGTGACCGTGACAAACATACCTTCCAACACAGTGAAAGCCTCCTCTGCTGTTTACTTTCCGGACTGAAGCTTTTCCTCCGTCTCCCGCCGCAGCGCCTGCCGCAAAGTGGAAAGCACCGGAGAAAAGGCCGCACGCTCCGTGCCGTAGGTGAGATTCAGAGAATATTCATTCTCCGTCCAGGTGGAAAGGGCCGCCTCGTTGTGCTGCAAAACCGCCTCCATGTTGTCCAGCGCCTTGTAGATGCGGGCCTCCGGCGTTTGCTGGGCTGCCATTTCCGCATACAGCTCGGCCATCTCCGCCCCATAGGGCGCGGGCAGGGAGGAGACCCAGCGGGAAAGCAGCGCTTCCTCCTGCTGCTCATCCGCCGTGCTTTTCAAAAAGCTGGGGATATCGCCGGTAAAGACCTCTCCCAGATCGTGGATGAGACACATCCGGATCACCCGATCCATATCCACCTCCGGAAAATCGGCCCGGAGAAAATAGGCCATCAGGGCCAGCCGCCAGCTGTGCTCCGCCGTGCTTTCATGCCGCCCGCCGGAGGTGTAGGAGTGCCGTGTGACATCCTTGAGATGCTCTGCGGTGTGCAGAATATGCAAAAGCTGTTCCGGTGTCATTGCGCTGTCTCCCTTCGGAAAGAATAGAAAAGGGCCTGACGGCATTCGTCAGACCCGTAATCATCAGAACTCCAGCTTGCTCCGGATATAGGCGTCCAGCTCGCTGATGGGCATACGCACCTGCTCCATGGTATCCCGATCCCGGACGGTGACACAGTTGTCCGCAGGGGTGTTGTCATCGCCCACCGTCTCAAAGTCCACGGTGATGCAGTAGGGCGTGCCGATCTCATCCTGACGGCGATAACGCTTGCCGATGGAACCGGCGTCGTCATAATCCACCATGAAGGATTTGGACAGCATGGCCTGAATCTCCTGAGCCTTGCCAGCAAGCTTTTTGCTCAGGGGCAGCACAGCGCACTTGAAGGGAGCCAGCGCAGGATGGAAGTGCATGACCACACGGGTGTCATTCTTGGCCGCGTCCACCACCTCTTCGTCATAGGCTTCCACCAAAAAGGCCAGCGCCACACGGTCTGCGCCCAGAGAGGGCTCGATCACATAGGGCACATAGCGCTCGTTGGTCTCGGGATCGAAATAGCTCAGATCCTGACCGGAGGCCTTGATATGCTGGGTCAGGTCATAATCCGTGCGGTCAGCCACGCCCCAGAGCTCGCCCCAGCCGAAGGGGAACAGATATTCAAAGTCCGTGGTGGCCTTGGAGTAGAAGGAAAGCTCCTCCTTCTCATGGTCACGGAGACGCAGATGCTCGTCCTTCATGCCCAGAGACTTCAGCCAGGTATGGCAATATTCCCGCCAGTACTGGAACCACTCCAGATCGGTGCCGGGCTTGCAGAAAAACTCCAGCTCCATCTGCTCAAACTCCCGGATGCGGAAGATAAAGTTGCCCGGGGTGATCTCATTGCGGAAGGATTTGCCGATCTGCGCCACGCCGAAGGGAACCTTTTTGCGGGTGGTGCGCTGAATATTGCGGAAGTTGACAAAGATGCCCTGAGCCGTTTCGGGGCGGAGATATACCTCTGTGGAATTGTCCTCGGTAACGCCCTGATGGGTCTTGAACATCAGATTGAACTTGCGGATGTCGGTAAAGTCAGACTTGCCGCAGCCGGGGCAGGGGATCTGCTTTTCCCGGATGAAGGCCACCAGCTCTTCGCCGGTCATGGCCTCCACATTCACATCCAGACCCTGTGCCTGCACATAATCCTCCACCAGCTTGTCCGCACGGTGACGCATTTTGCACACCTTGCAGTCGATGAGGGGATCGTTGAAGGTGGCCACATGGCCGGAGGCCATCCACACCTGACTGTTCATCAGGATGGCAGAATCCAGACCCACATTGTAGGGGCATTCCTGCACAAACTTTTTCAGCCAGGCCCGTTTTACATTGTTCTTATATTCCACGCCCAGGGGGCCGTAGTCCCAGGAGTTGGCCAGACCGCCGTAAATCTCACTGCCGGGATAAACAAAGCCGCGGCTTTTGCAGAGGGCGACGACCTTTTCCATGGTCTTTTCCGAATGATTCATCGTGTGAACCTCCATTCCCATTTTACTGCCTATAGTTTATGCAAAATCCCGGCGCTTGTCAAGCAAGAAGCCCCATCCTTCCGTGGCTTTTCCCCGGAAAGCGGAAGAAAGTGCGGGCCGGGCCGAAAAAAGCGGCAGCTATGGCGGCAAAAATCTTCAACGACCGTTGAAGCTGAGTTGACGAACAGTTCAGAGAAGGCTTATAATTTAAGAGTAGAAAACTGCGTGGGGAGGAAAAACCGTGTTTAAGATTCTGATTGCCGAGGATGACCGGGAGCTGCGGCAGCTGTTTCAGCATGTGCTGGTGAAAAACGGCTATACCGTGGTGGGCGTTTCCAACGGAGAGGAGGCGCTGGCGGCGCTGGATATCAGCTATTACGACCTGATTATTTCCGACATCATGATGCCGAAAATGGATGGCTATGAGCTGGTGCGGGCGCTGCGGGAGGCGGGCATGAATACGCCGGTGATGATGATTACCGCCAAGGATGCCTTTGATGATATGCGCATGGGCTTTCTCTCCGGCAGCGATGATTATATGGTCAAGCCGGTGAATGTGAATGAGATGGTGCTGCGGGTGGGCGCACTGCTGCGCCGGGCCCAGATGGCCAACGAGCGGCGGCAGGTGCTGGGAAACACCGTGCTGGAATGCGATTCTCTCACCGTTCACGATGACCGGGGCAGCATGACCCTGCCCCAGAAGGAGTTTATGCTGCTGTACAAAATGGCTTCCTTCCCCGGACGCATCTTTACCCGGCAGCAGCTGATGGACGATATCTGGGGCTATGAATCGGAAACGGATCCTCATACGGTGGATGTGCATATCGGCCGCCTGCGGGATCGCTTCCGGGACAATCCGGATTTCAAAATCGTCACCATGCGTGGCGTGGGGTATAAGGTGGTGAAGCTGTGAAGAAGAAAAAACGGCTGTTCAAGCCCGGTCTGCAATTTCAGTTTTTCTTCATCTGCATGGTGTCCTATGCCGGGACGGCGCTGCTGGCGGAGCTGGCGGCATGGCTGCTGAAGCGCTGGCTCAATGTGACTGTGGCCCTTTCCACCATGGGCTGGGCGCTGCTGTTCAGTCTGGGCATCGGCGGTGCCGTCACTACCTATATCACCTGGGCCTTTTTCCGTCCGGTGACCCAGCTGGAAAAGAAAATGAAGGAGGTTGCCGGCGGCAATTTTCAGGTGACGGCGGAGACAAAAAGCCGTCTGCCCGATGTGAAAAGTCTCTATGACAGTTTCAACCGGATGGTGAAGGAGCTGGGTGCCACGGAAACCCTGCAAACGGATTTCATTTCCAGCGTCTCCCACGAGTTCAAAACGCCCATCAACGCCATCGAGGGCTATGCCGCGCTGCTTCAGGATCACCAGCAATCCACGGAGGAACAGCAGGTCTATATCGACAAGATTCTGCTGAACACCCGCCGCCTGTCCGCACTGACAGGCAACATTCTGCTGCTGTCCAGACTGTCCAACCAGTCCATTCACCCTCAGCGCACGGCCTTCCGGCTGGATGAACAGGTGCGTCAGGCCATTGTGTCGCTGGAGAACCGCTGGACGGAAAAGGACATGGAGTTTGATGTGGAGCTGGACGAGACGGAATATACCGGCTATGAAAATCTGCTGATTCATGTGTGGACCAATCTGCTGGACAATGCCATCAAGTTCGCGCCCCGGGGCGGGCTGATCCGGCTGCGGCTGGGACGGCAGGAGGAGACGGTGCGCTTTACCATTGCGGACAACGGCCCCGGCGTACCGGAGGAAGACCGGGAACGGATTTTTCACAAGTTTTACCAGAGCGATCTTTCCCGGGAGATGGAGGGCAACGGTCTGGGACTGGCGCTGGTGCGGCAGATCGTGCAGATCAGCGGCGGCCGGGTCTGGGTGGAAAATCTGCCGGAGGGCGGCTGCTGCTTTATGGTGGAGCTGCCGGAGAGCGGCGTATAAACAATCGGAATGACAAGCGCAGGCGGTACGGGCTTTCGTACCGCTTTTTTGCGCCCGGAAAAAGCCGGTAAAGCACTTGCATGAAAACGGCGCTTGTGCTATGATGGAGAGTGAAAAAATCTGTAGGAAATCTCTTTGCAGGAGCGAACCGCCATGATCGACCGTTCTAAAATTCGTAATTTTTCCATCATCGCCCACATTGACCACGGCAAATCCACGCTGGCCGACCGGCTGCTGGAGCTGACCAATTCCGTTTCCCAGCGGGAAATTCATTCCCAGATGCTGGACAACATGGAGCTGGAGCAGGAGCGGGGCATCACCATCAAAGCCCGTGCCGTCACCCTGAATTATCAGGCCGAGGACGGACAGGTGTATGAGCTGAACCTGATCGACACGCCGGGCCATGTGGACTTTAACTATGAGGTCTCCCGGAGCCTTGCCGCCTGTGAGGGTGCGGTGCTGGTGGTGGACTCTACCCAGGGCGTGGAAGCTCAGACGCTGGCCAACACCTATCTGGCGCTGGATGCGGATCTGGAGATTCTGCCGGTGTTCAACAAAATCGACCTGCCTGCCGCCGATCCCCAGAAGGCCAAGCAGGAGGTGGAGGACATCATCGGTCTGCCTGCCATGGATGCGCCGGAGATTTCCGCCAAAATGGGCATCAATATTCCCGCCGTGCTGGAGGACATCGTGAAGAATGTGCCCCCGCCGGAGGGCGATGAGACGGCACCCTTGCAGGCGCTGGTGTTCGACAGCCAGTATGACCCCTATCTGGGCGTCATCGTCTATTTCCGCATCAAGCAGGGAAGCATCCGCCCGGGCATGACCATCCGGATGATGGCCACCGGAGCCACCTATCAGGTGCTGGAGTGCGGCTATCTGGAGCCCTTTGGAATGCGGAAGGCAGAGGCCCTTACCGCCGGTGAGGTGGGCTATTTTACCGCCTCCATCAAAACCGTAAAGGATACCCAGGTGGGCGACACCATCACCGAGGCCGACCGTCCCGCCGCCGAGGCGCTGCCCGGCTATCGTCCGGCACAGGCCATGGTTTACTGCGGCATTTATACCGAGGACGGCTCCAAATATCCCGATCTGCGGGATGCGCTGGAAAAGCTCCAGCTGAACGATGCCTCTCTGACCTTCGAGCCGGAGTCCTCTGTGGCGCTGGGCTTTGGCTTCCGCTGCGGCTTTCTGGGAATGCTTCACATGGAGATCATTCAGGAGCGGCTGGAGCGGGAGTTTGATCTGGATCTGGTGACCACGCTGCCCTCCGTCATTTATCTGGTGGACAAGGCCGACGGCAGCACGGTGCGGGTGGATAATCCCCACAACTATCCCGATCCCGGCATCATTGTGGAGGCAAGAGAGCCCTATGCAAAGGTATCCATCATTTCGCCGCCGGATTATGTGGGCAATATCATGCCCATGTGTCAGGAGCGGCGGGGCGTGTTCAAGGATATGCAGTATCTGGACACCCATCTGGTGGAGCTCCATTACGAAATGCCGCTGAACGAAATTATCTACGATTTCTTCGACGCGCTGAAGGCCCGCACCAAGGGCTATGCGTCGCTGGACTATCAGATTTCCGAATATCGTCCCTCTGATCTGGTAAAGGTGGATCTGCTGCTGAACGGGGATCAGGTGGACGCCCTGAGCTTTATCGCCCATCGGGACAAGGCTTATGGCCGTGCCCGGCGCATCTGTGAAAAGCTCAAGGAAAATATCCCCCGCCAGATGTTCGAGATTCCGGTGCAGGCTGCCATCGGCGGCAAGATCATTGCCCGGGAGACGGTGAAGGCGCTGCGCAAGGATGTGCTGGCCAAGTGCTATGGCGGCGATATTACCCGAAAGAAAAAGCTGCTGGAAAAGCAGAAGGAAGGCAAAAAGAAAATGCGCTCTCTGGGCACGGTTCAGGTGCCAACGGAGGCGTTTATGGCGGTGCTGCGGCTGGACGAGGAATAAACGCCCGGCACGCCGGAGGGTGAAACGGTATGAATCAGAAGCTGGGTGTTTATTTTCATATTCCCTTTTGCAAAAGCCGCTGTGCCTATTGCGATTTCTGCACCACGGCCCAGTGGGATGCGCAGCTGATGGATGATTATCTGGCGGCGCTGCTGCGTCAGCTGGAGGATTTTTTCCTGCCCGGCGGAGAATATCCGGTGGACACGGTCTATATCGGCGGCGGAACCCCCTCGGTGTTCGGCGGAAAACGGCTGGCCACGCTGCTGAAGGCCCTGTCCAAACGGGTACGGCTGGATCGTCACGCGGAGATCACCGTGGAGGTCAATCCGGAGAGCGTGGACAAGGCGCTGCTGAAGACGCTGAAAAAGGCGGGGGTGAACCGCATTTCCATGGGTGTCCAGTCGGCAGACGATGAACAGCTGCGGCGCATCGGACGCGTTCATGATTTTGCCGCTGCCGCCCGGGCGGTGGAGCTGTGCCGGCAATACTGCACGGACAACATTTCGCTGGACCTGATGTTCGGTCTGCCGGGGCAGAGCCTGGAAAGCTGTCTGCGCAGCGTGGATGCCATCTGCGATCTGGAGCCGAAGCACATTTCCTGCTACGCTCTGAAGCTGGAGGAGGGCACCCCCATGTATCGGGAAAATCCGCCCCGGCCGGACGATGATTTGCAGGCGGATATGTATCTGGCCCTCACCGGGCGGCTGGCCCGGCGGGGCTATGTGCAGTATGAGATTTCCAACTATGCCAGACCGGGCTTCCGTTCCCGGCACAACAGCCGCTATTGGGATCTCAGTGAATATCTGGGCTTTGGCTGCGCGGCCCACAGCTTTTACAACGGAAAACGCTTTTATTATACCGAGGACATCCAGAGCTATATCCGGGGAATGCAGGGGCAGAATCCCATTGTGGAGGATGCGGACGAGATCTCCTGTCCTGCCGCAGAGCGGGTGGGAGAATATCTGATGCTGGCCCTGCGCACCTGTGACGGCATTGATGAGGGAGATTTTCAGCGGCGCTTTCGCCGGGATTTTGCGCCCTTTGCGGAAAAGCTGGAGCCCTATCGGAAAAGCGGCCACGCCGTCTGTGACGGCGGACGCTGGTATCTGACACCGGAAGGCTTTCTGGTGTCCAATGTGATTATCGGAGAAGTGCTGGATGCCTGTGATTCCGGCGGAAAGGGAGAAGGAAATCTATGAAAACCACCCTCAGCACGCTGATCCGTCCCTATCGGTCGGTGTCCATTATCGGAATGTGTAAAAACGCCGGAAAGACCACCGTGCTCAATCGGATCATCCGGGAGGTACGGGACAACGGACAGACCATCGCCCTGACTTCCATCGGCCGGGACGGCGAAAGCAAGGATCTGGTCACCGGCACCAAAAAGCCGGGAATTTATGTGCGGGAGGGGACGCTGGTGGCTACGGCCTCCGAGCTGATCCTCCGGCATTGTGATGTGAGCCGGGAAATTCTGGACACTACGGGCATTTCCACGCCCATGGGAGATGTGGTGATGCTCCGGGCCAGAAGTGACGGCAGCATCCAGCTGGCAGGCCCCTCCATGACGGCACAGCTGGCCTGGCTCAGCCGCCGGTTTCAGGCTATGGGAGCCGATCTGGTGATGATTGACGGTGCTCTCAGCCGCAAGACCCTTTGCAGCCGCAGCGTCAGCGATGCCACCATTCTGTGTACCGGTGCGTCCTATCATAAAAATATGGATGTGGTGGTGGAGGATACCGCCCATATCTGCCGGGTGCTGACCCTGCCGGAAACGGAGGATGGGGAGCTGCGCGCCTGTGTGGAGGCTCTCAGTGAGGATTTCCGGGGAACGATCCTCTTTGGCGAAAAGGGCCCCTGGCAGCTGCCTGCGGGCGTTTCCGTGGAGGACGGTCTGCGCAGACCGGAGGCGGAGGGCACCCGGTCCATCTTCTTTGGCGGGGCACTGTCCGACGGACTGGTGCAGCCGCTGCTCATGTCCAATGCGCCGCTGAAGGGCATGGCCTTTCTGGTGCGGGACAGCAGCAAGATTCTGCTGAAGCGGGCCAATTATGAAAAGCTGCTGATCCGGGGCATCCGGCTTCAGGTGATGGAGTCGGTGAATCTGGTGGCGGTTACGGTAAATCCCTTCTCGGCCTACGGCTTTCATTTTGACAAGGATGAGCTGATGGCAAAAATGCAGGCCGGTGTCAACCTGCCGGTGATCAATGTGGAGGATTCTGACCTATGATCGAGCTGAAATTTACCCAGAAGGAAAACATCGGGTTTCAATATGTGATGGATGCCCTGTGCCCCTGCTCTCCCTACGGAACAGAGGCCGTGCGGCATCTGAAGCCCTTTACACCGGAGGAAAAGCCAGAGCTGCTGCGGCAGCTGAACAACATCCGCCGGGTGCTGGAGGGGCAGGTGCGGTGTCAGGAGCCGCTGAACAAAATGCTCAGCACGCTGATGTGTACCAAAAATATCCGCCTGACGGTGAACAAATGCCGGGAGGCGGCGCTGAACGAGATCGAGCTGTTTGAGGTCAAGCGCTTCCTGCTGCAAACGGACGAGCTGCTGCCGCTGTTTGACGCGGTGCAGCAGACGCTGGGACTGGAGGGTGTTTCTCTGCTGGACACCGGTGCGGCGCTGGAGCTGCTGGATCCGGAGCACAACCGCATTGCCACCTTCTACATCAGCGACAGCTATTCTCCCCGTCTGCGCACGGCCCGGAAGGAGAAAAAAACGCTGGAGGAGCAGATTCGCCGTCTGCCCAACGGCGAGGAAAAGGAGGCGCTGCTGGCCCGCCGGGTGCTGGCTGCCGCCGAGGAGGAGCATGAGGAAATGGTGGTGCGCGGCCAGCTCTCGGAAAAGCTGCGGCCCTATCTGGATGCCATGCTGCACAATATGGATGCGCTGGCCGATGTGGACCTGACGGTGGAAAAGGCCCGCCTGGCAAAAAAATACGGCGGTGTCATGCCCCGCCTGACAGAAAGCAGCCTGCGGATGGAGGATATGATCAACCCCCAGATTTCCGATGTGCTGGAGGAAAAGGGCAAGCGCTTCACGCCGGTATCCATTGCGCTGGAAAAGGGCGCGACGGTGATCACCGGAGCCAACATGGGCGGCAAGAGCGTGGCACTGAAAACCATCGCCCTGAACATTCTGCTGACCCAGTGCGGCCTGTTCCCCTTTGCCCGGGAGGCCGAGGTTCCCATGTTCGACAGTATGCACATTATCTCGGAGGATCTGGAATCCATCGACCGGGGCCTGTCCAGCTTCGGCGGTGAGATCGTCCGCTTCAATCAGGTGATCCGGCGGCTGCCCGAGGGCTTTGCCTTCATTCTGTTGGATGAGTTTGCCCGGGGCACCAACCCGGACGAGGGTGCAGCCATTGTGCAGGCAGTCACCTCCTATCTGAACGGTGCCAATGCCGTCACCGTGCTGGCCACCCATTATGACAATGTGGCCCAGCGGGGCAGCGCCCATTATCAGGTCATCGGTCTGAAGGATCTGAATGTGGAAAAGCTTCAGCAGGAGATCGCTCTGGCCGAGGGCGAAGTGGGCGTGGAGCTCATTGCCCGGCACATGAATTACGGCCTCTATCGGGTGGAGGATCGGCAGGATTGTCCCCGGGATGCCCTGAACATCTGCCGTCTGCTGGGGATGAAACCCGAGATATTGAGCATGGTAGAAGAGAATTACGGAATTTAACAGAAAATCAATCAAAAAATCTATTGACAGAAAATCAGCAAACCTTTATAATCAAAAGTAGGGAAGAGGGCTTTTCTTCCGCGAAAAAAGAATATGTTTGCAATAGAGGCGCAAAAAACAGGGTATCCGGCCGATAATAACGAAGAGACTTTCGGAGGCGGCGGGAAAATGGGTTTTTTGCCGAAAGCCGGTTCGGAGTCTGACGGGTTGGCTTGGGCGCAACGCTCAGCGCGGTGCGACTGTCATGTTGTCATGAAGCGCTATTGAAGGAAAGCCGAGCCTTGCCTTTTTGTAGCGCTTTTTTATTGTATCTGTGTGCAAAGAAAAAATTCAAAATAAACTTTAGGAGGAAACTATCATGAAATCTATGATTCGACTGAGAATGGGCGCAGAGGACGCACATTACGGCGGACAGCTGGTTGACGGCGCCCATATGCTGCACCTGTTCGGCGATGTGGCTACCGAGCTGCTGATCATGAACGACGGCGACGAGGGTCTGTTCAAGGCCTACGACGAAGTGGAGTTCCTGGCTCCCGTTCATGCCGGCGACTATATCGAAGCTACCGGCGAAATCACCAATGTTGGCAACACCTCCCGTAAGATGTCCTTCGTTGCCAAGAAGGTCATCACTCCCCGTACTGACATCAACGATTCTGCCTGCGATGTTCTGGCTGAGCCCGTGGTGGTCTGCCGTGCTTCCGGCACCTGCGTTGTGGTCAAGGATCGTCAGCGCGGCAAGCAGGTCAAGGACTAAGCAGCAGGCTGAGGTGGCAGAATGGAAAAACTGATTATTACCGCCGCCATCTGCGGCGCTGAAGTCACGAAGGAACACAATCCCGCCGTTCCCTACACCAAGGAAGAAATGGTTCGTGAGGCCAAGGCTGCCTATGATGCCGGTGCTGCCGTGATCCATGTTCATGTCCGTGAGGACGATGGCACCCCCACCCAGTCCAAGGCCCGCTTTGCGGAGATCCTGCCCGCCATTCAGGAAGCCTGCCCCGATGCGATCCTGATCCCCTCTACCGGCGGCGCTACCGGCATGACCCCCGAAGAGCGTCTCCAGCCCACCGAGCTGATGCCCGAGATGGCTACCCTGGACTGCGGCACCTGCAACTTCGGTGACGATATCTTCGTCAACGATATGCCCACCATGCGTGCCTTTGGTCAGAGGATGCTGGAAAACCACATCAAGCCCGAGTATGAGTGCTTTGAGATCGGTCATCTGGATACCGTTCTGAACATGGCCAAGAAGGGTCTGGTTCCCGGCGCTCCCATGCAGTTCAACTTCGTGCTGGGCGTCAATGGCTGCACCCCCGCCACGCCCGAGAATCTGGCTTTCCTGGTGAACAAGATTCCCGCCGGCTCCACCTGGACCGTCACCGGCGTTGGCCGTGGCGCATGGCCCATGGTTGCTACCGGTATCATCATGGGCGGCCATGTGCGTGTTGGCTTTGAAGACAACATCTATATGGAGCGCGGCGTGAAGGCCAAGTCCAACGGCGAGCTGGTGGAAAAGGTGGTTGCCTTTGCCAAGCTGCTGGGCCGTGAGGTCGCCACTCCCGCCGAGGCCCGTGAGATCCTGGGCCTGAAAAAGTAAAAATCATTTAATCACTGTTGAAATAATTTTAGGAGGTAATTCCCATGTCCATGAAAGGCAATAAGTACGGCGCGCATCGCGTTATCGAGCCCCAGGGTGTTCTGACTCAGGCCGCCTGGAAGGTCGACAACGATATGACCAAGGAGTATTCCAACGAAATCATCTGCGATGTTACTTCTCTGAACATCGACTCCGCTTCCTTCACTCAGATCGAAGAAGCCTGCGGCGGCGACGAGCAGAAGATCGGCGAAATGATTATGGGTATTGTCGCTGAGCGCGGCAAGCAGCAGAACCCCGTCACCGGTTCCGGCGGTATGTTCAAGGGCGTCGTGGCCCGCATCGGCGAAGACCTGCTGGCCAAGCCCGGCTTTGACCTGAAGGTTGGCGACAAGATCGTCTCTCTGGTCTCCCTGTCCATGACTCCGCTGAAGATCGAAAAGATTCTGGCCATCCACAAGGATATCGACCGTGTGGATATCGTTGGTCAGGCTGTCCTGTTCGAGTCCGCTCTGTATGCCAAGATGCCCGATGATATGTCCGAGCCTCTGGCTCTGGCCGCTCTGGATGTGGCCGGCGCTCCCGCTCAGGCCCGCAAGCTGCCCAAGGAAGGCGACAGCGTTCTGATTCTGGGTGCCAACGGCAAGTCTGGCGTTCTGTGCGGCTACGAGGCCATGCAGAAGGTCGGCCCCAAGGGCAAGGTTGTCGGCGTTGTCCGCAATCCCAAGCAGGTTCCTGCTCTGCTGGAGCTGGGCGTCTACACCGATGTGATCGTGGCTGACTGCACCAAGCCCGTCCAGGTTATGGAAGAGGCTCTGAAGGCCAACGATGGCAACGAGTACGATCTGTCCATCTGCTGCGTCAATATCGAGTCCTGCGAGATGTCCGCCATCCTGCCCGTCCATGACGACGGTCTGGTTTACTTCTTCTCCATGGCTACCAGCTTCACCAAGGCTGCTCTGGGCGCTGAGGGTATCGGCAAGGATGTCACCATGATC